>NZ_JBITWR010000021.1:0-154164 GCF_044544025.1 Streptomyces sp. NPDC055243
GACGGTCAGGTCATCGGCGAAGTGCCGGTCGCCGGTGGCGTCAGGCACGTACTTCACGGTGACAACGATCCTCAAGCTCACGCCGGCTCTCCTACCTGGTGTGGTTCGTTAGGACGACGGTATGGCACTCAGTACCCCCTGTAAAGGTACGTAGTGCCAGATGTGCCGTCACGGTGCTACGTTCCCCGCATGACTGAGGCACGCGGAGCGGCGAAGAAGGCCCCCATGCGAGAGGTGCTCGCCAAGGCGGCGTTCCAGCTGTTCCTGGAGCGCGGCTTCGAGCAGACCACGGTGGACGACATCGTGGCGCGGGCCGGGGTCGGGCGCCGCTCCTTCTTCCGGTACTTCCCGTCCAAGGAGGACGCGGTCTTTCCGGACCACGAGAGCTGCCTGGCCGACATGACGGCGTTCCTCGAAGCGGCCGACGGCGCCGATCCCGTGGACGCGGTGTGCGACGCGGCCCGGATCGTGCTGCGCATGTACGCCACGAACCCCGAGTTCTCCGTGCAGCGCTACCGCCTCACCCAAGAGGTCCCCGGCCTCCGTACGTACGAACTGTCGGTGGTGCGCCGCTACGAACGCACCATGGCCGGCTACCTCCGCGGCCGCTACGCCGAGGCCGATGACGGCTCCCTGCGCGCCGAGGTGATCGCCGCCGCCGTGGTCGCCGCGCACAACAACGCCCTGCGCTCCTGGCTGCGTTCGGGCGGCGACGGTGACGCCGAGGCCGCGGTGGACCACGCGCTCGAACTGGTGCGGAACGGGTGGGGGAGCGCCGCGGCGAACGGGGAGGCCGCCGCCGACACCGACGACGAGGTCGTCGTGATGGTGGTGTCGAAGCGTGCCCCCATGTGGCGGGTCGTGCAGCGCGTCGAGTCGGCCCTCGGCCAGGACTGAACTCCGGAAAGCAGCACTCAGTACCTTTACCTGCTGGCACTCAGTGCCATATGGTGCGAAGGCGTCGACGCCGAGCGCGGCGCATCCGAGCCGAATGCAGGGGGTCGAGACGTGTCCCAGCAGGATTTGAGCGTCGCGCCGACAGAACACGAGCGAACCGGCCTGATCTACCGACGCTGCCGATGGTGCGGCACCGCGTCCTTCCGGCGCATGCTGTGTCCGGTGTGCGCGTCCAGTGATCTGGAGGCGGAGCGCAGCGACGGCGAAGGCGTCGTCGTCCAGTCCAGCGTGGTCAACCGCTACACGGGGACCGCGCGCAACGAGTCCCTCGTCCGCTTCCCCGAAGGGTTCGTGTTCCGCTGCCGTGTCGTGGGCGCATCACCGCATCTGGTGTGGGTCGGCGCGCGTGTGCGGCCCGTGGCCGGGTCCGATCCGGAGACCGGGGAGGCCGTCTTCGAGCTCTGCGAGACGCACACGAGCACCGACTGGTAGCGCTTCCGGTGGGGCTTTCGGCAGGTGGCGCTACCGGCAAGGCCTGCGGTCAGTTGACGCCCCGCTCGCGCCCTTCCCAGTAGGGCCCGCGCAGCTTGTACTTCTGGAGCTTTCCGGTGGCCGTGCGGGCCAGCTCGGCGCGGAACTCCACCGAGGTCGGCGCCTTGAAGCCCGCGAGGTGCTCCTTGCAGTGCCGGATCAGCTCCTCCTCCGTGGCGTGCGCGCCGGAGGCCAGGACGATCAGGGCCTTGATGGTCTCGCCCCACTTCTCGTCCGGCACCCCGATCACCGCGACCTCGGCGACCGCGGGGTGGCTGAACAGCACGTCCTCCACCTCGATCGAGGACACGTTCTCACCGCCGGTGATGATGACGTCCTTCTTGCGGTCACTGATCGTCAGATGGCCGTCCGCGCCGATCGAACCGCCGTCGCCCGTGTGGAACCAGCCGCCTTCCAGCGCCTGAGCGCTCTCCTCCGGCTGCTCCCAGTACCCCTCCAGGATCACGTTCGAGCGGGCGAGGATCTCGCCCTCGTCCGAGGTCCGCAGCGTCACGCCCAGCGCGGGCGCCCCGGCCCGGACCAGCTTCTCCGCGCGCTGCTGCGAGGTGAGGTCGTCCCACTCGGAGCGGGTGCGGTTGATGGTGAGCAGGGGTGAGGTCTCGGTGAGGCCGTAGATCTGGATGAACTCCCAGCCCAGCTCGGACTCGACCTGGGCGACCGTCCTGGTGGGCGGCGGAGCCCCCGCGACGATGATGCGCACCCGGTCCCGGCCGGGGACCTCCCCCTTCCACGTCCGCGCGGCGGCGAGCACCGCGTTGACCACCGCGGGCGCCGCGCACATCACCGTGACCCCGTGCTCGGCCACCCGGCGCAGGATCTCCGCGCCGTCCACCTTGCGCAGCACGACCTGGCGCGCCCCCATGCCCGCCATCGCGAACGGCATGCCCCAGCCGTTGGCGTGGAACATCGGCAGGGTGTGCAGATAGACGTCCCGGTCGGTGACCCCGGCGTGCAGCGCGAACGTCAGGGCGTTCACCCAGATGTTGCGGTGCGTGATCTGAACGCCCTTGGGGCGCGCGGTCGTTCCGCTGGTGAAGTTGATGGTCGCGGTGGCGTTCTCGTCGTGTTCCCAGGGCTCCGGCTCGGTGTCGAAGCGGTACAGCTCCTCGTCCGCCCCGGCCCCGAGCGTGTAGCGGTGCTTGCAGGTCACCTCCGAGAGGTGGTCCTCCAGTTCGGGGTCCACCAGCAGGACGCTCGCTCCCGACCGGGTGACGATGTAGCTCACCTCGTCGGGCGAGAGACGGAAGTTGACGGGCACGAGCACCCGGCCGTGGCCGCTGACGCCGAAGAACGACGTCAGCAGCCGTGCGCTGTTGTGCGAGACCACCGCCACCCGGGCGCCGTGCGGCACCCCGAGTGCGTCGAGACCGGCGGCCTGGGCCCGCGCCAGCTCACCCACGCGCCGATAGGTGAGCCCCTCCCAGGGCTCGGCCGGCTGATCGGGCTCGTCGACGATGCCGACCCGGTCCCCGTACACGGCCGTGGCGCGGTCCAGAAAATCAAGGGCCCCGAACGGGACGAACATCCTGCCTCCCGAAGCTCAGTCGATGTACGTCGCCTATCCGACCATGCCGCACGGGAAACCGGACCCCCGACGCCCTTCCTACCCGGCCGTCTGTGGCGCCTCCTGAAGCCGCCGCAGGGACGCCACCAGCTGATCCACCTCCTCGGACGTGTTGTAGAGCGCGAGCGACGCGCGGGCGGCCGACTCCAGGCCGTAGTGGGCGAGCGCGGGCTGGGCGCAGTGGTGGCCCGCGCGGATGGCGATGCCGTCGCGGTCGAGCCACTCCGCGATGCCCGCCGGATCGTGGCCCGCGAGCGTGAAGGTGAGGACCGCGATCCGCTCGGGCGCCGACCCCAGGACCTCCAGGCCCGGCACCGTGGCCATGGCCTGCTGCGCGTACGTCATGAGCGCGCTCTCGTAGGCTGCGACGGCGTTCCGGTCGAAGGACGTGAACCAGTTCAGGGCGGCCAGCAGGCCGACCACGCCCGAGATGTGGCCCGTGCCCGCTTCCAGGCGGTGCGGGACCGGCGCGAACGTGGTCCGCGTGAAGTCGACCGAGTCGATCATGTTGCCGCCGCCCTGCCACGGCCGCATGGCCCGCAGGATCTCCGGCTTCGCGTAGAGCGCGCCGATGCCGGTCGGGGCGAAGAGCTTGTGCCCCGAGAAGGCGTAGAAGTCGGCGTCCAGGTCCTGCACGTCCACCGGGAAGTGCGCGACGGCCTGCGCCCCGTCCACCAGGACCTTGGCGCCGTAGCGGTGGGCGAGGGCCGTCATCTCCTTCACGGGCGGGACCGTGCCGAGGACGTTCGACGCGTGGCTGACGGCGACGAGTTGGGTGCGGGAGGAGAGGAGATCGGCGTACGCGTCCTGGTCGATCGCTCCCTCGGGCGTGAGGGGGATCGGCACGACCCGGGCGCGGGTCTCCTTCGCGATCAGCTGCCAGGGCACGATGTCGGAGTGGTGTTCGAGGACGGCCACCAGAATGTCGTCCCCGGGACCGAGGTTGTCCCGCCCCCAGCTCTGGGCGACCAGGTTGATGGCCTCGGTCGTGCCGCGTACGAAGACGATGTCGTCCGGCGACCCGGCCCCCAGGAACTGGGCGACCGCGGACCGTCCCGCCTCGTACATCTCCGTCGCCTCGCGCGCCATGGTGTGCGCGCCCCGGTGGATGTTGGAGTTCGCGGCGCCGTAGTAGGCGCCGAGTGCCTCGATGACCTGGCGCGGCTTCTGCGTGGTGGCGCCGTTGTCGAGCCAGACCAGGGGGTGGCCGTTGACGGTGCGGTGCAGGATCGGGATGTCCTGGCGGGCCGACTCCGGTGTGAACCCCGGGGGTTGGAGCTGCGGGAGCGCGCCCGCGCCGGCGGTGGTCGGGGTCGCGGCCGGGAGAGCGGATTCCGCGGGGGCCGTCGGCAGCACCCCCGTCGAGCCCGGGACTCCCGTCGCGCCCGGAACTCCCGTCGAGCTCGGCAGCCCCGTCACGCCCGGAACTCCCGTCGCGCCGGGGGCTCCTGCCGCATTCGGCAGGCCCGACAGATCCGGCAGCCCCGTCGCGCCCGGCACCCCCGTCACACCCGGCAGGTTCGACAGCCCCGGAACGCCCAGCCCTCGCGCCCTGGCGTCAGGAGTAGTCATGGTAGTTCGACACCTCGACGTTCTGCAGGACGGCGATGGCGTCCTCGACCAGCACGGCCGTGTTGAAGTACGCCGTCATCAGGTACGACGTGATGCCCTTCTGGTCGACGCCCATGTTCCGCATGGACAGGCCCGGTTCGACCTCGTCCGCGACGCCCGCGGGACGCAGCCCCACCACGCCCTGCTCGGCCTCGCCCGTCCGCATCAGCAGGATCTCGGTGGTGCCGAGGCCCGCGCCCGTGCCGCCCGAGAACCGCACCTTGTCCGACGGGACCAGCGGAACACCGCGCCACGTCAGGAGCGGGCTGCCGAAGCGGCTGTCCGTCACCGGGGGCACGCCCCGCCGCGTACATTCACGGCCGAAGGCGGCGATCGCCCTGGGGTGGGCCAGGAAGAAGCCGGGCTGCTTCCAGACCCGCGTCAGGAGCTCGTCCAGGTCGTCGGGGGTGGGGGCGCCGGTGCGCGCCTGGACCCGCTGCCCGGCGGAGACGTTGTGGAACAGGCCGTGCTCCGGGTGGTTCAGGAGCGAGGACTCCTGCCGCTCCCGCAGCGCCGCGATGGTGAGGTTGGACTGTGCGCGGGTCTGGTCGATGGGCCCGTTGTAGAGGTCGGCGACCCGGGTGTGCACGCGGAGCACCGTCTGCGCGAGCGTCATGTGGTACTCACGCGGCGCGTCCTCGTAGTCGACGAACGTCCCCGGCAGGTCCGGCTCGCCGACGTGCCCCGCGCTCAGGTCCACCGGCACCTCGGCGCCGGGCGTGTCGGGGTCCGCGTCGCAGTACGCGGTGATCGCGCCCCCCAGCGCCTCGTCACGGTCGGCGAGCCCGGCGAGCGCGCTGCGGTCCGCGCAGAGCGCCACACCCGGGGTGAGCGCCTTGACGCGGTAGGGCATCGCGGCGGTACGGGTCCACGCGCCGAGGTCGAAGAACTGGCCGTCGCCGATGACTTCGAGCAGCGCGTCCTCGCCGTACCGCCCGGTCACCCGCTTCTCGGCCTTGCCCTGCACGATCACCCACAGCCGGTCGGCGGGGTCGCCCTCCTGGGCGAGCACCTGCCCGGCCTCGAAGGTGACCTCGGTGAAGGCGCCGGCCAGTTCGGCGAGCAGGGCGTCGTCGGCGTCGCGGAGGTAGGGCACCTCGCGTAAGTCGCCCGGGACGACGCGCTGCGAGCCGCTCTCCTCGTACGTGGTGATGCGGTCGTCACCGAGCACGAACGTCCGGCGGCGGTTCACCCGGTAGGTGCCCGACTCGACATCCACCCAGGGCAGGGCGCGCAGCAGATAGCGCGGGGTGATGCCGCGCATCTGCGGAGTGGTCTTGGTGGTCGTCGCCAGTTGCCGTGCGGCATCCGGGCCGAGTGCGAGCCGGTCGTTCACTGGAACCTCCTGGAAGAACGGTTTCTGCTGGCTGCCGTGACGGCATCCGGCGCCGATCGTCTTCGCGTTGTTCCATGACCGCAAGTGGTCGTTTGTCAGGGCTCGTCGAGAAAAGGCCGGAAATGAATGGACAGTGGGCCCCGCACCCGCGGACCAGCCTTCCAGGCCTCTTCCGGAAATTCCTCGCACGGCAGATATCCGGCTCAAATCATCCCGATACCGGAGCCGAGCACCCTTGAAAGGAGCGCTTATGAATCGGGTATCGGAGCCGTGACCCGGGCAGGATGATGGCGGTGCGGCCGATGATCGCGGCCGCCGTACGAAGGGTGCAGCGATGACAGACTCGGCCCCTGGGCGGCTCACCATCTCGCGGGCGACGCTCGACGACTGGCAGATCGTCAGCGGATGGGCGGCGGACGAGGGCTGGAACCCGGGACTGCGCGACGGCCCGTCCTTCTTCGTGCAGGACCCGGAGGGGTTCTTCATCGGCCGCATCGACGGCGAGCCGGTCTCCGCGATCTCGGTCGTGAACTACGACGAGCTGTACGCCTTCCTGGGCTTCTACCTCGTCCGCCCCGACCTGCGCGGCCGGGGCCACGGCATCACCACCTGGCAGACCGCCATCGCCCACGCGGGAAACCGCACCGTCGGCCTCGACGGCGTGGTCGCCCAGCAGGACAACTACCGCCGCTCGGGCTTCGAGTTCGCCCACCGCACCATCCGCTACACGGGTCTCGTGCCCGGCGGTTTCCCACGACCCCCGCGGATCCTGCCGGTCGAGGCCGCGGGCCTGCGGGCGATCACCGCGTACGACGCCGCGTGCTACCCCGCCGACCGTCCGCGCTTCCTGGAGTCCTGGCTCACCGCGCCGGGGCACCGCGCCCTGGCCCGCATCGTCGACGGCCGCGTCACCGGATACGGCGTGCTCCGCCCGGCACACGGCGCCCTGCGCGTCGGGCCCCTGTTCGCCGATACGCGCGCCGACGCGGAGGAGGTCTTCGACGCGCTGACGGCGGAGGCGGACGACGTGCCCGTCGTCATCGACGTCCCCGAGTCCCAGCCGCATGCCGTGGCCCTGGCCGAGGCGCGCGGCATGAAGCCCACGTTCGAGACCGCCCGCATGTACACCGGGCCCGTGCGCGAGCTGGCCCAGGAGCGGGTCTTCGGCGTGACCACGCTCGAACTCGGCTGACGGGTGAGGGCCGGGCCCACCGGGACCCGGCCCACCGGGACCCGGCCCACCGGGACCCGGCCCTCCGCTCCGCCGCCAAGGGGATGCGCCGCTGCCGCTACGTGATCGTCAGCCTCTTCTTCGCCTCGGCCTCGGAGCTGTTGCCCACATAGATGTCCACGGCCCCTTCCTCGACACGGAACTCACCGCTCTGCGCGTTCGTCCAGAACCCGAAGTCGTCGGCGCCGAGCCGGAAGCGGACGGCTTTCGACCTGCCCGGCCCAAGGGTCACCCGGCGGAACCCGCGCAGCTTGCGCACCGGCTGCGTGATGCTCGCCGCGATGTCGTGGACGTACAGCTGGACGACCTCGTCGCCCTCGCGGTCACCGGTGTTGCGGACGGTGACCGAGACCTCCAGCGTGTCGCCCTTGCGCAGCGCCCGCGCCGACACGCTGTCGCGGCTCAGCTTCGGCTCGCCGATCTCGAACCTGGTGTAAGAGAGCCCGTGGCCGAAGGCGAACTGCGGGTCCGGGGGCAGGTCGAGGTACTTGGACGTGTACTTGTTGTCCGCGTTGTAGGGGCGGCCCGTCGACTCGTGGTTGTAGTGGACGGGGATCTGGCCGACCGTGCGCGGGAACGAGACGGGCAGTTTGCCGCCCGGATCGACCTTCCCGAACAGCACGTCGGCGATGGCGTTGCCCGCCTCGAGACCCGGGTGCCAGGCCTCGAGGACGGCGGGCGCGGACTTCAGCCAGTCGCCGACGGTCAGCGGGCGCCCGTTGACCAGGACCACCACGAACGGCTTGCCCGTCCCGGCGATCGCCTCGATCAGCTTCTCCTGCCCGCCCGGCAGGCTGATGTCGCTGCGCGCCGCCGCCTCGCCGCTCATCGCCGGGGGCTCGCCGACCACGACGACGGTGACGTCCGCCTTCCCGGCCGCGGCGACCGCGGCCGGGATGCCGCCGGTGTCCGTGCCATCGGCGTCGACGCCCTTCGCGTACGTCACCTTCGCCTGCGGGGCGGCGGCCCGCACCGCCGCGAGGATCTTGCCCGAGGGGAAGCTCTTGGCCGCGCCGGGGAACGTCCACGTGCCGAGCAGGTCGTCCGAGTCGCCGAACGGCCCGACGACCGCGATCGAACCGGTCGACTTCTTGAGCGGCAGCGCCTCGCCGTCGTTCTTCAGGAGCACCATCGAGCGGGCGGCGGTCTCGCGGGCGGCCTTGCGGGCATCGGCGGACGGCTTGTCGATGGCGGCGCCCTCGTCGACGTACGGATGCTCGAAGAGCCCAAGGGCGAACTTCAGGCGCAGGATGCGCGTGACCGCCTCGTCCAGACGCTTCCTGCTGATCCTGCCGCCGCTCAGCAGCTTCTTGCCGTGCTCGGCCAGGTCCGTGCTCGCCATCTCCATGTCGACGCCGGCGTTCAGCGCGAGGCGGGCCGCGTCGGCGCCGTCCTCGGCGAAACCGTGCGCGATCAGCTCGTCGACGCCGTTCCAGTCGCTGACGACGAAGCCGTCGAAGCCCCACTCCTTGTGCAACACGTCGGTGAGCGTGTGGGAGTTGCCGTGGGCCGGGACGCCACTGATGGTGTTGAAGGAGGCCATCACCGTGGCCACGCCCGCGTCCAACGCGGCCTTGAACGGCGGCAGATAGTGGTTGCGCAGGCGCGACTCCGACACGTCGACCGTGTTGTAGTCCTTGCCGCCCTCGGCCCCGCCGTACGCGACGAAGTGCTTGGCGCAGGCGGCGACGCGGTCCTTGGCGTCGAGGCCCGAACCCTTCTCGCCCTGGTAGCCCTCCACCTTGGCCACGGCGAACGCCGTCGTGAGGTACGGGTCCTCGCCGCAGCCCTCGGCGACGCGGCCCCAGCGCGGCTCGTGCGTGACGTCCATCATCGGCGAGAACGTCCAGTGCACGCCGTTCGAGCGGGACTCCTTCGCCGACACCTCGGCGTCCCGCCGGGCGACCTCCGGGTCGAAGCTCGACGCCTGGGCGAGGGGGATCGGGAACGTCGTCCACAGTCCATGGATGACGTCGAGCCCGAAGAGCAGCGGAATGCCGAGCCGGGACTCCTCCACCGCGATGCGCTGCAGGGCGTTGCTGCTCTTGGCGCCGAAGATGTTCAGGACCGAGCCGAGCCGTCCGGCGCGTGCCGCGTCCTCGACGTCCTTGGTCTCACTGCCGCCGGGGCCCGTGCTGACGGCCCAGGGGAGCTGCTGCAACTGACCCAGCTTCTCTTCGACAGTCATACGGTCGAGCAGCTTCTTGATCTTCGGGTCGACGGGGCTCGGACGCTCCGGCGCGGCCTGCGCGATTCCGGTGCCCGCGGCGGTGAAGCCGCCTCCCGCGACGGCCGTGCCGCCGATCGCGGACAGCAGAGTACGCCTTCGTAGCTCTCGCATGTGTTCGCCTTCTCGCGTCAGGAAGTCGACAACCTCTGTGATGGCCACAAGAGTTGAAGCGAAAGTACGTTCCTGATACATGCGGGTCAAGGGACGCGGCAGGGACGCGCGGGGGTCTCGTTTCGGTGGTCCTTTCCCCGACGCTTGACCTCAAGGAAACTTGAGGTTCTACGTTCTTCTCATGAGCATGGAAACGACAGCCTGGACCCAGCTGCAGAGCGTCATGCACGCCGAGCAGGACCGCCGTCCCTTCGCCCGCGCCACCTTGCGCCGCATCGGCACCTTCGCCCGGCCGCACAAACGCCGCATCGTCTACTTCGTCCTCCTGAGCGTCGTCACCGCGCTGCTCGCCGTGGCCACCCCCGTCCTGGCGGGCAACGTCGTGGACACGATTGTCAAGGACGGCGAGTCCTCCCTCGTGGTCCGGTACGCCCTGCTCATCGCCGCCATCGCCCTCGCCGAAGCCGGCTTCGGCCTCCTCGGCCGCTGGCTGTCGGCGAACCTGGGGGAGGGGCTCATCCTCGACCTGCGCACGGCCGTCTTCGACCACGTACAGCGCATGCCCGTCGCCTTCTTCACCCGCACCCGCACCGGCGCGCTCGTCAGCCGCCTCAACAACGACGTGATCGGCGCCCAGCGCGCGTTCAGCAACACGCTCTCCGGCGTCGTCGGCAACGTGGTCACGCTGCTCCTGACCCTGGCCGTGATGCTGACGCTCTCGTGGCAGATCACGCTCCTCGCCCTTGTCCTGCTGCCCGTCTTCGTCGTGCCGGCGCGCCGCATGGGCTCTCGGATGGCCAAGCTTCAGCGCGAGGCCGCGCACCACAACGCGGCGATGGGCACGCGGATGACCGAGCGCTTCTCCGCTCCGGGCGCCACCCTCATCAAGCTCTTCGGGCGTCCGGGCGCCGAGTCGCAGGAGTTCGCCACGCGGGCCCGCCGGGTACGGGACATCGGCGTCCGCACGGCCATGGCGCAGTCCACCTTCATCACCGCGCTCACACTGGTCTCCGCCCTCGCCCTGGCGCTCGTCTACGGCCTCGGCGGCTACTTCGCGCTCAACGGCACCCTGGAAGCGGGCGCGATCGTCTCCCTCGCCCTGCTCCTGACCCGCCTCTACGCGCCGCTGACCTCCCTGGCCGGAGCGCGGGTCGAGGTCATGAGCGCGCTCGTCAGCTTCGAGCGGGTCTTCGAGGTCCTCGACCTGAAGCCGCTGATCGACGAGAAGCCGGACGCCCGTGAGGTCCCGGCAGGCCCCGTGACGGTGGAGTTCGACGACGTCCGCTTCGGCTACCCGTCCGCCGACAAGGTCTCCCTGGCCTCCCTCGAAGAGGTCGCCTCCCTCGACACCCGAGGCGGCGACGAGGTCCTGCACGGCCTGTCCTTCCGCGCCGAGCCGGGCCAGACCGTGGCCCTCGTCGGATCGTCGGGGGCGGGCAAGTCGACCATCGCGCAACTGCTTCCGCGCCTCTACGACACGGACGGCGGGGCCGTACGCATCGGCGGGGTCGACGTCCGCGACCTCTCGGCGGCGTCCATGCGCCAGACCCTCGGCATGGTCACCCAGGACGGCCACCTCTTCCACGAGTCGGTCCGCGCCAACCTGCTGCTGGCCCGCCCCGAGGCCACCGAGGACGACCTGTGGGACGTCCTGCGCAGGGCCCGCCTCGAAGACCTCGTACGCTCCCTGCCCGACGGCCTGGACACCGTGGTCGGCGAGCGCGGCTACCGGCTCTCCGGCGGCGAGCGCCAGCGCATGACCATCGCCAGGCTGCTGCTCGCCCGGCAGCGGGTCGTCATCCTCGACGAGGCCACGGCGCACCTGGACAACACCTCGGAGGCGGCGGTGCAGGAGGCGCTGGCCGAAGCGCTGGAGGGCCGCACCGCGATCGTCATCGCGCACCGGCTCTCGACGGTGCGCTCCGCCGACCAGATCCTCGTCGTGGAGGCCGGGCGGATCGTGGAGCGCGGGACGCACGAGGAACTGCTCGCGGTGAGCGGCCGGTACGCGGAGCTGTACCGCACGCAGTTCGCGGGCACGGCGGGGACATCGGAGAAGACGGCGGTGGCGGTGTAGGCGAGCGGATCGTCGTCGGCTCCTGCGGTCCCGCTCCGTCGGCTTACGACGGGGCGGGATCCCTGTGCGCGCCCGGCGGCCTCAGCGGCCGGTTCGCGTCAGGCCGCGGGCTCCCACGCGAATCCGTCCGGGTCGGTGAAGGTCCCGGCGTCGCCGCCGATCGCGAGCCGGTGCGAACCGCTGCCCTCCGGCGGGACACCGGCGACCTTGGCCAGGCCGCGACGCGGGTACAGCGACAGTTTGACGGGACTCGACGAACCGTCGAACTCGACGTACTTGCTGCCGAAGCTCTTGGCGACGGTGAGGCCGCGGTCGACGTAGAACCGCTTGGTCGCGGCCATGTCCGAGACGCCCAGCAGGAGAACGATCTCGTCGATCTTCCGGCTGTCGGGGCCGGTGTCCTTCTTCGACGAGCTCGCGAGCTGCCAGACCGTCCCGTCGGGGGCCTGTACGACGCCGCCGTAGCCCCACAGGGACTTCTTCGCGGGCTTCAGCTCCGTGGCCCCGGCGGCCAGCGCGGCACCGAACAGACCGTCGACGATCGACGGCTGGGAGACCACGAGCGAGACCGTGAACCAGCGGAAGCCCGACGTCGGGGCCTCCGAGGCCCGCAGCCGTACCTGCTTGTCGAGCCCGAAGGCGTCCGTGTAGAAGCGCTCGGCGGCCGTGGGGTCGGCCACCTCGAGGGTGATGCAGTCGATGGAGGTCATGTCCGTCACGCTAGGCGGGCTCGGTGACCGGTGCTTCTCCAATCCTGATCGCTTTCCCGCATGGCCCTCCGTTTCCCGCGGAGTTCGCCCGGCTGTGGTCGCGACCGCCGTTTCGGCCACCCCTCGGCGTCGACCCGGAACCTGACGCAGGGCAATCTGCCGCTCACACAGGGGAGTTGATGCGGTGGAGATCGAGTGTGTTACCCATACGCAATCCCGAGGGCGGGACAAGAGCCCTGGCCGGTGGCAGGATGCACCGCAGCTTGCGCAGCACACAGCGCTGTTGATCTCGCTCGCGCTCTGGTTCGAGCCTGCCCTGGAGGTCCTGTGTCCGCTCGTCCCCCGAAGTCCGTTCGTTCCCCGGTGGCCGCCATAGCCCTGACCGCAGTCGCCGGCCTGCTGATGACGGGCTGCACCAGCACCAAGTCCGACAGCGACGGCGACAAGGGCGCCTCGGGGATCAAGCTCGTCTCGTCCGGCAAGATCAAGACCTGCACGCATCTGCCCTATCCGCCGTTCCAGTCGAAGAAGGACGGCAAGATCGTCGGATTCGACGTGGATCTGGTCGACCTGGTCGCCAAGGAACTGGGGGTGGAGCAGGAGATCGTCAACACACCCTTCGAGGGCATCGAAACCGGCCAGGACTTCAACATCCGCAAGTGTGACCTGGCCGCGGCAGGCATGACGATCACCGACGAGCGCGACAAGGTCATGGACTTCTCGGCCCCCTACTTCAACGCCACTCAGGCGCTGATCACCAAGAAGGGGCAGCCCTACAAGACCTTCGAGGATCTCAAGGGAAAGAAGCTCGGCTACCAGAAGGCCACCACCGGCGGCATCTACGCCAAGAAGGAGAGCAAGGGCCTCGACATGGAGCTCGTGGAGTACGAGGACGTCGGCTTGCTGCTCACGGCGGTCAAGGCCGGCAAAGTCGACGCGGGCATCAACGACAACGGCGTGCTCTTCGAATACATCAAGGACAACCCGGACGCCGAGGTGACCGCGGAGTTCGACACCGGTGAGAAGTACGGAATCGGCTTCCGCACGGGCAACGACTCACTGCGTACGAAGGTCAACGAGGTCCTCAAGGAGGCCCGGGCCGACGGCAGTTACGACAAGATCTACAAGAAGTGGTTCGGTACCACTCCGCAGAGCTGACCTCGAGCATTCAAACGGCTGACCAGAGGAGTTCTGCACGTATGTCCATGTCCCGACGGCGGCGGGCACGGCTGTTCCGCGGCGTCCAGTACGCCGTGCTGTTCATCGCCGTAGCCGTGTTCGCGCTGGTGGCCGATTGGGGGACACTGCGCCAGGCGTTCTTCGACGTGGAGATCGCCAAGGCGCTGTTCCCCGAGGTGATCACCACCGCGCTGGTCAACACCGCCTACTACACGCTGCTCGGCTTCGGCTTCGGCCTGGGGCTCGGCGTCGTCCTCGCGCTGATGCGGCTGTCCACGGTGCCTCCGTACCGCTGGATCGCGATCGCCTACATCGAGTTCTTCCGCGGCGTTCCGTCCCTGCTTGTGTTCATCGCGCTCGGCTTCGGTGTGCCGCTGGCCTTCGAGGTCGCGCTCGACATGAACATCACGGTGATGCTGTCCCTGGGCCTGGTGGGCGCCGCCTATATGGCCGAGACGATCCGCGCGGGCATTCTGGCCGTGCCCAAGGGGCAGACGGAGGCGGCCCGTTCGCTGGGCATGTCACCGGGGCGTGCGATGGTGTCGATCGTGATGCCGCAGGCGTTCCGGATCGTGCTGCCGCCGCTGACGAACGAGCTGATCCTACTCACCAAGGACTCCTCACTGGTGTATCTGCTCGGCCTCTCGCTCGGCCAGTTCGAGCTGGCCAACTTCGGCCGGGACGCGCTGAACGAGCACAAGAGCCTGACCCCGATCCTGATCGCCGGATTGCTGTATCTCGTCATCACCCTCCCGCTCGGCCATCTGGTGCGGCGGCTCGAGGCCCGTACGGCGAAAGCCAGGTGAGCACCATGAAGTTGGACAAGGCACCCGACGCGCCCGCACCTTCCGGCCAGGCGATCGAGGTGCGCGAGCTGCGCAAGTCGTTCGGCGATCTGGAGGTGCTCAAGGGCATCGACCTCACGGTCGGGCGCGGTGACGTGGTCTGTGTCATCGGCCCTTCGGGCTCCGGCAAGTCGACCCTGCTGCGCTGCGTCAATCTCCTGGAAGAGCCCACGTCGGGCACGGTGACGGTGGCCGGCACGGAGGTCACCGACCTCGATGTGGACATCGATCGCGTACGCCGCCGGATCGGCATGGTCTTCCAGTCCTTCAACCTCTTCCCGCACCTCAGGGTGCTGGAGAACCTGACCATCGCGCAGCGCCGTGTGCTGCGGCGCGGCAAGGAGGAGGCGGAGCGCATCGCGCGGGCCAACCTCGCGCGGGTGGGCCTCGTCGACAAGGAACAGGCCTATCCGGCGCAGCTCTCCGGCGGGCAGCAGCAGCGGGTCGCGATCGCTCGGGCGCTGTCCATGGACCCCGAGTTGATGCTCTTCGACGAGCCGACCTCCGCACTCGACCCCGAACTGGTCGGGGACGTACTCGCGGTGATGCGCTCGCTCGCCCAGGAGGGGATGACGATGCTGGTGGTCACCCATGAGATGAGCTTCGCGCGCGAGGTCGCCGACCGGGTGGTCTTCATGGACGACGGAGTGATCGTCGAGGAGGGCACGCCCGAACGTGTGGTGGGCGACCCGCAGCACGAGCGGACCCGGACGTTCCTGGCACGCGTACTCGATCCTGCGGCGGCGGAGGTGGGCGAGGTCCCGGACACAGGACCGCACGAGAAGCGCGTGGACCGCTGAGTGCGCCTCGGGGCCGAACATCCCAAGCCTGCTCGCCGCAGCGCACGATGTTGTGGAAAGTCCTAGATTCGAACAGTGGCCGATGTACAGTGAAAGGCGCCCCTGACCTGCAAAAAGCTGGCAGGGAGCCGTCTTTCAGGAGTCCAAAGTGCTGCGTACTCTGTTCAAGTCCAAGATCCACCGCGCCACGGTGACCCAGGCCGACCTGCACTACGTCGGTTCCGTCACCATCGACGCCGATCTCCTCGACGCCGCCGACCTGCTGCCCGGCGAGCTCGTGCACATCGTCGACATCACCAATGGCGCCCGCCTGGAGACCTACACCATCGAGGGCGAACGCGGCAGCGGCGTGATCGGCATCAACGGCGCGGCCGCGCACCTCGTGCACCCCGGCGATAGGGTGATCATCATCAGCTACGCCCAGGTCGACGACGCCGAGGCACGCACCCTGCGGCCCAAGGTCGTGCACGTCGACGGCGCGGACAACCGCATCGTGGCCCTCGGCGACGACGCGGCGGCTCCGGTGCCGGGCGCCGACGACATGGCGCGCAGCCCGCAGGCCGTGTCAGCACTCCAGGAGAGCCGATGAGCAGTGGGATCGAGATCCGCGACGACCGGGCGCGCGGCGTCCTCGAAGCGCGCGCCGACGGCGAAGTCGTCGGCCAGATCGTCTACTTCACGCTGGACGCCCCCGAGTCCGCCCTGGTGCCGGTGCACACCGAAGTGGTGCCCGCGCACGAGGGCGAGGGCATCGCGGGTTCGCTGGCCGGGGAGCTGTACGCGATGGCGGCGCGGGAAGGCGTCGCCGTGGCGCCCCTGTGTCCGTACGTCGTGAAGTGGGCCGAGCGGCACCCCGACGAGGCGCCCGTCCCCTCGGGGGCACTGGTCGCCGCGGCCCTGGACAAGGTGAAGTCGGACCCGGCCGCGTGGTGACGCCGGCGCTCGCCCTGCTGCACACCTCGCCCGTGCACGTCCCCGTCTTCGAGGAGCTGCGGGACGAGGACCATCCGGGCGTGGCGCTGCGCCACCTCGTCCACGAGGAGCTGCTCGCGCGGGCCCGTGCCGAGGGGCCGGACGCGGTGGCCGGCGCCGTCCAGGAGCTCCTGCAACGGGCCGCCGCCGACGGGGCGAGCGCCGTGCTCTGCACCTGCTCGACGATCGGCGGTGTCGCCGAGTCCGCTGCCGCCGCCGTCGGAGTGCCGGTGCTGCGGGTCGATAGGCCGATGGCGGCCGCCGCCGTGGCCGCCGGGCGGTCCGTGGCCGTCGTCGCCACCGTGGCCAGCACCCTGGGGCCGACCGTGGCCCTCGTCGAGGAGGAGGCCGCCCGCGCCGGGCACCCCGTCGACGTCACCACCGTCCTGGTGGACGGCGCCTGGGAGTGCTTCACCGCCGGTGACCACGAGGGATACGTGGACCGGGTCGTGGCCGCCGTCGACGCCCTGGACGGCGTCGACGCCGTCCTGCTGGCCCAGGCGTCCATGGCGTCCGCCGCGGACCGCACCACCCTGCGTGCCCCGGTGCTCTCCAGCCCAAGGCTCGGACTGCGCGCGGCAGTTGACCGGTGCGGGGCGGGTGTCACGTCGTAGGCTGATCGCGGGAGGTGAGTGACCGCTCACCTCCCGCTCACCCCTACGACTTCACAGGAGCGGACATGGCGCAGCAGGACGAAGAGGCCGTGATCAGTCCCACCGGCTGGGTGGCCGATCAGGCCCGCCTGTACGAGGAGTCCGGCGGAAAGAAGGGCGCTCGGATCCAGGGCGCCCCCTGCCTGCTGCTCGACTACCGCGGACAGCGCACGGGGCAGCTGCGCCGCACCGTGCTCATCTACGGCCGCGACGGCGACGACTACCTCATCGTGGCCTCCAACGGCGGAGCCGACGAGCACCCCCTGTGGTACCGCAACCTCGCCGCGAACCCCGACGTGCGGCTCCGCGTGGGCACCGAGGAGCGGTTCGCCGCCCGCGCCGAGACCCTGTCGGCCGAGGACAAGGCCAGGGTCTGGCCGGGCCTGGTCGAGCTGTTCGCCCCCTACGCGGACTATCAGGCCAAGACGGATCGCGACATCCCCGTCGTGCGGCTGCGCCGCACCCACGACTGAGTTCGGACGTCACGAGGACGCGTTAACTCGGCAGGCGTGGGCACGCGAGGCGGGAGAGAGTGGACACGACCGATCTCCGACCCGCTGGAGGAGACATGACCGTCCCGTACCCCGAGCCCACGCCGCCCAGCCCGATCCCCGACCCGGGCGGGCCGAGTCCGGTGCCCGACCCCGAGCGCCCCGTGCCGGGGCCGGGTCCCGGCCCCGTGCCGCGGCCCACGCCGGATCCGCCGCCGACCCCGCTCCCGCCGCCGGGACCGGAGCCCGAGACCGAGCCCAAGCCGGTCTGACGGCGGGGGAGGCCGAGACGGCCTCTCGTTCGGATCAGGCCCGCACTTCCGAGCGGTCCCCGCCCCACAGGGTGTGGAACGACCCCTCGCGGTCCGTACGCCGATAGGTGTGCGCCCCGAAGAAGTCCCGCTGTCCCTGCGTCAGCGCGGCCGGCAGCCGGTCCGCGCGCAGCGCGTCGTAGTACGCGAGGGCCGCCGAGAAGCCCGGCGTGGGGACACCCTGCCGGGTGGCCGCGACCAGAACCGCCCGCCAGTCGTCCTGGGCCGCGCCGATCTCCTGCGCGAACGTCTTGACCGAGAGCAGGCTCGGCAGGTCCGCGCGCGTGTCGTACGCGGCGCGGATGCGGTCCAGGAAGGCGGCGCGGATGATGCAGCCGCCGCGCCAGATGGCGGCGACCGCCCCCAGGTCGATGTCCCAGCCGTACTCCTCGCTGCCCGCGGCGACCTCGTGGAAGCCCTGCGTGTACGACACGATCTTCGAGGCGTACAGCGCCTGCTCGACCTGGTCGGCGAACGCCCCGGCCTCGGCCTCGCTCAGCGCACGCGCCGTCGGGCCCGCCAGCTCCTTGGACGCCGCCCGCAGTTCGGTGTGGCCCGACAGGGAGCGCGCGAACACCGCCTCGGCGATGCCCGACACCGGCACGCCCAGATCGAGGGCGATCTGCACGGTCCAGCGGCCGGTGCCCTTCTGCTCGGCCTGATCCTGCACCACGTCCACGAACGGCTCGCCCGTCGCGGCGTCCACGTGCTTGAGGACCTCAGCCGTGATCTCGATCAGGTAGGAGTCGAGGCGGCCGGTGTTCCAGGTGCGGAAGATGTCCGCGATCTGCGCGGGGGAGTAGCCCGCCACGTCGCGAAGGAGCTGATACGCCTCGGCGATCAGCTGCATGTCCGCGTACTCGATGCCGTTGTGCACCATCTTCACGAAGTGCCCCGCGCCGTCCGGGCCGACGTGCGTGACGCACGGGGACCCGTCCTTCGCCTTCGCCGAGATCTTCTCCAGCATCGGGCCGAGCGAGGCGTAGGACTCCGGGGAGCCGCCCGGCATGATGCTCGGGCCCAGCAGCGCGCCCTCCTCGCCGCCCGATACGCCCGTGCCGACGAAGTGGATGTCCTGCTCGCGCAGTTCACGCTCGCGGCGCCGGGTGTCCGCGAAGTGCGCGTTGCCGCCGTCGATGATCATGTCGCCCGGCTCCATGAGCGGCGCGAACTCCTGGATGACGGCGTCCGTGGGCTCACCCGCCTTCACCATGATGACGAGGCGGCGCGGGCGTTCGAGGGCCGCGACGAACTCCTTGGCGGTCTCGGTGGCGATGAACTCGCCCTCGTGGCCGAACTCCTCGACCAGCGCGTGGGTCTTGGCCGCCGTGCGGTTGTGCAGGGCGACGGTGTAGCCGTTGCGGGCGAAGTTGCGTGCCAGATTGCGCCCCATGACCGCGAGGCCCGTGACACCGATCTGGGCTGACGTGCTGCTCATGCCGTGGCTCCTGGATGTGGAAGTGCCGGTGGTGTCCGCCAGTATTGCCCCGCGGCGTAGCGTGACATCCCGACACTGTGTCCGACGGAGGAGCCGCCCGTGCCCCATTTCGACATGCCGCTCGACGAACTGCGCCGCTACCGGCCCGAAGCGACCGAGCCGGAGGACTTCGACGCCTTCTGGGAGAAGACCCTTTCGGCCGCACGTGAGCACGACCTGGACGCCCGGTTCGTTCCCTACGACGCGCACCTGAGCACGGTCGACGTCTTCGACGTGACGTTCGCGGGGTTCGGCGGTCACCCGGTCAAAGGTTGGCTGATATTGCCCGCCGGGACGACCGAACCGCTGCCCGCCGTCGTCGAGTACATCGGCTACGGCGGCGGCCGCGGCCTGCCGCACGAGCGGCTGCTCTGGTCGGCGGCCGGCTTCGCGCACTTCGTGATGGACACCCGGGGCCAGGGCAGCGGCGGCTCGGCGGGCGACACCCCCGACCCGGTCGGCAGCGGTCCCGCCGTCCCCGGCTACATGACGCGCGGTATCGAGGACCCCCACGAGTACTACTACCGGCGCGTCTTCACCGACGGCGTACGCGCCGTCGAGGCGGCCCGCTCCCATCCGCTGGTGGACTCCTCGCGCGTCGCCGCGGTCGGCGGCAGCCAGGGCGGCGGGATCACGCTCGCCGTCGGCGGGCTCGTCCCCGACCTGGCGGCGATCGCCGCCGACGTGCCCTTCCTGTGCGACTTCCCGCGCTCCACGACGATCACCGACCGGCCGCCCTACCGCGAGATCGCGCTCTACATGAAGGCGAGGCGGGGCGTCGAGGACCGCGTCTTCCGTACGCTCTCCTACTTCGACGGCGTGCACTTCGCGGCCCGGGGCACGGCGCCCGCGCTCTTCTCGGCGGCTCTGGAGGACATGACGTGCCCGCCGTCCACCGTCTTCGCGGCGCACAACTCCTATGCCGGTGCGGAGCGTTCGATGGAGGTGTACGCCTTCAACGATCATGAGGGCGGTGGCCCCTACCAGCAGAGTGTCCAACTCCAGTGGATCCCGGAGCACTTGAAGGGCTGATCCGTGCGCCGCCCCCTCGGTCACGCGCCCTTGTCACGGCTTGGTCCAAGCGGCTAACTTGCCGCCTTGTCGTGTGTCTGACGTGACTGAGAAGTGTGTGACGGAGGGGGCTCCCATGGCCGTACGCGGTCGGCACCGCCGGTATCAGCCGAACCGGATCAACCGTGCGTCGCTGACCGTCACGGCGGGCGGCGCCGGGATGGCGCTGCCACTGATGGGCACCGGCACGGCGGAGGCGGCCGACGTCGACACCTGGAACAAGGTCGCGGCGTGCGAGTCCACCAACAACTGGAGCATCAACACCGGCAACGGCTACTACGGCGGTCTCCAGTTCAAGCAGTCCACCTGGGAGGCGTACGGCGGCACCGTGTACGCCCCGCGCGCCGACCGCGCCACCAAGGACCAGCAGATAGCCGTCGCCGAGAAGGTCCTCAAGGCGCAGGGCCCGCGGGCCTGGCCGGTCTGCTCGGAGCGTGCGGGCCTGACCCGGGGCGGCGACGCGCCCGACGTCACGCCGATGGGCGCGCCCAAGAAGGCGGCGTCGAAGGCCCCCCAGCGTGACGTCAAGGACGTCAAGCCGGAAGTGACCCCGCAGTCCACCGCGGGCCGCGGTCAGATGTACACGGTCGTCCGCGGCGACACGCTCTCCGGGATCGCCGAGGAGCGCCGGGTCAGCGGCGGCTGGCGGCAGCTGTACGAGGCCAACCGCAAGGCGATCGGCGGCGACCCCGACCTGATCACGCCGGGCCAGCGGCTCGCGCTGCAGGCCTCGCAGAAGAAGGCCGCGCAGCCGCAGGCCGCGCCCAAGCCGCGAGCCGAGCCGAAGCAGCGGGCCGAGCCCAAGCAGCAGCCGAAGGCCGAGCCCAGGAAGGCGAAGCCCGCGCAGGCGTCGCAGGGCTTCTCCGCACCCGTGGCCGCATCGCCCAGCACGCCCTACCGCGCGGCGGGCGGCTCCTGGTCGAAGGGCTACCACACGGGGGTCGACTTCCCCGTGGCCACCGGCACTTCGGTGAAGTCCGTCGCCGGGGGCACGGTCGTCTCGGCCGGCTGGGGCGGCTCGTACGGCTACGAAGTGGTGATCCGGCACGCCGACGGCAAGTACTCCCAGTACGGCCATCTCTCGGCGCTCACCGTGAAGGCCGGGCAGAAGGTGGGCGCGGGGCAGCGTATCGCGCGCTCGGGGTCCACGGGCAACAGCACGGGCCCGCATCTGCACTTCGAGGTGCGCACGGGCCCCGGCTTCGGCTCCGACGTCGATCCGCTCGCGTACCTGCGGGCCGGCGGCGTGCGGATCTGAGGCTTCTCCGAACGACCGAAGCCCCCGGGGAAATCCCCGGGGGCTTGAGGACGTGCGGGCCTCTGCGGGCCGTGCGGGCCTCGGTGGGCCGCAGCGAGCTCAGGAGCCGATGCGTTCGCGGCCACGGCCATGGCCGTGGCGGAACAGCACCCGCCGGTGCGGCCCGGGCGCGGGCTGCGAGGGCACCGCGGGCAGCTCCTCCGGCCGCGCCTCGGGAACCACCGGGTCCGCGACCCCGGGGCCGCCCTTGGCCACCGGCACCGTCGACGTCGCGACACCCTGCGCGGCGCCGATCCGCTCCGTGGTCAGCAGGATCAGACCGCCCGCCGCGACGACGCCGAAGCCCAGGGCGACGGCCGTGCCCGCTGAGCCGTAGCGGAACGATTCGCCGAAGAGCGTGAGGCCCACCGCGGCCGCCACGACCGGATTGACCACCGTCACCGTCGACAGCGGCGCCGCCAGGCCCGCGCCGCGGTACGAGGCCTGCGAGATCAGCACACCCGCCATCGCCAGGACCGCGATCACGGCGAGGCTGGGCGCCTGATGCGTCAGGGGTTCGTTCGCGTCCCAGTCCACCGCCACCGTCTTGGTGAACACCGAGGCGATGCCGAAGGCGACGCCCGCCGCACTGGCCAGCAGCACGCTGCGCACCACCGGATGACGGTGCACCGCGTGCGCCACGACCATGAGCGTCACCACGGCGCCCGCGGTCACCAGCGCCACCATGACCCGCTCGGCGTCGTCCAGGGACTGCGCGTCGGCCGACTGCGTCAGCGAGAGCAGCCCGGCCAGACCCACGGTCGCCATGATCGCGCCGCGCCATGCGGTGGCGCCTGCCTTGCGGCGCACGAAGAGGGCGGCCATCGGCAGGGCGAAGACGATGGTGAGGGCGCCCAGGGGCTGCACCACGCTCAGCGGCCCGTACGCGAGCGCCACTACGTGCAGCAGCGCACCCAGGCCGTTCAGCGCGATGGCGACCCACCAGGCGCCGCGGCACATCGGGGCGTACCGCCGCTCCGGCGTACTCACGGCCACGCGCTCCTGCAAAATGGCCCCGCCCGCATACGCCACGGCGGAGACGAGAGAGAGCAGCACGGCGAGCGTGAGGGCACTCATGAGGTGCTCCACGGCATGCGGTGCGCCCCCTGGTGGGCCCGGGGCGTCCGGTGCGGCGAACGGTCGGCTTCCATAGTCACTACGATCTCGCGGATTTCGCTCCACGTCGTCGTACCTCAGCAGGCATTGGGTCCTACTGCCGATGGAGTACTACCGGGCAGATGTCCTCCCCCGGGTGGGTTACGTATCGGGTCGGTGAATCATCCAAGAACTCGAAAATCCTTGCGTGGGCGACCTGCGCGACGCCCCCGTCCAGGCCACTGGGCGCGGCGTGGGCGCGCTTGCTCACCCCTTTGGGGGTACTGCCCCTCCAGTGTGCTCCCGCTGCCTCGAATGCGCGCCTGCGCCCTTCCCGCCATACAGCCTGACCTGGGCTTTTATGGCGGACGATCGTATTCTTGACCCCCGTGGAAAGGGGTCCGGATGAACCGGAACGTACGCAGTGTCGACGACGTCCTGAAGCTCATGGACGGCCTGTTCGCGCCAGAAGCCGACCGCTGGACCGACGACGCGGCGAGCTGGTGGGACGGCTTCTACACCGACCGCGACCGGCCGGTGCCGTTCTTCGTGGCGAAACCGGACGAGAACCTCGCCTCGTACGTCGACCGGGGCCTGATCGCCCCGGGCCGCGCCCTCGATCTGGGCTGCGGCCCCGGCCGCAACGCCCTGTACCTGGCCTCACAGGGGTTCCGGGTGGACGCCGTCGACCTCTCCCCGGCGGCCGTCGCCTGGGCCGAGGAGCGGGCCCGCGAGGCCGGGGCGGACATCCGGTTCCACCGCGGCGACGCCTTCGCGCTGACGGCGGCCGAACTGGGCGGCCCCTACGACCTGATCCACGACTCCGGCTGCTTCCACCACCTGCCGCCCCACCGCCGCGTCAGCTACCTCTCCCTGCTCGACCGGGCCCTGGCCCCCGGCGGCCACCTCGCCCTCACCAGCTTCGCGGCCGGAGAGGCGGGCTCCGGCTCGGAGTTGCCCGACGCGGACCTCTACCGCGCGTCCGGACTCCGGGGCGGCCTGGCCTACACGCCGGAGTCCCTGCGCTGGATCTTCTCCGACCTCACGGAGGTCGAACTGCGCCGCATGCGCGACGAACCGGCCGACTCCGCGCACTTCGGCGAGCCCTTCCTGTGGACGGCCCTGTTCCGCAAGGACGCCTAGGCTCTGCTCCCGTGACAGCCCCACTCGACCTGACAGAACTCGGCTCCGTCGGCGGATTCTTCGCCCTGCGCACGGGTGCGCCGCCGGGCGGCGCCCACGTGACGACCCTGGCACGGGTGTACGCGGGGGACGACGCGCCCCTCGCGTTCCGCGTCGACAAGGTCGCCGCCCGGCTCGGGGCGCCCGACGCGCGCGTCGCCGTGTCGGTGGCCCAGCTGGGGCTCGCGGCGCGGCTGTGGTCCGTGGCGCTCGGCTCGGCCGCGCTGCACGGCCGGGTGCCGGACCTCGACCCCGCGCTGCTGCACTGGGACGCGGACGGCAGCTCGCCCGACGACCTGTGGCTGACGGAGGCGACGACGCGGCCGGGCGACGCCGCGAGCATCCGGGACGTCGTCCAGGACGGCCACCTGGCACCCCTGGCCGGCGCCCTGCGCACGCGCCACCGCGTCTCCGCACCGCTGCTGTGGGGCAACGCGGGCTCCGCGCTCGCCGGAGCCGCCCGCGAACTGGACACCTGGGCGCGCCGCACCGGACGTACCGACGTGGGGGAGCGCGCGCGGGCCCTGGCCGCCGAACTCTTCGACCACCCCGACCTGCGCGGCACCGGAACCCTGCGCGGCACCGCGTTCCGCCGCCGCAGCTGCTGTCTCTACTACCGCTGCCCCAACGGCGGTCTGTGCGGGGACTGTTGCTTCGACCGCCCGCCGCAGAGGTCGGTGCGGGCCTCTTCCCCACCGGACGCTTCTGGGTGACCATGAGGGGGCGGGCGACCGGCGGCTGGGGCGGACGGACGGGGGGTGCTGCGTGCGAGTGGGACTGCTCACCCGGGAGTATCCGCCGGATGTCTACGGCGGGGCCGGAGTCCATGTCGAGTTCCTCGCGCGGGAGTTGGGCGCCCTCGTCGACGTCGACGTGCACTGCTGGGGAAACCAAGGGGCCGACGACGGACTTGTACGCCACCAGGCGTGGGACGCCCTGGACGGCGCCAACGACGCCCTGCGCACGTTCTCCGTGGACCTGTCCATGGCGGCAGCCCTCACGGGGTGCGACCTCGTCCACTCCCACACCTGGTACGCCAATCTCGCGGGCCACTTGGGCAAGCTCCTGCACGGCATCCCGCACGTCATGACGTCGCACTCCCTGGAGCCCCTGCGCCCCTGGAAGGCCGAGCAACTGGGCGGCGGTTACGCCCTTTCCGGCTGGGCCGAGCGCACCGCGGTCGAGGCCGCGGACGCCGTGATCGCCGTCTCGCGCGGCATGCGGGCCGACATCCTCAGCTGCTACCCCGCCATCGACCCGGCGAAGGTGCACGTCGTCCACAACGGCATCGACACCGGCCTGTACCGCCCCGACCCCGGCACGGACGTCCTGGAACGCCTGGGCGTCGACCCCGAGCGGCCCTACGTCCTGTTCGTCGGACGCATCACCCGGCAGAAGGGCGTGCCCCATCTGCTGCGCGCCGCCAAGGAGTTGGACCCCGCCACCCAGCTGGTCCTGTGCGCCGGAGCCCCCGACACCCCGCAGATCGACGCCGAGTTCCGCACCCTCTTCGAGGAGCTGAGCCGCGCCCGCGGGGGAGTCCACTGGATACCGGAGATGCTGCCGCGCCCGCAGATCGTCCAACTCCTCACACACGCCCGGGTGTTCGTCTGCCCGTCGGTGTACGAACCGCTCGGCATCGTCAACCTGGAGGCGATGGCCTGTGGCACCCCGGTCGTGGCGTCCGACGTCGGCGGCATCCCCGAGGTCGTCGCCGACGGGACCACGGGACTCCTCGTCCCGTACGAGGAGAAGGAGCCGGCCGCCTTCGAGGCGCGGCTCGCGCAGGCCCTGAACGAACTGGTCGCCGATCCGCGCGCCGCGACCCGCATGGGCGCCGCCGGACGGGACCGCGCCGTCGGGGAGTTCGGCTGGGACGCGGTCGCGCGACGCACGACCGACGTGTACGAGGAGTTACTCGAGTCCAAGTGATCCCAGTTAAGGGGGCGGCGCGATGCGCGGTGGACCTTCGGTGCTCGGAATCGTCCTGGCGGGCGGTGAGGGCAAGCGCCTGATGCCCCTCACGGCCGACCGGGCCAAACCAGCGGTCACGTTCGGCGGCACGTACCGCCTCGTCGACTTCGTGCTCTCCAACCTCGTCAACGGCGACATCCTGCGGATCTGCGTCCTGACCCAGTACAAGTCGCACTCCCTGGACCGGCACGTCACCACCACCTGGCGGATGTCCAGCCTCCTCGGCAACTACGTCACCCCGGTCCCGGCCCAGCAACGCCTGGGCCCGCGCTGGTACTTGGGCAGCGCGGACGCGATCCTGCAGTCCCTCAACCTCGTCCACGACGAACAGCCCGACTACATCGCGGTGTTCGGCGCCGACCACGTCTACCGCATGGACCCCCGCCAGATGCTCAACCAGCACTTCGAGAGCGGGGCCGGGGTGACGGTCGCGGGCATCCGGGTGCCGCGCTCGGACGCGGCGTCCTTCGGGATCATCACGCCCGCCCGGGACGGCACCCGCGTCGAGCGCTTCCTGGAGAAGCCCACCGATCCGCCGGGCCTGCCCGGATCGCCGCACGAGGTGTTCGCCTCCATGGGCAACTACGTCTTCACCACGAAGACCCTCGTCGACGCCATCCAGCAGGACGCCGAGGACGACAACTCCGTGCACGACATGGGAGGTTCGATCCTGCCCATGCTCACCGAGAGGGGCCTGGCCCAGGTGTACGACTTCGATGACAACCACGTGCCGGGGGAGACCGCGCGCGACCACGGCTACTGGCGCGACGTCGGCTCGCTCGACGCGTACTACGAAGCGCACATGGACCTGATCTCCGACCAGCCGGTCTTCAACCTGGACAACCGGCGCTGGCCCATCTACACCCACTCGGGCGGTCTGCCGCCCGCCAAGTTCTGCGCGGCCGGTATCGCCAGCGAGTCCATCGTCAGCCCCGGATGCGTCATCCGCGGGCAGGTCACACGCTCCGTTCTCTCGCCGGGCGTGACGATCGAGGACGGGGCGGTCGTGCAGGGGTCGGTGCTGCACGACAACGTCCGTGTGGGGCGCGGCGCGGTGGTCAGGGGCGCCGTCCTCGACAAGAACGTGGACGTCCCGCCCGGGGCGACGATCGGGGTCAACCCCGAGCGGGACGAAGAGCTCTACACGGTGTCGAAGGGAGGCGTGATCGCGCTGGGGAAGGGGCAGCCCGTGCCCATGTAGCCCTCGCTCGCAGCCGCGCTTCCTACAGCACCCGGCGTCGGCGGCCCAGCCACGTCTGGGCGATCACGACCAGGGCCAAGAAGGCGCCGCTGACCACCTGTTGGTACGCGGAGTCCAGTGAGCCGATCTGGTTGATGACGTTCTGGATGACCTTCAGGAGCAGTACGCCGACCAGTGATCCGCTGATGAATCCGAAGCCGCCCGTCAGCAGCGTGCCGCCGATGACGACTGCCGAGATCGCCTCCAGTTCCATGCCCGAGCCGAGGATGGTGACGCCCGAGACCAGCCAGGCCGCGTTGAGCGCGCCCGCCAGGCCCGCGCAGAGGCCGGAGAGGGTGTAGACGGTGACCTTGGTGCGGGCCACGGGGGCGCCCATGAGGGCCGCCGCGTCCTCGTTGCCGCCGACCGCGTACACGTACTGGCCGAAGCGGCTGCGGCGCAGCACCACGGCGCCGGCGACGAAGAGGGCGAGGGTGATCCAGACCGGGGCGCCGACTCCGAGGAGTTTGCCCTGGCCGAGCGTCGCGAAGAACGAGTCCTTGTCGACCAGGTAGGTCTTGGAGCCCTCGTCGGTGATGGACAGGAGGATGCCGCGTGCGCCCAGCATCGCGGCGAGCGTCACGATGAAGGGGGCCAGGCGGGAGCGGGCGATGAGCAGGCCGTTGACCAGGCCGATGAGTCCGCAGACGGCCAGCGGCAGGAGGAGCGCCACCGCCGTTCCGTACTGGGAGCCCCAGGCCGCCAGTACCCCGCCGAGGGCGAAGAGCGAGCCGACCGAGAGGTCGATGCCGCCCGTGATGATCACGAACGTCATGCCGAGCGCGACGACCGCGAGGAACGCGGAGGAGACCGCCATGTTCTCCAGGTTGTCGCCGGTCAGGAACGTGTCGAAGCTGAGCGACGCCGCGATGACGGCGACCACCAGGGTGACCAGGGCGCCGTGCTGCTGGGCGAGCGCGCTGACGCGCTCGGAGCGGCTCGGGCCTGTCTGCTCGCCCGGCGGCTTCTTCATGGGCTTGGCCTCGGATAGGACGGTGCCGGTCACCGCTTGCCCCTCTCCCGTGCCGCGTAGACGGCGAGAATGATCACTACGGCCTGGGCGATCTGGGTCCATGAGGGCGGCAGATCGTGCTTGATGAGCGTGGCGGTGAGCAGCTGGATCAGTACGGCGCCCGCGACGGTGCCGCCGATGCGTACGCGTCCGCCGCTGAGCGGGGTGCCGCCGACCACTACGGCCGTGATCGCGGACAGTTCCATGAGGTTGCCGAGCGAGGTGGGGTCGCTGGCGGTGAGGCGGGCCGTCGCTAGGACGCCCGCGACGGCGGCCAGGGCGCCGGAGCAGACGTAGACCAGGATCAGGACGCGCCGCACGGGGAGGCCTGCGAGACGGGCGGCGGGACGGCTGTCGCCGATGGCGAGGAGTTGCCGGCCGAAGGTGGTGCGGCGGACGACGAAGGCCACGAGGAGTGCGAGTGCGGCGGCGATGAGGACGAGGTAGGGGATGCCGAGGACCGCGCCGGAGCCGAGGCTTGCCATGGTCGGGTCGCGTACGTCCTTGAGCTGGGGGAGGAGTACGAGGGCGAGGCCGCGGCCCGCGACCATCAACGCCAGGGTGGCGACGATGGGTTGGACGCCGATGAACGCGATGAGGGAGCCGCCTGCGAGGCCGATGGCCGCGCCGCCGATGATCGCGACGATGAGCGCGATCCATGTTCCGTAGCCGAGGTAGAGGGAGAGCAGGGAGGTGGAGAGCGCCATGACCGAGCCGACGGAGAGGTCCACGCCTTCGCTGCCGATGGCCAGCGCCATGCCCAGGGCGACGATGAGGACGGGGGCCACCTGGACTGCCTGGGTGCGGAAGTTCTCGGCGGAGAGGAAGTGGGGGGTCAGGGCGATGTTGAGGAGGAGGAGTACGGCTACGCCGACGTATACGCCGTAGTTCTGCAGGTAGCGGAGGATGCGGTCGCGGTCTGCGGCTTTGCCGCCCAGGGCCAGGTCAGTCATGGGTGCTCCGAGCGCTCCGGCTGCTCCGGGAGCGCCTTGGCTTGTCGGTGGGGCGGGGCCGCGCCGGTATGTCCGTCCTCGCTATCGGCCGGTGGCCGCCTGGGGACTTCGGCGCCGGAGCGCCGCGAACCGTGCTCCGGGCGGACATACCGGCACGTCCCCTCCGGCCGGTTCGGCGGCCGCGGGCGGGTTGGGGGTTACTCATCGGGGCCCCCTGTGGTGGCTATCGCCCGCATGAGGGCGTCTTCTGTGACCTTGGAACCGGTGAGTTCTTCGATCACCTTGCCGTCCTTGAGGACGATGACTCGGTCCGAGCCCTCTATGAGTTCCTCCATGTCGGAGGAGATGAGGAGTACGGCCAGGCCGTCGTTGGCCAACTCGTCTATGAGCTTCTGGACCTCGGCCTTCGCGCCGATGTCTATGCCTCGGGTGGGCTCGTCCAGGAGGAGGACCTTGGGGTTCATCGCCAGCCAGCGGGCCAGGAGGACCTTTTGCTGGTTGCCGCCCGAGAGTTCGCCCACCTTCTGGTGGGGGCCCGACGCCTTGATGCGCAGGCGCTTCATGAAGGTGTCGACGACCTTGTCGATCGCCGCCTCGTCCACCAGGCCGAAGCGGGAGAGGCCGGGGAGCGCGGCCAGTGCGATGTTCTCGCGGACCGAGAGGCCGGGGACGATTCCCTCGGCCTTGCGGTCCTCGGGCAGGAGACTGATCCCGGCCCGGATCGCGGCGGGTGGCGAGCCGGTCCGGACGGGGGCGTCGGCTACCACTACGCGTCCGGAGTCCGGCGCCAGCGCGCCCGCTATGGCCTTTGCCGTCTCGCTGCGGCCCGAGCCCAGGAGGCCGCCCAGACCCACCACCTCGCCGGGGCGGATGTCTACGGAGACACCGTGCAAGTGGTGGCGCATCGTCAGGTCGGTTGCCCGGAGGATGGGTTGTGTCGTCGGCGCGTGTTCGCCGGAGAACTTGGTCACGCCCTCTTCGCGGACCTCCCCGACCTCGCGCCCCAGCATGAGGGAGACGAGGCGGAGGCGGTCGAGCTCCGCGATCGGCCCCGTGTGCACCAGCTTGCCGTCGCGCAGGACGGTGACCGTGTCGCACACCTCGTAGAGCTCTTCGAGGCGGTGGCTGACGTAGATCACCGCGATGCCCCGGTCCCGCAGCATGCGGATGACGCCGAACAGCGTCTGGACCTCGCGGGGTTCGAGCGAGGAGGTCGGCTCGTCCATGATGACGACCTGCGCGTCCACCGAGACCGCTCGGGCCAGGGCCACCATCTGCTGGGTGCCGACACCCAGTTCACGGAGCGGGCGGCGTACGTCGACGCTGATGCCCAGGCGCCTGAGGGCCTCGGCCGCCTCGCGGTGCATGCGGCGGAAGTCGATCAGGCCCAGGCGGCCGCGTGGCTCGCGGCCGAGGAAGAGGTTGCGGGCCACGCTCATCAGGGGGACGAGGTTGACCTCCTGGTAGATGGTGGAGATGCCCGCGTGCTGGGCGTCCAGGGGCGTTGCGAAACCGACCTTTCGGTTCTTGTACGTGAGGTCACCGGCGTCCGGTGCGTACACGCCCGTGAGGACTTTGATCAGGGTGGACTTGCCCGCGCCGTTCTCGCCTATCAGGGCGTGCACCTCGCCGGCGCGCGCGGTGAAGTCGATGCCGTCCAGGGCCCGTACGCCCGGGAACGTCTTGGTGAGGCCGGTCACCGAGAGGACGTCCGTCATCTCAGTACGCCTTGCCGAGGTCCGCCTTGGCGTTGGCCTTCGTGTACGCGCTGTCCTTGATGACGATGTCCTGCGAGACCTTCGTGCCCTTGGTGAAGGTGTCCAGGGTCTGGAAGGCGAGCGGGCCGAAGCGCGGGTTGGACTCGATGACGCCGTCGATCCAGCCGTCCACGATGCCCTGCACGGCGTTGCGCGTGCCGTCGACCGTCACGATCTTCACGTCACCGGCCTTCTTGCCCGCGCCCTTGAGGGCGTTGACGGCGCCGAGGCCCATCTCGTCGTTCTCGGCGTAGATCCCGGTGATGTCCGGCTTGGACTGGATGAGCTGCTCGGTGACCTGCTGGCCCTTCTCCCGGGCGAACTCGCCCGTCTGCTTGAAGACGACCTTCAGGTCGGGGGCCTTCTCCTTGATGCGGTCCTCGAAGCCCTTGGTGCGCTCGGTGGTGACGTTGTTGCCCGCGGCGCCGAGCAGGATCGCGACCTTGCCCTTGCCGCCGGTCGTCTTGATCATCTGGTCCGCCGCGCGCTTGCCCTGCTCGACGAAGTCGGAGCCGATGAAGCTGACGTAGTCCTTGCAGGCCTTGGCGTTGATCTTGCGGTCGATCGTGATGATCGGGATGTGCTTGGCGGAGGCCGCGCGGAGGACCGGCTCCCAGCCGTCGGAGTTCAGCGGTGCGATGACCAGGAGGTCGGCGCCCTTGGCGATGAGGTCCTGGACGTCGCTGATCTGCTTGGAGAACTGCGACTGGGCGTTGGCGGTGAGCAGCTTGACGCCGCGCTTCTTGGCCTCGGCCTTGATGGACGCCGTCTCCGCGATGCGGAAGGGGTTGGCCTCCTTCTCCGACTGGGAGAAGCCGACGGTGGCGGACGCGAGGTCGAGCTTCTTGCCGCCGTAGGCGTCTATCGCGCAGGTCGGGCCGCTGCCCGCGCTCGGCTCCGAGACGACCTGGCCCGAGTCGCCCTGGTCCTGCGACGCGGAGCTCTTGTCGCCGTCGTCCTCGGACTTGGCGCATCCGGTGGCGAGCGCGAGGCTCGCGGCGAGGCCGGCGGCGAGGAGGGTCCTGGCTGAGGTGCGGCTAAGGCGTGTGGTCGGCTTCATGGAGTCCCCAAAACGGCACGGCCCCGGCGCTGAGAGCGCTCACGGGAGGATCGGCACTTACGGTCAACTCGGCGGTACGGGGAGCTTTTTACATCGTTGAAAGGGGGCTGTAAACCCTCCGCGCAAGCGAAGACCGCCGAGCGCTCAGCGTCGGCCCAGCGTGCTCTCGCGCTCCACCAGGCGGAATTCCGCGGTGAGTTCACGGCCCTCGGGCTCTCCCGCGCCCTCCAGACTCCGCAGGAGCGAGGCCACCGCGAGGCGGGCGATGGCCTGTTTGTCCGGCGAGACCGTGGTGAGGGTGACCGCCCCGAACTGGCCCTCGGCGATGTCGTCGAAGCCGACCACCGCCACGTCCCACGGCACGCGCAGGCCACGCTCGTGCAGCACCCGCATCGCGCCGATGGCCACCAGGTCGTTGTACGCGAACACCGCGTCCGGCCGCACCCCCGCGTCCAGCATCCGTGCCATCGCCTTCGCGCCGTCCCAGCGGTTCCAGCCGCCGACCGGGCCCACCAGGTTGTCCGGCGCGGCTATCCCGGCCTGCGTCAACTCCTCGCGCCAGCCCTGGAGTCGGAGGTTCGCGGGCTGGTTCGCCGAGTCCGTGCGGGCGCCGAGATACGCGATGCGGGTGCGGCCGCGGCCGATGAGGTGGCGCACCGCCGTGCGGGCCGCCGCGACGTTGTCGATCGCGATGTGGTCGTAGGGCAGGTCGTACTGGCGCTCGCCGAGCAGCACGAGCGGCACGTCGTCCTCGCGGCCCAGGAGGTCGGCCGCCTCCAGTTCGAGGGGGCTGAGGATCAGGCCGTCGATCACCCGGGCCCGGAAGCCCTGGCTGACCAGGACCTCCTGCTCGCGTTCGCCGCGGGTGTGGTCGAGGAGGACGGTGAAGTCGTGCTCGGCCGCCGCGTCGATGACCGCGCCCGCCAGTTCGGCGAAGTAGGGGTTGCCCAGCTCGGGGACGGCCAGCGCGATGATCCCCGTACGGCCCTTTCGTAGGTGACGTGCCGTCAAATTCGGGCGGTAGCCCAGTTCGTCGATGGCCTCCTGCACGCGTGCCCGCATCGCCGGGGTGACGTGCTGATACTTGTTCACCACGTTCGAGACGGTCTTGATGGAGACGCCCGCGCGCTCCGCGACGTCCTTGAGGCTTACCCGCACGTGCAGCTCCCTGCGTCTAGGTGCACCCCTGTCCTGGGGTGTTTGTCATGGCCCTGGACAGCGCGCCGGGGAGCGTGCTGTCATGCCAACTGCCGTTCCTTCCAACGTTGTACAGATTCGTTGTACAGACTGCGGCGGCGAGCCGCCACCCCCTTCCTCAGCCTTCAAGCACCGCTTCAAGCAAAGGAGGATCCGTGCGCCCCAACCGACCCAGACGCGTCAGGCAGCGACTGATACTGCTGCTCACCGTCGCCCTCGCCTTCGCCGGACTCACCGCCGTGCCGGCCGCGACAGCCGCCGACGAACCCCCCGAGGTCCACGGCCTGAAGGGCGAGTACTACACCCAGTCAGCGCCCGGAGCCTTCGACTTCCACGAGCTCAAGGCCACCGGCTTCGACCAGAAGATCGACTTCGACAACCTCGACCCGCGCCTGGCCTTCGCCACCGGCAAGGCGGATGACGCCACCGTCCGCTGGACCGGCAAGGTCGTCCCCGAGAAGACCGGCTCCCACACCTTCTCCATGATCGGCGACAACGGCTTCAGGCTCTGGGTCGACGGCAAGCTCGCCATCGACCACTGGGTCGACGACTGGGACAAGGAACAGACCGCGCAGCCGGTCGAGTTGACCGCCGGCAAGGCCTACGACATCAAGGTCGAGTACTTCGAGCACTACGGCGGCTCCAACCTCCACCTGCGCTGGACCGAGCCCGGCGGCACCAAGGAAGCGATCCCGCAGTCGGCCTTCCGCCTCCCCGACGGCTTCGACTACGACGGTGCCACCTCCGCCACCGTCCTCAAGGACGGCCGCACCCTGAAGCTCGACTTCGCGCAGAAGCTGGCCGCGCCCCCGGCGGGCCTCGCCACCCACATCGAGGCGGTCATCGGCGGCGCCAAGTGGCCCATCGGCACGGTCAAGGCCGACCCGAAGGACCCGCGCGCCCTCCTCGTGGGCCTCAAGGAGCCCGTGGTCGGCAACAAGCAGGGCACGGCGAAGGGCACCGCCGACCTCCGCTACGACGGCAAGGGCGGCCTGAGCGGCGACGACGGCAAGGCGGTCGCCGCGTTCTGGAGCAGCGGACCCAACCACTCCGAGCACCAGCTGCGCACCAAGTGGGCCGACGAGGTGGGCCCCGGCAACGCGCTGCCCGAGTACCCGCGCCCCCAGCTGACCCGTGACGCCTGGCGCAACCTCAACGGCTCCTGGCAGTTCGCCTCGGCGAAGGAGGGCGAGAAGCCCCCGGTCGGCAAGAAGCTCGCCGAGAAGATCCTCGTCCCCTACCCCGTGGAGTCCCAGCTCTCCGGCCTGGAACGGCACGAGGACCGCATGTGGTACCGCAGGACCTTCACCGTCCCCCAGGGCTGGAAGGTCGGCGACGGCAAGCGCCTCAAGCTCAACTTCGGTGCCGTCGACTGGCAGTCCGAGGTGTTCGTCAACGGCAAGAAGGTCACCGAGCACAAAGGCGGCTACGACAAGTTCAGCGCCGACATCACCGACGCGTTGAAGCCGGGCAGGACCCAGGAACTGATCGTCGGCGTCTACGACCCGACCGACGGCAAGGACGGCGAGAACCCGCCCGTCGGCAAGCAGCGCCTGGACCCCAGCGGCATCTGGTACACCCCCTCGTCCGGCATCTGGCAGACGGTGTGGATGGAGCCGGTGGCGGCCGACCACGCCGACTCGCTCAAGATCACCCCCGACGTGGCGGCCAAGCAGGTCACCGTCGAGCCCAAGGGCGTACGCGACGGAGTGCCGGTCAGGGCAGTCGCGTACGAAGGCAAGAAGAAGGTCGCGGAGGCGAGCGGACGCACGGGCACACCGCTCAAGCTGAAGATCACCGAGCCGCGCCTGTGGTCGCCGGACGACCCCTTCCTCTACGACCTGAAGGTCACCGTCGGGCGCGACGACGTCAAGAGCTACTTCGGCATGCGGACCGTCGCCGTGGAGAAGGTGAACGGTACGCCGCGAACGATGCTCAACGGCAAGCCGCAGTTCCTGATGGCCACGCTCGACCAGGGCTTCTGGCCGGACGGACTGCACACGGCGCCGACCGACGAGGCGCTCGCGTACGACCTGAAGATGCACAAGGAGATGGGCTTCAACTCGGTGCGCAAGCACATCAAGGTGGAGCCCGACCGCTGGTTCTACTGGGCGGACAAGCTGGGCCTGATGGTCTGGCAGGACATGCCCTCGATGAGCGCGGGCCGCAACCCGAGCACGGCGGCCCGGGCCCAGTACGAGTCCGAGATGAAGCAGATGATCGACGAGCACGCGAACCACCCGTCGATCGTCATGTGGGTCACCTTCAACGAGGGCTGGGGCCAGTACGACGAGGGCCGCATCGCCACCCAGGCCAAGTCCTGGGACCCGACCCGCCTGGTCAACGGCATGTCGGGCCTCAACCTCGGGCGCGACGGCGGCACCGGCGACATCATGGACGAGCACGGCTACCCGAGTCCGGCCCTGCCGCCCAAGCCCGACGGCGTGCGGGCGCAGATCAACGGCGAGTACGGCGGACTCGGACTCGCGGTACCGGGCCACGCCTGGTCGGTCCAGCAGAGTTACGTCGACGTGGACCCGGCGACGTACACGGACGACTACCTCACCAAGCTCGACGAGGTGCACAAGCTCGCCTGCAAGGGCGGCAACGGCGCCGTCTACACCCAGATCTCGGATGTGGAGGGCGAGTTGAACGGTCTGCTCACCTACGACCGCAGGGTCGTCAAGCCCGACGTGAAGCGGCTCAAGGCGGCACATGAAGCCTTGATCAGCGACGCGTCGCGGCCGGACCCGGCGGGGTGCTCGGGTTCCTGACCCGGTGCGAAGGCGCTCCGGCCCGGTGGGCCGGAGCGCTTTTCCCGTGGACGCAGGACCGTTCGCTTGGCACGATCTCCCGGTGATCAACGAGAGCGAGTGGGCCGGGGCCGCGGCCCGCAACAACGCCGAGTGGTGCGACGAGGTGTGCCGCGCACACGGCACACCGGGGGAGTTCCGCGCCGGGGCCTGGAGCAGCGCGCGACGGACCCCGCCGCTGTATCCGGACGCTGTCACGCTCAGCCCCGACGTGTCGGCGGCCGATCTGGTGGCGCGGATCGACACGGCGTCACCGGGCTGCTCCGTCAAGGACAGCTTCGCGTGCCTGGATCTGGAGCCGCTGGGCTTCGAGGTGCTCTTCGAGGCGCAATGGATCCACCGGGACGCGGGCAGTGCGATTCCCGGGGCCATGGCCCCGGACGTCGTCTGGGAGCCGCTCAAGAGCGCCGATTCGCTGCCCGCCTGGGAGAGGGCGTGGAACGAGGGCGAGGAGGGCGACGGCCTGTTCCGTCCCGAACTGCTCACCGGAGAAACGACGTTCCTGGCCGGAACCTCCTCCGACGGCCGGATCGTGGCGGGCGCGATCGCGAGCCGCGGGGCGTCCGTGGTCGGTGTCTCCAACCTGTTCGCGGCGGGCGGGCCGGCGGCCGACGAGGAGTCCGCCTGGGCGGGCTGCCTGACGCGGACGGCCCGGCTCTGGCCGGACCTGCCGGTCGTCGGATACGAGAGCGGCACCAGCCTGGACGCCGCCGTCCGCCAGGGGTTCACCCCGGTCGGACGGCTGCGGGTGTGGCTGCACACCGGCTGACGCGGGGCCTCGGGTGGCCGGGGTGGCCGCCCCGCGAGCAGCCGGGCGGCCACCCCGGCCACCCGGCCGCCGCCGGCTCCCACCTCTTGACGTGTACGCCACCACCCCCGAAGAATGATCGCGTTCCGCGCTGTGACAACGTTGTCCAAGGAGGCGTTCCCACCCATGAGATGGACCCAACGGCTACGCGGTACGGGGGTGGCGGTGGCCGCGGCCGCGCTCCTCGGGGGAGCCCTCGCCATACCGGCGGCCCAGGCCGCCCCGGCAGGGGACGGGCAGCTGACCGATCTGGTCAACCCGTTCATCGGCACCGAGAACGAGGGGAACACCTACCCCGGCGCCGCCGTGCCCTTCGGCATGGTCCAGTTCTCGCCCGACACCGGGCACAACACCGGCTACGACCACTCCGACACGCACATCCGCGGCTTCTCCACCGTCCATCTCTCGGGCGTGGGCTGCGGCTTGGGCGGCGACCTGCCGGTGCTGCCCACCACGGGCGACGTCAAGGAGACGGACTACGCCAAGTACGCGGCGGAGTTCAGCCACGACGACGAGAAGGCGAGCCCCGGCGCCTACCGGGTCGGCCTCAAGTCCGGCATCGACGCCGAGCTGACCGCCACCGAGCGCACCGGCGTGCAGCGCTACACCTTCCCCGCCACCGACAAGGCCAACGTCCTGCTCAACGCGGGCCAGTCACTGCACAAGACGGGCAGCACCAAGGTCGAGATCCTCGACAGCCGTACGGTCCGCACGGCGATCACCGGCAGCGGCTTCTGTCAGGACACCAAGCCGTACACGGTCTACACGATCACGCGCTTCGACCGCCCCTTCGCCACGTCGGGCACCTGGAAGGGCGACACCGTCACCGCGGGCTCCAAGACGTCGTCGGCGGGCGATGAGCGCAACGGCGCGTACGTCCGGTTCGACACGTCCAAGGACCGCACCGTCGAGGCGACCACCGCTCTGTCGTACGTCGATGCCAAGGGCGCCGCACTCAACCTCCGCGCGGAGGGCGGGCGTTCGTACGACCGTGTCGCGAAGGCCGCTCGGGCGGCCTGGGAGGACCGGCTCGACGACGTGAAGGCGCAGGGCGGCAGCGAGACCGTGCGCCGCACCTTCTACTCGTCCCTCTACCGGTCGTTCCTCGCGCCGAACATCGGCAGCGACGTCGACGGCCGGTACACGGGCTGGGACCAGAAGGTCCACCGCGCTTCTGCTGACGGGGGGTTCACGTACTACCAGAACTGGTCGCTGTGGGACACCTACCGCACCCAGGCGCAGCTCCTGTCCCTGCTCGCACCGCACGAGTCCCGTGACATGGCGCTCTCCGTCCTGAAGATCGACGAGGAGAGCGGCTGGCTGCCCAAGTGGGGCTACGGCACGGTCGAGACGAACATCATGACCGGCGACCCGGTCACCCCGTTCCTCACCAACGCCTACCAGCAGGGTCTGCTCAAGGGGTATGAGGAGAAGGCGTACCGCGCGCTGAAGAAGAACGCGGACGGTGTGCCGCCCGCCGATTCGGCGCCCGTGGGCCGCGAGGCCAACAAGGAGTATCTGAGCGACGGTTTCGCGCCGTACATCAAGGGCCGTCCGCACGCCAAGCCCGGCGACTCGGACTACGACCACGGCGCGTCCGCGACCCTGGAGTACGCCCTCTCGGACGCGATGCTCGGTGAGATGGCGGGCGAACTGGGGCACGAGGCCGATGCCGAGCGGTATGCGGACCGTGCGCAGAACTACCGGAAGATCTTCGACGGTTCGACGGGATTCTTCCGGGCGCGGGACGCGGCCGGTGCCTTCACCGGGCCCGCCGACCCGGCCAAGAGCGAGGGCTTCCACGAGGGCACGTCCTGGCAGTACCAGTGGCTGGTCCCGCAGGACCTGCCCGGCATGGTCGACCTCATCGGCGGCAAGCAGGCCACCAACGACCGCCTCGACTCCTTCTTCGCGTACGAGCAGCTCCTGAAGGGCCCGGCGAAGACCGCACGCGAGGTGTGGGTCAACGGCCCCTACGACTACTACAACGCGGACAAGTACAACCCGCAGAACGAGCCCGATCTCATCGCCCCGTACACGTATCTGTCGACGGGGCAGCCGTGGAAGACCACCGACGTGGTGCACGCCGCGCTCACGCTCTTCACGGACACCCCGACGGGCATGACCGGCAACGACGACCTCGGCACCATGTCCGCCTGGAACGTCCTCTCCTCGATCGGTGTCTTCCCGGTCCAGCCCGGCACGGACACGTGGGGTCTGTCGACGCCCGTCTTCGAGCGCGTCGACCTCACCCTCGACCGCCGCTACTACCCGAAGGGGCGCCTCACGGTGAAGGCGCAGGGCACCTCCGACACCAACCGGTACATCCAGTCGGCGAGCACGGACGGCGCCGACTACGGCAAGACGTACCTGACGACCGACGACATCCGTGACACCCGCGAACTCTCCTTCGCCGTGGGCGACAAGCCCTCACCGTGGGGGACGTCGCCGCAGGCGGCGCCGCCCGCGCTGAAGTGACGTAAGACATAAGCCACTTACGTCCCACCAGGCCCGTCCCTCGCAGAGGGGCGGGCCTTAACCTGTTGTTAACTGTGCGTAGCTTGATCGTACTTGACCGTAATCGCGGAACGGCGGTTGACTGCACGTCCATGCCATCCCCCGCATCGTCCTCGACGCGAGAGCAGCCCGTTGAAAACTCTGACCACTGAGCCATCCGACCTGCTCGCACCCCTCGATCTCGCCTTCTGGAACATCGAGTCCGCCGAACACCCCATGCACCTGGGCGCACTTGGCGTCTTCGACGCCGACTCGCCGGGAGCGGCCGAGCGCGCCGCCCAGCTGCTCGCCTCGCGTGCGGCCGCCGTGCCCGGGCTGCGGCTTCGGATACGTTCGGTCTGGCTGCCGGTCGGCGGGGCCGCGCGGGCGCCCGCGCCGGCCTTCGACCCGCTGGACCACGTCCGCATCGCCGGGCCCGTGCGGGACTTCCACGCCGCGGCGGGCGCGCTCATGCAGCGCCCCCTGGAGCGCGGCAGGCCGCCGTGGGAGGCGCATGTGCTGCCGGGGGACGACGGCACCTCCTTCGCCGTGCTCTTCAAGTTCCACCACGCCCTCGCGGACGGGCTGCGCGCCCTGATGCTCGCCGCTGCGGTCATGGACCCCGTCGAGCTGCCCGCCCCGCGTCCCGCGCCCGTGGCGCCCGAGGCCTCCGGCTGGTCCTGGCTGCCCGACCCGCGCAAGCTGCCCGGCCTGGTCCGCGACACCGTCGGCGACGTGGGGCAGGCCCTGGACATCGGCGCCTCGGTCGCCCGCGCCACCTTGGGCGTGCGGTCGTCGGTCGCCCTCACCTCGCAGGCCACCGGTACGCGGCTCACCGCGGGGGTGCTGCTCGACCTGGACGACGTGCACCGGGTGCGCAAGACCGTGGGCGGCACCGTCAACGACGTACTGATCGCCGTGGTCGCGGGAGCCCTGCGCCGCTGGCTCGACGAGCGGGGCGACGGCAGCGAGGGCGTGGCGCCGCGCGCCCTGGTCCCCGTCTCCCGGCGCAGGCCGCGCGGGGCGCAGCCGCCGGGCAACCGGCTCTCCGGGTATCTGGTGCGGCTGCCGGTCGGCGATCCGGACCCGGTCGCGCGGCTGCGGACGGTGCGGGCCGCCATGGACCGCAACAAGGACGCGGGTCCCAGCCGCGGCGCGGGCGCGGTCGCCCTGCTCGCCGATCATGTGCCCTCGCTCGGCCACCGCATCGGCGGTCCCGTCGTCGCGCAGGCCGCCCGGCTGCTCTTCGACATCCTCGTCACCAGCGTCCCGCTGCCCAGCCTGGGCCTGAAGCTGGGCGGCTGCCCGCTCGCCGCCGTGTACCCCTTCGCGCCGCTGGCCCGGGGCCAGGCGCTCGCCGTCGCGGTGTCCACGTACCGGGGCCGGGTGCACTTCGGTCTGGTCGCGGACGCGGCGGCCGTACCGGACCTGGACGTTCTCGCGCGCAGCGTGCGGGAGGAGCTCGCGGGGCTCGTCGAAGCGTGCGTAGACCGTCCGCGTTTGGTAGAGGGGCCCGTCGCTACGTAAAGTTCTCTTCTTTGGAGCTTCCGCGGTCACCCAGACGAGCCGCGGCATGAGTGACGCGAGGACAGTGGCGATGACGGTGACAGAGGACGGCCCGGAGGCCGCGGAGTCTTTTGGCCCAGGCATCGATCCCGACCGGCTCGCCGTCTGCCTCAGCGTGCTCGACGAGCTCGACAAGCTGGAGGTCGACCACCCCGACGCGATCGCGGTGCGCCGCGCCACGGCCGGGGTCTACCGGACGGTGAAGCAGCGCCGCCGTCAGGAGCGCAGGGCCGCCAAGACGGCGCACGACAAGGCCGTCACGGAAGCCACCGCCACCGGCTCCGCCGAGCGGATCGACGACGAGACCGAGGGTCTGCTGCCCTCCTCGCAGACCGAGGAGGGCCGGATCGCGGGGATACTCCAGCGCCCCCGCTCCTGCTACACCTGCAAGACGCGCTACGTGGAAGTCGACTACTTCTACCACCAGCTGTGTCCGGACTGCGCCCGCCTGAACCGGTCCAAGCGCGACGCCCGCACCGACCTCACCGGCAAGCGCGCGCTGCTCACCGGCGGCCGCGCCAAGATCGGCATGTACATCGCGCTGCGTCTGCTGCGTGACGGCGCCCACACCACCATCACGACGCGGTTCCCCAAGGACGCCATCCGCCGCTTCAAGGCGATGGACGACTCCGCGCAGTGGCTGCACCGCCTGGAGGTCGTCGGCATCGACCTGCGCGACCCGGCCCAGTCCGTCGCGCTCGCCGAGCGGCTCGCCGCCGCGGGGCCGCTCGACATCCTGATCAACAACGCGACGCAGACCGTGCGCCGCCTGCCCTCCGCGTACGCCGCCCTGGTCGACGGCGAGAGCGCGCCGCTGCCCGCCGGTGAGCTGCCCGCCCACTCCGTCATCGGCGCCTTCAATTCGGGCGCGGTGGACGGCCTGGCCGCGCTGCCCGTCGGCACCAGCAACCTGGACGCCCAGCAGGTCGCCGACCTCGCCCTCGTCGCGGGCAACGCCAGCGTCGCCCGGCACCTGGACGGCACCGCCATCGACGCGGGCGGCCTGGTCCCGGACGTCGTCGACAGCAACACCTGGGTGCAGACCATCGAGCAGATCTCCCCGGTGGAACTGCTCGAGACCCAGCTGTGCAACTACACCTCGCCGTTCATCCTGATCAGCGCGTTGCGCTCGGCGATGGCCGACGCCGCGAAGAAGGCGTCCAGCGGCCGCTCGTACGTCGTGAACGTCTCGGCGATGGAGGGTGTCTTCGGCCGTGGCTACAAGGGCGCGGGCCACCCGAACACGAACGCCGCGAAGGCCGCGATGAACATGGTGACGCGGACCAGCGCCCAGGAGATGTTCCAGACCGACGGCATCCTGATGACCTCGATCGACACCGGCTGGATCACCGACGAGCGCCCGCACTACGACAAGCTGCGCCTGGCCGACGAGGGCTTCCACGCCCCGCTCGACCTGATCGACGGCGCGGCGCGGGTCTACGACCCGATCGTGCGGGGCGAGGCGGGCGACGACCTGTTCGGTGTCTTCCTGAAGGACTACGCACCCGGCAAGTGGTAGCCACGCGCGGGCGGCGTCAGGCCTTGTCCGTGGCTCCGCCCGCTGCCTCCCGCAGCCGCTCGTGCACGGCGTACGGGGAGGTCGTACCGGCGGCGGCCCGCACCCGTGTCCCGCCGTCCACCAGGACATCCGCGCCCGTCACCCATTCGGCCGCATCCGAGACCAGCCATGTCACCGCCCGCGCCACGTCCTGCGGCTCGCCGATGCGGCCGAGCGGCAGGCTCGCGGCGAGCTGCTTCTCGGCGCCGTCCCACACGAAGCGGGCCATCTCGGTGCGGACGAGGCCGGGGGAGACGGAGTTGACCCGCACCGAGGGCGCCAGTTCGCCCGCGAGCTGGGCGGTCAGGTGCAGGAGCGCCGCCTTGCTGGTGCCGTACGCGCCCACGTTCGGACCCACGTGGGAGGCGCCCTCGGTGCAGATGTTCACCACCGCGCCGCCGTGCTCGCCCATCCAGGCCCGCCAGGCGAGCTGCGTCAGGCGCAGAGCGGCCTCGACGTTCACCGTGAAGGCCGTGCGCCACCGGGTCAGGTCCACGTCCATCAGCGGGCCGTAGGGGGCGTTCGTCGCGGCGTTGTTCACCAGGACGTCCAGCCGCCCGAACTCCCGGACCGCGAGGGCCACGCACGCCTCCGCCCGCCCGGAATCGGCCACGCCGCCCGGACATCCGACGGCCTGGGTGCCGTCGGCGCGCAGTTCGGCCACCGCCGCGTCCAGGGCGTCCGGGTCGCGGGCGGTGATGACAAGGCGATGACCGGACTGAGCCAGGGCCCGCGCGACGGCGAGCCCGATCCCTCGCGAGGCTCCGGTCACCAGAGCCACCGCGCCCTCCCGTGCCTGCGCAGAAGTCATCCGCGTACGGTCCCATGGAGGCCTGGAAAGGCCCATAAGGCCGACCCGTTGAAGAGATTTCGGCCCGGCGGCCACCCCCACACCGGTATCAACTGTCTGAAATCCACCCCTTCGGCCGAACCCATAGAGCGCGCGCCTGCTCATTTGGTTAATCTGAGGCGAACGGACGGCCCTCAGGGGATCCACAAGCGCCCCTCAGCCGCCCCGGGACAGGCTTGCAACCGTGGCCGCGCTCCCGCCCGAACAACGGCGCCACCGCGACCGAACAGCCCATGTCCTTCCGTTACGCGACACAAAGGAGTGCGCGGTGACACCAGATCTGACGAAGCAGGAAAAGCGACCGGCGGAGAGCGGCGGCGACCGGGCCGGCGGCCCACGCAAGCTCAGCAACCTGGACTCGTGGGCCAAGGCGGCCCCGATCCGTCTGGCCGGCTACGAGGACGACCTCGCGGAGCCGCACATCCTCCCCGGTATCGACTGATCCCTCCGCTTCGCCGCGTGCCCCCGGCCGAACCCGGCCGGGGGCACGCGGCGTGCGCGGTGCCGTCGGGCGCCCCGGGGGCGGTGCGAACCGCGGATTCCGGGTGGGTCGGCCCACTCGCGCATGGCCCGGCGGTTGCGGGTTACTCCGGGGAGTATGAACGGGACATCGGATGCCGAGCGCAGCGCGGACCGCGCGCCGGACGAACTGACGCAGCTGTCGAAGCGGTCGTGGCGGGCAGTGATCACCGGCGTGGTCCGGGAGTTCCAGGACGACGAGCTGACCGACCGGGCGGCGGCGCTGACCTACTACGGGGTGCTGTCGCTGTTCCCGATGCTGCTGGTCCTCGTCTCCCTCCTCGGAGTCGTGGGGAAGTCGGCCATCGACTGGCTGCTGGAGAACCTGGAGAAGCTCGCGCCGGGTTCGGCGAGGGACATCATCAGCGACGCCGTGCGGCAGCTGGAGGGCCAGGGCGGTGTCGGCTCACTCATGGCGGTGGTCGGCATCGTGCTGGCGGTGTGGGCGTCCTCCGGGTACGTGGGCGCCTTCATCCGCACCGCCAACGCCGTCTACGACATGCCCGAGGGACGGCCGGTGTGGAAGGTGCTGCCGGTCCGGGTGGGCGTGACGGTGGTCCTGCTGGTCCTCGCGGTCGTCAGCGCGGTCATCGTGGTGTTCACGGGCGGCCTCGCCCGCACCGTGGGTTCGACCCTGGGCGTCGGCGACGCGGCACTGACGGTGTGGTCGATCGCGAAGTGGCCAGTCCTTGTCGTGCTGGTGACCTGCATGATCGCGCTGCTCTTCTGGGCGACGCCGAACGTGAAGGGCCGCGGCTTCAAGTGGATCACCCCCGGCAGCGTGATCGCCCTGGTGATCTGGCTGATCGCGTCGGCCGGGTTCGCCTTCTACGTGAGCAACTTCGGTTCCTACAACAAGACCTACGGCGCACTGGCCGGAGTGATCATTTTCCTCGTGTGGCTGTGGCTCAGCAACATCGCGATCCTGCTGGGCCTGGAGTTCGACGCGGAGCTCTCACGGCAGCGTGCCATCGCCGGGGGTCTGCCCGCCGAGGAAGAGCCCTACGTACCGCCCCGCGACACCCGCGCGTGGGACGAGCAGGACCGGCGGCGCATGGAGGAGTGAACACCGCTCGCCGTGATCGCGGTCCCCGACCATGTGCCGATCCCGGAGATCGGGGTACTCGGCCGCAGAACAGACAGGAGGTTGATGACGATGGCCCAGACAGGTCCGCACACCACCGGCCGTGACAGCAGCGGAGCGAGCGCCCCCGGCAGCGAGCCGCTCGGCGATCTCGTGCAGCGCGCGTCGCAGCAGCTGACGGAGCTGGTGCGCGGCGAGATGCGTCTGGCACAGGCGGAGATGAAGGAGAAGACCAGGCGCTACGGCAAGGGCAGCGGGTTGTTCGGCGGAGCCGGTCTCGTCGGCTTCCTCACCCTGCAGGCTCTCGTCGCCACCGCGATCGCGGCCCTCGCGGTGCCGCTTCCGGTGTGGGCGGCGGGGCTGATCGTCACCGCCGTCCTCGGTCTGATCGCCGCGGTACTGGCCGTGACCGGCAAGAAGGAAGTCGGCCGGGCCGCCCCGCCGATCCCCGAGCAGGCCATCGGCAGCGTCAAGGCCGATGTCGCAGAGATCAAGGAGAGTGCACAGCGATGAACCATCCCGACAAGCACACCGCCGGGGCCGGGGAACTGCGCGCGAAGGTCGAGCAGACCCGGCAGGACCTGGGAGAGACGGTCGAGGCGCTCGCGGCCAAGGCGGACGTCAAGGCCCGTGCGCAGGACAAGGCGGTCGCGATCAAGGGCCAGACGGCCACGAAGGCCGCGGAGCTGAGCGGGCAGGCCGTGGCGAAGGCCACCGAGGCCGCCCACGTGCTGCAGGACAAGGTGCCCGACCAGGTCAAGGACAAGGCCGCCGCCGCCACGGACCAGGTCAAGGCCGCGGCCGGACAGGCCGGAGAGCTGTGGCAGGACAAGGCCCCCGCGCAGGTCCGCAACAACCGCACCGCCGTCCTCGCGGCCGGTGGCGCGACGCTGCTGGCCACGTACGTACTGCTGCGACGCAGGCGTAAGCAGGGGAGCGCGGTGTGAAGGCCTCGAAGATCGCGTACAAGCCGGTCGGCATGGCGCTCGGCGCGCTCGCCGGTGTGGCCGCGGGCGGGCTGTTCAAACAGGCGTGGAAGGTGGTCGGCCACGACGAGGACGCGCCCGACGCCACCGACGAGCACCGCAGCTGGGGCGAGATCCTGCTGGCGGCGACGCTCCAGGGTGCGATCTTCGCCGTGGTCAAGGCGGCCGTCGACCGCGGTGGCGCTGTCGCCACGCGCCGGCTGACGGGCACCTGGCCGGGCTGACGGACGGCGGGCCCGGCTGACAGGCGGCCTGCGGATTCATCCGATGGGTCGGCGTAGGGCAGCGCAAATGTCCAAGTCTCCGCCGCGAGCAATGCATTGACACCCTCACGGGGCGCTTGAATCATCGGATGTCATGACTGACATGCGCATGATGCTCGCGCCCCGTGCGCGGTTCCACCGGCTGAGAGGCGCCGCGGTGGCCCTGCTGCTGCTCGCGGCGCCCGTCCCGGCGGCCCAGGCCGCCGGTGCGTCGCGGCCCGCCGCGGACCCGCCCCGCACGGTCCCCGCCCTGGCCGACTGGACGCCGGGAAAGGGGAGTTACGCGTACGGACCCGGTTCCCGGATCGTCGCGCACGGGCAGGCGGCACGCGACGTGGCCCGCACCCTCGCCGATGATCTGCGCGCGGCGGGCGAGGGCCGGGTGCCGGTCACCGGCGGCGCCCCGCGCGACGGCGACATCGTGCTCGACGTCGCCCCCGCGCGCACACCCCTCGGCGCCGAAGGCTACGAACTCCGCGCGGGCAAACGCCTGGAGATCACCGGCGCGACGGAGACCGGAGCCTTCTACGGCACCCGCACCCTCCTCCAGCTCCTCGCCCAGAGCGACCGCGTACCGGCCGGACGCACCGTCGACGTCCCTCAGTACAAGGAGCGCGGTGTGGGTGTCTGCGCCTGCTACATCCACGTCTCGACGCCCTGGCTGGAGAACCTCGTACGCGACATGGCGTACCACAAGCAGAACCAGCTGCTCCTCGAACTCAAGGTGAAGAGCGACAAGCACCCCGAGGCCAACAGCTGGGGCTACTACACCAAGAGCGAGATCCGCCGCATCGTCGCGCTCGGCGAGAAGTACCACGTCACGATCGTCCCGGAGATCAACTCCCCGGGCCACATGGACCCGTGGCTGGAGAAGCGCACCGACCTCCAGCTCACCGACTCCGACGGCAAACCGCAGCCGTCGCGCCTGGACATCACCAAGGACGAGGCCTTCGCGTACTACACGAGCCTCATCGACGAGTACGCCGAGGTGTTCCCCGCGAAGTCCTGGCACATGGGCGCCGACGAGTACATGCTCGGCTCCGACTTCGCCAAGTACCCCCACATCCTCGACTACGCGAAGAGGAAGTACGGCGACCAGGCGACCCCGCAGGACGCCTTCGTCGACTTCATCAACCGCGTGCACGCCTACGCGACCGGCAAGGGCAAGCAGCTGCGCATCTGGAACGACGGCCTGACCGGCGACAACACCGTGCCGGTCGCGGCGGGCGCGAGCGTGGAGCACTGGCTCGACGTGAAGACGAAGCCGAGCCAGCTCATCGCCCAGGGCCATCCGTTGCAGAACGCCGCGTACTCCCTCTACCTGGTCCGCGGCGGCTTCCACACCGACACCAAGGCGCTGTACGACAAGGCGTGGGACCCGCGCAGCTTCGAGGGCGAGAAGCTCGCGTCGCGGGACGGCATCACCGGCGCGAAGATCAGCCTGTGGCCGGACAACGGACGGGGCGAGACCGAGAACGAGGTCGCCGCCTCCATGGCGCTGCCGCTCAGTCACATCGCCCAGGTCACCTGGGGGTCCCCGCACCCGGACCCGACGTACGCCGACTTCACCGCGCGCGCCAGGTCCGTCGGGCACGCGCCCGGGTGGCGTGATCTGACGAAGCCACCGGTGGCGGACGGCACGTACACCCTGCGGGACACCAAGGGGCACGCGGAGCCCGCCGCCTACGAGATCAAGCGCACCGCCGACGGCTACGTCACGCTGAAGTCCGCGGCCGACGGCACCTGCCTGGAGACCCGCAGCGGAAAGCTCACCCTCAACGTGCCGCTGGAGCCCGGCAGTTCGGTCACGCACGAGACGTGCGAGGCGAAGAACACCCTCCAGCGGTGGCAGCTCGCGAAGGCGGCGGGCGGCTACCGGCTGACGAACGCGATCACGCGGATGTCCGTGCGCGTCGCCGACGACGGGCGGCTTCAGCAGTACCCGGCGGATCAACAGGCCCCGGCGACCTGGACCTTGACGGCTCGCTGAGCGATCACCCGCCGAGCGACCGCCCGCTGATCCCATCGCCCGAGACCCGACAGGGAGACCGCACCCCCATGACTGTCAGCAGACGTCTTTTCGTGACCGCCGCCGTCACCACGGCGGTCGCCGCGTCGAGCAGTTCCCTCGCGCTCGCCGCGTCCGGCTCCATCGGGACGGCCGCTGCCGCCGCTCCTGAACCGCCCTACCGCATCCCGATCGGCCCGGACGACTCCCCGGACGAGGTCGTCACCAAGGCCTCCCAGGTCCGGCCGACGGAACGGCAGATCGCCTGGCAGCGCCTTGAGCAGACCGCGTTCCTGCACTTCGGGGTGAACACCTTCACCGGCCTGGAATGGGGCACGGGCGACGAGGACCCCGACGTCTTCCAGCCGTCCGGCCTCGACACCGACCAGTGGGCGCGGGCCCTGCGCGACGGCGGCTTCAAGCTCGCCATCCTCACCGTCAAGCACCACGACGGCTTCGTGCTCTACCCCTCGCGCTACACCAAGCACAGTGTGGTGAGCAGCAGTTGGCAGGGCGGCAAGGGCGACGTACTGCGCTCGTTCGCCGACTCGCTGCGCCGCCACGGCATCAAGGTGGGCGTCTACATCTCGCCCGCCGACGAGAACCAGTACCTGTACGGCGTCTACGCCAACGGCAGCGCGCGCTCGCGGCGCACCATTCCCACACCGGTGGCGGGCGACGACCGGGCGGGCGAGGCCGCCGTGCGGTCGTTCACGCTCGACGCGACGGACTACGGCGCGCACATGCTCAACCAGCTCTACGAGGTGCTCACCGAGTACGGGCCCGTCGACGAGGTGTGGTTCGACGGGGCCCAGGGGCGCATCCCGCCGGAGAAGGTCGAGACGTACGACTGGGACAGCTGGTACGCGGTCATCCGCGCCCTGGCCCCGGACGCGACGGTCGCGGTGCGCGGCCCGGATGTCCGGTGGGTCGGCAACGAGGGCGGGCTCGCGCGCGAGAACGAGTGGAGCGTCGTCCCCGTCAAGGACTCGGGGAACGGGAGCATCGACTACGCCCTGAAGTACGACGCACCGGATCAGGGTAGCCGCGCGGCGCTGGCGGAGTCGCGGGCGGTCGCCCAGTACGTGCAGTGGTGGCCGGCGGAGTGCGACGTCTCGATCAGGCCGGGCTGGTTCTTCCACGAGGACGAACAGCCCAAGTCCGTCGAGCAGTTGACGGACATCTGGTTCCGCTCGGTGGGCCGCAATGCGGTACTGCTCCTCAACGTTCCGCCGGACAAGCGGGGCCTACTCCCGGAGGCGGACGTGGCGCGGCTGCGGGAGTTCCGCGAGCGGATCGGGCGCGAACTGCCGGAGGACCTGGCGCGGGGTGCGCGGGTCCGCGGCGACGGCCGTCGTCCCTCGTGCGCGGTGGACGCCGACCCGGACACGGCGTGGGTGTGTCCGGCGCCCGCCCGGGGGACGCTCACGGTCGACCTGGGCAAGGCGCGCGAGGTCGACCGGATCCGGCTCGGGGAGGACATCAGGCGCGGCCAGCGGCTGGAGCGCGCGGTGATCGAGGCGCGGACGTCCACCGGGGCCGGCTGGTCCCTGGTGACCGAGGTGGACACGGTGGGGGCGAGCCGGGTCCTGATCCTGGCCGCGCCGGTGCGGGCCCGGGAGTGGCGGCTTCGGGTGACGGGGTCGCGCGGGACGGTGCGCCTGGCGGAGTTCGGGCTGTACCGGTCACGGGTGTAGAGGTCCGGCCCGGGAGCCGCGCTCGCCCGTGAGCGCGGCCCCGGGTTCTCGTGCTTCAGGCCGGCGAAGTCCGCGTACCTCAGGCCGGCGAAGTACGCCTGCACGGCGCGGTGTTACCGTCCCGGCCATGTCCAAGAACGAGATCGACGCCCTGACCGCCGAGTTCTTCGGCGCCTTCGACAACGTGGGCGGCAAGACCGCCGACGTGGCCCGCATCCGCCGGCTGCTCGTCCCGGGAGGTGTGATCGTCCTGACCGGCCCGCAGTTCACGGTCTACACGGTGGACGAGTTCATCGAGCCGCGCCAACGGCTTCTGACGGAGGGCCGGTTGGTGGAGTTCTCCGAGTGGGAGACCTCCGAACGGACCGAGATCGAGGGCGACATCGCCTCGCGGTTCGGCACGTACCGCAAATCCGGAACACTGGACGGCGAGCCGTTCGAGGGAGGCGGCACCAAGACCATCCAATTCGTCCGCACCCCGGAGGGCTGGAGGATCACGGCCTTCTCCTGGTACGACGCCCCCTGAAAGGGGCATCAGCTCCCAGTCCCATCGCGCCGGCCCCTTCACGGCACCCTGACCCTGACGTTCTGCTGTCGCCATCTCTCCACCCGCCCCCGCCCCACACGCCGAGCCGCGCCGATCATCCGCGCTCACCATCGCCCCGGCATTACACCAAACTCAAGATCCTTCACGGAGCCTGTCGGCGCTCAAGGCGCAGCCCGGTCGGGCATCGGGCCCCGGGAGGGAAGACTCGGCCTCTCCACGGTCCCTCTCCCCAGGCTGCCAGGCTGAGGGACGGGCCGACGGGTGAGGGACGGGCCGACGGGTGAGGCCGGTGCTGAATGTCGTGGCGAGCAGACGGGGCGAAACGCTCAGCAAGGCCACGCGACGCCGCCGTTCCGTACCGTCAGGGGATCGGGTTCCTCCGTCTCGTAGAACCTGATCCATCCGATGTGGACGGAGCCGTCGAACCGCCCGTGGTGGTCCCCGGCCTTGGTCGCCAGCCAGGTGAGCAGCTCGTCGACGCGGTCGAAGTCGTCCGGGTGGATTTCCTGCCGGGCGGTCAGCGCCCAGCCGTCCTCGCGCCGGAGCAGCACGGAGGTGAGAGCGCCGCCCACCTTCAAGGCCGCCTCATGGCGCCCCAGGAGCGGCACCGGGTCGTCCTCCGTGACCAGCTCGCCCTGGTCGTCCTCCACCACGACCGGGAACTCGCGCACGATGGTCGGCCCCACCGGCCGGGAGCCCAGGCCGAGATGCCACCGCAGTTCGGCGATCTCCTCCTCGGAGACGTCGTCACGCAGGTCCAGCGCCATCGAGAGTTCGTAGATGTCCGCCACACCGGCACCGTACTGGCGGGGTACGACAGTCAGGCCTGCTCCCCGGGGTGGAGAGCACCTTCAGCTCCCGGCCACCGGCCCCGTGCTCTCCCGTTCGATGAGGCTGGGCAGTGGTACCTGGACCGTGGCCGCCGGGCGGTCGTCCAGGAGGGAGAGGAGTTCACGGGCCGCCGTGCGGCCGAAGGAGACCGTGTCGCGGGAGAGCGCCGTCAGCCACGGGTGCACCATCCGGCACAGTGCCGAGTCCTCCCACGCGATCACCGAGACGTCCGCCGGCACGGCGAAGCCGAGTGAGGACGCCGCGGCGATCCCGGCGACGGCCATCACGTCGTTGTCGTACACGAGAGCCGTCGGCGGGGATGCGGCGCTGAGCACCCGTCTGGTCACCGCGGCGCCCTCCGCGTCCGAGTAGTCCGTGGTCACCGAGCGGACCTCGGACAGGTCGCGCCGCTCAGCCTCGGCCCGCAGCGTCCGGATCCGCCGCTCCGTGTGGGCGAGGCCGGGCAGTCCCGCGATGTGCACGATGCGGCGGTGCCCGAGGGCGTGCAGGTGGTCCACGACCGACGCCATCGCGCCCGCGTCGTCCGCCCAGACGGTGGAGAGATTGGGGTGGTGGGCCTCCGGGTCGGGCACACCGCCCGTCACCACCGCGGGCAGGCCGAGCTCGTCGAGGAGCGCCGGACGGGGGTCGTCCGTGCGCGGGTCCACGACCAGGACGCCGTCCACCCGGTGCTCGGCCCACCACCGCTGATAGACCGCGCACTCGGCGGTCACGTCCTCCACGACCTGGAAGAGCAGCCCCAGTCGACGCTCCGCCAGGACCTCCTGGATGCCCGAGATCAGCTGGAGGAAGAACGAGTCGACGCCCAGCGTCCCGGCGGGCCTCGCCACCACGAGGCCCACCGTCGCCGAGCCCTCGCCGGACAGGGCGCGTGCCGCCGTGCTCGGGTGCCAGCCCAGCTGCTCGGCGACCCTGCGGACCCGGTCGCGGGTGAGCTCGGAGACTCCGGGCCGGTCGTTGAGCGCGAAGGACACGGCGCTCTCGGAGACTCCGGCGCGGCGCGCGATGTCCTTCATGGTCGGCCGGCGTGCCGGGGACCGCTTGCCTTGCACCGGTGTTGCCCCTTTCCTGTCGTGCGCATACTAATGCGCTTGAGCCAGCCCACTCTAAAGCGCATTAGTCGATCCTCGCAAGAAGTTCAACGCAACGCTCTGAGCTGCACAGTTGGCGTGTTGAGCAAGGAATGTGCCACGAATCCATTGACTTTTCACCGGAGTTCCATGCAAGGTCTGCCTCACGCTGGGCCGAGCAAAGGAGCCGTTTCACCGTGCGCATCTCCCACCACCCCCGCATGCCCCGAAGGGCAGCCGCCGCTGCCGCCGTCATCGCCGTGCTCCTGCCGTTGAGCGCCTGCGGTGACGGAGGTGACGGCGGCGGCTCGACCGACGCCTCCGGCAAGGTCGAGGGCGAGATCACCTTCCAGACCTGGAACCTCAAGGCGAACTTCAAGTCGTACTTCGAGGGCGTCGTCGACGGCTTCGAGAAGAAGTACCCGGGCACCAAGGTGCACTGGGTCGACCAGCCCGGCGAAGGCTACGCCGACAAGATCAGCGCCGACGCCGCGGCAGGCACCCTCCCCGACGTCGTCAACGTCTCGCCCGACCTGGTGGCCCCGCTCGCCAAGGCCGGACTCGCGCTCGACCTCGACAAGGCCGCGGGGAAGTACGAGAAGGAGTACCTGCCGGGGGCGTGGAAGAGCCACCAGATACCGGGCACGGAGGGGACGTACGCCTTCCCCTGGTATCTGAACACCGGACCGCTCTTCTACAACAAGCGGATCTTCAAGGACGCGGGTCTCGCCGCCGACAAGCCCCCGACGACCTACGACCAACTCTTCGACGACGCCCTGAAGTTGTCGAAGGAGACCGACGGCAAGACCGCCACGCTCGCCAACGTCCCCACCATCGAGGACTTCGGGCGCTACGGCGTCCCGCTGATGGACAAGGACGGGACCAAGTTTACCTTCAACAGCGCCAAGGGCGTCGAACTCCTCACCAAGTACAAGGAGTTGTACGACGCGAAGGCCCTGGACCGGCAGGCGCTCACCGCGACGCCCGAGTCGACGGGCAAGAAGTTCCTCACCGAGGCCGTCGCCATGAACCCCGGAAGTGCCCTGGACCTCGGCAAGTTCAAGAAGGACGCACCCGGTCTCTACAAGAACATCGGGATCACCCCGCAGATCACCAACACCGGCAAGGACAACATGTACGTGATGGGGGTGATGGTGAACACCCGCACCAAGCAGACCCCCGCCGCCGTGGCCTTCGCCCACTACGTCACGGACGCGCAGCGCCAGATGTCCTTCGCCAAGAAGGTGGCGATCTTCCCCAGCACGGAGGGCTCGCTCGACGACCCGTACTTCACCAAGCAGGACGGCACCGACGACACGCGCGTGCGCGTCGCGGCCGCCAAGTCCATCAAGACCGCGGTGAACTACACGCCCGTGCTGTTCAGCGAGCAGATGAAGATCGAGCTGCGCAACGGCGTCGCCCGGGCGCTGCAGGGCAAGCAGAGCCCCAAGGAAGCGCTTGACAACGCTGTCAAGAACTGCGACCGGCTGCTGAAGCAGAGCTGAGACGACGACACGGGATCACCGACCACCATGAAAAGCTCCAGCACCGCCACCGTTCCCCGTGCCGCCACCGCCGCCGACCGCGGCCCACGCCGCCGCATCCGGCGTCAACTGCCCTCCAGTCCCTGGCTGTTCGCCGCTCCCGGGCTGTTGATCGTCGGCATCTTCATCCTCTATCCGTTCGTCAGCACGCTCATCAACTCCTTCACCGACAAGCGGACCCTGATCCCGGGGGAGTACGTCGGCCTGGACAACTTCCGGGAGCTGCTGCACGACGACATGTTCTGGATCGGGCTCCGCAACTCCACGCTCTACATCGTCGGAGTCGTCCCCGCGCTCGTCCTGCTGCCGCTGCTGCTCGCGATGCTGGTCCAGAAGCACATCCCCGGCATCACCTTCTTCCGGTCCGCCTTCTACACGCCGGTGGTCGCGTCCATCGTCGTGGTGGGCCTGATCTGGGTGTGGATGCTGGATGAACGGGGCCTGGTCAACGCGGTGCTTGAGGCGGTGGGCGTCGGCTCGGTCGGCTTCCTCAGCGACCAGTGGCTGCTCCTGCTGAGCGCCATGGCCGTCACGGTCTGGAAGGGCCTCGGCTACTACATGATCATTTACCTGGCGGCCCTCGCCAACGTGCCGCGCGAGCTGCATGAGGCCGCCTCGGTGGACGGCGCGGGCGCGGTGCGCCGCTTCGTCACCGTCACCGTGCCCGCCGTGCGCTCCACGATGGTCCTGGTCGCCGCACTGTCCTCGGTCGCCGCCTTCAAGGTGTTCTCCGAGGTCTACCTGATGGCCGGGCCCAACGGCGGCCCGGCCGGCGAGGACACCACGCTCGTGATGCTGGTGCAACGGGTCGGCACCGGCCTGACCGGCCGCGTCGGCTACGCGTCGGCCATCTCGGTCGTCGTCTTCATCGTCACCGTCGCGCTGATGCTGCTCGTGCTGCGCGCGGACCGGAAGGAGGACGCGTGAGCACCGCGACGGACACGCGCGAGACCGAGCAGGCGGACCGCGAGGCGGAGGGCAAGGGCAGGTTCCGCAAGGGCAAGGCCCGCAAGGACGGGGCCCGCAGGCGCGGGCGGATCACCGACGAGAACGGCCGCCGGATGCCCGTGTGGGAGATCGTCCTGCGCTACGCACTCCTGCTCGCCGTACTCGCGCTGATGATCGGCCCCTTCCTGTGGCAGCTGTCCACATCGCTGAAGGGCCCGCACGAGAACATCTTCAGCTCCCCGCCCTCGTTCCTGCCGAGCAGCCCGACCTTCCACAACTACGAGCGGGTCGCCGACACCATCCCCGTCTGGGACTACGCGTTCAACTCCCTGAAGGTGGCCGCCGCGAACGTGGTGACCAACTGCGTGGGCGCCACGCTCGCCGGCTACGCCCTCGCGCGCCTGCGCTACCGGGGCCGCCGTGCGGCCACGATCGTCTTCGTGCTCGCCATGCTGGTGCCGGTCGAGGGCATCATCATCGCCCAGTTCACGACCATGCGGGAGCTGGGCCTGAACAACACCCTCATCGGTGTGCTCCTGCCGGCCTGCGTCTCCGCGCTCAACGTCCTGCTGATGCGCAACGCCTTCCTGCACCTGCCGTACGAGATCGAGGAAGCCGCGTTCGTCGACGGCGCGAACGTCTGGCAGCGCTTCCTGAGGATCGCCCTGCCAGCGGTCAAGGGCACGCTCGCCGTGGTGGCGATCTTCGCCTTCATGGGCGCGTGGGACGACTTCCTGTGGCCGCTGATCGTGCTGAGCGACCCGGACAGGTTCACGCTCACCATCGGTCTGAACTACCTGCACGGCACCTTCGCCAACGACGAACGGCTCGTCGCCGCGGGCACGGTCATCGCCGTGCTTCCGCTGATCGTGCTCTTCGCCTGTCTTCAGCGGTACTTCTTCCGCGGGGTGGGCGAGGGGGCGGTCAAGGGCTGAGCCGCCGCAGCACTCCGTACTCCGATCGCCTCACCGCGCACCCCGGGCCCCGCACCGGATGCCCCCCCCGCACCCCCGAGAACCAGGACTCGCATGACTCGTACGACCCCTGTTCCCTCCGACGCGCCGCGCTTCGGAGCGAACTACACACCCAGCCAGGGGTGGTTCCACCACTGGCTCGACTTCGACATCGACGCCGTGCGCGCCGATCTCGACGCGATCGCCGGGCTCGGCCTCGACCACATCCGGGTCTTCCCGATCTGGCCGTACTTCCAGCCCAACCGCACCCTGATCAGGCCGCGCGCCGTGGAACAGCTCGTCGCCCTCGCCGACGCCGCGGCCGAGCGCGGGCTCGACGTCAACGTCGACGGACTACAGGGGCATCTGTCGAGCTTCGACTTCCTGCCGGCCTGGACGCAGACGTGGCACCGGCGGAACATCTTCACCGACCCCGATGTGGTGGAGGGGGAGATCGCCTACCTGCGTACGCTCGCCGCCGCGCTCGCCGACCGGCCCAACTTCATCGGCATGACCATCGGCAACGAGGTCAACCAGTTCTCGGCGGGCCCGCACCCCGATCCCGACCGGATCACCGAGGACCAGGCGGGGGAGTGGCTGCGGCGGGTGCTGGCCGCGTGCGAGGAGGGGGCGCCCGGCAAGCTGCATCTGCACGCCGAGTACGACGCCGCCTGGTACCAGGACGACCAGCCCTTCACCCCCGCCCAGGCCGCGCGGCTCGGCGGTGCGACCGCCGTGCACTCCTGGGTGTTCAACGGCACGGCCCAGCGGCACGGGCGGGAGGGCGTCGCCACCGCGCACCACGCGGCGTACATGATCGAACTGTCGAAGGCGTGGGCGGACGATCCGCGCCGCCCGGTCTGGCTCCAGGAGGTGGGCGCGCCCGCTCCCCTCATCCCCGCGGAGCACGCGGCTTCCTTCACCGAGGCGACGGTGGAGGCGGCGCTCGACTGTGCGGACGTGTGGGGGGTGACGTGGTGGTGCTCGCACGATGTGTCGCGTTCGCTCGCGGACTTCCCCGAGCTTGAGTACAGCCTGGGTCTGCTGACCAACGAGGGGCGGGTCAAGCCGGGGGGTGAGGTGTTGGCCCGTCTCGCGAAGGAGTGGCGGGGGCGGGAGTACGCGCCCGCGGTCCGCTCGACCGCGGTCGTTGTCGACGACTCCACCTCGCGGCGGTCCGCGTGCGGCCCCGGGGGGCCGGTGTTCGAGGCGTTCGCCCGCCTCGTCGCGGACGGGGTCCGGCCGACCACCGTGCTGGCCAGCAGGGTAGGTGACTCTGCGCATTTGGCCGCGCGGGGCATCACGGAGGTCGTGCGGCCGGGAGAGGTCGGCTAGCCACAAGACCTCTCCCCAACCCCGCCCCTTCCCGCAAACCATGCCTGCGCCCCGGACCTGCCTGGGGCTCCGCCCCAGACCCCGTACAAGATGTCCTCAAACGCCGGACGGGCTGGCATTTCCAGCCCGTCCGGCGTTAGAGGACGAACTCGGCGGAGCCGGTGATGACGGCGACCAAGGCGCCGGTACAGCCCACCCGCACCAACCCTCGGAGAGAACATGCACGACGACCGCACCCTCATAGAAGCCCGCCTCAAGCGCGTCCTCGACGAGCGCATCCGACCCGCCGTCTACCCCGAGTCCGTCCCCCTCGACGTCGCCGTCTGGACCGCCCCGGGTGAACCCGTGCCCGTCGCGGAGGGGCTCGCGGCGCACCCCGAGCCGACGAAGGTCGGGGCCGCCTGGGGCGCCCCCTGGGCCACCAGCTGGTTCCAGGTGACCGGCACCGTCCCCACGGAGTGGGCGGGGAAGACCGTCGAGGCCGTCCTCGACCTCGGCTTCGACGAGAACATGCCCGGCTTCCAGTGCGAGGGCCTGGTCTACCGCCCCGACGGCACCCCGGTGAAGGGCCTCAACCCCCGCAACCAGTGGGTGCGGATCGCCGCCCCGGCGACCGGCGGTGAGAACGTCCACCTGCACATCGAGGCCGCGTCCAACCCGGTCATCCTCGACTACCACCCCTTCCTGCCCACCCAGCTCGGCGACAAGGAGACGGCAGGCAGCGAGCCCCAGTACAAGCTGGCCCGCATGGACCTCGCCGTCTTCGACGAGACCGTGTGGCAGCTGGTCATCGATCTCGAAGTCCTCGGCGAGCTCATGCAGGAGCTTCCCGAGGACTCCGGGCGGCGCTACGCCGTCGTGCGCGCCATCGGCCGCGCCCTGGACGCCGTCGACCTCCAGGACGTGAACGGCTCGGCGCCCGCGGCCCGCGCCGAACTCGAAGGCGTCCTCAGTACCCCCGCCGAGCCCTCGGCCCACCGCATCAGCGCCGTCGGCCACGCGCACATCGACTCCGCGTGGCTGTGGCCGCTGCGCGAGACGGTGCGCAAGGTCGCGCGTACGACGTCCAACATGACCGCGCTGATCGAGGACGAGCCGGACTTCGTCTTCGCCATGTCGCAGGCGCAGCAGTGGGCGTGGGTCAAGGAGCACCGACCCGAGGTGTGGGCGAAGGTCAAGAAGGCGGTCGCCGACGGGCGGTTCGTGCCCGCGGGCGGCATGTGGGTCGAGTCGGACACGAACATGCCGGGTTCGGAGGCGATGGCCCGTCAGTTCGTGCACGGCAAGCGGTTCTTCCTCGACGAGTTCGGCATCGAGAACGACGAGGCGTGGCTGCCCGACACCTTCGGTTTCGCGGCGGGGCTTCCGCAGATCATCAAGGCGGCCGGGTCCAAGTGGCTGCTCACGCAGAAGATCTCCTGGTCGCAGACCAACCGCTTCCCGCACCACACCTTCAACTGGGAAGGCATCGACGGCACCCGCATCTTCACCCACTTCCCACCCGTCGACACCTACAACTGCTCGATGAAGGGCAGCGAGATCGCCCACGCGGCGAAGAACTTCAAGGACAAGGGAGTGGCCCGGCACTCCCTCGCCCCCACCGGCTGGGGCGACGGAGGCGGCGGCACCACCCGCGAGATGATCGCGAAGGCGGGACGCCTCCGTGACCTGGAGGGCTCGGCGACCGTCAAGTGGGAGACCCCTGCGGCCTTCTTCGAGAAGGCCGAGGCGGAGTACCCCAACGCCCCCGTCTGGGTGGGCGAGTTGTACCTGGAGCTGCACCGCGCCACCCTCACCAGCCAGGCGGGCACCAAGCAGGGCAACCGCCGCAGCGAGCATCTGCTTCGTGAGGCGGAGCTGTGGGCGGCCACGGCCGCAGTGCGCGTGGAGGAATTCTCGTACCCCTACGAGGAGTTGGACCGCATCTGGAAGACGGTCCTGCTCCACCAGTTCCACGACATCCTGCCCGGCTCGTCCATCGCCTGGGTGCACCGGGAGGCGCGCGCGACGTACGCGAAGGTCGCCGACGAGCTGAACGGCATCATCGACGCGGCCCAGCGCGCACTGGCGGGGGACGGCGGCGCGGGCACCCTCGTCTTCAACTCCACGCCGCACACCCGCGACGGCGTCCCGGCGGGCGGCGCGCGCCCCGCCGCCATCGACGGCCAGTCGGCGATCGCCTCGCGTGCCGACGGGGGCTACGTCCTCGACAACGGCCTGCTGCGGGTCGAGATCGACGCACGCGGTCTCGTCGTCTCGGCGTACGACATCGTGGCCGACCGGGAGACCGTCGCCCCCGGCCAGGCGGCGAACCTGCCGCAGATCCACGCCGACTTCCCGAACATGTGGGACGCGTGGGACGTCGACGAGTTCTACCGCAACACGGTCACGGACCTCACGGAGGTGGATGGACTTGAGCCGGGCGAGGACGGTGCGTCGGTGCGTGTCGTACGCAGCTTCGGCGACTCGCGGCTCACGCAGGTGCTGTCCCTGGCGCCCGGCTCCCCGCGCCTGGACATCGACACGGAGGTCGACTGGCACGAGACGGAGAAGTTCCTGAAGCTGGCGTTCCCGCTGGACATCCACGCGGAGCGGTACGCCTCGGAGACGCAGTTCGGCCACTTCTACCGGGCCACGCACACCAACACGAGCTGGGAGGCGGCCAAGTTCGAGGCGTGCAACCACCGCTTCGTGCACATGGAGGAGCCGGGCTGGGGCGTCGCCCTGGTCAACGACTCGACGTACGGCCATGACGTGACGCGCGCGGTGCGTGCGTCGGACGCCGGTACGACCACGACGGTGCGCGCCTCACTCCTGCGCGCCCCGCGCTTCCCCGACCCCGAGACGGACCAGGGCGTCCACCGCTTCCGGCACGCGTTGGTCCCGGGGGCCGGGATCGGCGACGCGGTGCGGGAGGGCTACCGGATCAACCTTCCCGAGCGGCAGGTCGCGGGCGGTGCCGAGGTGGCCCCGCTGGTGACGGTCGACAACGACGCCGTCGTCGTCACGGCGGTCAAGCTCGCCGACGACGGCAGCGGTGACGTGGTCGTGCGCTTCCACGAGTCGCGCGGCGGCCGGGCGAAGGCGACACTGACCGCGGGCTTCCCGGTCGGCTCCGTCGACGTGACGGACCTGCTGGAGCGGCCCCTCACCGATGCCGAGGCGCCCGAGCGCTCGGGCGACGGCGTCGCGCTGGCGCTGCGCCCGTTCGAGCTGGTGACGCTGCGGCTGACGCGGGCGTGACGGCTCGCTGAGCGCACGCCGGACGGGCTGATGCACCAGCCCGTCCGGCGTCTTCACGATGCTTACGTGGGTGCCCCGGCCCCGGCAGCCCTCGGCGGGCACACTGGCGGGAGGCCGTCATCGTGCGCGGGAGGAGACCGCGCCGGCCTGCCCTAGCCGTCCAGCTGCGTGCGCAGCCACTCCTCCACCTCTCCCACGTGCGCCGCCGCCGCGGCCCTCGCCGCCTCCGGGTCGCGGGCCACCAGGGCCCGGTGGATGCGGGCGTGCTCGCGGCGCGTTCGTTCGAAGGCGCCCTCTTCCTGGTAGCCGCGCCACACCCGGGCGCGGAACGTGCGCGACGACAGGCCCTCCAGGATCGCCGCCATCGTGTCGTTGCCCGCCGCGAGGGCGATCGTGCGGTGGAACGCCAGGTCGTGGGAGAGGATCTCCTCCGGGTCCTCCGTGGCGTTCATCGCCTCCAAGTGCTTCTCCACGTCGGCCAGTTGATCCGCCGAGATGCGTGCCGCCGCCAGTGCCGTCGCCGTGGACTCGAGGACCCGGCGCACCTCCAGGAGCTCCACGAGCCGCGGGCCGCGTGACAGGTCGGCCACGACGCCGAAGGTCTCCAGGAGGTCCCCGGCCTCCAGCTGCGTGACGTAGATGCCCGAGCCGTGCCGGGCCTCCAGGACCCCCATCACCGTCAGCGCGCGAATCGCCTCCCGCATGGAGCTGCGCGAGATGCCCAGCTGGGTGGCCAAGTCCCGTTCCGTCGGCAGGCGTTCGCCCGGTTCGAGCCGTCCCTCGCCGATCATCGCCTTGACCTGCTCGATGGCCCGTTGCGTCACGGTGCCCTTCTGCGGGGCCGTCTGGTCCACGTAACGCTCCTCCACTAGCCGAGTGCGCCGCAGTCTAACCAGAGATGTGGTCGGACCACTACGGCTCAAAACCCGGGAAATTTGGCGCCAAGGGGTGTTGTGAGCGCCAAGTGGTCTGATAAATATTCGCCCATCAGTCGCTAGGACTCGCCAGGACTCGCTAGGAATTCGTCCGATCACGCTCGATCCACGCTTGATTCACGCTTGATTCCACGCTCGATGAGGAGCCGTCAGATGGCCGGCAGAACAGTGCGCAACAGGTCCAGCAGGACGGGGATTTCGCGGACGGCGCGGATCGCCGCCGTGGCGGCCTGCGCGTCCCTCGTGCTCACGGCATGCGGCAGTACGAAGGACAGCGCGGCGCCCGCGGGCGGCGAAGGCGGCGGAGAGGGCAAGGTCGGGGTGATCCTGCCCCTGCTGACCTCGCCGTTCTGGCAGTCGTACAACGACTACGTGCCGAAGATGGCGAAGTCCGAGGACGTCGACGCGCTCAAGACCGTCAACTCCAACAGCGATCCCTCGCAGCAGATCACCGACATCAACAACCAGCTCAACCAGGGTGTGAAGGGGCTCGTCGTCGCGCCCCTCGACAGCGCCGCCATATCCGCCGGTCTCGACCAGGCCGAGCGCAAGGGCGTGCCCGTGGTCGCCGTCGACGTCGCCCCCGAGAAGGGCAAGGTCGCGATGGTGGTGCGGGCCAACAACGTCGCGTACGGCGAGAAGGCCTGTGACTACCTCGGCAAGCAGGTCAAGACCGGCAAGGTCGTCCAGATCATGGGAGACCTCGCCTCCGTCAACGGCCGTGAGCGCTCCGAGGCGTTCCGCACCTGCGTGAAGAAGAAGTTCCCCAAGCTCAAGGTCCTGGAGATCCCCGCCAAGTGGGAGTCCGACACGGCGGCCTCGAAGCTGGACACGCTGCTCAACTCCAACCCCGACATCAAGGGCATCTACCTGCAGGCGGGCGGCGTCTATCTCGCGCCCACCCTGCAGACCCTGAAGTCGAAGGGGATGCTGAAGAAGGCGGGCGAGAAGGGGCACATCACCGTCATCTCGAACGACGGCATCCCGCAGGAGTTCGACGCCATCCGCAAGGGCCAGATCGACGCCACCGTCTCGCAGCCCGCCGACGCGTACGCCAAGTACGGGATGTACTACATCAAGGCCGCGATGAACGGGAAGAAGTTCAAGCCGGGCCCGACCGACCACGACTCGACCATCGTGAAGCTGCCCAGCGGCACCCTCGAGGACCAGCTGCCCGCCCCGCTGGTCACCAAGCAGAACGTGGACGACTCCAAGCTGTGGGGCAACACGGTCAAATGAGTACGCCGATGACCAAGTCCCCGGCTCCGGGGCCGACGGCGCTCGTCGAAGCGACCGGCATAGCCAAGCGGTACGGACCCACCGTCGCGCTGCAGGACGGACAGCTGACCGTCGTGCCCGGTGAGTCCCACGCCCTCGTCGGCCGCAACGGCGCGGGCAAGTCCACCCTCGTCACCATCCTCACCGGCCTTCAGGCCCCGGACGCGGGAACCGTCCTCTTCGACGGCGAGCCCGCGCCACCGCTCACCGACCGCGACGCCTGGCGCCGCAAGGTGGCCTGCGTCTACCAGAAGCCCACGGTGGTGCCCGACCTCACCGTCGCCGAGAACCTCTTCATCAACCGGCAGCCAGAAGGCCGCGGCGGCTTCATCAGCTGGCGCAAGCTGCGCACCCAGGCCGCCGAGGTGCTCGACACCTGGGACGTGCACGTCGACCCGGACGCGCGCACCGCCGACCTCAAGGTCGAGGACCGCCAAATGGTGGAGATCGCACGGGCGTTGAGCTTCGGCGCGCGGTTCATCGTCCTGGACGAGCCCACCGCGCAGCTCGACAACCGTGAGATCGAGCGGCTCTTCACCCGCATGCGGGCGCTCCAGGAGTCCGGCGTCACCTTCCTCTTCATCTCGCACCACCTCCAAGAGGTGTACGAGGTCTGCCAGACCGTCACCGTGCTGCGCGACGCACGCTGGATCACCACCGCGCCCGTGGCCGAACTGCCGCGCGCCGCCCTGGTCGAGGCGATGGCGGGCGAGGCGCTGCGGGAGAAGGAGGCCGCCGAGGAGTCCGTCGCCCGGACCGAAGTGCCCGCCGACGCCCCGGTGATGCTCCACGTCACGGGCCTCACCAGCGAGTCGTACGCGGACGTCGACCTCACCGTCCGCAAGGGCGAGGTCGTCGGCCTCGCCGGATCCAGCGGCAGCGGCAAGATCAACCTCGCCGAGACCATCGCGGGACTGCACACGCCGACCGGCGGCAGTGCCCACCTCGACGGCGAGCGGCTGCCGTTCGGCGATGTGACCGCCGCGCTGCGGGCCGGCGTCGGCTGCGTCCCGCGCGACCGGCACGACCAGGGCCTGGTCTTCGGCATGTCGATCGGCGACAACGCCACCATGACCGTGCTCGACCGGCTCGGGAAGTACGGCTTCGTCCGCACCGAACGCAAGCGCGGCTTCGCCGAGGAGCTGATCGACCGCCTCGACATCCACGCGGAGGGGCCCGACCAGCCCGTGTCCGACCTCTCCGGCGGCAACGCCCAGAAGGTCGTCATGGCCCGTGCCCTCGCCTCCGACCCGCGGCTCCTCGTCCTCATCAACCCCACCGCGGGCGTGGACGTGAAGTCCAAGGAGTCACTGCTCGCCCGGATGGACAACGCCCGCGAGGACGGCACCGCCGTCCTCGTCGTCTCCGACGAACTGGACGACCTGCGGCGCTGCGACCGCGTCCTGGTCCTCTTCCACGGCCGGGTCGTCGCCGAACACGAGGCGGGCTTCACCGACCACGACCTGATCGCGTCGATCGAAGGGGTGGGCCCCGACAGGGGCGCGGGGAGCATCGAAGGTGACGGCCACACGGGCCCCGCCAGGGGCGCGGGGAACCGCGCGACAAGCCCCCACAGGCCCGCGGCCGACACTCAAGGAGACCACCATGGCTGACCTCAAAACCCCGGTCGCGACGGCCGATGCCTCCACAGCGCCCCGCCCCGCCGAAAGTCGCTCGGCGAAGAGCATTGTCCTGCGCCGGGCACGGGAACTCGCCCTGGTCCCAGCACTCCTGCTGCTCATCCTCCTCGGCGCCCTGGTGAACGACTCGTTCCTCACCGAGCGCAACCTCATCTCCATCCTCGGCGCCTCCGCGGCCCTGGCGATGGTGGTGCTCGCCGAGTCCCTCGTCCTCATCACCGGCAAGTTCGACCTGTCCCTCGAATCGGTCGTCGGCATCGCGCCCGCCGTCGGCGCGCTGCTCGTGCTGCCCGCCGCACAGGCCGGATTCGGCACCGAGCTGCCCGCCGTGGTGGCCCTGCTCGCGATCGTCGCCGTCGGCGCGGTCATCGGCGCCTTCAACGGCATCCTCGTGGTGAAGCTCAAGCTCAACGCGTTCATCGTCACGCTCGCCATGCTGATCGTGCTGCGCGGGCTGCTCGTCGGCGCGACCGAGGGCAAGACGCTCTTCGGCATGCCCGACGCCTTCTACACCCTCGCCACGTCGACGTTCCTGACCATCCCGCTCTCGGTGTGGCTGGCCGCCGTCTCCTTCGGCGTCGCGGGCTTCGTCCTCAAGTACCACCGCGTGGGGCGCGCCCTGTACGCGATCGGCGGCAACGCCGACGCGGCACGCGCCGCCGGCATCCGCGTCGAGCGCGTGATGCTCGGCGTGTTCGTCGTCGCCGGGTGTCTCGCCGCCGTCGGCGGACTCATGCAGACCGGCTACGTCGGCGCGATCAACGCCAACCAGGGCCAGAACATGATCTTCACCGTGTTCGCGGCGGCGGTCATCGGCGGCATCAGTCTCGACGGCGGCAAGGGCACCATGTTCGGCGCCCTCACCGGCGTACTCCTGCTCGGCGTCGTACAGAACCTGCTCACTCTCGCCCAGGTGCCGTCCTTCTGGATCCAGGCCATCTACGGCGGAATCATCCTGGTCGCCCTGATGATCGCGCGCGTCACCACCGGCCGCGCACAGGACTGACCCCGCTCCGGGTTCCCCGCCTCTTTGCCCCTTTCCGGAAAGGCCTCCTGTGTCCCCGACCTCCGCCCGCATCACCGCGGTCGACACCTACGACGTACGGTTCCCGACCTCACGGGAGCTGGACGGGTCCGACGCGATGAACCCGGACCCCGACTACTCCGCCGCCTACGTGGTCCTGCGCACCGACGCGGACGACGGCCTGGAGGGGCACGGCTTCACCTTCACCATCGGGCGCGGCAACGACGTCCAGGTCGCCGCGATCGAGTCGCTGCGCCACCACGTGCTCGGCCGGTCGGTGGAGGAACTCTGCGCCGATCCCGGGACGTTGAACCGCGACCTGATCGGGGACAGCCAACTGCGCTGGCTCGGCCCCGAGAAGGGCGTGATGCACATGGCCATCGGCGCCGTCGTCAACGCCCTGTGGGATCTGGCGGCCAAGCGCGCCCGCAAACCGCTGTGGCGGTTCCTTGCGGACGCCGAGCCCCAGTGGCTGGTCTCCCAGATCGACTTCCGCTACATCGCCGATGCCCTCACCCCGCAAGAGGCCCTGGACATCCTTCAGTCGGGCAGACACGGAGCCGCCGAGCGTGAAGGCCTGCTGCGCGAGCGCGGCTACCCCGGCTACACGACGTCGCCGGGCTGGCTCGGCTACAGCGACGAGAAGCTCACCCGCCTCGCCCGCCAGGCCGTGGCGGACGGCTTCACCCAGATCAAGCTGAAGGTCGGCGCGGACCTGGCGGACGACGTACGCCGCTGCCGCACCGCCCGCGAGGCCATCGGGCCCGACATCCGCATGGCGATCGACGCCAACCAGCGGTGGAACGTCGGCGAAGCCGTGGAATGGACCCGGGCGCTCGCGGAGTTCGACCCGTACTGGGTCGAGGAGCCCACCAGCCCCGACGACGTCCTCGGCCACGCCGCGATCCGCAAGGCGGTCGCCCCGGTCAAGGTCGCCACCGGCGAGCACGTGCAGAACCGCATCGTCTTCAAGCAGCTCCTCCAGGCCGGCGCCATCGACGTGCTGCAGATCGACGCGGCCCGCGTCGGCGGCGTCAACGAGAACCTCGCGATCCTGCTGCTCGCCGCCAAGTTCGGCATCCCCGTCTGCCCGCACGCCGGCGGCGTGGGCCTGTGCGAACTCGTCCAGCATCTGTCGATGTTCGACTACGTGGCGCTGTCCGGGACCACCGAGAACCGCGTCATCGAGTACGTCGACCACCTCCACGGCCACTTCATCGACCCGGTGGTGCTGCGCGACGGCCACTACCTGGCGCCCACCGCACCGGGCTTCTCGGCCACCATGCGGGCCGAGTCGCTCGCCGAATTCACCTATCCGGACGGCGCCTTCTGGGCCGCCGACCTCGCTCAGGGCAAAGGAGCAGCCGCATGACCGACGCCATGGACTTCGAGGGCTTGAGGGCCCTGGTCACCGGCGGAGCCTCCGGCATCGGACGGGCCACCGCCGAACTGCTCGCCGCGCGCGGCGCCCGGGTCGCCGTGCTCGACCTGGACCCGACCACCGTCGAGAAGCCGCTCACCGGCTACCGCGCCGACGTGTCGGACGACGCCTCGGTGCGCGAAGCCGTCGCCGCCGCCGTGGACGACCTCGGCGGGCTCGACGTACTGATCAACAACGCGGGGATCGGCGCGCAGGGCACCGTCGAGGACAACGACGACGACCAGTGGCACAAGGTGCTCGACGTGAACGTCCTCGGCATCGTGCGCACCACCCGCGCCGCCCTGCCGCACCTGCGCGTCTCCACCCGGGCGGCCATCGTCAACACCTGCTCGATCGCCGCGACCGCGGGCCTGCCGCAGCGCGCCCTGTACTCCGCGTCCAAGGGCGCGGTGCTCTCCCTGACGCTCGCCATGGCCGCGGACCACGTACGCGAGGGGGTGCGCGTCAACTGCGTCAACCCCGGCACCGTGGACACCCCGTGGGTCGGCCGTCTCCTGGACGCCGCGCCCGACCCGGCGGCCGAACGCGCCGCGCTCGCGGCCCGCCAGCCCACCGGCCGCCTGGTGTCGGCGGACGAAGTCGCGGGCGCCGTCGCCTACTTGGCGAGCCCGCTCTCCGGCGCCACCACCGGCACCGCCCTCGCCGTCGACGGCGGGATGCAGGGCCTGCGGCTTCGACCGGCGGGCCAGTGAGCGGCGTGGACCGGCGCGCCATCGGACCCGGCGGCGTCGAGGTGACCGAGCTGTCCCTCGGCGCCGCCGGCCTCGGCAACCTCTACACACCGATCGGCGACGAGGAGGCCGCCGCGGCGATCGACGCCGCATGGGACGCGGGCATCCGCTACTTCGACACGGCACCGCACTACGGCATCGGCCTGTCCGAACGCAGGGTGGGCGAGGCGCTGCGGGCCCGCCCCCGGGAGACGTACACGCTCTCGACCAAGGCGGGCCGCCTGCTCGAAGCGGTCGTCGAGCCGGAGGGCGACGACCTCGCCCACGGCTTCGCCGTGCCCGCCACGCACCGCCGGGTCTGGGACTTCAGCGCGGACGGCATCCGCCGCTCCCTGGAGGCCAGCCTGACCCGCCTGGGCCTTGACCGCGTCGACATCGTCTACCTGCACGACCCGGACGACCACGCGGAACAGGCCTTCCGCGAGGGATATCCGGCCCTGGAGCGGCTGCGCTCCGAAGGCGTCGTCGGCGCGATCGGCGCGGGCATGAACCAGACGGCGATGCTCACCCGCTTCGTCCGTGACACGGACGTCGACGCCGTGCTGTGCGCGGGCCGCTACACACTCCTGGACCAGAGCGCCCTGACCGAACTGCTCCCGGCGGCCCAGGAGCGCGGCAAGGCGGTGGTCATCGGCGGTGTCTTCAACTCGGGCCTGCTCGCCGACCCCCGGCCCGGCGCGACCTACGACTACACGACCGCACCCCGAACCCTCCTGGACCGCGCCCGCCACCTGAAGGCGACGGCGGAACGGCACGGCACCACTCTGCGCGCGGCGGCCCTGGCCTTCCCCCTGGCCCACCCGGCGGTGGCCACCGTCCTGGTCGGCGCCCGTTCGCCGCACGAAGTCCGGGACGCGGCAGCTCAGTTCGCGTCCGCCGTGCCCGCAGACTTCTGGAAGGAAGTCCACGCCGAAGGGCTGCTGCCCGCGCACGTTCCCGTGCCCGAAGAGCGCCACCCCGTCCCCAGAGAGCGCCACCTCGTCCCCGGAGAGGACCCCGCGTGAGAATCGCCCTGCACACCAAGGTCCGTGCCGACCGCGTCACCGAGTACGACGCCGCGCACCGCGAGGTGCCCGCCGAGCTCGTCGCCGCCATCCGCGCGGCGGGTGCCACCTCCTGGACGATCTGGCGCAGTGGCACCGACCTCTTCCATGTCCTGGAGTGCGAGGACTACGCTCGTATGCTCGCCGAGCTGGACAAGCTGCCGGTGAACATCGCCTGGCAGGCACGCATGGCCGAGCTCCTGGACGTCGTCCACGACTACTCGTCCGAGGGCGCGGATGCGGGACTGCCCGTCGTATGGGAGCTGCCGTGACACCACATGTCGTCGACTCCCACCACCATGTGTGGGACCTCTCCGTACGCGATCAGGAGTGGATCACCGGCGAGGCGCTCGCGCCGATCCGCCGGGACTTCTCCCTGACCGACCTGCTGCCCGAGGCCCGCGCCGCCGGTGTCACCGCGACGGTGCTCGTCCAGACGGTGACCGTCGCGGAGGAAACCCCCGAGTTCCTCGCCCTTGCGGCGGACAGCGATCTCGTGGCGGGCGTCGTCGGATGGACCGATCTCACCCGCCCCGATGCCGCCGACGCACTCGCGCGGCTGCGCCAACTGCCCGGCGGACAGCACCTCGTGGGCATCCGGCACCAGGTCCAGGGCGAGCCCGACCCGCAGTGGCTGCTGCGGCCCGACGTGCGCCGCGGCCTGGCCGCGGTCGGCGCGGCGGGCCTTGCCTACGACCTCGTCGTCCTGCCCCACCAGCTCCCGGCCTGCGTCAAGGCCGCCCAGGACCACCCCGAACTCACCTTCGTGCTCGACCACGTGGGCAAACCGCCCGTCGCGTCGGGCGCCATCGAACCCTGGGCGACGGCCGTGCGCATGCTCGCGGGGCTGCCCAACACCGTCTGCAAGCTCTCCGGTCTGGTGACAGAGGCCGACCCGAAGACCTGGACGGTCGACGACCTGCGCCCCTACGCGGACACCGTCCTGGAGGCCTTCGGCCCCGACCGGCTGATGTTCGGCTCGGACTGGCCCGTGTGCACCCTCGTCGCGCCGTACGGAGAAGTCCTGGACGTGGCACGGCAGTTGACCGGATCGCTGAGCGACGGCGAGAGCGCCGCCCTCTTCGCCGGGACGGCGACCCGCGTCTACGGCCTCCGGCTCAGCGAGGGGAGCTGATCCGCGTCGGCGGCAGGAACTCCCGCACGTACGTCCGCTCCCAGCAGGCGCCCGTCGCGCGCAGCTCGCGCCAGGTCGTGTAGCGGTAGCGGTACAGCCGGGCGCGGATGTACGCGGGAGGCGCGTCCCGCGGGAAGGGGACGTGGCGCAGCAGCCGCAGCGTGTCCCGGTCGCCGTCCAGGAGCCGCTCCACCAGCGGCCCGAACCACGACCTCGCGTACGCGGGGGAGAGCGCGGCGAACCACATCATCCAGTCGAGCCGCAGATGGTACGGGGCGAACTGCCGGGGCCAGCGGCGCACATCGCCCGGCTTGCCCTTGAACTCGTACTCCCGCCACTCCGATTCCTGGCGGGGTGTCGTATCCGCCGTGCCCTCGATGACGACCTCCTGGCGGACGCGGCTGACGCTGCCGAACGCGCCGTACGCGTTGACGAGATGGAGCGGGTCGAAGGAGTAGTTCATGATCTGGCGCCGCGAGAACAGATTGCGCGCGGGCCGGTAGCTCAGCCCCAGGAGCAGGGCGGCCACCGCGATGACCACCACCTCGTACCAGATCGGGGGAGCGGGGGGATGCGACGGCGCTCCCGCGCCCCCGAAGTCCAGGACGGACGCGGCGAGCACGATCGTCACCCAGTTCAGCCAGGAGAAGTTGCCCGAAAGGACCAGCCACAGCTGGGTGGCGATCATCAGGCAGGCCGCGGCCGTCGCGATCGGCTGGGGCGTGAACAGCAGGACGGGCACGACGAGTTGGGTGAAGTGGTTCGCCGCGACCTCCACCCGGTGCAGCGGCCTCGGCAGGTGGTGGAAGAACCAGCTCAGCGGGCCGGGCATCGGCTGTGTCTCGTGGTGGAAGTACAGGCAGGTGAGCTTGCGCCAGCACGCGTCGCCGCGCATCTTGATGAGCCCTGCTCCGAACTCGACGCGGAACAGCACCCAGCGCAGCAGGAAGAGCACGAGCACCGGCGGCGCCGTCTCGTCGTTGCCGAGGAAGACGGCGAGGAAGCCGACCTCCAGGAGCAGCGACTCCCAGCCGAAGCCGTACCAGGTCTGCCCCACGTTCACGATCGACAGGTAGAGGGCCCACGGCACGAGCCACAGCAGCATGCCGCCCCACAGGGGGAGGAGGCCGTCGGCGCCCGCGAGCAGCGCGAGGGCGCAGCCGCAGCCCGTCCACGCGACGACGGCGAAGAAGCGGTCCGAGTAGTGGAGCTGGAAGATGCTCGGCGCCCGGCGGAACGGCACGCGCTCGACGTAGCGCGGCACGGGCAGCATGCCGCGCTCCCCGATCAGCGCCCGGAACTGCAGCGCCGCGCCCAGGAACGCGACGAGGTAGACCGCGGCGAGCGCCCGCTGGAAGACGAGGCGGCCGATCCAGTACTGATCTGCGGTGAACCACTCCACAAGGCCATCTTGCGCCCACATCGGCCCGGCTCCCCTGTCGGCTTGCGCACCGGCTCCGCCTGGCCCGGAGAATGGTGGCAAAGCGTCCGATAACAGGCGGGAGAGCACGGTGCGTGTGCCCACCAGGCGGCACAGGTCCACCAGGACCTGTGCGACGGTCTTCGCGATATCCGCGGCCCTCGCCGTCGCGGGATGCTCCGGCGGGGGCGAGAAGAACTCCGCCGACAGCGGGCCCGAGCTGTTCATGCAGCCGGCCGGTGCCCAGGGCCCCGATCCCTTCACCGACTCCACCGCGACATCCACGGCGAAGCCCTCTCCCGTCACCCGTTCGCCGCAGCCGTCGCCGACCGGAACCTCCTCGCCCACGGCCCAGGGCACGCGCTCCCTGTCGGGCGGCACGCCGGGCCTGTACGGCGGCACGCACTCCCTGGGCAGCTGCGACGTCGACGCCCAGGTCCGCTTCCTCACCGCCGACCAGGGCAAGGGCCGCGCCTTCGCCCAGGCGTCGGGCATCTCCCAGGCGGACATCCCGGGCTTCCTGCGCGGCCTGACGCCGGTCGTGCTGCGGGCCGACACGCGTGTCACCAACCACGGCTACCGCGACGACCGGGCCACCAGTTTCCAGTCCGTGCTCCAGACGGGCACCGCCGTCCTCGTCGACAACCGGGGACTGCCGCGTGTGCGGTGCGCCTGCGGGAACCCGCTGAAGCCGCCGGTCGCGCTCAAGGGCACCCCCAGCCACCAGGGCAAGCCGTGGTCCGGCTACCGCCCGGCGCAGGTCGTGGTGGTCACCCCGGCCCCGAAGATCATCGTGAACATCACCATCGTGAACATCGTCGACAACACGTGGATCGAGCGGAAGACGGGCGACCACGACGGCGACAAGGACCGCGTGGTGCCCCCACCACCCCCCACACCCACACCCACACCCACGCCGACCCCGACGCCGACGACGCCCAGTCCGAGCGAATCGGACGAGGAAAGCGGCACCCCCAGCGAGTCCGGCACCACCTCCACGGACTGCCCGACACCCGCACCCGCCACGGGCACGGAGCCGCCCACCGGCACCCCGTCCGAGCTCCCGCCGGGCTGCCCCACGCCCACCCCCACGTCGAGCGCGCCCGCCTCGCCCCCGACCGAGCCGAGCACGCCCGAGGACGACACGGCGCAGCCCCCGCCCCAGGAGGACCCCGGTGACGAGACCGGCCCGGAGAGCGCCCCGGACGACCCGTTCCTGAGCGACTCCCCGCTGACCAGCGATCCCGGCACTTTCCAGAGCTGAGCGTGCGCGCTCGGTCCCGACAGCGAAGAATCATGAAGTGTCATGACGCCCACGTCACTGCCGGACGACTGGCCAGCGGATCCACGGTCGATCCTGGCGTTCAACCGCACAGGCTGCTTCGACTGGGACCTCGAGAGCGGCCTGCTGCATCTCGATGCCGCGGCACTGGACGTCTTCGACATGCGGGCCGACGAGTACGACGGCCGCCCCGAGAGTCTGGCCAGCCGGGTCTCCGCGGTCGAGTCGCACCGCCTGGACGCCCTCGTCTCGCACGCCCTGAAGGACGGCAGCCAGACCTACGGCGTCTACTTCCGCGTACGGCTGCGCGCGGGCGGCCTGCGCTGGACCCACACCCAGGGGTACATCCTCCGGGACGGGACGAGCCGTCCGCGGCGCATCGTCGGCGTCGTCCGCGACGCCACGCAGGAACTGGGCGACAGCACGGCCCGCCACCAGCGCGCCGACGAGGAGGAGGACCGGCGCCGCCGCACGAGCATCGTGCAGGGCACCACGGCCGCCCTCGCGCACGCCCGTACCGTCCGGGACGTCATCGACGTGCTCAAGGACACCCACGGCCTGGCCCACCTGGGCGCGTCGAACCTGGTCATGGCCCTGGTCGAGGCCGGACGGATCCGCCTGGTCGCGGAGGGGCCCGAGGGCAGCTTCGTGCCCGGCACCAAGTTCACGCGGGTCGACGAGCGGTATCCGATGAGCGACGCCGTGCGCACGCTCTCGCCGCGCTTCATCGAGACGGAGGCGGAGTTCGCCGCCTCCTACCCGGACCTGTGGCCGCACATAGACAAGCTGGGCATCTCGTCGGCCGCGTATCTGCCGCTGATCGCGCAGGCCAAGCCGATCGGCGTGCTCGGCCTGCTCTACCAGGACAAGACCGGCTTCACCGAGGAGGAGCGCAACGTCCTGGTCGCGCTGAGCAGCGGCATCGCGCAGAGCCTGCAGCGCGCCATGTTCTACGAGCAGGAGAAGGACCTCGCGCAGGGCCTCCAGCAGGCGATGCTGCCGCGCACCATCCCGGGCGTACCCGGCGCCGACGTCGCGGTGCGCTACCGCTCGGCGGCGCTCGGCCGGGACATCGGCGGCGACTGGTACGACGTGATCCCGCTGCCCGGCGGCCGGGTCGGGGCGGTCATCGGCGACGTACAGGGCCATGACACGCACGCGGCGGCCGTCATGGGCCAGTTGCGCATCGTGCTGCGCGCCTACGCCGCCGAGGGCCACACGCCCGCCACCGTCATGGCCCGCGCATCGGGCTTCCTGCACGAGCTGGACACCGAGCGCTTCGCCACCTGCCTGTACGCGGAGGCCGACTTGTCGACGGGCGTGGTCCAGCTGGTGCGGGCCGGCCACATCGACCCGCTCGTGCAGCGGATGGACGGAAGCTGCCGCCGGGTGCCGGTCGAGGGCGGTCTGCCGCTGGGCCTCTCGGCCGAGTTCGGCCGTCTCGAATACCCGGTCACCACCTTCGAACTCGACGCGGGCCAGACCCTGTTGCTCTTCACCGACGGCCTCATCGAGGAGCCGGGCGCCGACCTGGACGACGGTCTGCGGGCCCTGGGCGAGCTCGCCTGCTCGGGCCCGCGCGACCTCCAGCAGCTCGCCGACCGGCTCTGCGGGATCGTGGACGAGCGGGGCGGCGAGGACGACGCGGCGCTGCTGCTGCTGCGCCGCCGCCTCGTCGACACGCCCCGGTCCGGCGGACGTCTCCAGCAGCATGTCGGCCCCGGCGATCCGGAGGCGCTGGCCGAGGCCCGGCACATGATCCGGGCCGCGGTGCGCGCCTGGGGCGCCCGCGAGCGCGCGGACGAGATCGAACTGGTGGCGGACGAGGTGATCACCAACGCCCTGATGCACACCGACGGCGCGGCGATCGTCACCCTGCGGGTCATCAGCGGCGGCGACCGGCGTCTGCGCGTCGAGGTCGAGGACTCCTCCAGCGCGCTGCCGCGCCGCAGGGAGGCCGGGGAATCGGGGGTGTCGGGACGGGGGTTGCTCCTGGTGGACATGCTCGCGGACGTGTGGGGCGTCGAGTCGCGGGGCGGCGGCAAGTGCGTGTGGTGCGAGTTCGTCGTGCCCGCGCGGGAAAGCCGGGGCCAGGGCGGCCGGAGCGCGCCGCAGGCGCCGCGACAGGATCAGGGCGCGCGGACGGCGCCGCCGCCCCAACAGGGTCAGGAGTGAGCGGATGCCGGAACTTCCCGAGGTCGAGGCGCTGCGCGCCTTCCTCACCGACCACCTCGTCGGCCACGACATCGTGCGGGTGCTGCCCGTGGCGATCAGCGTCCTCAAGACGTACGACCCGCCGCTCACCGCCCTCGAAGGGCGCACCGTCACGGCCGTGGCACGCCACGGCAAGTTCCTCGACCTGGACGCGGACGGCCTGCACCTGGTCACCCACCTCGCCCGCGCGGGCTGGCTGCACTGGAAGGACCGCCTCCCCGACGGCCCGCCACGCCCCGGCAAGGGCCCTCTCGCCCTGCGCGTCGCGCTGGAGACGGGGGAGGGCTTCGACCTGACGGAGGCAGGCACGCAAAAGCGCCTCGCGGTGTACGTGACCGAGGACCCGTCGGGCATCCCGGGCATCGCCCGCCTCGGCCCCGACCCGCTGGCCCCGGACTTCGACGAGGAGCGCTTCGCCGGGCTCCTGGCGGGCGAACGCCGCCAGATCAAGGGCGCGTTGCGGGACCAGACCCTGATCGCGGGCGTCGGGAACGCCTACAGCGACGAGATCCTGCACGTGGCCCGCATGTCCCCGTTCAAGCTCACGTCGAGCCTCACGAAGGAGGAAGTCCATGGGCTGCATGTGGCGTTGCGGACCACGCTGACCGAGGCGGTGGAGCGCTCGCGCGGAGTCGCGGCGGGCCGCCTCAAGGCGGAGAAGAAGAGCGGCCTGCGCGTCCACGGCCGCACCGGCGAGCCGTGCCCCGTGTGCGGCGACACCATCCGCGAGGTCTCCTTCAGCGACTCCTCGCTCCAGTACTGCCCCACGTGCCAGACGGGCGGGAAGCCGCTGGCGGACCGGCGGATGTCGCGGCTGCTGAAGTAGCCGGCCGCCGAAGTGGTCGGCTGCTGAAGTAGCTTGCTATGAGCGGGAGTTCAGGGGCGCCGCAAGGTCAGCAGGCGCTGTCCGTCCGTCGTGCGCACCTCGTAGCGGGCGATGTCCTCGCGGCGCAGGGCCGCCCCGCCCCGGGTCGACAGACCGGCCGAGGTCTCGCCCGCCGACCCGGCGACGGGCACCTTCCACGTCGTGACCGTCTGCTCGGAGCCGTCGGTGGCGACCGCGACGAGCTCGCAGACGCGGGCGCCGCCGTGCGGATCGCGGACGCGCAGCCCGATGTCCGTGCCCCAGTCGCGGCCCCGCGCGGTCACGGTCGCCGAGACGCCGGTGCGGCCGTCGCGGGCGGTGATCTGCTCCGGGCCGGGCCCGTCGGCCCGCAGAACCGCCGTCGCGGGGGCGGCGAGCGCCAGTACGACGCTCGCCGCGACCGCGCACAGCCACCGCCTGCGCCCGGCCCTGCGCAGCCGTGTCGCCTCGGCGAGCAGCCGGTCGGCGAGGCCGGGGTCGGGCGCGGTCAGCGGTTCGACGTGCGGCGGGGTGACGCGGTCGTAGGCGGCCAACTGCTCGGCTGCCGGGCCGAGTTCCGCCACCAGGTCGCGGCACGTGAGGCAGTCCATGAGGTGGTCGTCGAAGCGGAAGGTGTCCGCCGCGTCGAGGACGCCGAGCGCATAGGCGCCGGCGTCGCGATGCCGCTCCAGGGACCTCATGGCGTTCCTTGCGTGACGAGTCGGGCAGGGGGTGCTTTCTGCCCTCCCGTACGCAGCGGACCGCCGAATCACTCAAGACGCGGGACGAGAACACTCGCACGAGGCGTCAGAACAGTGAGAACGGTCAGAACAGATGGATCGCCAGGTGCCCCAGGGGCAGCCCCAGGCGCCAGGCCGCCGTCCAGACCTTGGGCCCGTCGTCCTCCCCGCCCGGCGATCCGCCGCCGGGCACCGCGTCCAGATCGGGTGCGAGCAGCTCCGTCTCCTCCAGCCAGCGCCACGCCAGGTCGGCCAGCTCCAGGTCGGGCGCGGGCTCACTGGAGATGAGCGCGTCCGCCGTGAGCGCGGCCATCCGCTCGCCGACCCAGTCCTGCCACGGCTGGTCGTAGGCCGTCAGGGACAGCCAGGTCTCCAACTGGGAGACCACGCGGATGCCCGACAGTTCGTTTTCCGTGTCGGAGAGGAAAATAGTCAGGGCCAGAGCATCACGCCCCGCGCGGTATTCGAAAGATGTCGGCGGCATCAAATCACCGGTACGCAGTAATTCGTCCGCGATGTACTCGGCGTACAACCACGCCATGGGCACGGCCAGTTCGCCGCCGCGCGGGCCCTCCGTGTTTCCTCGGCTCTCGTGCAGCATCCCGTCTCGCCTTCCTCCGATCCGTGCGCGTCGCCGGCCTCTGGCCCCCAATCCGGAACACGGATGAGGACAGCCGATTACCCGAAGGGGGCTCTGAGCAAGGCGCTTTACGGAGCCTTGACTCAGCCCTCGGTTTCGTCGCAGGTCGGAGGCGGTGTGTTCTTCGTGTCACATGGCCGGATGATTTAAGTCTGTTTCAGGGACTATGACGGCATTGCTGCTTGACTCGACCTTGTGTCCGAATGTGGATTCGTTTCGCCGAATTTCCCCCATTCACGGAGCCTGGTCGATGACGCAGCGCACACCACAGGGCAAAGCCGTTCTGGCGGCCGTAATGATCGGATCCACTCTCGCCACGAGTGCCGCCTGTACGGCGAATACGGAGTCCGTACAGGAGCGGAGACCGAAGCAGCAGAGCGAAAGACAACCGGACGGTACACGACACGGCAATCGGGACGTTCCGCCCCCCGCTCCCTCCGCGGCCGGCGGCGGCCAGCACGCACAGCGGGCCTTCACGCTCGTCGCCTCCGGGGACGTGCTCCCGCACTCCTCGATCATCCAGCGGGCCAACACCGACGCGGGCGGCGACGGCTACGACTTCGTGCCGATGTTCAAGGGGATCAGACCCGTCGTGTCCAAGGCCGATCTGGCGATCTGTCACATGGAGACGGTCTACGGCGAGAACGGCGACTACACCGGCTACCCCAGCTTCAAGTCCCCGCCCCAGATCGCCCGCGCCCTGAAGGTCACCGGCTACGACTCCTGCTCCACGGCCTCCAACCACACCCTCGACGACGGCGCCGCGGGGGTGCGCCGGACGCTCGGCGCGCTGGACAAGGCAGGCGTCAAGCACGCGGGTTCGGGGCGCACGGCCGCCGAGGGCAGGTCGCCCGCCTGGCTGCGGGCGGGCGGCGCGAAGGTGGCGCAGCTGGCGTACACGTACGGCACCAACGGATACCCCCAGCCCAAGGGCAGGCCCTGGACGGTCAACCTCATGGAGCGCGGCCGGATCATCGCGGACGCGCGCGCCGCGCGGAAGGCGGGCGCGGACGTGGTCGTGGTCTCCGCCCACTGGGGCACGGAGTGGCAGGACGCCCCGGACCGCCGCCAGCTGAGCCTCGGCAAGCAGCTCACCGCGTCCCGCACGCAGGGCCGCCCCGACATCGACCTGATCGTGGGCACCCACGCGCACGTCCCCCAGGCGTACGAGAAGGTCAACAAGACCTGGGTCGTCTACGGCATGGGCGACCAGATCGCCGGCGACATGATCAACCACGCCGGCGAGAACGACCCCCGCGGCAACCAGGGCACCCTCGGCCGCTTCACGTTCGCCCCGCCCGCGGCTCCCGGCGGACGCTGGGAGGTCAAGAAGGCCGAGTTCATCCCCCAGTGGTTCAACACGCGCACGGGGCGCGTGACCAACCTGAACGCGGCGCTGGGCCGCGGCGCGGACGTCGCCGACATCCGCGACCGGATCCGCCGGATCGTCCTGAGCCGGGGAGCGGGGAAGACCGGTCTGGTGATGGGCCAGTAGCGGGGGCCGGTAGTGGGGGCCGGTAGTGGGGTCCAGTAGTGGGGATCCGTCCGCATGTCACAGGTGTCCGGGGCCGCCTCGTCTCTGATGTGAGAGGCGGTTCGGGACATCAGGAGGGTGATGGGCATGCGGGTGTTCGTGGCCGGCGGGGCCGGGGCTGCCCTGGGACGGCGCCTGAAGCCCCAGCGCGTGACCTGGACGCGGCTGCGGCTGCGGCTGCTGGAGCGCCTGGGCGCCGGGCCGGGCTTCCGGGAGGGGCTCGGGTGAACCGGACCGAGGAGTTCGAGGAGCTGCGGCCGCTGCTGTTCGCGATCGCCTACCGGATCCTCGGCAGCGTGAGCGAGGCGGAGGACGCGGTGCAGGAGAGCTGGCTGCGCTGGGAGGCCTCCCCGGCGGAGCCGCGGTCGGCCAGGGCCTTCCTGTCGGCCGTGGTCACCCGGGTCTCGATCGACGTACTGCGCTCGGCCCGCGTGCGGCGGGAGGCGTACGTCGGGCCGTGGTTCCCCGAGCCGCTCCTGACCGACCCCTACGAGGACCCGGAGCGCTCGGCGGAGCTGGCCGATTCGCTCTCGATGGCGGCGCTGGTGCTGCTTGAGCGGCTGACCCCGCTGGAGCGCGCGGTCTTCGTGCTGCGGGAGGTGTTCGGTTTCGGCTTCCCGGAGATCGCGTCGTCCGTGGAGCGCTCGGAGGCGGCGTGCCGCCAGCTCGCCGTGCGGGCGCGGCGTCACATGGACGCGGGCAGGCCCCGGTTCGAGGCCGACCGGAAGGTGCGCGACGAACTGGCCGAGCGGTTCTTCGACGCCTTCCGGGAGGGGGACGTGGACGGGCTGCAGGAGCTCCTCGCCGCCGATGTCGCCATGGTGGGCGACAGCGGCGGCAAGGCCCCGCAGTTCGCCAGGCGCATCGTCGGCGCCGCGAACGTGGCCCGCGTGTTCGCCGCGCTCGTCCCGCAGTTCGCCCAGGTCGGCGTCGTGGTGGAGCGCCGCCGGATCAACGGCCAGCCGGGTGCCGTACTGCGCGACGAGAACGGCAAGGTCGTCAGCACGATGGTGCTCGACATCCTCGACGGCCGCATCCAGGCGATCCGCTCGGTCCTCAACCCCGACAAGCTCGCCCACATGGGCCCGGTGGCGGACGCCTGGGCCCTCAAGCGCGACGCAATCGCCCGCCGCCCCCGCCCCGACGGGGAGAGCTGACCGCGAGCCCGGTTGCCTGCCCCGAGGCCCGGCCGGGCAAGGGGCGACCGGGACCTCGGCCGACAGATCGACCGAGCCGCGCCGCCCCCACCGGACCGACGGGGAGAGGTGACGGTGAGCGTGGCCGCCGCCTGTGGGGCCGCGCGGCGGTCGGCCGGGTGGGCGTCGTCCGTGGCGGCGACGGTGGGCTGTCGGCGCGGTGGAGCTGGACATCCTCGACGGGCGGATCGGCCGGGGGCGTCGGCCCCGGCCGGTCGGCAGAGGCGACAGCAGTGCGGTCGCTCCCTCCGGGCCCCGACCGGGCGGCGGTCAGCCGGGCCCTCGACGGACAGGTCGGCCGAGGCGCGCCGCCCCCCCCGGACCGGCCGGGGGTGAGGTGGCAGCGGGCGTGGTCGCCGTTTCTGGGGTCGGGCGGGGGTCACTCGGGTGGCGTCGCGGCCGTGGGTGGGGCGGCAGGGGGCGTCGCGTGGCGGTGCCGGACATTCCTCGGTGGCGGTGGACAGGTCGGCCGAGGCGTGCCGCCCCCCGGACCGGCCGTGGGTGAGGTGGCAGCGGGCGTGGTCGCCGCCTCTGGGGCCGGGTAGGGGTCACCCGGGTGGCGTCGCGGCCGTGGGTGGGGCGGCAGGGGTGTCGGCGTGGTGGTGCCGGACATCCTCGGTGGACAGGGCGGCCGAAGCCCGGCCGGGCCGCCGGGAGGGGGGCCGTGAGCGTGGTTGCTCTCCCCGGGGGCCCGGCCGGGGCCGCCCGGCTTCAGGTGAGGCGCAGCAGCCAGCCCCGTCCCGGTTCCACCCGTATCGCCTCGCCCGGGGCGAACCTCCGTTCCGGCTGGAAGCCCTCGATCGCGGGGGCGTACGCGGCCGTGTGGCCCGAAGGGGTGGACAGGGTCACGTCCACCGGGTTCCCGGCCCAGGAGGCGAGTGCCGTCACGGTCCCTCCTGGGCCCTCCCAGGTGGTGGCCAGGACGTCGTCCCGTCCCGTTCGTACCGGAGGCGTGGTGGTGGCTCCTGCGGCCCACCAACCCGTCATCTCCGCCTCCGGCAGGCGGAGTTGGTCGAAGGCCCGCCACAGGGGGCGTACGTCCGTCATGGGGGCCCGTGCCGTCATCCCGAAGACGAGCCCGCGCCAGGGATTCCCGCCGCCCTCCAGCATCTCGCCCATCAGGCCGAAGGGGATGCCCGAGATCTCGACGAGCCAGTACGCGGGATCAGCGCCCAGGGCCCCGCCCGTGTCCGAGCCTTCGTCCGTGCCCTCGTAGTCGAAGAGCTCCCCCAGCCACAGTCGGTCCACGTACGGCAGCAGCTCCGCGTACAGGTTGGCGCTCGACGCGAAACCGTCCGGTTCGCGGAACTGGTTGCAGGAGTGCAGGTCGATCAGCGGGGGCGTCCCGCCGGTAGCGGACAGGACCTTGCGGACGCGCTTCATGGTCGTGCGGTCGTACGCCACGTCGTCCAGATAGAGACCGTCGATCCCGACGACCCGCCGCAGCCGTTCGATCCCGCTCACATAGGAGTTGTGCCACCGCGAGTCGCCGGACGTGACCACCGCGACGTCCCCCACGTCGGGCGCCACCCACCCGGGCACGTAGTCCCCGCCCAGATGCTCCCGCAGCCACGCGTGCCCGCCCCCGGGCCCCGGCGCGAAGATCTCGTCGCCCAGCGACGCGAGAACCGGCAACTCCGGTGTGTGCCGCGTCAGTTCGCGCACCGTGTCGTACACCTTGACCTGAATCCCGAGCCGGTGCGCCTCCTCGGTGTAGGAGCGCAGGGCGTCCGCGCCCAGGAGCGGGTCGTTGATGTACGGATTGGGCGGCGTCGCATGGTGCAGATTGGCGACGTTCGCGCCGTACTCGGCGATCTCCGGGGGAGAGGCGTACGCGTGGAAGTACCGCTCGGACAGCTGCCGCGCCGGTTCGAGCGGCTTGAACGGCGTCAGGAGCAGCCGGAACTCGAAGCACCGGCTCTCGCCGGCGCGCAGCGCGAGCGGCCCGCTGAAGGCGGAGAGGGTGCGCACCCCCTCGCCGGTGCGCAGCCGCACCCCGCCCGCCCCGTCGCCCGCCCAGGAGTGCGGTGTGCGCAGGGGCTTCTCCCGGTAGTAGTTGGTGTTGAGCGGCCGCGCGTAGTGCTCGTCGCGCAGGCTGAGCTGGAGCCCCGCCGCCGGGTCGCCGAGCCAGAACGCGTCCTGGTTGCGGGTGGGCGTGTCCCAGCTCCAGTCGTACGCCGCCGGGCACGCGCGGCCCGTCAGGCCGAGCCCCATCGCGTACCGCGCGACCTCCTCGCGGACCGGCACGTCCAGCGTCACGTCGAGCTCGGTGTCGGCGGTGGCCTCGACCGTGGCGCGCACCACGAGGAAGCCGTCGGCCTCCAACTCGCCCTCGGTGCGCAGGAGTACGTCCCGTCCGGCACCCCGCGCCGACCAGCCCACCCGCGCCGGGCCGAGCCGGTCCAGGCTGAGCGGCCCATGCTCCAGGGGGCGGCCGATGTCCAGCGTGACGGGCGCGGCGAGCAGGTCACGCGGCGGTCCGTCGGCGCGCGTGACGGTCGGTGTGAAGGTGGAGACGAGCCGCCGGGGGAGCCCCTGCGGGCCGAGCTCGACCGTGCGGCCGAGGATGGTCAGGCGCTGCCCTCTCGCCTCGTCCGCCGCCGCCTCGACCGGGGTGAAGGGGGCCACCGGCTCGTCGTCCTGCGCGAGCGCCGAGTCCAGCCATCCGAGCCGCGACAGCCGCCACGGCTCACCGGCGCCTCCGTCGGCGACGAGGTCCGGGCCGACGGTGAGGCGCAGCGGCAGCACTCGCTCCGGGGCGCCGGGCGCACGGACGGCGATCTCCCCCTCGTACAGGCCGGGTTGAGCGTCCTCGGGGATCTGGGCACCGAACCACAGGGCCCCCGCCCGGCCCCCGTCGACTGTCACGCGCCGCTCGAAGGCCCGGCCGCGCGCGTCGATGCCGCCCGTGCTGAGGCACCGTACGGCGAAGGGCAGCCCCCGGATCTCGCCGACCACGTCCGTCAGCCCCTGGAACGCGTACACGCCGACCTGCACCGCGTAGAACTCACCGCGGTCCGCCGTGACGTCGAGCGGTGCGAAGGGAGTGGCCAGCGCCCAGCGCGCGGGCAGCCGTCGGTAGCGGCCGAGCGGATGGGCGCGGTCTTCGCCGAAGAGGAGGAATTGCTCCTCCGCGTAGGCCTGTTGGAGTCGCGCGCGCTCGTCCGCCGTGGCCGCGAAGCCGAGCGGCGCGAAGGAGTCGACCGCGCTCGCCGCCTCGTAGCCGAAGGCCTCGGCGCGCGGCAGCTTCTCCCAGCCGTCGGCGTCGTGCAGGCCGCAGCGGTGCACCCAGCCGGGGTCGGCCGTCTGTGTCGCAGGCCGGTAGGCGGCCTGCGGGTAGTAGGGCTTGCCCGTGTGCGCGTACGGGAGATAGTGCACGGCGTAGGTGCCGGGACCGTCCGCCGGTTCGAAGGCGATGCGCCCCGTCTCGTCCGTCACCTCCACGGCCACGGTGTTGCGCACGCGCTCCCCGGACGGTCCGACGACGATCACGTCCACCACGCCGGTGCCCATATCCTGGCGGCGCCAGGGCAGTTCGGCCGCGACGGCCGGGGCCGTGCAGTCGGTGGTGTCGGCGCGTACGAGAAGGCGGTGGTTGCCGTAGACGTCGCTGTCCCAGGAGCCGATTCCGCATGCCAGCTCCGGATGACCAGTCTCACCCATCTGTGCTCCCCCAAGGGCGCTATTTATTAGGTAAGTTTCTCAATCGCTCCGGGTCACCCTGGAGATCAACCGATCGCGCTGTCAAGGGGGACGCCGTGAAGAGTGGGGACCCGTCGCTGCTGCGCCGCCTGAACGCGGCCGCGGCCCTGCGCGTGCTGCGCGAGCGTGACGAGATCACCGTGCCCGAACTGGCCACCCTCATCGGTGTGTCGAGGCCCACGGCACAGGACCTCACGGCCCAGCTCCTGCGCGAGGGCCGCCTGGTGGAGCTGACGCCGGGCAGCGGGAGCGTGGGCAGGCCCGCCCGCAGGTTCCGCTTCCGGGCCGAGGCCGCGCACGTCCTGGGCGTGGACATCGGCGCGCACAAGATCCTGGTGCACGCCGCCGACCTGCTCGGCCGCACCGTGGCCACCCAGCGTGTCGCCGTCACGCCCGAACTCCCCGCCGACCGGCGCCTGGACGCTGTCCGCGAGGCGATCGCGGGCTGCCTGGGCAAGCCCGCCGCGGCGAACGTGCACCCGCTGGCGACCGGCGTCGGCACCAGCGGCATGGTGGACGCCGCCGGCCGGGTGGTGGAGAGCGACTCACTGCCCCAGTGGACCGGCCTCGACCTCACCCGCGAACTCGCCGACCCGGTCCATGGACCCGTCGTCGTAGGCAACGACATCCAGCTCGCGACCCTCGCCGAGTGCACCGGGGGAGTGTCGGTGGGCACCGGCGACTGCGTGTACCTGTACGTCGGCAACCGGCTCGGCATCGGCCTGTGGCTCCGCGGCGAGCTGTACCGCGGACACCGCGGCGCGGCGGGGGAGATGGTCGCCGGAGACGGCTGGGAGCGGTGCTACCAGCGGCTCCTCGACTGGTTCGCGGGACACCAGGGCGCGGACAGGCCCACCCGCGAGAACGCCGCACGCGCGGTGGTGACCGCCGCCGCAGCGGGGGACGGCGGCGCCAAGTACACCCTGCGCGCCTTCGCCGAGGCGCTCGCGGACAGCCTGGCCCGCCACGTCGCCGTACTCGACCCGCAGTCCGTGGTGCTCGGCGGCGGCATCTCCCGTGCGGGCGCCCTGCTCAGCGAGCCGTTCGCGGAGCGGCTCGGCGCGCTCTGCCCCTACCGGCCGACGGTCCAAACCTCCCTACTCGGCGAGGAATCCACCGCAATCGGGGCAGCTCGCCTCGCACTGGAACACATCGATCACGCCGCGCAGAAAAGTCCAACTCTCTAGGACCCGAAGGTGGTTGACGGGCGGGAGCCACGCTTCGATGATGTGGCTCTCTTTCGGCAAGTTGGCTTCTTAATTGGCCGGCTCTCGACGGCCGTCCCGGCTGTCGGCTGCCACTTTTCTGTTCCGTCGTGCCGCCAGGCCAGGGAGTACGTGTGACATCCCCAGCAACGCAACGCAGGCCACGCGCCGCGTCGCCGCCACCACCCGGATCGGATCCGAAGTCCCCGGGCCCGCCGCGCCACCGCCGCGCCCCGCTCCTGGTCCGACTGCGCAACAACTGGGTGATGCTCGCCCTCATGGCCCCCGGCCTGCTGTTCTTCCTGTTCTTCTTCTACGTGCCGATGCTCGGCAACGTCATCGCCTTCCAGGACTACCAGCCCTTCATCGGCTTCAAGGACAGCCCCCTGGTGGGCCTGGCCAACTTCCAGGAGCTCTTCGCCGACCCGGCGTTCTGGGAGGCGGTCCGCAACACCCTGGCGTTCGCCGCGCTGCAGCTGATCTTCTTCTTCCCGGCGCCGCTGGCCCTGGCCCTGCTCATCAACAGCCTGGTCAGCCCGCGCATCAAGAAGTTCGTGCAGAGCGTCGTCTATCTGCCGCACTTCATCTCCTGGGTCCTGGTCGTCGCGCTGTTCCAGCAAGTACTCGGCGGCGCGGGCCTGTTCAGCAACTATCTGCGCGATCACGGCATGTCCGCCCTGGACGTGATGACCGACCCCGACACCTTCTCCCTCCTCATCACCGGCCAGGTGATCTGGAAGGACATCGGCTGGGGAATGATCATTTACCTGGCGGCGCTCGCGAGCGTCGACCAGAGCCTGTACGAGTCGGCGGCCGTGGACGGAGCGGGACGCTGGCGACGCATGTGGCACGTCACCCTGCCCGCCGTACGCGGCGTCACGATCATGCTGCTCGTGCTGCGCCTCGGCGACGTGCTGTCCGTCGGCTTCGAGCAGTTCCTGCTCCAGCGCGATGCGGTCGGCGCCCGCGCCTCGGAAGTCCTCGACACGTACATCTACTACCACGGCGTCGTCTACGGCGACTGGGGCGTCGGCGCCGCCGCGGGCCTGGTCAAGGGCGTCATCGGAGCCTTGATGATCTACGGCGCCAACAAGGTCGCCCACGCCTTCGGAGAGCACGGGGTGTACAGCAAATGAGCAGCTTCGGATTCCCCTTGCGCACCCCGCGGACCCGCGAGGAGCGGCCCGCCTGGGAAGAGCCCCCGTCGAAGATCGGTTCGACCGCCAAGGCCGTCGTCATCACCGTCATCTGCGCCGTGATGATCCTGCCGTTCCTCACGGTCCTCTCCACGAGCCTGGCCTCCCGCGAGGAGATCACCGAGGCGGGCGGCTTCGTCCTCTTCCCCACGGACCCGACCCTGGAGGCGTACCGCACGATCCTCTCCGGCGGCATCGTCTCCCGCGCCGTCGTCGTCAGCGTCCTGATCACCCTCGTCGGCACCGCCCTCTCGCTCCTGACGACGATCGCGCTCGCCTACGGCCTCAGCAAGCGCGGCGTCCCCGGCAGCAAGCCGATCCTCCTGGCGGTGCTCTTCACGCTGCTCTTCGTGCCGGGCATGGTGCCGATGTACGTGGTGGTCAAGGAGCTCGGACTCCTGGACTCCTACTGGTCGCTGATCCTGCCCGTCATGATCAACGCCTTCAATCTCGTCGTCCTGCGGGCGTTCTTCATGAACATCCCCGAGGAGCTGTACCAGGCGGCGCGGATCGACGGCGCGGGCGACTGGCGCATCCTGACCCGCATCGTGCTCCCGCTCTCCAAAGGCGTCGTCGCCGTCGTCGGCCTCTTCTACGCCGTGACGTACTGGAACGCCTTCTTCAACGCGATGCTCTATCTGAACGACTCGGGCAAGTGGCCCATCCAGCTGGTCCTGCGGACCTATGTGGTGCAGGGCAAGTCCATCTCGGGCGACCAGCTCGGCGTCAGCCACATGCCGCCCCAGCAGTCGATCTCCATGGCCGTCGTCATGATCGCGCTCATCCCGATCCTGCTGCTCTTCCCGTTCCTGCAGAAGTACTTCACCAAGGGCGTGCTCACCGGCGCCATCAAGGGCTGAACGTCCGTCCCCTCACACCCCCTTCTCCTGCCACTCCCTTCCCCCGACACCCCTGCCCCCTGACACCTTTCGCGGAGATTCCCATGACAGGCATGTCCCGACGCACCTTCCTCAGCCTCTCCACGGCCGTCGCGGCGGGCGCGGCCGCCACCTCCCTGACGGGCTGCGGCTCGGGCGCGAAGAAGACGGGCGAGGCGGCATCGTCGAAGGTGAAGCTGCCTTCGTACGTTCCCTTCGGCAAGGTCAAGCCCGACCTGCCGCCGAACGCGAAGGGCCTCTCGGCCGGGTTCCTCTCGTATCCCGAGAAGCTGGTGCGCAGCGTCCCCAAGCCCCCGGGCGACGGATCGAAGATCACGATGCTGACCGAGATCTGGACGCAGCCGCCGGCCCCGGCGGGCTCCAACGCGCACTGGAAGAAGGTGAACAAGGAGCTCGGTGTCGAGCTGGAGGCGATCTTGGGCACCGACCCCGGCTACGAGGAGAAGTTCTCCGCCGTCGTCGCGGGCGGCGACCTGCCCGACCTGATGTGGATACCGCCGAACCAGGGCATCCAGCACATCGCCGAACTCCTGGAAGCCAAGTGCGCCGACATCACCGAGTACGTGTCGGGCGACGCGGTGAAGGACTATCCGAACCTCGCCGCGATGACCCCCGCGCACTGGAAGACGGCGGTCGTCAACGGAAAGATCTGGGGCGCTCCCAGCCCGTATCCGGCCGTGGGCCAGGTCTACGGCGGAAACCCGAAGGTGTGGGAGAAGGCGGAGGGCCTCTCGGCGAGCAGCCCCGAGGAGTTCCTCGCCAAGTGCAAGGAGGTCACGGGCGGCAAGGTCTGGGCCCTGGAGCCGATCTACGTCAACGCGGCCGGCGTGCTGAGCCAGTGTTTCGGCGCACCCAACAAGTGGCGCCGGAACAAGGACGGTTCGCTCACCTGGTGGCAGGAGACCGACGAGTACACCGAAGCGCTGAACTTCGTCCTCAAGCTGAAGAAGGCCGGGGTCTTCTACCCCGGCAACCCCAACATGGCCGACGCGAACACCAAGCTGGCCCAGGGTTCGATCGGCGCGGTCGTCTTCGCCAACCCGTTCAACGCGCGCAAGGACATCCGCGTCCAGGACCCCGGCCTCGCCACCGAGATCCTGATCCCGTTCGGCGCCGGCGGCAACAAGCCCAAGCACCACTACCACCTCGGCACGATCGGCTACACGGCCGTCAAGAAGGGCGACGAGAAGCGCGTGCGCATGCTGCTCGGCGTGCTCGACTACCTGGCGGCGCCGTTCGGCACCAAAGAGCGCGAGTTCCTCGAATTCGGCACGGAGGGTGCGGACTTCAGCTACGACAAGAACGGCTTCCCGGAGCGCTCGACGACGGGCAAGAAGCAGGTCGAAGGCCTCTTCAGCGGCCTGACCACGGCCACCACCTCGCCCTTCGCCCTCGTCGCGTCGACCTTCCCGGGCTCCGAACGCGCCCGGGACGTCAAGGACGTCTACGCCGCCGAGCAGAAGCTCATCGAGACCGCCGTGCAGAACCCGGCGGTCGGCCACTACTCGGACGCGTACACCCAGCACTACGGCCGCATGTCCACCGAGGCCAAGGACCTCGTCAACGACATCGTGGGCGGCCGCAAGAAGCTGAGCGAGTGGAAGCCGTTCTGGGCCCAGTGGCGGGACAAGGGCTTGGAGCAGATGGCGCGGGAGTACCAGAAGTCCATCGAGCAGAGCTCCTGACGAGCTCCTGACCCGCCCCGCTACGGCGCGCGGTCGGCCTTGGCCAGCTCCGACTTCCGGTACGAGTACGCGAAGTAGATGACCAGGCCGACCGCGAACCACACCGCGAACCGCACCCACGTCTGCCACTGGAGGAACGTGATCAGCCAGATGGAGAAGACGACCCCGATGGCGGGGACGACCGGCATCCCGGGGCAGCGGAACGTGCGCGGCAGATCGGGCTGCTTGTAGCGCAGCACGATCACTGCGATGCAGACCACGATGAACGCCAACAGGATTCCGATGTTGGTCAGTTCGGCCGCCTCGCCGATCGGCAGGAACCCGGCGATGGCGGCCGACGCGAACCCGACGATCCACGTCACGCGCGTCGGCACGTGCCGGGTCGGGTGGGTCTTGGCGAACCACTTCGGCAGCAGCCCGTCGCGCGACATGCTGAACCACACGCGGGTGACGCCGAGCATGAAGGTGAACATCACGGTGAGGATGCCGATGATCGCGCCGACCGCGATGACGTCGGCGAGACCGCCGAGTCCCACCGACTTGAACGCGGTGGAGAATCCGCTCTCCGGGTCGATGTCCTTGTAGTTCTGCATGCCCGTCAGGACCAGGCAGGCCAGGACGTACAGGACCATCGAGATCGCCAGCGAGTAGAGGATCGCCTTCGGCATGTGGCGCTGCGCGTCCTTGGACTCCTCGGCCGCCGTGCTCATGGCGTCGTAACCGAACACGGCGAAGAAGACCGTGGCCGCGCCCGTGAACGCCCCGCTGACGCCGAAGGGGAAGAACGGCTCGTAGTTGCCGGTGTTGATGTGGAAGAACCCGACCGCGATCACCACGAGCACGACGATGACCTTCAGCACGACCACGATCATCTCGAAGCGCGCCGCGTTCTTGATGCCCAGGGTCAGCAGATAGGCGATGAGCAGGCAGAGCACGGCGGCGAACAGGTCGACCTTGTGGCCGTCCCCGGTGCCGGGCGCCCCCAGCATCCAGGTGGGCAGCTGGGCGCCCATGTCGTTGAGGAGGAAGTTGAAGTAGCCCGAGATGCCGATCGCGACCACCGCCACGATCGCCGTGTACTCGAGCAGCAGGTCCCAGCCGATGAACCAGCCGGTGAGTTCGCCGAGCACGACATAGCCGTACGTGTACGCCGATCCGGCCTTCGGGATCAGGCCCGCGAACTCGGCGTACGAGAAGGCCGCGGCGGCGCTCGCGACACCGGCGATGAGGAAGGAGATGAGGACGGCGGGCCCGGCCGTGCCGTTGGCCACCGTCCCGGCGAGGGTGAAGATACCGGCGCCGATGATGCCGCCGACGCCGATCGCGGTGAGCTGCCAGAGGCCGAGCGAGCGGGCGAGTCCGCCGCCCTCCGCGCCTTCGGTCTCATCGATGCTTTCGATGGGCTTGCGGCGCATGACGCCCTGTCCCATCCGGAGTCCCGCCATGAGCTCCACCTTTTCGCAGACGGCAGTCGGCTGATGGCGGATCATGATGGCGCAGGCATGCGCATGACGGAAGACGCCACACCCCTCGCACCGGTGAGGGTTCAGCACTCTGGCGGGTGCGGGTTACGGCACCACGGTGACGGGCCAGCGGCCCGCCTTGACCAGGCGTACCGCGACCGAGCCGACGATACGGTGGCCCGCCTGCTCGGAGGCGCCGACGACCACGGCGTCGGCCTTGAGGTCGTCCGCGGCGGTGACCAGACCGCTGAAGGGGTCGCCGCGGAAGGTGTGGAACTCCCAGCGCACGTCGAATATGTCCTTCACCCGCTCGGCCGCCTCCCTGATCTCGGTGATCAGCCCCTCCGCGATCTCGTCGGTCGTCTCGGCCACCGGGGCGCCGAGGGCGGCGCCCGCGGCCATCACCGGCTGGACGTAGACGACGGCGAGCAGCGCGTGCTGCCGCCGCGCCAGACCCCCGGCATATGCCGCGGCCCGGAGCGAGGAGTCCGAACCGTCGACACCGACGACGATCACCTTCGGCCCGTCGGTACCGCGTTCGAACTGGTGGGAGTGGTCTTCAGTCACGCCGAGAGGCTATCGGAGGCGGTCGGCAGCCCTCGTCGAGGGCAGGCGTTCCGTGAGGGGCACGAGGCCCGGCCGCCGGGCGCCGAGATCCGAGGCGGGACCAGGCCTCGACGAGCGGGCAGGCCGAGGCCTTCCTAGGGTCGGTCCATGAGCACCAGCGTGCAGAGCCAGGGGCCAGCGCCGCAGCGGGGTGCGAGAGACCGCTTCCTGAGACACGTGCCGGAAGGCTTCGCCACCTTCTTCGGCACCCTGGGCCTCTTCTGCGCGATCCTCGCGGTCATCGGCCCGCTGCGCCACCTCCTGCGCCCGGTGGTCCGCGTCCTGGACCTCCTCACGGTCCCGGTGAGCCCCAACCTCGCGTACGCCGTCTTCCTCTTCCTCCTCGCGGCGGCGACGGCGGCCCGCAAGAAGGTCGCCTGGTGGCTCGTCATCGTCTACCTGGGCCTCCTCCTCGCCTTCGACGTGCTCGGCATCGCCCTCGGCTACTGGGCGGACTCGCTGCCCTCGCTCATCGTCTGCGGCATCGCCTTCGTCCTGCTGGTCCTGGCCCGCAGGGAGTTCTCCGCGGACTCCCGCAGGGGCGCCGTCCGGCGGGCCGTCCTCGTGCTCGTCGCGGGCCTCGCCGTGGCGATCCTGGTCGGCTGGGGGCTCGTCGCGCTCTTCCCGGGTACGTTGCCGCGCGGCGAGGCCCTGCCGTGGGCGGCGAACCGGGTCTGCGGCGGGCTCTTCACCGGCCACGACTACTTCGACGGCAGGCCCCCGCGCGCCCTGCACTTCTGGCTCGGCCTCTTCGGCGCCCTCGCCCTCCTGAACGCCGCCGCGGCGCTCTTCCGCTCCCAGCGCATGGAAGCCGCCCTGCACGGCGACGAGGAACCCCGCATCCGTGCGCTCCTTGGCACCTACGGAGCCCAGGACTCGCTCGGCTACTTCGCCACCCGGCGCGACAAGGCCGTCGTCTTCTCGCCCAGCGGCAAGGCCGCCGTCACCTACCGCGTCGAGGCGGGCGTCTGCCTGGCCAGCGGCGACCCCGTCGGCGACCGCGAGGCCTGGCCGCACGCGATCGGCGCCTGGCTGGACGTGGCCCGGCAGTACGCCTGGGCGCCCGCGGTGATGGGCGCCTCCGAGGAGGGCGCCACCGCGTACGCACGCTCCGGGCTCGGCGCCCTCCAGCTCGGCGACGAGGCGATCCTGCACGTCGCGGACTTCGACCTGGACGGCCGCGACATGCGCGTCACGCGGCAGGCGGTGAACCGCGTCCGCCGCACCGGCGCCACCACCCGCATCCGCCGCCACTCCACCCTCACCGACGAGGAGATGGAGGAGATCATCGACAAGGCGGACGCCTGGCGGGACACCGAGACCGAGCGCGGCTTCTCCATGGCGCTCGACCGGCTCGGCGACCCCGAGGACGGCGACTGCCTGCTCGTGGAGGCCCTGGACGCCGACGGCCGGCTCATCGCCCTGCTCTCGCTCGTCCCCTGGGGCAAGGACGGCATCTCGCTCGACCTGATGCGCCGCGACCGGGCGACCGCGCCCAACGGCGTGATGGAGTTCATGGTCGCCGAACTCTGCGCGGGCGCGGGCAAGTCCGGGGTGCGCCGCATCTCCCTGAACTTCGCCGTGTTCCGCTCGGTCTTCGAGGAGGGCGCCCGCATCGGCGCCGGACCCGTCCTGCGGCTGTGGCGCAAGCTGCTGCTCTTCTTCTCCAAGTGGTGGCAGCTCGAAGCGCTCTACCGCTCCAACGCCAAGTACCACCCCGAGTGGTACCCCCGCTTCATCTGTTACGGCGACGCCGGAGCCCTCGCCCGCATCAGCCTCGCCTCGGGCATCGCGGAGGGCTTCGTCTCCGTGCCCTCGCTGCGCACGCTCTGGGGCAAGGGCCACAAGCCCAGGGGCGTCACCAAGCCCACGAGCACGGCGGGCCTCCCGCCGATCTCCGCCCTCGGCCTCGCGGGACAAGAGGGCGCCGCGGACGCCGACCCGCTGGCCGCGCTGCCCGACCAGGTCCGCATCCGCCACCGCAAGCTCGACCGGCTGCGCGCCGACGGCGTCGATCCCTACCCCGTGGGCCCGGCGCCGCGCACCCACACCCTCGCCGACGTGACGCCCGCCCTGACGGGCGAGCAGGTCACGGTCGCGGGCCGCGTCATGCTCGTACGCGACTTCGGCGGGGTCGTCTTCGCCGTCCTGCGCGACTGGTCCGGCGACCGTCAACTCGCCCTGACCCGTGACCGGTCGGGGCCGGGCGTCCTGGGCCGCTTCACCTCCGGCACCGACATCGGCGACCACATCACCGCCACCGGCACGGTCGGCGCCAGCGACAAGGGCGAACTCACCGTCTTCGTCACCGGCTGGCAGCTCACCGGCAAGTGCCTGCGCCCGCTGCCCGACAAGCACCGCGGTCTGGCCGACCCCGAGGCCAAGGTCCGGCGCCGCTACCTCGACCTGGTCGTGAGCCCCGGCGCCCGCGACGTCGTCCGGGCCCGCTCCACCGCCGTACAGGCACTGCGCCAGGGCCTGTTGGACCGCGGCTATCTCGAGGTCGAGACCCCGATGCTCCAGCAGATCCACGGCGGCGCCAACGCCCGCCCCTTCACCACCCACATCAACGCCTACGACCTCGACCTGTATCTGCGCATCGCGCCCGAGCTGTATCTGAAGCGGCTCTGCGTCGGCGGCATGGAGAAGGTCTTCGAGATGGGCCGCACCTTCCGCAACGAAGGGGTGAGCTACAAACACAACCCCGAGTTCACGATGCTGGAGGCCTACCAGGCGTTCGCCGACTACGACGTGATGCTCGACCTCACCCGCGAACTCATCCAGGGCGCCGCCACCGCCGCCTTCGGCGCACCCGTCGCCCGCAAGGCCGACGAGGACGGGCGGCTCACCGAGCACGACATCTCCGGGCCCTGGCCGGTCAAGACGGTCTACGGCGCGATCTCCGAGGCGCTGGGCGAAGAGGTCGACGCGGACACCCCGCTGCCGGGGCTGCACCGCCTCTGCGACCGCGCCCACGTCCCGTACCAGGCGGACGACGGCCGCGGTGACGTCGTACTGGAGATGTACGAGCGCCTCGTCGAGGAGAAGACGACGCTGCCCACCTTCTACAAGGACTTCCCGACCGACGTCTCCCCGCTGACCCGCCAGCACCGCACCGACCCGCGCCTCGCCGAACGCTGGGACCTGGTCGCCTTCGGCACCGAACTGGGCACCGCCTACTCGGAGTTGACCGACCCCGTCGAGCAGCGCCGCCGCCTCACCGCGCAGTCGCTGCTCGCCGCCGGGGGAGACCCGGAGGCCATGGAACTGGACGAGGACTTCCTCGACGCCCTGGAGTACGCGATGCCGCCCACCGGCGGGCTCGGCATCGGCGTCGACCGGCTCGTCATGTTCCTCACCGGCCTGACGATCCGGGAGACGCTGCCCTTCCCGCTGGTGCGCCGCCGCTGACCCCCTCGCTCCTGCTGGTCCCATCGGGTGCTTTCGCGGCCCGCCGTGGTGTTGGTGGTCCGCGTCGGCCTTCCGCCATGTGACTGATTAGTCATGAAAAAGGATCAGATGACTCCAGGGCGTCGCGCACTCCTGCGCGGCGCCGCTGTCTTCGGTCTGGCCGCGACCGCCGGCTGCGCGGGTACGGAGCGGCCGAGCACGCCAGGTCCCACGGCCCCCAGCGGCGCCGCGGCCGGTGGCCCGCCCGCCGCACGCGCCCTCAAGCCCTCCGCGTACCGCCTGCAGCCCATGGCGGGCAACGGCCCGCCGCGTGCCGCGCGCGTCGTGCCGCGCGTCCGCAAGGCGCCGATCCTGCGCATGGACGGACAGGGCCGCAGCATGGTGCTGACCTTCGACGACGGACCCGACCCCCGCTACACGCCGGGCATCCTGCGCACCCTGCGCCGGTACGACGTGCGTGCGATGTTCTTCGTCTGCGGCGAGATGGCCGTCGACAACAAGGACCTGCTGCGCGAGATGGTCGACGACGGGCATGTGATCGGCAATCACACCTGGACGCACCCGCTGCTTCCGAAGATGAGCCGGAGCGCGATGCGCGAGGAGATCGAGCGCACCTGCGAGGTGGTCGAGGAGGCCGTGGGCGAACCTCCCGCCTGGTTCCGCGCCCCCTACGGGGCCTGGAACCGCAACGCCTTCCAGCTGGGCGCCGACCTGGGCATGGAGCCGCTCGCCTGGACCGTGGACACCCTGGACTGGACCGAGCCGGGCACCCGCACGATCATCCGGCGGGTACGGGCCGGCGCGGCACCCGGAGTCGTCGTGCTCTCGCACGACGCGGGCGGCGACCGCACCCAGAGCGTGGAAGCCCTGCGGACATATCTGCCCGAGCTCATCGACTCGGGTTACCGCATCACCGTGCCGAGCCGCTTCGGAATCTAGCGATGTAGCCGGAATGCAGGGAGGGTATTTCGCCCGCCCGGTGCCGTGTTCCGCCGACGTCTTCGTCGTCAGCGCACGTCCACCAGGCGGGCGAAAACGACGACGTTCCCGTCGTATCCGGCCTGCTTGGAGAATCCGCCGCCGCAGGTGATGACGCGGAGTTCCGCAGCGCCCTTGTCGCTGTAGACGCGGCTTCCCGGGAAATTGTCCTTCTCGAACACTTCAATGCCGTAGATCTCGAAGACCGCGGTCTGCCGGTCCCTGCGCAGGACCTCGACCTTGTTTCCCTTCTTCAGCGAGCCCAGGCCGTAGAAGACGGCGGGCCCCTGCTCGTTGTCCACATGGCCGACGATCACGGACGTGCCCTTCTGGCCCGGCGAGACGGCTCCGGTGAACCAGCCGGCGAGGTTCGGGTCCTGCGCCGGCGGCGCGTCCACCCAGCCCTCCGCGTCGAGCCCGACGGGCATGACCGGCGCGTCCACCCGGATGCCCTTGATCCCCACGCGCTGGGCGGGGGAGTACGTCAGCGGCGCGACGCCCTGCCCCGCCTCGTCGGGCGCCTGGTCCGCGGCGGCGGCCGACGCCGGCTGGGGCGGACCCACATCGAATTCCCCTGAGCCATTCCGGATCAGCGCGAGGCCGGTCAGCAGAACAAGCGCCATCGCGCCCCACGGCGCGCGCTTCTTCTGCTGTTCCTCCTCATCGGCCGGTTGGGACGAAGGCATTCTCAGATCCCCTCTCAACGCGGCATTCGAACCGCGTCCGTTGCGCGTACAAGAACGCTAAACGCGGCGCACGCGGCGGGCGACAGAGCGGGAGCGAACGGGTGGCGCCCATACCGGGCATGCGCCATCCGAGTCGAGGACGGCAGGAAATTTCTGACGGTCCGTGACCTGCGGCAATATCGGCTTGTACGTCCGCGCTTCGGCGTGTCGCCTCACCAGGACGGCCGATCGCCGAAATGCGGGTCTGTGCAGGGCATCTGAGGGTCTGTTTGGGAGGCGCTCTCGCCGATCGACCGGGGACGGTTACCCCGGGGCGTCTTCCGCGGAGGATTCACATGCGTACTTCTCGTATGCGCACCACTCGTGCCCTCGCGGTCGCAGTCACCGCGGGTGCCGTCGTCGGCCTCGCCGCCCCGACGGCATCGGCCTGGGCCGATCCGTCCAACATCGTCGCCATGCCGAGCGTGATTCCCCGAGGGGGGCAGCTGACGGTCACGGTCGACGGCTCGGCCTGCTCGGCCCACGGCAGCAAGATCACGTCGGACGCGTTCCCCGACACCAACCTGAAGTCCATGGGCGCCGGTACGGCGAGCGCGAACCCCACGATCCACCATCACGCCAGCCCGGGGGCGCACAGCATCACCGTCCACTGCGGCACGAGCGCGCCCCTCACCAAGCCCAACGCGTTCACCGTCATCCACGGTGGTGTCCGCGGCGGTCTGGGCGGCAGCAGCAACACCGGTGCGACCAGCACCGACATGGCGATCGGCGGGGTGCTGGTGGCGGCCGCCGTGGTCGGTGGCGGGGTGTTCTGGATGCGCCGCCGCTCGGAGAACGCGGGGCGCGGCATCTGACCGCGCTCCCGATACCGGCAGGCTCGTCACCGGCAGGCCCGTCACTCGCACGTCGGGCACCGGCACGTCGGCCACGCGTAGGCCGGCACTCCTATGCGGGCGCTCGTACGGCGGGTGCTCGTACGTCGGGTGTGCACCGTTCCGCCTCCTGCCCGACCGGCGCGTCCCCCTTCCGCGCCGGTGCCGGTCACGGGGCGGTCCGTGCCCACCCGCACACCGCCGCCCGGTCGCCCGCTGAGCTCAGCGGGCGACCGGGCGGCGGTGTGCGGCGCCGTGCGCGGGTGGGTCAGGACTTGCCGTCGCCGGTGCGGCGGCGCGTCCAGTAGTACGCGGTGCCGAGCGTGCCCACGATGAGGGCGCCGCCCAGGGCGATCTCGTGCAGGTCGAGTCCGCCGAGGCTGCCGCCGACACCGGCCTTCACGCCTCGGTGGACGGGGGCGGTCGGGTGCGAGGTGTGGTGGGTGGGGTGTGAGGTCGGGCGGCCCGTGGCGATGGTGAGGTCCGTGGTCCCCGTCTCGCCCTTGCAGTCGAAGGTCACCTCGTACATCGCGCCGGGTTTGGCGTCGGGGAAGACCATCGCGGAGACGGATTGCTGACCTTTGGGGATGTGGGCGTCGTCGAAGACGCCGGAGGTCACCTTGGTGTCGCCTTCGCAGCCGTCCACGCTGAGCTGGACCTGGCCGCCCGCGGCGATCGTGGACGGGGTGACGCGGAAGCCGAACGAGGTGATGTTGTTGTTCGTGTCGTTGTCGTCCGCGACGGCCGCGGAAGCGGTGGAGGCGGTGAGGGTCAGGGCGGTGGCGGCGAGCAGAGTGGCCGAGGCGACGCGTATCGCGCGCATGATCATTCCTCCGGGTCTCCGAGGAGCAGCCGCGGACCTTCTTCCGCTTTCACCTGATATGCACCTCGATGCCGGAAACGCTAGGCAGGGACTCGCGCGCCCGCGATCGCAGTCGCGCGAACGGGGCAACGATGTGGGCCGGACAGGGGAACGGGGCGGGGTGTCGCCGGGGTGATGACGGGGATTCAGCGGTGGGGCGTGTAGCGGGGGAGGTGCGGGCCGTGGGTCCGACGACCGGGACCCGGTAGCGGGCGGTCAGCCCGTCGATGCGGTGCGGCCGCAGCGCGCAAGCGCCAGTCCGCCGAGGGCCGTGCCGCCCAGTCCCACCACTATGGCGACGATGGCCCCGGCCCGCCCGTTGCCGGTGCCGAAGCCGCCGGTCGTGGTGGCCAGATGCAGGCCTCCGAGGGCCACGCCGATCAGTCCCATCGCCATGGCCGCCATGGCCGCCATGGCCCACCTCCGTCCGTCTCCGATGCTGATGCGACCGGCGGAACGGGCGAGGGCAAGGCCGCCGACGGCCACGCCGGCCAGCGCCACCACCGCGGCGAGGACGGCCCCGGCCCGTCCGTTGCCGGTGCCGAGATCCCCGGCGGCGGCCATCATCAGGGCTGCTGATGCGCTCATGTCCTGCTCCTCTTCCGTGCTCTCGTTTCCGACGCGTGGATGTGCGGATGGCGTCGATGTGTGGATGGCGTCGATGTGTGGCTGCGGACCGAGCATGGCCGCCGGCTCCCGTGCCGGTCGTCCAGCAGGCGCGGACACTTCGTGCTGCCGCAGACGGGGCGTCCTGCTGCCGCGGATGCCGCAGGAGGCGCCGAAGTACCGCGTGCGCGGTAGGCGGTTGGTCATCCGTGGGCCGGACTCCCCCGCGCCGGCCTCTGGCTAAGGTGCGCCCATGGGTTCAGGACGGTGGGGCGTGCGGGCCGAGGTCAGAGACCGGGTGGTCGCGGTCTGCGTGGCGGCGGTGCTGTTGATCGCCGGGCGGTCCGCACATCAGGGCGGCGCGGATCTCGACGTGCTCGGCCAGGTGCTGCTGGCGGCCGGTGGCCTGGCGCTGGCCGCGGGCCGCCGGGCTCCGGTTCCCGTCCTGGTCGTCACCGGGCTGTGCGCGGTGGGATACCAGGCGGCCGGTTTCGACGTGCCCGCCGTCGCGTATCTGTTCGCGGTGTACGCCGCGATGCGGGCGGGGCACCGCATCGTCACGGTGGCGGCGAGCGTGACCATGCTGGCCGCTCTCCCGCTCGCGGCCCTGGTCTCGCTGCACGACGTGGGCGCGGCGTTCGCGCAGGCCCGCGGCGCCCTGGAGGTGGCCTGGCTGGTCGCGGCCGGGGCAGCGGGCGAAGCGCTGCGGCAGGCCGAGCGGCGGGCGGACGAGGCCGAGCGCACCCGGGAGGAGACCGCGCGGCGCCGTGCCGACGAGGAGCGGCTCCACATCGCGCGGGAGCTGCACGACTCGCTCACCCACCAGATCTCGGTCATCAAGGTGCAGTCGGAAGCGGCCGTCCACGTGGCCCGCAAGCGCGGCGAGGAGGTGCCGGAAGCCCTCCTCGCGATCCGGGACGCGGGCCGTGAGGCGACCCGGGAGCTGCGGGCGACCCTGGAGGCGCTGCGTGACGACGGCAAGGCCCCGCCGCGAGGGCTCGACGACGTACCGGAACTGGTGGAACGGGCGCGCGGCAACGGCCTGGACGCGGCCCTGACGATCGAGGGGGAGCGGCACGACGTGCCGACCGCGGTGGCCAGGACCGCCTACCGGATCGTTCAGGAGTCGCTCACCAACATCGCCAGGCACGCGTCGGCCGCCACGGCGTCGGTGCGGATCGACTACCTCCCTCACGCCCTGGGCATACGGATCGACGACGACGGCAGAGCCACCCGGGAGGCCGCCCCGGTGCCCGGCGTCGGGCTGCTGGGGATGCGCGAACGGGTGAGTGCCCTCGGCGGCAGCCTGCGCGCGGAACCGCGCGTCGAGGGCGGCTTCAGCGTCCACGCCGAACTCCCCGTGGACCGGGTGTCGTGATCCGCGTCCTGCTGGTCGACGACCAGCCGCTCCTGCGCAGCGGCTTCCGCGCGCTCCTGGACATCGAGGACGACATCGAGGTGGTGGCCGAGGCCGCCGACGGTCAGGAGGGCCTGGCCCTCGCCCGGCTGCACCTGCCCGACATCGCCCTCGTCGACATCCAGATGCCGGTCGTCGACGGCATCGAGGCGACCCGGCTCATCGCCGCGGACCCGGCCCTGGCCGGGGTGCACGTCGTCATCCTGACCAACTACGGCTTCGACGAGTACGTCTTCGACGCGCTGCGCGCCGGCGCAGCGGGGTTCCTCGTCAAGGACATCGTGCCGGAGGACCTGCTGCACGCCGTCCGCGTCGCGGCGCGGGGCGACGCCCTGCTCGCACCGTCGATCACCCGCAAGCTGATCGACCGGTACGTCGCCCAGCCGCCTCACACCGTCCGGGGCGACACGGAGCTGAAAGGGCTCACCCATCGCGAGCGCGAGGCCGTCGTACTGGTCGCGCACGGGCTGTCCAACGACCAGATCGCGGACCGCATGGTGATCAGCCCGATGACCGCGAAGACCCACATCAACCGCGCCATGGCCAAGCTCCATGCCCGCGACCGCGCCCAACTCGTGGTCTTCGCCTACGAATCCGGCCTTGTGGCCCCGCCCGGCCGCTGAGACCGGCCGCCCGCGGCCCCGGGTGCGCCCTGGCGGGTCAGGAACCCGTCGCCCACACGTGCGCCCCGCTGCCGCGCCACTCCACGAGGTGCGGGTCGTCCAGGGACATGTCGGCGTCGCCGAGGCCCGCGCGGCGGAGGAATTCCACCAGGTCGCGGTCGTCGTGCGCGACGCCGACGGGCTGGCCGCGCACGGTGATCCGCCGTCCGCCGTCGGGAGCGGGCGGGTGAACGATGATGGGTGTCTGCCAGGTCATGCCACCAGAGTGCGCCGCGCGGGGCCGCGGCGCAGCACGGTTTACGGACCCGTGTGCGAAGCCGGTGTCCGGGAGCCGGGGTAACCGCCGCGCCGATACCCCTCCCAGACGCGCCCGCCTGACGGCGCGGGCACCCCACCGGCCTGCGCACAGCCGGGCGGCCCGGCCCGGGCAACTCCCTCGCCTCGTCCCTCAGTCGGGCGCCGAGCCCGTCCCGGAATCGCCTGGCGGACGAACCACCGCCGACTGGTGGCCCAACGGGGCCGCACCGCCCGTCAATCGGCCGTCGCGTCCGTGAGTGTGGGGGCCGTGGCGGCGAGTACCGCGTCGAGGAGGCCGGGGAAGCGGGCGTCGAGGTCGGCGCGGCGCAGGGCCACGGCCTTGTAGCGGCCCACCTTGTGTTCCCGGGTGATCCCCGATTCGCGCAGCACGCGCCAGTGGAAGGTGGCGGTCGCCTTGGTGACCTCCATGGGCAGGCTGCCGCAGGTGCGCTCGCCGTCGGACGCGGCCAGCTCGCGCAGGATGCCGAGCCGGACGGGGTGGCCGAGCGCGGCCAGGACGTCCTCGACGAGCAGCTGGTCACGGTGCGGGTGGTACGTCGCCATGCTTCGACTGTACGGCGTATCTCGTACTAGGGCGATTGCCCCACTTGTCCGTTTCATCGGCCTACTGTACGTTGAATGTCGTACCGACGTACTGACGTATCGAGTACTGACGTACCGACGTACGGACCTGCGCCCCTCTTCCCGCACCTGGAGAACCGCCGTGAGCACCGCCCCCGCCGCCCCCACAGCCATCGTCACCGCCGCCGGTTCCGGCATAGGCCGGGGTATCGCCACCGAACTCGCCGAAGCGGGCTATCGCCTCTCGCTCCTCGACATCGACCCCGCGATCGGGGACTTCGCCCGCGAGCTCGGCGCCATCGCCACGGTGGGCTCCCTCACCGCCCCCGACGACCTGGCCCGCCTGGTGGACACCACCCTCGGGAGCTACGGCCGGATCGACGCCGTCGTCAACGGCGCAGGCCACGCCAGGAACGACGCACTGCTCGCGGTCACCGACCAGGACTGGCACGACGGCCTGGACATGCTGCTCCTGAGCGTCGTGCGCATGGCCCGGCTCGTCACCCCGCACATGGAGGCGGCGGGCAAGGGCGCCTTCGTCAACCTCTCCTCGTACACGGCCTTCGAGCCGATGGGGATCATCCCGGTCAACTCCGCCCTGCGCTCGGCCCTGACCAGCTTCACCAAGCTGTACGCCGACCAGTACGCGGCCAAGGGCATCCGCATGAACAGCCTCATGCCCGGCTATGTCGACAGCTGGCCCGAGGACCCCGACTTCCTCGCCAGGATTCCCGCGGGCCGCTACGCCACCACCCGGGAGATCGGAAAGCTCGCCCGCTTCCTGGTCGCGGACGACGCCGCGTACGTCAACGGCGAATCCATCCGCATCGACGGCGGCGCCGCCCGCTCCCTGTGAGGGGCCCGCCGACCAGGCCGATCACCGTGGCGTACATGTGAACTCCCTGCGGGTCGCGGGCTCGCACGGCCGGTCGGGCCCGGTGGCGCCATAGGCTGGGCCCGATGATTGAGACCGTCGTGTTCGACGTGGGGGAGACCCTCACCAAAGATGACCGCTACTGGGCGTCCTGGGCCGACTGGCTCGGCGTGCCCCGTCACACCGTCTCCGCGCTCGTGGGAGGTGTCGTCACGCGGGGCCGCGACAATGCCGAAGCGCTGCGGCTGCTGAGCCCGGACATAGACGTCGCCGCCGCCTACAGTGCCCGGGAGGTCGCGGGGCGCGGTGAGCACCTGGCCGAGACCGACCTCTACCCCGATGTGCGTCCCGCCCTCGGCGGGCTGCGCAAACAGGGGCTGCGCGTCGTCATCGCGGGGAACCAGACGCATCGGGTGGGCGAGCTGCTGCGCGGCCTGGATCTGCCCGCCGATCTCGTGGCCACCTCGGGCGAGTGGGGTGTGGCGAAGCCGGATCCGTCGTTCTTCGCCCGGGTGGTCGAGGCGGCGCAGAGCGCGCCGGAGCAGACGCTGTACGTCGGCGACCATCCCGCGAACGACATCTACCCGGCGAAAGCGGCCGGGCTGCGCACGGCGCACATCCGGCGCGGGCCCTGGGGGCACTGGTGGGCCGACGACCCGGCCGTGGTCGAGGCCGCGGACTGGCGGATCGACTCCCTCACCCAGGTCGCCTCGATCATCGCTGAATGAGTGTCAGCAGGGCGGCTCCACCGTGCCTTTGAGGCCGGTGGAGCCGCCCTTCCCTCATTTTCCGAGGTTGTCGAAGAGCGCGCGGAACGGCTCCGGGGTGGCCGCGACGCCGCGGCTGTAGGGGGCGTCGAAGTCCCAGATGAGGAAGAGCAAGAAGGCGATCAAGGCCGAGAACAGCCCCGCGAGGATGAGTTCGCGCGGCGTGCGGCGGATCTGCAGGGCGAAGATCATGCCGACGGTGACCAGACCGCCGGTGATCAGACCGAACCAGACGACGCCGGGCATGGTGGCCCCGGCACTGTCGCCGCGCTGGTTGCGCGCGTCGGACGCGGCCGCGACCGCGTCGACGAGCGGCTGGTAGGCCTGGGCCTCGAAGTCGGACTTGGGCTGGTAGTCGGTGACGTCGTGGCGTACGCGGGTGAGGAGCTCGGCACCGCGGTCGGTGAGTTCACCGTGGTCGGCCATGGAGTCCCACTCGGTGGTGACGACATGGCTGACATAGGCGTGCACGTCCGTGCGGATGCGGTCGCGGACGTCGGCCGGATAGACCCGCGCCCGCTCGGACACCTCGTGCAACGCCTGGGCCTCGGCGTGCACATGGTCCTGGGCGACGCTGCGCGCCTCCCAGACGCCGGCGATGGCCAGGCCGAGGACGATGGCGTACACCACGCCGATCATCATCGTCATGTACTCGATGACGTCAGGAGTCTCCGAGGCGTCGTAGTCCGGGCTCGTCCTGCGGTGCCGCAGAACGGTGACGACGAGGACGACGCCGCACGCGGCGGCCATCGCGAGGGTGAGAACAAGCCATTCCGACATGGGACCTCCGACGGTCAGCGAGGCCGCAGGGCGGCGACGGCGAGCACCGCGGGTGCGGTGACGAGCAGGGTGAGCGAGACCAGGGACGGGCCGCTGCGGGGCGGCGGTTTGCGTGGAGTGATGCGGTACTTGGGGTAACTCACCGGCTTCGGCGAGATCTTGGGGGCGGGGGCAGGCGTGGGGGTCGGTTTCGGTTTCGGCTCCGGGCTCGGGGTCGCGCTCGGGGGTGGTGGCGGCGGGGGTGGCGGAGGCGGCGCGGGCTTGGCCGGGGCCGGGCGCGCGAGCGGGGGCGGCGGGGGAGGGGGCTCCGGCGCCGGTGCCGGCGGCTCCGGACGCGGCGGTGGGGCCGGAGCGGGCGGTGGTGGCGGAGGAGGCGGAGGAGGCTTGGGGCGGTGTGTGGGGCCCGCCCTGCAGGTCACTCCGTCGCCCGCGACCGCCACCGCGTCGCCGCCGGGAGCGTCACCGATCGAGGCGTAGGCGCAACTGTCGAAGGGGGCGGTGGCCGAGACCGCGGAGGCCGCCGGTGAACCGAACAGCCAGGCCAGCACCATCAGCGCGGTTAAGCGTGTGACCAGGCCGGATGAGGCCCTAGAGGATCCATGCACGACAAGGATCATCGGCAGCGCGTCGCCCTGCCACGCTGCCGCCACCCTCCTCATACCCGAAGGGAGGAGACGCCGGGCGCGGGATTGACGAACAAAAGAATCTTGAACGCGGGTTGAACGCATCAGCTGTTCCCACCCGTACCTAGGGCCATGCGTGACGCACTCAGCGGCGCGACACCCAAGCGACAGCGGGAGTTAGAAATGCGGCATCCATCAGGGAGTTCCTTCCGGGCCTGGCGGAGCGCCTCGCTCGTGGCGACAGCTGCGGCCATGCTGGCGCTGACGACGGCGTGCGGTCAGGAGAAGGGGGACCAGTCGCCGAACGGACAGAACGTCGGCAACCAGGCCCCGGCCAAGGGAGACGGGTACGGGGCGGGGAGCGACGGATACGGCGCCGACACCGGCGACGCGAAGGAGGGCGCGGGGAAGGCGAAGGCCGCCGGTCAACTCGCCGTCTGGGACAGCAAGAAGCTCGGCAAGGTCGTCACCGACAGCGAGGGCCGCACGCTCTACCGCTTCGACAAGGACACCGCCGAGCCCCCCAAGTCGAACTGTGACGGCGCCTGTGCCACGACCTGGCCCGTCGCGTCCCCCGAGGGAGCGGCCGCCCCGCCCGGAGTGGACAAGTCCCTGCTCGGCGAGGTCACCCGGACCGACGGCAGCAAGCAGCTGACCATCGACGGCTGGCCGATGTACCGGTACGCCAAGGACACCAAGGCCGGTGACGCCAAGGGTCAGGGTGTGGGCGGCACTTGGTACGCGGCGGCCCCCGACGGCAAGAAGGCCGCGCCCGCCGCCGAGGAGGCCGAGCCCCCCGCCGAGACGGCCCCCGTCGACCCGGCAGGACTCTCCACCCGCAAGGACCCCAAGCTCGGGGAGATCGTCGTCGACAAGAACGGCATGACCGTCTACCGCTTCACGAAGGACTCCGCCTGGCCGATGAAGTCCGCCTGCACCGGCGCCTGCCTGGAGAAGTGGCCGGTGGTTCCGCCCGTCGAGAAGAACGACACCAAGGGAATCCTGAAGAAGGGCTTCGTCGTCTTCGACCGCCCCGACGGGCAGCGGCAGCAGACGATCGACTGCTGGCCGATGTACACGTTCTCCGGCGACAAGAAGCCCGGCGACACCAACGGTCAGGGAGTGGGCGGCACTTGGTTCGCGGCCGGCCCGGACGGAAAGGCCGTCGGCGCACCGAAGTAGACGTACGGGAAGCAGACGTACGGGAAATAGGCGTACAGAAGGAGCCTTGCCGAAGCACGAGTTCAGAAGAGGAAGTCCGGCCAAGAAGGGGGTCCTGTCAGAACTACCTCGCGTACGGTCTACCGGTCCGTTCTTTTCCCCTCCCCGGGGAAGGAACGGACCGGTTCTTTGGGTTGATATTCGGCACTTGCCACAGGCAGTGACCGAGAACGGACGACCAATTTCCGTTTTGACTCGCTCCCTTGGCGGACGATCAGTAGCCTCACTTCGAACACCGGCTCGCCTCGCCTACGTCTTGGAGTCCTGATGGAGCGTCCCGCCTGGGCACCGCAGGGCATCGACATCACGATGCCCAGCGTGTCCCGCATCTACGACTATTACCTGGGCGGTTCGCACAACTTCGAGGTCGACCGGGACGCAGCCCGCCGGGCCATGGAGTTCATGCCGGGGCTGCCCAAGATCATGCAGGCGAATCGTGCCTTCATGCGCCGAGCAGTGCGTTTCGCCGTGGCCGAGGGCATCACGCAGTTCCTCGACATCGGTTCGGGCATTCCCACGTTCGGCAACGTCCACGAGGTCGCGCGGCAGGCGCACCCCGAGGCCCGCGTGGTGTACGTCGACCACGACGCGGTGGCCGTCGCGCACAGCCGGGCCGTGCTCGACGGTGACGAGAAAGCGACGGTCCTCGCCGCGGATCTGCGCAAACCGCTGGACATTCTGGGCAGTTCGGAGGTCAACGGACTCCTCGACCTCGACCGGCCGGTCGCCCTTCTCCTCGTCGCCGTCCTGCATTTCGTGGAGGACGCGTACGATCCCTACACAGCGGTCGCCGAGCTGCGGGACGCACTCGCGCCCGGCAGCATGATCGTCCTCACGCACGCCGCGTACGAAGGGATGCCGATCCCCGCCGAGCAGGCCGGCCAGACGGTCGGCGTCTACAAGGACATCCGCAATCCACTGATCATGCGCTCGCGCGAAGAGATCGCGCGGTTCTTCGAGGGATACGACATGGTGGAACCCGGCCTCGTGCCGATGCCGCGCTGGCGGCCCGACACCGCGCCCGAGGAGGAGGATCCGTACGCCTTCTCCGGGCTCGCCGGCGTGGGGCGCAGGGCATGAGCGGGGAACCGGACGGGCCCGAGGGCAGAGTGCGCAGGTTCGCCACCATCTGGAGCCGCGCCATCTTCCCGGTGACGGCGACATCGCTTACCCGTCCCGAGTTCGAGCAGCAACTGGTGCCGTTGGCGCGGAGGTTGCGTGCCGCGCTGCACGAGCGGATCTTCGAGGCGGCCGAGGGCCAGGCGATCGGCGCCGCGCTCGTGGGCACGCACTGCACCGACCCCGAGGCACTGAGCCGCACGCTCGACTGCGTGGACGCCTATCTCGTCCTGTACTGCGGTGACGACGGCCCCCAGGAGGAGTTGCGGGCCCGGTCCGCGCGCCTGCAGCACGCCCTGGCCGCCGGCTTCGCGGCCGCCCTCAGGGAGCGGACCCTCGCCGAGCAGGAGGCGATATCCCGCGCCGCCCTGGACGCCCGCAGTGCCGTGGCCGAAGCCCTGCACGCGAGCGAGGCACGCTTCCGTGCCGTCTTCCACGGCGCGGCGATCGGCATCGGCATAGCCGACCTCACGGGCACGGTCCTGGAGGTGAACGACGCGCTGGTGCGCATGTTCGGCGGCCTGGAGAACCAGGTGCGCGGACGCAACGTCGCGGAGTGGACCCACCCCGACGACTCGCCCCACGTATGGAAGCTCTACGAAGAGCTGGTGCGCGGGGAGCGCGAGCACTACCGCGTGGAGAAGGCCTTCTACCGGCCCGACGGCACCGTCCTGTGGACCAACCTGACCGTCTCGCTGCTGCGTGACGCCGACGGAGTCCCGCAGTACCAGCTGGCGTTGATGGAGGACACCACCGAGCGCCGGCTGCTCAATCTGCGCCTGCGCTACGAGGCCACGCACGACGCGCTCACCGGCCTGCCGAACCGCACCCTGTTCTTCGAGCGCCTGGAGAAGGCCCTCGCGGCGGGCGACGGCGCACGGTTCGGGCTCTGCTATCTCGACCTGGACGGCTTCAAGACCGTCAACGACAGCCTCGGGCACGCGGCGGGCGACCGGCTCCTCGTCGAGGTCGCCGACCGGCTCCAGTCCTGCGCCACCGCGCCCGGCGAGATGGTCGCCAGGCTCGGCGGCGACGAGTTCGTGGCGCTGACCACGGGCCGGCACACCGAGGTCGAGGTCGACGACCTCGCCGGGCGCATCATGCACGCGCTGTCCACGCCCATCCGCGTGGAGGGCCGCGAGCTGACCGTGCGCGGCAGCATCGGCATCGTCGAGGGCCCGGCCGGGGAGCGCGGCGCGGCGGAGGTGCTGCGCAGCGCGGACATCACGATGTACCGCGCGAAGTCCGCGGGCGGCAACCGCTTCGAGCTCGCCGACCCCGAGGCCGACGCCCGCGCCATCACCCGGCACGGGCTGACCACCGCGCTGCCCGCGGCCCTGGAGCGCGGCGAGTTCTTCATCGAGTACCAGCCCCTCGTGCACCTCGGCGACGGCAGCGTGCGCGGCGCCGAGGCGCTGGTGCGCTGGCTGCATCCGCAGCACGGCGTCATCGGCCCGGACCGCTTCATCCCGCTCGCCGAGCACACCGGTCTGATCGTGCCGCTCGGCCGCTGGGTCCTGGAGGAATCGGTCCGCCAGGCCCGCACCTGGGAGGCACGGCACAAGGACGCCGGGCCGCTGCGCGTGAACGTGAACCTCTCGCCCATGCAGCTGACCCACCCCGGCCTGGTCTCGGACACGGTGGAGATCCTGGAGCGTGCCGGGCTCGAACCGGGCGCCCTGTGCCTGGAGGTGACCGAGTCCGCGCTGATCGGCGCCGACGACGACCTGCTCAAGCCGCTGCGGCGGCTCGCCGAGATGGGCGTGGACATCGCGCTCGACGACTTCGGCACCGGCTACTCGAACCTCGCCAACCTGCGCCGCCTGCCGGTGAGCATCCTCAAGCTCGACCGCTCCTTCACGCAGGGCATGCAGCACTTCCCGGCCGACCCCGTCGACCTGAAGATCGTCGAGGGGATCGTCGCGCTCGCCCACAGCCTGGACCTCGCGGTCACCGTCGAGGGCGTCGAGACGGGCGCCCAGGCGGACCAGCTGCGAGAGTTGGGCTGCGACACGGCGCAGGGCTGGTACTACGCACGGCCCGGCCCGCCGGACCAGCTGCACGAACTGGCGCTGGCCGACGCGACGAGCTGAGGAGCACGGATGTCCTCCGGAGAGATCCAGTGGGTGTACGCCTTCGTGGACCGGCCCAAGGACCGGTTCGCGCGGGCGCACGCCTTCTGGACGGCGGTCACCGGGACACGGCTCTCCGCGTTCCGCGGCGACGAGGCGCAGTTCGTGACCCTCCTGCCGGAGGGCGCCGACGCCTTCCTGAAGGCGCAGGCGGTCGACGGCCCCGGGGGCGCGCACCTCGACTTCTCCGTGGCGGACGTACCCGCCAAGGCGCGCGAGGCCCGCGCGCTCGGGGCGACCCCGGTCCACGCGGAGGAGGGCCTTGAGGTCCTGCGCTCCCCGGGCGGGCAGCTGTTCTGCGTGGTGGAGTGGCAGGGCGAGCGGGTCCGCCCCGAGCCGCTCGTCGCGCCCGACGGGACCACGAGCCGTCTGGACCAGGTGTGCCTCGATGTGCCGCCGGCGGTGTGGGAGGCGGAGAAGAGGTTCTGGCCCGCTTTCACGGGGTGGTCCGACCGCCCGGGTTCACGCCCCGAGTTCCACCTCGTCGACCCGACCCCGCACCTGCCGGTCCGGATCCTGCTCCAGCGCCTCGACTCGGACGGGCCCGCCGGGGCCCACCTGGACTTCTCCTGCTCCGACCCGGACGCGGACCGCGTCCGGCACGAGGGGCAGGGTGCCGAGAGCGTGTGGCGGGGCCCGCACTGGATCGTGATGCGGGACCCGGCGGGCGGCACGTACTGCCTGACGATCAGGAACCCCGAGACGGGCGGTCTGCCTTCCGCCCGTTAGGCACCTGCGGGCCGGTGGGTGCTGAGCGCGCAGCTCCCGGCGCCCCTTACGGGGCGCTGGGAACCCGGCGCCTGCAAGGTGAGCGCCCGTAGGGGCGCGGGGAACTGCGCGGCCAGCCCCCACCGGGCCCGCGGTGACACACAACCCTCACCGCTCCAACAACATCCGCTGCAGTTCCCGCGCGGCCCGTGGCGGAGCCACATCGCTGCGGTGGGCGAGCGCGATCGTGCGGTGCAGGGCCGGCCGGGCCAGCGGAGTCATCCGCAGGCCGCTCCCCGCGCGCTCGGCCACCATGCGCGGCACGACCGCCACCCCGAGCCCCGCCCGCACGAAGCCGAGCACCGCGTCCATCTCGCCGCCCTCGACCGCGAACTCCGGCTCGAACCCCTCGGCCCGGCAGGCGGCGACGGTCAGCTCCCGCAGGTCGTAGCCGTGCCGGAACATCACAAGGCGCTCGCGCTGGAGATCGGCGACCCGCACCGACCTGCCGCCGAACTTGCGCGCGTCCGGTGACGACACCACGACCAGGTCCTCGCGCAGCAGCTCGACGGTCGTCAGCGCCGGGGACGGCGACGGCAGCGGCAGCACGACGATCGCCAGGTCGAGGGCGCCGCGCGCCAGTTCCCGTACGAGGTCGTGGGAGCCGCCCTCCTCCAGGAGGAGCTGGATGCCGGGGTGCCGGTCGTGGAAGGCGCGAAGGACCTCGGGCAGCAGGCCCGTGCAGACGCTGGGGGTGGCCCCCAGGCGGATCCGGCCGCGGCGCAGCTGGGCCAGCTCCTGGACCTCGATGCGCGCGGTGTCGGCGTCCGCGAGGATTCTGCGGGCCAGCGGGAGCAGCGCCTCGCCCGCGTCGGTCAGCGCGATGTTGCCGCGGGCCCTGCTGAACAGCTCGGCGCCCAGCTCCTTCTCCAGGGCGCGGACCTGCTGGGAGAGCGAGGGCTGCGAGACGTGCACCTGCTCGGCGGCCCGGGTGAAGTGCCTGGTCTCGGCCACCGCGACGAAGTAGAGGAGCTGTTGGAACTGCATACAGGGCAGGGTACGGCCGATGATAGCCATTCGCTATCGAGATGAGCTGATCCATCTCTTGGACCGATCGGGACTTTCGGCCTTAGCGTCGGTTCCATGGCTCTGGCAACGCGGACGGACCGAAAACGGTCGTCGATGACGCGCACGATCTGGGACTCGTCCGTCGGCAAGAAGACAGTGATGGCCGTGAGCGGCCTGATCATGCTGCTCTATCTGGTCGCCCACATGATCGGGAACCTGAAGATCTTCTTCGGGCCCGCGGAGCTCAACCACTACGCCCACTGGCTGCGCACGGTCGGCGAGCCCTTCATGCACTACGAGTGGACGCTCTGGCTGATCCGCGTCGTGCTCGTGGCCGCCGTGGTCGCGCACGCCGTCTCCGCCTTCCAACTGAGCCGCCGCGACATCAAGGCGCGCCCCACCAAGTACGTGAACAAGAAGGCGGGCAAGAGCTTCGCGACGCGCACGATGCGCTGGGGCGGGATCATCCTCGCCCTCTTCATCGTCTGGCACATCCTGGACCTGACGACCGGCACCGTGCACCCGGGCGGCTACGAACACCTGCACCCGTACCAGAACATCATCGACACGTTCTCCACGTGGTACGGCAACGTCATCTACATCGTCGCCGTCGTGGCCCTCGGCTTCCACGTCCGCCACGGGCTGTGGAGCGCCGCGCAGACCCTCGGCGCGGGCAAGGCGACCCGCGACCGCGCCCTCAAGATCATCGCCAATGGCCTCGCGCTGGTCCTGACGGCGGGCTTCGTGGTCGTACCTGTCGCCGTCATGACCGGAGTGGTGAGCTAGATGAATTCCTCCCGTGAGCACTCCTCTCGTGAGTACGCCGAGTACGCGACCGGGGAGCCGGTCGTCGACACCAAGGCCCCGGCAGGACCGGTCGCCGAGCGCTGGGACACCCGCCGCTTCGAGGCCAAGCTGGTCAACCCCGCCAACCGCCGCAAGCACACCGTGATCGTCGTCGGCACCGGCCTCGCGGGCGGCTCCGCGGGCGCCACGCTCGCCGAACAGGGCTACCACGTCGTGCAGTTCTGCTACCAGGACTCGCCGCGCCGCGCCCACTCCATCGCCGCGCAGGGCGGCATCAACGCCGCGAAGAACTACCGCAACGACGGCGACTCCGTCCACCGCCTGTTCTACGACACCGTCAAGGGCGGCGACTTCCGCGCCCGCGAGTCCAACGTGCACCGCCTCGCGCAGATCTCGGTGGAGATCATCGACCAGTGCGTCGCGCAGGGCGTTCCGTTCGCGCGCGAGTACGGAGGGCTCCTCGACACCCGCTCCTTCGGTGGCGTACAGGTCTCCCGGACGTTCTACGCGCGCGGCCAGACGGGGCAGCAGCTCCTGCTCGGCGCCTACCAGGCCCTTTCGCGGCAGATCGCGGCCGGGAACGTCGAGATGCACCCGCGCACGGAGATGCTCGACGTCATCGTGGTGGACGGGCGCGCCCGCGGCATCGTCGCCCGCGACCTGATCACCGGCAAGATCGAGACGTACTTCGCCGACGCGGTCGTCCTCGCGTCCGGCGGCTACGGCAACGTCTTCTACCTGTCGACCAACGCCATGAACTCCAACGCCACGGCCATCTGGCGGGCCCACCGGCGCGGCGCCTACTTCGCCAACCCCTGCTTCACGCAGATCCACCCGACGTGCATCCCGCGCACCGGCGACCACCAGTCCAAGCTGACGCTGATGAGCGAGTCGCTGCGCAACGACGGCCGCATCTGGGTCCCCAAGGCCAAGGGCGACGACCGCCCGGCCAACAAGATCCCCGAGGATGAGCGCGACTACTACCTGGAGCGTATCTACCCCTCCTTCGGCAACCTCGTGCCCCGCGACATCGCCTCGCGCGCGGCGAAGAACGTCTGCGACGAGGGCAGGGGAGTGGGTCCCGGCGGCCAGGGCGTCTACCTCGACTTCGCCGACGCCATCCAGCGCATGGGCAAGAAGGCGGTCGAGGCCAAGTACGGCAACCTCTTCGACATGTACGCGCGGATCACCGACGAGGACCCGTACAAGACGCCGATGCGGATCTACCCCGCCGTGCACTACACGATGGGCGGACTGTGGGTCGACTACGACCTGCAGACCACCGTCCCCGGCCTCTTCGCGGTCGGCGAGGCCAACTTCTCCGACCACGGCGCGAACCGGCTCGGCGCCTCGGCCCTCATGCAGGGCCTCGCCGACGGCTACTTCGTCCTGCCGTCCACGATCAACGACTACCTCGCCCGCAACCCGCACCACGACGAGATCTCCGACGAACACCCCGTCGTACGCGAGGTGTTGGACGAGACCACGGACCGTGTCACCCGGCTGCTCGCCGTCGACGGCGACCGCACCCCCGACTCCTTCCACCGCGAACTCGGCGAGCTCATGTGGGAGTTCTGCGGCATGGCCCGAACGGAGACGGGTCTTCGCAAGGCCCTTGAGCGCATCCCGCAGATCCGCGAGGAGTTCTGGCGCCGGCTCAAAGTGCCCGGCACCGGCGAGGAGTTCAACCAGTCCCTGGAGAAGGCGAACCGCATCGTCGACTATCTGGAGCTCGCCGAGCTGATGTGCCTCGACGCCCTGCACCGCGCCGAGTCCTGCGGCGGCCACTTCCGCGAGGAGTCGCAGACGCCGGACGGCGAGGCGGCCCGCGTGGACGAGGAGTTCTCGTACGCCGCCGCCTGGGAGTTCACGGCCACGGGTGAGGCTCCCACCCTTCACAAGGAAGACCTCGTCTTCGAGTACGTCCACCCCACTCAGCGGAGCTACGCATGAAGCTCACCCTGCGCGTCTGGCGCCAGCAGAACGCCGACGCCGACGGCGCCATGTCCACCTACGAGGTGGACGGCATCTCCTCCGACATGTCCTTCCTGGAGATGCTGGACACCCTCAACGAAGAACTCATCGTCAAGGGCGACGACCCGGTCGCCTTCGACCACGACTGCCGCGAGGGCATCTGCGGCGCGTGCTCGCTCGTCATCAACGGCGACGCGCACGGCCCCGAGCGCACCACCACCTGTCAGCTGCACATGCGGTCCTTCAAGGACGGCGACACGATCGACGTCGAACCGTGGCGCGCCTCCGCCTTCCCGGTCGTCAAGGACCTGGTCGTGGACCGCTCCTCCTTCGACCGGATCATCCAGTCCGGCGGCTACATCAGCGCCCCGACCGGCGCCGCACCCGAAGCCCACGCGGCCCCCGTGCCCAAGCCGGACGCGGACTTCGCGTTCGAGCACGCGGAGTGCATCGGCTGCGGGGCATGCGTCGCCGCCTGCCCCAACGGCTCGGCGATGCTGTTCACCTCGGCGAAGGTCAACCACCTGGGCGTGCTGCCACAGGGCGCTCCCGAGCGCGAGACGCGTGTGCTCGACATGGTGGCGCAGATGGACGAGGAGGGCTTCGGCGGCTGCACGCTTACTGGCGCCTGCGCCTCTGCCTGTCCCAAGGGGATCCCCTTGCCTTCCATCTCTGCGATGAACAAGGAGTGGTTGCGGGCCACGCGGAAGGTCAGCCGCTAGGTACTGCGTGGGGCCGTTGGGATCTGCGGGTCCGTTGTGGCTGGTCGCGCAGTTCCCCGCGCCCCTGCGGGGCGCGTAGCGTCTGCGCATGCATCCGGGAGCGTACGACCCCGCCAGGACGGCCGTCGTCACCGCCGACGGCACACGGACCCTCACCTACGGACAACTCGAAGAACGCTCCCTGCGGCTCGCGGATCATCTGCGGGCCGCAGGCCTGCGCAGGGGCGACCACTTCGCCCTGCTCAGCGACAACGATCCGCGCGCCCTGGAGGTCTACTGGGCGGCGCTGCGCTCGGGCCTGTATCTCACCGCCGTCAACCACCACCTCTCGACGGACGAGGCCGCGTACATCGTCCGCGACTGCGGGGCCAAGGCGCTGATCGTCTCCGGATCACTCGCCGAACTGGGAGCGGCCGTCGTGGAGTCGGCGGGTGGCCCGCCGATCCTGCTCGGGCTCGACGACGGAACGTACGAGAAGGCCCTGGCGGCCGCGTCCGCGCAGCCGCCCGCCCACCAGCCGCGCGGCACCGACATGCTGTACTCCTCCGGCACCACGGGCCGACCCAAGGGCATCAAGCCCGCGCTGCCCGAGGGCGACGTGCGTGACGAGCCGAGCACCTACGTCCTGATCTTCCAGGCCATGTACGGCTTCGGCGAGGACACCGTCTATCTCTCGCCCGCCCCGATCTACCACGCAGCGCCCCTGCGCTTCTGCGGCGTCGTCACGGCGCTCGGCGGCACCGTCGTGCTCATGGACGCCTTCGACGCGGAAGGCGCCCTCGCGGCCGTCGAGCGGCACCGCGTCACGCACAGCCAGTGGGTGCCGACCATGTTCGTACGGATGCTGAAGCTGCCCGCCGAGGTGCGCGAGCGCTACGACCTGTCGTCGATGAAGACCGCCATCCACGCGGCCGCGCCCTGCCCCGTCGAGGTCAAGCAGCGGATGCTGGAGTGGTGGGGGCCGGTCCTGTACGAGTACTACTCCTCGACCGAGGGCAACGGCATCACGTTCATCTCGCCCGAGGAGTGGCTGCGCAAGCCCGGCTCGGTCGGCAAGGACGGGCTCCTCGGCGAGCTGCGGATCTGCGACGACGCGGGCAAACTGCTGCCGACCGGCGAGACCGGCACCGTCTACTTCGAGCGCGAGGAACTCTCCTTCCGCTACCACAACGACGACGTCCGCACCCGCGAGGCCCAGCACCCCGAGCACCCCAACTGGACCACCACGGGGGACATCGGCCACGTCGACGAGGACGGCTATCTCTTCCTCACCGACCGCAAGGCATTCATGATCATCTCGGGTGGGGTGAACGTCTATCCGCAGGAGGCCGAGGACTGTCTCGTGCTGCATCCGGCGGTCGCGGACGTCGCGGTCATCGGGGTGCCGGACGCGGAGATGGGCGAGGCGGTCAAGGCGGTGGTGCAGCCGGCCGACGGGGTGACGGCGGGGCCCGAACTGGAGCGTGAGCTGGTCGCGTTCGTACGGGAGAGGCTCGCCCACTACAAGGCGCCCCGCTCCGTGGACTTCGCGGACTCGCTGCCCCGCACGCCGACCGGGAAGCTGGCCAAGTCCTCGCTGCGCAGGTCGTACTGGAACTGAGCGCGGAGTCAGTCGGTGGCGCCGTCGATCTCGCCGCTCGCCAGGACCGTCTCGCGGAAGGACGCCACCACCGGCCGCAGATCGACGGCGTGCCAGGCCGCCCACAGGTGAACGGACGCCTTGTGCCAGGGCAGTTCGCGTACGGCGACACCGTCCGTCGTGCCGCGCACCATGCTCCGCTGGATGAGCGCGAGACCGAGGCCGGAGGCGACGAGGCCGAGCGCGGTGAGCGGCTCGGCGGCGTCCAGACGGATGTCCGGGGTGAAGCCGGAGGCCACGCACGAGGCGAGGAAGGCGTCGCGCCAGGCCGGGTCCTGGGAGTTCTCCACCGCGATCCACGCCTGGCCGTCCAGGTCGCCCGGCGTCAACTCCGCCTGCGCGGCCAGCGGATGGGAGGCGGGCAGTGCGAGCAGCAGCGGGTCTTCGAGCAAGGGTGCGGCCAGGAGGTCCGGGTCGCCTTGCGGCGGCGGATCCTGGACGAGGGCGATGTCGAGGCTGCGCTGGCGCAGGCCCTCGAACTGCTCGGCCGTGGAGAGGCTGTAGAGGGCGACATGGATGCCGGGGCGCTCCTCCTGAAGGGTGCGCAGCGCGCCCGGCAGGACGCCGGTGTGCATGGCGTCGCCCACGTATCCGATGCACAGCCCGCCCTCCTCGCCGCGGCCGAGCCTGCGGCCGAGGTTCTCCAGGCGGTCCGCGTGCCGCAGCAGGGCGCGGGCCTCGCTCAGGAAGACCTTGCCGTCGGGGGTGAGGCGGATGCGCTGCTGGCTGCGCTCGAACAGGGCGAGGCCGAGCTGTTTCTCCAGCTGGGCGATCTGGCGGCTGAGCGGCGACTGGGAGATGTGCAGCGCTTCCGCCGCCCGGCCGACGTGTTCCGTCTCGGCGACGGCCACGAAATAGCGGAGTTGTCGCAGGTCAAGCATGTAAGACCTCGGAGGACTCAAGTGTGTCCAAGCGAGTCTTGGACAGTCTCAAGCATCGATCCTAACCTCGAACTCGCAAGGCCGACGGATCACCCGAACCCCAGGGAACCATCGGAAATCCACCACCGCGAGGACCCCTCATGAGCATCACCTCCCTCCTCCCCGGAGCGCTCGGCTTCGGCACCGCCCCGCTCGGCAACATGTTCCGGGCCATCCCCGACGAGGAGGCCGCGGCCACCGTCGAGGCCGCCTGGGACCAGGGCATCCGCTACTTCGACACCGCACCCTTCTACGGCGCGGGCCTCTCCGAGATCCGCCTCGGCGACGTCCTGTCGGGCCACCCCCGCGACGACTACGTCCTGAGCACGAAGGTCGGCCGCGTCATCCTGGACGAGGTCGAGGACCCCGCCGCGCGCGACCTCGGCGAGAAGGGCGGCCTCTTCGAGCACGGCCGCCCGAACAAGATGGTCAACGACTACACGGCCGACGCCACCCTGCGCTCCGTCGAGGACAGCCTGAAGCGGCTGCGGACGGACCGGCTCGACGTCGTGTGGGTGCATGATGTCGCGCAGGACTTCTACGGCGACGAATGGCTGGCCGCCTATGAGCAGGCCCGTACGGGCGCTTTCCGCACCCTGGACCGGCTGCGCGACGAGGGTGTCATCAAGGGCTGGGGCCTGGGCGTCAACCGCGTGGAGCCGCTCGAGCTCACCCTCGACCTGGACGAGCCGAAGCCCGACGCCTTCCTCCTCGCGGGCCGCTACACCCTCCTCGACCACGACCGCGCCCTGCAGCGACTGCTGCCGGCCGCCGAGGCCCAGGGCGTCGACATCGTCGTGGGCGGCCCCTACAGCTCGGGCATCCTCGCGGGCGGTCAGCACTTCGAGTACCAGAAGGCGCCCGCGGACATCATCGCCAAGGTCGAGCGCATCAAGGCGCTCGCCGAGCGGCACGGCGTCGGCATCAAGGCCGTCGCCCTGCAGTTCTCCCTCGCGCACCCGGCGACGGTGGCGGCCATCCCCGGCGCCACCAGGCCGAGCCGCATCGCCGAGGACGTCGCCGCGCTCGGCGAGCAGGTCCCGGCCGCTTTCTGGACGGACCTGCGCCAGGAGAAGCTGATCGCGGCGGACGCACCGGTGCCCACCGCCTGACCGGCGAACTGCCTTGACTCGCAAGCCCGTACGTCCCGCCGCACACCCCCGCACACCTCGTACGCCCCTCAAGGAACCCTTCAAGGAGAACCCGTGGCTTCCACCTCCGCGTCCATCGAGATCCCCGTACCGGCCGACCGCGTCTGGCAGCTCATCGGCGGCTTCGACTCGCTGCCCGACTGGCTTCCGTTCATCCCCTCCAGCGAATCCAGCGAGGGCGGTCGCGTGCGCACCCTCAAGAGCGAGGACGGGGGCGTCATCATCGAGCGCCTGCTGACCTTCGACGAGAAGGCGCGCACGTACAGCTACTCCATCCTCCAGGCGCCGTTCCCCGCCACCGACTACGTGGCCACCCTCACGGTGCACGAGGTGCCAGGACAGGACGCGTCCCGCGTGGAGTGGTCCGGCGCCTTCACACCGGTGGGTGTCGGTGACGAGGAGGTCGTCGCCCTGTTCCACGGCATCTTCAGCGACGGTCTCGCCGCCCTGAAGCAGACCCTTTCCGCTTGAGAGCCAAGGGCCCCGGGACCGTTCGTCCGGGGCCCGGCCCGGGGCCCGTCAGACCCGGGCGGTGAACTTGACCTCGACCAGGAGTTCCGGGAAGGCCAGCCGCGGGGTTCCGACCATGGTGCTCGCCACCTGCGGGTCCGGCCGGCCGTAGGCCTCCTTGCGCACCGGTCCCGCCGCGGCGTCGGCCGCGTCGACGTCGAGTGCGTAGATGACTTCTTCGACGACGTCGTCCAGCGACGCGCCGAAGCGCCGGAGCAGCTGCGCCGCGTTGGCGTAGCACTGGCGCAGCTGATCGCCCATGCGGGAGAAGTCCGTGACCAGTCCTGCATCATTGACGGGAGCGGGGGCGACAACTTCCGTCCCGCTGTGGGCCACTTGGCCGGAGAGGTAGATGGTGTCGCCGCGTCTGACCGCCTGCACGTACCCGTACGTCTCTTCCCACGGGACCCCGAAGTTCTCGACTTGCTGTGTGCTGCTCATGGTGTCGACGATATGAGGCCGGTTCCGGGGTGGAACAGGCTCGGCTGTGCCACGTGAGGCAAGGATCGTGCCAGGTCCGGGCGACGGGTACGCGAAGGTATGAGGGGGCGCACTTGCGATCCACGGAGGGCGGGACGGTTGTCGCGGTCCTGGCGATGCCGCGCTTCTACGCGCTGGACGTCAGCATCCCTGAACATGTTTTTGGGCGGCATCTGGGATATCGCGTCCGGGTGTGCGGGGATGCCGGCGACGGATCGTCGTCGCTCGCCGACGTGGAGCACGCCGATATCGTCGTGGTCCCGGGTTACGAAGCCCCGCATCTGCCGGTCCCGGAGAAATACCTCAGAGCGCTGCGGATCGCGGTCGACCGGGGCGCGCGTGTCGTAGGCGTCTGTACGGGGGTGTTCGCGCTCGCGGCCGGCGGCATTCTGAACGGCAAGTCGGCCACGACGCACTGGCGCCATACCGACGAACTCCGCCTGGCGTACCCGCGCGTCGACGTCATCGAGAATCGGCTGTTCGTCGAGGACGGGGCGATTTTGACGTCAGCGGGCGGGGGCGCGGCCATTGACGCGTGTCTTCATGTGGTCCAGAGCGATTTCGGCACCACGGTCGCGGACGGAGTGGCGAAGGACGTCGTCTTCTCTTCTGTCCGTGGCGCGAGCGAGCCGCAGTACGCGGACGTCCCCACCCCTCGTCGCGACAGCCTGCGGGCGACGCGGGAATGGGTGAGCGAGAACCTGGGCGCCTCGATCACCGTGCAGCAACTGGCCGACCGCAGCCTGCTTTCGCGCAGAACGCTGATCCGGCGTTTCGTGCGCGAGACGGGAATGCCGCCCATGCAGTGGGTCGCCCTCCAGCGGATTCTCGGCGCGCGCCGACTCCTTGAGGCCTCCGACTGGTCCGTCGAGAGAATCGCGGGAGAGGTGGGATTCGGTTCGGCCGCGAATTTCCGGACGATCTTCCGAAGAGAGGTGGGAGTGACCCCGAGCGCCTACAGAAAGCAGCATGGTTGACCCGCACAAAGCCCGCAGCAAGCCCTCAAAAAGGCCCGCCGAGCCCGCCGGAATGATCTACTGGGCATCGGGGGCAAGGCGGGGTCCACGCACCGGACCCGTCCAGTCGCACCGCAGCAGGAGGAACGCACCATGCTCGTAGATCTCTCCGGCAAGACCGCCCTCGTCACCGGATCGACCCAGGGAATCGGGGCAGCCATCGCGGTCGGCCTGGCCAAGGCCGGTGCCCGGGTGGCCGTCAACGGACGGACCGCGGCCTCCGTCGACAAGGCCGTCGACCGGCTGAAGGGGGAGCACGGCGCAGCCGAATTCCTCCGGGCCCCCGGTGACATCTCCACCGACGAAGGCGCCGCCCAGGTCTTCGCGGCCGTCCCCCAGGTGGACATCCTCATCAACAACCTCGGCATCTTCGGCGCGGAGCCGGCCCTCGACATCAGCGACGACGAATGGCGCCGCTACTTCGAGGTGAACGTCCTGACCGCCGTCCGCATGATCCGCCACTACCTGCCCGGGATGAAGGACCGCGCCTGGGGGCGCATCCAGAACATCGCCAGCGACTCCGCGGTCGTCGTCCCCGCCGAGATGATCCACTACGGCATGTCGAAGACGGCGCTCCTCGCGGTCTCCCGAGGCTTCGCCAAGGAGGCCGCCGGGTCGGGCGTGACCGTCAACTCCGTGATCGCGGGCCCCACGCACACCGGCGGCGTGGAGGACTTCGTGTACGAGCTGGTCGACTCCGCGCTGCCCTGGGACGAGGCGCAGCGGGAGTTCATGATCAAGCACCGCCCGCAGTCCCTGATCCAGCGGCTCATCGAGCCGCAGGAGATCGCGCACATGGTCGTCTACCTCAGCTCCCCGCTGGCCTCCGCCACGACCGGCGGCGCGATCCGCGTCGACGGCGGCTACGTGGACTCGATCCTCCCGTAGCCATGGCCTCCGCGACCGTCCCCTCCGCGGCCACGACCTCCGCCACCGCGCCCCGCACCGGACTGCTGCTCGGCGTCGACATCGGGACGTCCTCCTCCAAGGGCGTCCTGGTCCGCCCCGACGGCACGCTCGTCGCCCGGGCGCAGCGCGAGCACGTGACGTCCACGCCGCACCCCGGCTGGTTCGAGCACGACGCGGACGGCGTGTGGTGGGCCGAATTCCGGGATCTGGCCCGGGAGTTGCTGGCCGAACTGCCCGCGGGCGAGACGCTCGCCGCGGTCGGCGTCAGCGGCATCGGCCCCTGTCTGCTCCCCGTCGACGAGAAGGGCGCGCCGGTGCGTCCGGCCATCCTGTACGGCGTGGACACCCGGGCCGGTGCCGAGATCGCCGAGCAGAACGAGCGCTACGGCCCCGAGGAGATCATCAGCCGCTGCGGCTCACCCCTGACCAGTCAGGCGATCGGCCCCAAGCTCGCGTGGCTGCGCCGCCACGAACCGGCGGCCTATGGCATCACCCGCCGCTGGTACATGGCCAGTTCGTACCTCGTGCACCGCCTCACCGGCCGGTACGTCCTCGACCACCACTCGGCGAGCCAGTGCACCCCGCTCTACGACCTGGCCGCCCGGACCTGGATGGCGGACCGCTGCGAGGAGGTCGCTCCGGGCCTCCAGTGGCCCGAGCTGGTCTGGCCCTCCGACGTCGTCGGCGCCGTGACGCCGCAGGCCGAGGCCCGCACCGGCATCCCCGCGGGCACTCCTGTCGTCGCGGGCACGGTCGACGCCTGGGCGGAGGCGGCCGGTGTCGGCGTGGCCGCGCCGGGCGACCTCATGCTCATGTACGGCACGACGATGTTCCTGGTCGGCATCGTGCCGCAGCCGCTGACCAGCCCGCATCTGTGGGGCACGGCGGGGGCGTTCCCCGGCACGTACTGCCTGGCCGCCGGGATGGCCACGTCGGGCGCCGTCACCGGGTGGCTGCGTGACCTCACGGGCGCTTCGTACGAGCAACTGACGGCGGAGGCAGGGGCGTTGCCGCCCGGCGCCGAGGGGCTGCTGATGCTGCCGTACTTCGCGGGGGAGCGCACCCCGCTCTTCGACCCCGACGCCCGGGGACTGGTCCACGGGCTCACGCTGCGGCACGGCCGCGGACATCTCTACCGGGCCGCCCTGGAGGCCACCGCGTACGGCGTCCGGCACAATCTCGCCGCCATGGCCGATGCGGGTGCCACCGCCGAGCGCCTGGTCGCGGTCGGCGGCGGCGCGCGTGCGCTGTGGACCCGGATCGTCTCCGACGTGACCAGGCGCGAGCAGCATCTGCCGCGCCACACCATCGGAGCGGCGTACGGCGACGCGTTCCTCGCGGCGGTGGGCGCCGGGCTCGCCGAGCCGGCCGACATCGCGCACTGGAATCCGACGGTCGAGGTGGTGGCCCCCGATGACACCACCTCGACCGTCTACGACCGGCTGTACGGGATCTACCTGGACCTGTATCCGGCGACCCGCGAGGCCGCGCACCAGCTGGCGCGGCTCAACTAGCGTGTACTGGTCGGCTGTTGGAGATCACGCTAGTTGTTGGTGCTCACGCGGACGTAGTCGACGACGAGCTGTTGCGGGAAGGCCGTGCTGCCGTCCGGGTCGCCGGGCCAGTAGCCGCCGACCGCGAGGTTGAGGATCAGGAAGAAGGGCTTGTCGAAGACCCACTGCTTGCCGCCTAGGTCGGCCGGGGTGCGGGTCTGGTAGACGTTGCCGTCCACGGACCAGGTGACCTTGTTCGGTGACCAGTCCACCGCGAAGGTGTGGAACTTGTCCGCGAACGCCTCGCCGCCGGGCAGGGTGTAGCCCGCGCCGATGCCGCCCGAGCCCGAGTAGCCGGGGCCGTGCAGGGTGCCGTGGACCGTGCCGGGCTCGAAGCCGACGTTCTCCATCACGTCGATCTCACCGCTCTGGGGCCAGCCCACGGTGCCGATGTCGGCGCCGAGCATCCAGAACGCGGGCCACATGCCCTGCCCGCGCGGCACCTTCATCCGGGCCTCGACGTGGCCGTACGTCTGCGTGAACTTGCCCGAGGTGTTCAGGCGGGCCGATGTGTACTCGCAACGGCCGTACCAGCACTGGTAGTTGCCCGGGTTCTCCTTGCGGGCGGTGATGACCAGGTTGCCCTGGCCGTCCAGGGCGGCGTTCTTGTTGCCCGAGGTGTAGTACTGCCGCTCGTGGTTGTTGACGTTGTCGCCGGTCTCGATCTGCCACTTGCCGCCGTCGACCGCGGAGCCCGCGGCGCCGTTGAAGTCGTCGGTGAAGGTGGCGGCCGCCGCGGCGGGCCGGGTGGGGGAGGGGGCCGCGGACGCTCCGGAGGGCAGCCCGGCCAGGGCCGAGGCGCAGCAGGCCAGGGCGGCCGTGGAGAGCGCCGCACGGCGGCGCCAAGAGGTGTGCACTGTCATCACATCGCTTCACGTGGGGGTGGCGAGAGAGTGGGGGGTGCGAACTCCCAAGCCATGCGCATGACAACCGGACATCGAGAACTGAACGCGGCGAGCGATCAACCCCACCGCTTTGTTCAGTACTTGATTTAAGGCAGACTCGCGAGCCCCGTCAAGGAGTTGGTGTGTACCAACCTCGCCCGGTGTTCACGACCTCACCGGGTGTGTGCCTGCCTCACCGGTCCCCACCCGTCGCCCGCGCCAGATACGGCGCCGTCCGGCTCCCCTCGGCACCCGCCACCGCGGCGGGCGGCCCCGATGCGACCACGCGACCGCCCTCGTCGCCGCCGCCGGGACCCAGGTCGATCACCCAGTCCGCGCCCGCCACCACCGCCATGTCGTGCTCGACGACCACCACCGAGTGGCCCGCGTCGACCAGGCCGTGCAGCTGCCGCATCAGGACCTCGACGTCGGCCGGGTGCAGTCCGGTCGTCGGTTCGTCCAGGAGGTAGAGCGTGTGGCCGCGCCGCACCCGCTGCAACTCGCTGGCCAGCTTGATGCGCTGGGCCTCGCCGCCCGAGAGCTCCGTCGCCGGCTGGCCGAGGCGCAGATAGCCCAGCCCCACGTCGAGGAGGGTCCGCAGGCTGCGGGCGACGGCCGGGGTGTCCGCGAAGAACTCCGCTGCCGACTCCACCGTCAGGTCGAGCACCTCCGCGATGTTCCGTCCGTGGTACGTCACTTCGAGGGTCCCGGGGTTGTAGCGCGCGCCCCCGCAGTCGGGGCACGGCGCGTACGTGCTGGGCAGGAAGAGCAGCTCCACGCTCACGAACCCCTCGCCCTGACAGGTCTCGCACCGCCCGCCCGCGACGTTGAACGAGAAGCGCCCCACGCCGAAACCCCGTGTCCGTGCCGCGTCCGTGGCCGCGAAGGCCTTGCGCACGACATCGAAGAGGCCGGTGTAGGTGGCCAGATTGGAGCGCGGTGTGCGGCCGATCGGCTTCTGGTCGACGCACACCAGACGTCCCACGCCGTCCAGGTCCTCGGTGACCTCGCCGATGAGCGTGGACTTGCCCGAACCGGAGACGCCGGTGACGGCGGTGAAGGCGCCGAGCGGGAACTCGGCCGTCACGTCGCGCAGGTTGTGCCGGCTCACGGGGCCGACCTTCAGCCAGCCGCGCGGGGTGCGCACCCGGCGCTCCGGAGCGGGCTCGCGGTCGAAGAGGAAGCGGGCCGTGGCGGACCGCGGCACGCTCTCCAGGTCCGCCACCGGGCCGCTGTGCAGGACCTGCCCGCCGTGCTCACCGGCGTCCGGGCCCACGTCGACGAGCCAGTCCGCATGGCGCATGACGTCGAGATGGTGCTCCACGACGAAGACCGAGTTGCCCGCGGCCTTGAGCCGGTCGAGGACGGTGAGCAGGGACTCGGTGTCCGCCGGGTGCAGACCGGCCGACGGCTCGTCCAGGACGTACACCACGCCGAAGAGACCGGAGCGCAACTGGGTGGCCAGGCGCAGTCGTTGGAGCTCGCCCGCGGAGAGGGTGGGCGTGGCGCGGTCCGGGCTCAGATAGCCCAGGCCCAGTTCGGTGATGGTGGCGATGCGGGCGAGGAGATCGTCGGACAGGACGCGGGCCGCTTCCGAACCCCCTTCGCCCTCCAGGGACTTGGCCAGCTCCGAGAGGGGCAGCGCGGCGAGATCGGCGATCGTACGGCCCGCGAACGTGACCGCCATCGCCTCCGGGCGCAGCCTGCTGCCGCCGCACGCCGGGCAGTCGGCACTTGCCAGGAAGCGCTCGGCCTTGGCGCGCAGCGTCTGGCTCTTGGAGTCCGAGAACGTCTTCATCACATAGCGCCGGGCGCTCATGTACGTGCCCTGGTACGGGCGTTGGATGCGGCCCGCGTCCCGCACCGGGTGCACCGTCACCACCGGCTGCTCGTCCGTGAACAGGATCCAGTCCCGGTCCGCCCGCGGCAGCTCGCGCCACGGGCGGTCGACGTCATGCCCGAGGGCGTCGAGCACGTCCCGGAGGTTCTTGCCCTGCCAGGCGCCGGGCCAGGCGGCGATCGCGCCCTCCCGGATGGAGAGGGACGGGTCGGGGACGAGCAGGTCCTCGGTCGTGCGGTGCACGCGGCCCAGGCCGTGGCACTCCGGGCAGGCCCCGGCGGCCGTGTTCGGCGAGAAGGAGTCCGAATCGAGCCGCTCGGCACCCTCGGGGTAGGTGCCGGCGCGCGAGAAGAGCATGCGCAGCGAGTTCGAGAGGTTGGTGACCGTGCCCACCGAGGAGCGGGACGTGGGTGCCGAGCGCCGCTGCTGGAGCGAGACCGCGGGGGGCAGGCCGGTGATCTCTCCGACCTTCGGCGCCCCCACCTGGTGGATCAGGCGTCTGGCGTACGGTGCGACGGACTCGAAGTAGCGCCGCTGGGCCTCCGCGTAGATCGTCCCGAAGGCGAGCGAGGACTTCCCCGAGCCGGAGACACCGGTGAAGACCGCCAGGACGTCGCGCGGGACGTCCACGTCGACGTCCCGCAGATTGTGCTCGCGGGCACCCCGGACACGTACGAACGGATCGTGGGGGCTGTGCATGGGGACTCCGTACGCGGCTCGGGGGCAAACCCCACGATTCTAGGTGGCGGCCAGACCCGCGACCCGAGCCAGCCGCCGGAAGGAGTCGAGGAGGCCCTCGCGGTCGTACGTACTGGTCGTGACCAGCACTTCTTGCGCCCCGGTCTCCTTGATCAGTGTCTCGATCTCGTCGGCCACCTGGTCCTCCGTGCCGTGGATCTGGCCGAGGAGCCCGGATTCGTAGAAACCGCGCTCCTTCTCGGTCATCCGCATCTGCGGCGACTCGATGCGCTCGGCCGGGGGCAGGGGCGGGAACGTGCCGTGGGTGCGCGAGTACGCCATCGACCAGGCCTCCGGGATCAGCAGGCGGCGGGCCTCCTCGGGCGTCCCGGCGACGGCGACGGTGCCCGAGACGACGACGTACGGCTCGCTGGACCACTCCGAGGGCCGGAAGGAGGTGCGGTAGTGCTCGATGCCGCGGAGCATCTTCTCGCGGCTCTTGATGTCGCCGATGACCATCGGGAGCCCGGCCCGGGCCGCGATGGTGGCGCCCTCGCCGATGGCCAGGACGAACGGCGGGACGCGCAGACCCTCGGCGGGGCGGGCGTGCGCCCCGGTGTCCGATGTGCCGCGGAACCAGCCCAGGAGCTCGGTGAGCTGCGCCGCGAAGTCGTCGGCGTCGTGCTTGTCCCGGCCCAGCGCCTTGCGCACCCCGTCGGTGAAGCCCACCGACCGGCCGAGGCCCATGTCGATGCGCCCGGGGAAGAGGGCTTCGAGCACCCCGAACTGCTCGGCGACGACGAGGGGTTGGTGGTTCGGCAGCATCACGCCGCCGGTGCCGACCCGGATGGTGCGCGTCGCGGCGGCGACGGCGGAGGCGAGGACGGTCGGCGCGGAGCCCGCGACACCCGGCACCGCGTGGTGCTCGGACACCCAGAAACGGTGGTAGCCGAGGTCTTCGAGCTCCTTGGCCAGGCGCACGGTGTCGCGCAGGGCCTCGGCGCCGTCGTGCCCCTCGCGGGTGCGGGAACGGTCGAGGACGGAGAACCGGGTCGCTTCCACACGAGATCCCTTCGCCGGGCGGGGATCGCGTTCTGATCTCCTCCGTGGTCTCCATGATCCGTCAGGTGCGGGAAGCGGGCAAAGTGATTTCGATCGCCGTGAAGGATGGGGCCCGCTACTCCTCGGGCACTCTCTGCCGCATCCCCTGGACCCGGACCACAAGGGCGGAGTGTGCTTCCGTCCACTCGGCGGCGGGCGCCATGACCGTCAGGAGCTCCCGGGCCGGCTGGGCGAGACGGTACGTCGTGGCGTACGGGTAGCCCATCGCCCGCTCGCGCTCGACGAGCTCTCCCTGCGTGAGGCGCTGCAGGGTCCGGCTCAGCATGGCCTCCTCGAGGTAATGGTGGGCGGTTCCGGGCCAGTTGCTGACGGGGGTCTGCGCGCGAACCGTATTCAGCAGTTCCGTGTACTTCAGCGGTCCGTCATTGAGGGCCACGAGGACGTCCCAATGCCATTCGCCGTTCAACAATCGGAAGAAGTCATGGATTCGCTGAAGGTATCGCTCGTCGCTCGGCGGAAGACCGGGAGTTCTTTCTGTTTTTGATTTCAACTTACGTGTTCTCACGGATAGTTGATCATCCCTTCGCCTGGTTCGGTCCGCTTCTCTCGCCCTGGGGAATGAGGCCATACAAAGGGTTGCGCGCAACGATTGCAAGGTACAGAGTGTGCACGATCCACAAGTTGCGGTAAGTGCGGTAACTGCGGGCGCAGGGGGGTGTTTGTGGCTCGCGAACGATCCGGCCGGACCGTCGCGCATCTCGTTCTGGCCACCCGGCTGAAGACCCTGCGCGAGTCGGCGGGGCTCAGTTTCCAGCAGGCGGCCGAAGCTCTCGGCGCCCACCCGGCGACCGTCCGCCGCATCGAGCAGGCCCAGACGTCCCTGGACGCGGGTCAGGTCTCCACGCTCCTTGCGCTGTACGGGGCGGGCCCGGCGGAGACCGGGGAATTCCTCGGGAAGCTGGCGGCCGCCAACCGCCCCGGGTGGTGGCATCCGTGGCGCGCCGTCATGGACGCCTGGGAGCTGGACCTGATGAGCGTGGAGTCCGCGGCCAGCATCGTCCGGACCTGGCACCCCTCGCTCGTCCCCGCCCTGCTGCGCACCCCGGCCTACGCCCGTGCCGTCGACGACGTCCTGCGCCCGGACCTGTCCCCTGCGGACAAGGACCGGCGCACCGAGTTCCTGATGGAGCGTCAAGACCGGTTGCGCGCCCAGCAGACGCGTCTTTGGGCCCTGATGTCGGCCGCTTCCCTGCACACGCGCGTAGGGGACGCGGAGATCATGGCCGGGCAGCGGAAGTCGCTCCGGGCCGCCGCCGAGCGACCCGAGGTGACCTTGCAGATCCACCCGCTGGACGGGCCGGTGCACGCCATGACCGGCAATCCGCCGCTCACCGTCTACCGGGTCGAAGTACCGGAGATCTCCGACCACGTGGTCCGCGAGGGAGGCCTGCCCGGCACGGCCGACGTCTGGGACGCGCACGAGACCGTGACGGCCTACCTCATGCTCCTCGACTACTCCTGCACCGCCGCGTCCCACCCCCACAAATCGAAAGAGGAACTGGTGTGACCGAACCGACGAAGCTGCCCCCGGAGATAGACACGACCGTCGCCCACAGCGCGCGGGTCTGGAACTACTGGCTGGGCGGCAAGGACAACTTCCCCGCCGACCAGCAGGCCGGGGACGCCTATCGCGACAAGTACCCGATGATCGAGCAATTCGCCCGTGAGTCACGGGACTTCCTGCGGCGCACGGTCAGCTATCTCGCACGGGACGCCGGCATCCGCCAGTTCCTCGACCTGGGCGCCGGATTACCGACCGCCAACAACACCCACGAGGTCGCCCAGCGCATCGCCCCCGAATCCCGCGTGGTCTATGTGGACCACGACCCGCTCGTCCTGCTGCACGTGCACGCGATGCGCACCAGTACCCCTGAGGGCGCCACCGCCTATGTGCTTGCGGACATGCGCGACACGGACACGGTCCTGCGGGGTGCGACCGAGACCCTGGACCTGACCCGGCCCGTCGCCCTGGTGATCAATGACGTGCTCGGCCACATCGTGGACTGGGACGACGCCCTGTCGCTCGTGCGCCGCCTGGTGGAGAGACTTCCCTCGGGCAGCTATCTGGCCCTGAGCCACTCCACCGCATCGGACGAGGAACACCGCAAGGTGCAGGAGGAGTACAACAACTCCGGGGCGATTCCCTACATCTTCCGCGAGCCGGAGGTCACCGTCGCCTTCTTCGACGGCCTCGAACTGGTCGAACCCGGCTTCGTCTCCTGGCCCAACTGGCGGCCCGACCCCACCACGGACCGGACCACCGAGCGGGCGGGCTGGGGCGCCGTCGCGCGCATTCCGTGACGACGAGCAGGGCGGGCCGCGCGCAGCACCGCGCGGGGCCCGCGCCCGCCTCACCCGTCGAGGACACGCCGTACGAAGCGGCGCGACGGCTCACGCGTGCGGCGGGCCGCTCCGGCGACATGCTGATCGCCGAGGCCGCCGCCCTGGCCGACGGCTGGGCCGCCGTGGTGCACCCGGTGGCAGGCGCCGTCCACTGCCACCCGCACAGCGCCGGGCCCGCGGCCGTGCGCGCCGCGGCGCACCCCAAGGCCCACCCGCACCTCACCGTCCAGCAGGTGGCCGATGCCGCCTTGGTCATCGGCCCCGGCAGAGCGACGCCCGCACCCCGGGCCGCCCTGATCGCGCAGATCACCGCCGACCTGCTGCTGGTGCGGGCCCGGCAGGCCGAGGAGACGCGCGGCGCCGAGCAGCGGCTGCACGCCGCCGCGCTGCACCTCCTGCTGCACGGCCGGCACCGCCTGGCCGTCGACGTGCTCGGCACCGGCGCCGCCGCCCACGTCACGCACGCCACGGTGTACCGGCTGGCCGGGAGCACCGCCCACACCGCACACCAGGCCCTGTGGCGAGCGGCGCAGTCCGGGGTGTCCTTCGGCGACACCCGGATGCTCGTCGGCCTGGACGGGCCGGAACTGGTGGTCGTCGCCCTGCACGGCGCCCAGGAGAGCCACAGCCCGGCGCTCCCGCTCCTGGCCCGGATCGCCGAGCGGTACCGGCTGACCGGCGGGGCGGCCGACCCCGCGCCCCTGGACATGGTTCCCACCGCGTGGGCCGAGGCCGGGACCGCGCGCAACAGCGCCGCCGTCGGCTGCCTCATCCCCGCGGCCGGCCTCGGGGCGCACGGGCTGCTGCGTGTCCTGCCCGCGGACCGGCTCGCCGCCTGGTCCGCGGCCGTCCTTCAGCCCTTGGACCGTGAGCGGCGCCGGACCCTGGAGGCCTGGCTGCGGTCGGGCTCGGCCCAGGCCGCGGTGCCGGCCCTCGGGGTGTCCGAGGGCACGGTCCGCTCACGGCTGCGCGGCATCGGCGCCCTGCTCGCGGCCGACCTCGACGACCCCACCGTGCAGGCGCAGCTGCTGCTGGCCCTGCGCGCCCCGGCACCGCCCGAGCCCGCCACCACGTACGTACGCCTTCCCGCCGCGCCGCTGCCCCCTGAGCTGATCGGCCCCGGGCAGGCCGACCGCTGGGCGTCCGCCCTGCTCGAACCGCTGGACGCGCGGCTGCGCACCGCACTGCGGTGCTGGCTCGGGCAGCGCGGCCGGACCGCTCCCGCCGCCGCCGAGCTGGGACTGCACCGGACCACCCTCACCGCCTGGCTGGACAAGTGCGGCCGGCTCCTGGGGCTGGACCTGTCGTCCGCGACTGTGAGGGCCGAGCTGCATCTGGCCGCCGAGACGATCGCGCCTCCGGGGGACGGGCCGGCCGCTCTGCCGCGTCGTGGGGGCAGGACCTACCGAGGGGCGCGGGCCTAGCTCCGGGGGCCCGCGGGGATTGCCTACGCTGGGCGCGTGACGGACGACAGCAGGCCTCTGGCCGTATTCGACCTGGACGGCACCCTCGCGGACACCGGGCACCGCCAGGGCTTCCTGGAGCGCAAGCCGCGCGACTGGGCCGCCTTCTTCGCGGCGGCACCGGACGACCCGCCGCTGGAGCAGGGCGTGGCGCTCGCCCTGGAGAGCACGCGGGCGTGCGAGGTCGTCTACCTCACAGGCAGGCCGGAGCGGTGCCGCAGGGACACCGTGGCGTGGCTCGCGGCGCAGGGGCTTCCCGAGGGGCGGATCTGGATGCGCCGCAACGACGACCGGCGCCCCGCCCGCCGCACCAAGCTGGAGATCCTGAAGAAGATCTCCGGGTCACGCGAGGTCCGGATGCTGGTGGACGACGACGAGCTGGTGTGCGACGAGGCCGAGCGGGCGGGTTTCACGGTCGTACGGGCGCGATGGGCGAGCACGTCCGCCGCGCTGAAGGACGCGCAGGAGCGCGAGGGGCGGACGTGACCGCTCGGCGGTGAGGGTCAGGCGCTGTCGCCGTCGTCCAGGCGGAAACCGACCTTCAGGCCCACCTGGTAGTGCTCGATCTCGCCGTTCTCGATGTGGCCGCGCACCTGGGTGACCTCGAACCAGTCCAGCGAGCGCAGCGTCTGCGAGGCGCGGGCGATGCCGTTGCGGATGGCCTGGTCGACGCCCTCGTGCGAGGTGCCGACGATCTCGGTGACCCGGTAGGTGTGGTCGGACATCAGGATGTTCCTCTCCGCCGTGTGGTGACCTCACCGCCGTGGGGTGAGGTCACTCCACCGTGCCCCACCACGCCGCGGTGCGCGAGGCGGTGGGCGCGGGGTGCTCTTCGGCACCGTCCAGTTCGAGCCGCGAGACGATGCGGTAGCGGTCGCCTCGGTAGAGGGAGCGCACGTACTCCACCGGGCGGTCCTCGCTGTCCGTGGTGATACGGTCGAAGAGCAGCGCGGGGGAGAGTACGGGCACGCCGAGCAGCGCCGCCTCGTCCTCCGTCAGGACCGTGGGCTCGATGGACTGCGCGGCGTGCGCGGGGCGGATGCGGCGGGCCGCGCGGAGGTGGGCGTAGAAGCCGGACTCCACCTGCGCGGGGGTGAGCCCCGGGGCGAGAGCGGCCGGGACGTGCAGATGCTCCAGGGCGATGGGCTCGCCGTCGACCAGGCGCAGCCGCACCGCGTACACGAGCTCGGCGGCGGGCGAGATGCGCAGCTTGCGGCCGACCCGCGCCCCGGCCCGGACCGTGCTGAAGTCGAGGACGCGGCTCGTCCAGTCGCCGGCGGCCCGTGGTGCGGTCAGCGGGCGGCTGCCAGGCGCCAGCTCCTGCGTCACCTTGGCGCGGGCCACGAACATGCCGCGGCCGTGCTCGCGCACCAGCAGACCCGAGGCGACCAGCGTGTCGACGGCGGCGCGCAACGTCGGCCGGGAGACACCCAGTTCGGTGCAGAGCGTGCGCTCCGAGGGGATCGCATCGCCGGGGCGGCGGGCCTCGATCAGATCGAGCAGGACCTCGCGCACCCGCTCGCGCTTGAGTACGCCGCCGGATGTGCCCCGCTGGTCCATCGATGCCGCCGCCCTTCCCGAGCCGTCCACGCCGCGCAACGCCCTTTCGCGCAAGGGGACTTGACGCCCCCAGTGGTCTATGCCACCTTCAGTCCTCGCGAGTGGTCAGCTTACCAATTGGTAAGGCCACGGTGTGTCGTTGTACCGCACCTCCCCCCACGCCGGGAGCGGTGAGCGCTCCCGGCATTCCGAAAGGAATCAGGTCGATGAACCGACACCGCTCCAGCGTGAGACTCCGGGTCCGTACGGCCGTCGCGGTCGCGGCGGCGGCAGGGCTCGGCCTCGCCGGTCCTGCCGCACTGCCCGCGTCCGCCGCGCCCGACGCCGGTGGCGCGGCGGCCGTCGCCGCCCCCGCGCTCTTCGACGACTTCGACTACACCGGGCACGGCGACCCGAAGATCTCCGCGCACGGCTGGAACATCCGCTCCAACGCGGGCGGCCCCGGCGTCCCCGGAGCGTCCTGGGTGCCCGAGAACGTCACCTTCTCCGCCGCCGACGGCAACTCCGTCATGAACCTGGAGACGTCGACCGCGGGCACGGGCGCCTCGACCGAGCAGACCGAGATCCTCACCAAGGCGGTCAAGTTCAGGAACGGCACCTACGCGGCCCGCGTGAAGTACGCCGACGCGCCCAGGTCCGGCCCCGACGGGGACCACCTCGTGCAGGCCTTCTTCGCCATCAACGACCTCAAGGCCCCGATGGCGGACGACTACTCCGAGTACGACTTCGAGTACCTGCCCAACGGAGGCTGGGGCGAGCCGGCCAACATCCTCTACACCACGTCCTGGGAGACGTTCAACCCCGAGCCGTGGGAGGCCGTCAACCAGCACACCGAGGTGCGGCAGAGCTACGCGGGCTGGCACGACGTGGTGTTCACCATCGACGACAGCACCATCAAGTACTACGTCGACGGGCGGCTGTTCGGCACGCACGACGCCAAGTACCTGCCGGAGCGTCCCATGTCCATCAACTTCAACCAGTGGCTCATCGACCTGGCGGGCCAGTCGGGCACCGCCCCGCGCGCCTACGACCAGCAGGTCGACTACGTCCTGCACGTCAAGGACCAGGTCCTCACCCCGGAGCAGGTGAAGGCGCAGGTCAGCTCCTACCGCAGTGCGGGTACGGCGTTCGAGGACACCGTCCCCGGCAGCTGATCCGACCCCGGGAACGGCACCGGAATCTGCGATCCCGGTGCCGTTCCCCCTTGACCGACCCATTGGTACAGACCAAAATCCAGCCGTACCCGTTCGAGCCACCAGCTCACCCCCACGTCGGGCCGACCTTCCCCTGTCCGCAGGAAGAAAGTGACCCACGTGAAACCGCACCGCCGCGTCGCCCTGTCCCTCGTCCTTGCCGCCACCGTGCTGCTCCCCGGATGCGGCGTCCTGCCGGGCGGGGAAGAGGAGAAGCGGACCGTCACCGTGTGGCTCATGCGGGGCAGTGCGTCGGCGGAGTTCATCAAGAGGTTCACCACGGACTTCGAGGAGCGCCACGGCGACATCGACCTCCGGATACGCCTCCAGGAGTGGACCGGCGTCGGCGACAAGGTCAAGGCCGCGCTCAAGGCCGAGGACGGGCCCGACGTCATCGAGGTCGGCAACACCCAGGTCGCCCAGTACGTCGACGAGGGAGGGCTCTACGACCTCACCCTGGAGTCCGCGCGCGACCTCGGCATGAAGCAGTGGCTGCCCGGCCTGGCCGAGCCGGGCCGGTACAACGGCAGCCAGTACGGCATCCCTTGGTACGCGGCCAACCGCGTCGTCATCTACAACAAGGACCTCTTCGCGCGGGCCGGGATCGAGGAGCCCCCGAAGACGCGCGCGCAGTGGATCGCCGACACCAAGAAGCTCAACTCCGGCGGAGACCAGGGGATCTACCTGGCGGGCCAGGACTGGTACACCCTGGCCGGCTTCATCTGGGACGAGGGCGGCGAACTGGCCACGGAGGCCAAGGGGTCACGAGGCGTGTGGGAGGGCAGCCTGCACACGCCCGCGGCGCTGCGGGGCATGGAGTTCTACCGGCAGCTGCAGGCACTGGGCCAGGGCCCCCGGGACGCGGACGAGGAGCACCCGCCGCAGGCCGGCGTTTTCGCCGAGGGAAACGTGGCGCAGATCGTCGCCGTGCCGGGCACGGCGCGGGCCATCGAGGAGAAGAACCCCGAACTGAAGGGGAAGCTCGGCTACTTCCCCATCCCGGGCAAGACGGCGGCGAAACCGGGGGCGGTCTTCACCGGCGGGTCCGACCTCGTCGTGCGCGGGAAGACGGACGACCGCAGGGGCGCGGTCGCCGTGATCGAGGCCCTCGCGGGCAAGAAGTGGCAGAAGGACCTGGCCAGGACCATGAACTACGTGCCCAACAAGACGACGCTGGCCTCCGCCGTCTCGGGCGAGGAGGGGGTCGCCGCGATGGCCGCGGGCGCCGCACGGGGCCGGGCGACCCCGGCCTCGCCGAAGTGGGCGGCGGTGGAGGCGGACAACCCCATCAAGGCGTACATGTCCAAGGTGCTGGCCGGGAGCGACCCGACGACGGAGGCGAAGGCGGCCTCGCGCCGGATCACCCGGGAGCTGGACGTCAGCGGGTCGTGAGGCGGGGGCGCCCGGCGGGCCGGAGAGGGCCCGCCGGGCGCCGGGAGCCCCTAGCGCGCCACGCTCAGCGACAGCGCGAAGCGTGCCCTCTCGTCCGTCCACCAGTGGGTCAGCTTCAGGTCCGCCGCGGCCAGTTCGGACCGCACCCCCTCCTCCCGGAACTTCGCCGAGATCTCGGTGCGCATCTCCTCGTGGCGGTCGAAGTCGACCGCCAGGTCAAGGGCCGGGATCTTCACCGTCTGGGCGGCGCGGGAGCGCAGGCGCATCTCGATCCACTCGTGCTCGCGGTCCCAGACGGCCACGTGCGAGAACGCGTCGGGGTCGAAGTCCGCGCCCAGCTCGCGGTTGATCACGGTCAGGACGTTCTTGTTGAAGGAGGCCGTGACGCCCGACCCGTCGTCGTACGCCGAGACGAGTACGGCCTCCTCCTTCACCAGGTCCGTGCCGAGCAGCAGCGCGTCACCGGGGGAGAGCAGGGTGCGCACCGACGTGAGGAACGCGGTGCGCTCGGCGGGCAGCAGATTGCCGATCGTGCCGCCCAGGAAGGCGACCAGGCGCGGGCCCGGGGTGCCCGGCAGGGCGAGGCCGCGGGTGAAGTCGGCGATCAGGGCGTGCACGTTCAGGGCGGGGCGCGAGGCGATCAGGGCGTTGGCGGCGCCGGTGAGCGCGCTCTCGCTCACGTCCACGGGGACGTACGTGTGCAGGTCATCGAGCGCGTCGATCAGGTGGCGGGTCTTCTCCGAGGAGCCCGAGCCCAGCTCGATCAGTGTGCGCGCGCCCGTCACGCCGGCGATCTCCGTGGCGCGCGTCTGCAGGATCTCGCGCTCGGCGCGCGTGGGGTAGTACTCGGGGAGCGTGGTGATCTCGTCGAAGAGCGCGCTGCCCCGCGCGTCGTAGAACCACTTGGGCGGCAGCGTCTTGGGCGTGTGGGTGAGGCCGTGCAGGACGTCGGCGCGCAGGGCGGCGTCGGTGGCGTCCAGGGGCAGGGTGCGGGTCAGCTGGAACGGGCTCACGCGGTGGGCTCCTTGAGCGGGGTCAGCAGGACATCGGTTCGGCTGGCGGCGAGCAGCGTGCGGTCGGGCACCTGGCGCCAGTGCGGATCGTCGTCGTAGGGCTCGGAGGCCACGACGGTGCGGCGGCCCGGTTCGGTGAGATACCAGAGGGTGTCCCCCCAGGCGGTCGCGGCGATCGTCTCGCCGTTGGTGAGCAGGAGGTTGAGGCGCGATCCGGGGGCCGCCTCCGCGACCTCGGTCACGGTGTCCGCGAGGGCCTGGCCCTCGTCGTCGCCGCTGCGCAGGCGGTGCAGGACGAGCGCCCACACGAGGGCGGAGTCGCACCGCGCCTCCATGGACAGGAGGTCGGCGGACGGCAGCAGCCGGGACACCGGGGCCAGCGAGTGCGGCCAGCCGGTGACCGCGCCGTTGTGGCTGAACAGCCAGGTCCCGGCGGAGAACGGCGCCGCCGCCGCTTCCCCGTCCGCGCCCGCCTCGGTCGCGTCGCGCACCGCGGCGAGCAGGGCCCCGGACCGGACGACCCGGGCCAGATCCGCGAAGGACCGGTCGCCCCAGATCGGCCCGGAGCGGCGGTAGCGCGCGGGCACCGGATCGCCTTCGGCGTACCAGCCCACCCCGAATCCATCGGCGTTGACCGTGCCGTAGCGCTGCTGCCGCGGCGCCCAGGACTGCCGGAACAGGCTGTGCGCGGGGTCCACCAGGAGCTTGCCCAGCGGCTCTTCGGGGCCCAGGAAGGCCAGATGACGGCACATCAGACGGTCTCCGTCGGATCTGCGTCGCGCGCGGTGCGGAACCCGGAGAAGATCTGCCGCCGCACCGGGTGGTCCCAGTTGCGGAACGTGCCACGGCACGCCACCTCGTCCACGGAGAACGCCCCGCCGCGCAGCACCTTGTAGTCGCCGCCGAAGAAGACGTCCGAGTACTCGCGGTAGGGGAAGGCGGCGAATCCCGGGTAGGGCAGGAAGTCGCTCGACGTCCACTCCCACACGTCGCCGATCAACTGGCGTACGCCGAGCGGGGACTCACCGGCCGGATAGCTGCCGGCCGGAGCCGGGCGCAGATGCCGCTGGCCCAGGTTCGCGCGCTCGGGCGTGGGGTCCGCGTCGCCCCACGGGTAGCGCATCGAGCGGTCGGTGGCCGGGTCGTGCCGGGCGGCCTTCTCCCACTCCTCCTCGCTGGGCAGCCGACGGCCCGCCCAGCGGGCGTACGCGTCCGCCTCGTACCAACTGACGTGCAGCACCGGCTCGTCGGGCGGCACGGCCTCGACGGTCCCGAAGTGGCGGCGCAGCCACCGGCCGCCCTCCTGGCGCCAGAACAGCGGCGCCGAGAGGTTGTTGCCGCGGACCATGTCCCAGCCCGCCGGGGTCCACCACTGCTGCCGGGCATAGCCGCCGTCGGCGATGAAGCGCTGGTATTCGGCGTTGGTCACCGGCGTCGTGTCGATGTAGAAGGGCGGGACCAGCCGGTGGTGCGCGGGACGTTCGTTGTCCAGTGCCCACGGCTCGGTGGACGTGCCCATCGTGAACGGGCCGCCCGGTACGAGGACTTCGGCAGGGCCCTTGAACGGCGGTGCGGGCGCGGGGTCCGGGGCCGTGAGCGCCGTGGGGCCCGAGCGCAGCTGATGGGTGATCAGCATCGTCTCGTCGTGCTGCTGTTCGTGCTGCGCGATCATGCCAAAGGCGAAGCCCGCGTCGGTCAGCGGTGATCCGCGGAAGGGCGTGCTCTCCAGTACGTCCAGGGCGCGCCCCCGCACCTCGGCCGCGTACCGGCGGGCCTCGGCGGGCGCGAGCAGCGGCAGGCTCGGCCGCTCGGAGCGGGGGTGCTCGAAGGCGTCGTACAGGCCGTCGATCTCGGGACGCATGGCGTCACGTCCCGCCACCGCGCGCAGCAGCCACATCTCTTCCTGGTTGCCGATGTGCGCCAGGTCCCAGACCAGCGGCGACATCAACGGCGAGTGCTGTGCGGTCAGTTCGGGCTCTTCGACGCACGTGGTGAGGAGCGAGGTGCGGTCCCGGGCGGTGAGGAGCGCCGCCAGGGCGCGCCGCCGAAGCGCATCGGGGTCGCTGACGGTTCCGGTCGTCGGAGTCATCGCAGGATGCCCTTCTCGTGCTCGTGGTCGTAGGGGTGGCCGTCCCGGTGCCCGTCGAGCAGGTCGTCCGCCGGGCAGCGGCCCCGCGCGACATACCGCTCGGCGTAGGCGGCGACGGCTTCTTGGACCTCGGTGCTCGCGCCCGTCCGGGGCAGCGCCTCGGCGGCCGCCGCGAAGCAGGCGGCCGCGGCCTCGCGCAGCTCCGGGTCGGCGAGCCCGTGCCGCGCCGCGTCCAGCCACAGCGGGCTGCGCGGCGCCGCGGGTGCGCCGGGCGGGCAGGCGCGCTCGGCCAGCGGCTTCAGGGCGCGGTAGGCGGTCTCGGCCGCCTGCGGGTCGTCGAACAGCGCGCTCGTCACGGCCAGCGGCACGATCCAGCCGTGCTCGCCGGGCTGGGCGTCGACCATCCGCAGCTCCAGATGGCCGCGCGGGCGTACGGGCGGGAAGAGCGTGGTCAGGTGGTAGTCGAGGTCGTCGCGGGTCGGCGGGCGCGGCCCGCCCGAGCGCGCCCAGGTGCGGAAGGTCAGCCCTTCCGGCACGGTCCAGGGCGCTTCCTCGTCGGCCCCGGCTCTGATGAACATCACCGGTGCGTCGAGGGCGTGCCGCGCCCAGGCCGTCCGCGGCTCGGCGTCCAGCGAAGGCGCGCCGGACGTGCCCGGATCGATCGACGCCCACACCGCCTGCCGCGTGGAGCGCCAGCCGGTGGAACGCCCGTCCTGGACCGGTGAGTTGGCGAACGCGGCGACCAGTACGGGGCCCAGCAGATGCGCGAGCCGCCAGCGCCGGCCGTAGCCGAGCGGGCCCGGCTCCTCGTGCCCGGCGTCCAGGCAGATCTGCACGGAGGCCGTGGAGCACATCATGCGGCGGCCGGCGGGGCCCGCGCGGTCGAGATAGCGCTCCATCGCGTCATAGCGCGGCCGGTGCAGGATGCGGGACGGCGGGCGCCAGGGATCGGCACCCAGGCCGGTGAGCGTCAGGTCCAGGGCGGCGAGTCGATCACGTACGAGGGAGAGATCGGCCGATACGGCGGATACGCACTCCATGAGCGAGGCGGCGGGGAGCGAGCTGAGCTCCAGCTGGCCGCCTGGTTCGACGGTGATCAGGGAGTGCAGGGGCAGGGCCCGCAGTGCGGCGTAGGCCGCTTCGAGGCGGGCGGGGGACACGGGCAGGTGGAGCCGGTGCGGCTCATGGATCAGCCATTCGAGTTCGACACCGGTGATACGCGGCGGTCCTGTCTTGAAGCAGATGCCGGTGACCAGCGCCTCCGCCTCGGACTCGGATACCGCGGTGCCGTACTTCGCGCGGTACGTCGTACAGTCACCCTCGGGCATGCAGGGGTCCTCCTGTTCAAGTTCTGCCTGGTCCAGCGGTTTCGGACCACCCGGTCAACTCGATGTGGGATGGGTTGAGCTGATCTGGGTCGGCAGCGCTCGTACCACCCAAGACCTTGTCGGCCGTTCGCACAAGAGTGCCCTTGGGGCCAACCCGTGCCGGGTAATTCTGTTGCGGCGGGCGATGCGCGGAGCTCACGATGCGTTCATGTGTGAGTCGGGGGACAGGTCAGGGTTCGGGTCGGGGGAGCGAGGATGAGCGCGCGGCTGCGGGGCATCGCGCAGCAGACCGAGGAGATCGTGGCGGCGGGGTGGTACGCCGCTCCTGGTGGCCGCGAGGTGTGGATCGCGGATGCGGTGGACGCCGCGCGCTCCGGCACGCGGATGTTCGGACCTGCGGCCCTGGACGTGACTCCCGTGACGCCGCCCGAGCTGACCTCCACGGTAGTCGAGGTGACCGGGGAGAGCAGCTTGGAGGCCGCGCACCGCCTGACGGGTGCGGAGGCCACGGAGAGCGCGGAGGACAGCGGCCCGGTGGCCGCCCTGAACTTCTCCTCCGCGCGCAATCCCGGCGGCGGCTATCTGAACGGGGCCCAGGCCCAGGAAGAGGCGCTGTGCCGGGCCTCTGCGCTGTACACGTGCGTGCGGCAGGCGAGGGAGTTCTACGACCACCACCGCGCCGACCGCGACCCCTTCTACAGCGACCGCGTGATCCACTCCCCGGCCGTGCCGGTCTTCCGCGACGACCGGGGCCGGCTCCTCGACGCGCCGTACCCGGTCGGCTTCCTGACCTCGGCGGCGCCGAACGCGGGCGTCGTCCTGCGCCAGACCCCCGAGCGCGCCGGGGAGCTGCCGGCCGCCCTGGCCGGGCGCGCGGAGCGGGTCCTGGAGACCGCTGCCACCCATGGCTACCGGCGGCTGGTACTGGGCGCGTGGGGCTGCGGGGTCTTCCAGAACGACCCCGCGCAGGTGGCCGACGCCTTCCGGACGCTGCTCGACGAAGGCGGCCGGTTCCGCGGGTACTTCGAGCACATCGTCTTCGGGGTGCTCGACCGCACGCGCGGCGCGGTGACACGGGCCGCCTTCGAGAAGGCGTTCGGCGCGGGGTTCAAGGGGGCGGCTCGGGCCGCCTCGGGAAACTACCGCCAGCCGTAGCGCTCCTGGAGCCGCCGGACGACAAGATTGAACCGCATCCGGTCAAGGGCGCACGCCTCGCGGCGCATGCCCGCGTCGTGCACCCGCAGCACCCGGTCGATGCCGACCCAGGACTCACGGCCCTCACGGTCCCACGGCCCGCTGCCGATCGGCACCCAGTCCGAATCGCTCGCGTGCTGCTTGCTGGACAACTGCACGGCGAGCAGCGTGCCGCGCGCCTCGCGGGCCACGACCAGGACGGGACGGTCCTTGCCGCGCCCGTCGTTCTCCTCGTAGGGAACCCACGTCCAGACGATCTCGCCGGGGTCGGGATCGCCGTCGTGCGCGGGGGCGTACGTCGTCTGCACCTGGCCGACCTCGCGCGGCTCGGCCTCGGTGGTCGCGGTGCGGCCCGTGCGGCCCGGGTGTGCGGACATCTGCGGGTCATCGGTGTTGGCTGTCACGCGGGCCACCGTAGAACCCCTCTGGCCCAACCCGCAGGGCGGGTCCGCCCGATGGCCCGCAGGCTCGGGTCCATGGCGCCACGACGACACCTCAGCCGGGCCCGGCTCACCGCGGTCCTCGCCCTCTGCGGCACGGCACTTGCCCCCACGCTCCCGCAGCCCACGCTCCCGCAGCCCACCGACCGGTTCGCACCGCCGCCGCGCACCGTCTCGGGGTGGCTTCCCTACTGGGACCAGGAAGCCGCGTACCAGGACGCCCTGCGCCACGCGGACCAGCTGCACACCGTCAGCCCCTTCTGGTACGAGGCGAAGACGGCCACCACGGTGGCGGGCCACACCGGCGCCGGATCGCGGCGCGTCATCGACGGGCTGCACAAGGCGGGCATCAAGGTCGTGCCGACCGTCATGGAGCGCATGCGGCCCGGAGCGCTCGCGGCCGTCGTCACCGACAAGGCCCGCCGCGCGCAGCACGTCGACGCGCTCCTGCGGATCGTCCGCAGCCGCTCGTACGACGGCATCGACCTGGACTACGAGTCCATCGCGCCCACCGGCGACGCCGCCTACAAGAAGGTGGGGGCGGGCTACGCGACGATGGTCACCGACCTGTGCGCGCGGCTGCACGCGCTGCGCAAGCAGTGCGTGATCACGGTGTCGCCGAAGACGCGGATCAGCGGGCGCGTCTGGGACTACCGCCGACTGGGCGCCGCCGCCGACCGGTTGCGCATCATGGCCTACGACCAGCACTGGTCCATGGGGCCGCCGGGCCCCCTGTCGTCCCCCGCCTGGTACGAGGAGATCCTGCGCAACGCCACCGCCGAAGTCCCGGCCGGGAAGCTGGAGATGGGGCTGCCCGGCTACGGCTGGGACTGGGCGGTCGGCAGCAAGGCCCGCGCCAAGCACGTCACGTGGAAGGAGGCGGAGGCGCTGCGCCGCCGGGTCGGCGCGCCCTACCGCATCGACCCCGAGTCGAAGACGCCGCACTTCACGTACAGCGAAGGCGGCGAGCGCCGCACGGTCTGGTACCAGGACGCGCGCGGCACGGCGGCGCATCTGCCGGTCCTGCGCAAGTACGGCGTGCGCCACACCGTCCTGTGGGCCATCGGCTTCGAGGACCCGGCGCTGTGGCGGACGCTGGCGGCGGGCTAGGCCGCGGCCGGCCACTGTTCGTACCAGCGCTGGTCCGCCTCCAGTTGCGCGGCGAGGGAGATCAGCAGCGGCTCGCTGCCCGCCGGTCCGAGCAGCTGGGCGCCGACCGGCAGACCGTCGCCCACCCGGCCCGCGGGCACGTTGACGCCGGGCCAGCCCAGGACGTTCCACGTCCACGCGTAGGGGCAGGCGGCGATCATGGCCTGGTCGGTGCGCCAGCCGCTGAGGGCGGCCATGGTGCCGATCCGGGGCGGGGGAGTGGCGGTGGTGGGCGTGAGGACCACGTCGTACGTCGAGAAGATCGCGCCGACCCGGCGGTGCAGGGCGGCCTCGGCGCGGCGGGCCAGGCGCAGCGGGGCGCCGCCGAGCAGGCGGCCCAGGCGGGCCGCTTCCTTGGTCCGCCGGTCGAGCAGGTGCGGATCGGGGAGCTCGCGGGCCCACTCGGTGATGCCGGCCGTGGCGCGCGGCACGAAGTCGAGGCCGATCTGGCCGTAGCGCGGGTCGTCCTCCACGACGTCGTGGCCGAGCGCGGCGAGCCGGTCCGCCAGGACGATGACCTTGCGGCGCACCACGGGGTGCAGGCGCTTGGGGGTCGCGGTGAACGGCATGCGCAGGGAGAGGGCGACGCGCAGCCGCCCCGGTTCGCGGGTGGCCGCCTCCGCGGCCCTGATGGCGGGCGGTTTGTGCAGGTCACCGCCGTGGTTGCCGCTCGCCGCGTCCAGCAGCAGGGCCGCGTCGGCGACGGTCCTGGCGAGCGGGCCGTTGACCGTGATGCCGTTGAAGGACTCGGGCCAGGGCCAGGTGGAGATGCGGCCGCGCTGCGGCTTGATCCCGACGAGATGGGTCCAGGCCGCGGGGATGCGCACCGAGCCCGCGCCGTCCGAGCCGAGCGCCGCGGGCACCAGCCCGGCGGCGACCGCGGCCGCGGAGCCGCCCGACGAGCCACCGGGGGTGTACGCCGGGTGCCAGGGGTTGCGGGTGTCCCCGAAGCCGGGCCCCTCCGTGAAGGGCCACTGGCCCAGCTCGCAGGTGTTGGTCTTGCCGACGATCACCGCTCCGGCCGCCCGCAGCCGGCGCACGGACTCGGCGTCCTCCTCCTTCGGCGGGAAGTCGCCCCGGCAGCCGAAAGCGGTCGGTTCACCCGCTATGTCGGTGTCGTCCTTCACGGCGAGCGGCACGCCGAGCAGCGGCCGCCCCGTCTGGCCGGAGGCCAACTCCCGGTCGGCGGCGTCCGCTTCGGCGAGCGCGGCCTCGGCCCGCACCAGCTTGAAGGCGTTGAGCACGGGCTGCGAGGCCTCGATCCGTGCCAGCGTCCGCTCCGTCAGCGCACGCGAGGACACTTCTCCCGCGGCCAGCGCGCGGGCGGTGCGCGCGAGTCCGTCGGCACGGTCGGCAGTCATGTGGGGGCACCTTTGATCGACGGGCAGGTGCACGCACGTTAACGGGCGCGCCGGGAACGCGGTACGAGGGCAGGGCAGTTCGTGCCGCGCACGGCACGCCGAGAGCGCTCCGGAACAGGCCGGTGGCGCCCCGACGCCCGCCTGGGAGCGCCCCCGCGCCGTCTGGAAAGATGAGCCCCGTCATGGTGCAGATACCGAACAAGACCGCACAGCAGCCCGCGCAGTACTCCGTGCCGACCAGCGCCGACGTGGCGCGTCTGGCGGGGGTCTCGCGCGCGACCGTCTCGTACGTCCTGAACAACACGAGCGCCGTCCGCATCAGCGAGCCCACCCGCCGCCGCGTCCACGAGGCCGCCAAGGAGCTGGGGTACGTCCCGCACGCCGCGGCCCGCAGCCTGCGCGCCGGGCACACCCGCGTCGTCCTGATGCCCACGCCGCAGATCCCGGCGGGCCCGCTCTTCAGCGAGTTCTTCAACGAGCTGCAGTGGGCGCTGAGCCGGTTCGACTACACCGTCGTGCAGTACGGCAGCCTCGGTCTGACCGGCGAGGAGGCGGCCCGCGCCTGGGCCGAGCTGCGCCCGGTCGCGGTCCTGGCCCCCGACGCCTCGGGGCTCGGCGCGCGCGGTGTGAGCGTCCTGAAGCGCTCGGGCGCCAAGGCGGTCTTCACGATCGGCCCGCAGCGGGCCGAGGGCGCCCACGCCCTGCTCATGGACCAGCGCCTGGTGGGCCAGTGCGCCGCCACCCACCTCCTGGCGCGCGGCAGCCGGCACATCGGCGTCGTGATCCCCGAGGAACCGGGCCTCGAACCCTTCGCGCGCCCGCGCGCCGAAGGCGTCCGCGCCGCCCTCGCCCGGCACGGCACGGACACCGCCATGAGCGAGCTGCCGCTGGCCTACGACGAGGAGTCGGCGGCCCGGCTCGCGGCCCGCTGGCGCACGCTGGGCATCGACGGGGTGTTCACGTACAACGACGAGTACGCGATGCTCCTGATGCGGGCGCTGCAGGACGAAGGCATCGCCGTCCCCGAGGAGACGGCGATGATCGGCGCCGACGACTTGATGCTCGGCAGGCTCCTGCGGCCGCGGCTCAGCACGGTCCGCATCGAGCTGCCGTCAGGGCAGAAGCTCGCACAGCTTGTCGACCGGGTCGTGCGCGACCCGGGCATGGAGCCCGAGGTGCACGACGTGCTCGGTGCGACGGCGGTGCACCGCGAGTCCAGCTGACCCTGTTGTTCGAGGCCGTTCGCTGCAAGAGTCCGTTCGAGGGGCTTCCTACTGCTCCTGCGCCTCCGCCTTGGCCTGCTCCTCGGCGACGGACTTGCGGACCTCGTCCATGTCCAGCTTCCTGGCCTGGCCGATGACGTCCTCCAGGGCCTCCTGCGGCAGCGCGCCGGGCTGTGCGAACACGGCCACCTGGTCGCGGACGATCATCAGCGTCGGGATCGACTGGATGCCGAAGGCCTGAGCGAGCTCAGGCTGCGCCTCCGTGTCCACCTTGCCGAAGATCATGTCGGGATTGGCCTCGGCGACCTTGTCGTAGACGGGCGCGAACGACTTGCACGGACCGCACCACTCCGCCCAGAAGTCGATCAGGACGAATTCGTTGTCCGTGACCGTCTGGTCGAAGTTTTCCTTGGTGAGCTCCACGGTCGTGCTGCTCATGGTGTTCCCTCTTCCTGCTGTTACTGCTGTCGGTCGAAGCCGCTGTGCACAACGGCCCGGGCGTCGGACGTATTCCTCGCGCTCACCCGTGCTCGTTCCGCGCGCGTACCCATGTGGCCACGTCGCACACCTGCGACCACACTGGCTTCCATGACGGATTCGAAGACATACGACGTAGTGGTCCTGGGTGCGGGTCCCGTGGGGGAGAACGTCGCGGACCGGGCCCGCGCGGGCGGCCTGAGCGTGGCGATCGTGGAGAGCGAACTCGTCGGGGGCGAATGCTCCTACTGGGCGTGCATGCCGAGCAAGGCGCTGCTGCGCCCGGTCATCGCCCGCGCGGACGCCCGCAAGGTGCCGGGACTGCGCCAGTCGGTGCAGGGCCCCCTGGACGCGGCAGCCGTGCTCGCGCACCGTGACGACTACACCTCGCACTGGAAGGACGACGGCCAGGTCGGCTGGCTGGAGTCGATCGGCGTGGAGCTCTTCCGCGGCCACGGCCGCATCGCGGGCACCCGCCAGGTGACCGTCACGGGCTCCGACGGGAGCGAGCAGACCCTCACCGCCCGCCACGCGGTGGCGGTGTGCACCGGCACCCGCGCCGCGCTGCCCGACCTGCCGGGCCTCGCCGACATCAAGCCGTGGACGAGCCGCGAGGCCACCAGCGCCGATAGGGTGCCCGGCCGCCTCGCGGTGGTCGGCGGCGGCGTCGTCGCCGTGGAGATGGCCACCGCCTGGCAGGCGCTGGGCTCGCGGGTCACGATGCTGGTGCGCGGCGAAGGGCTGCTGCCCCGCATGGAGCCGTTCGCCGGGGAGCTGGTCGCCAAGGCGCTGACGGAGGCGGGCGCGGAGGTCCGCACCGGCGTCTCCGTCACGGCCGTGCGCAGGGACAACGGCACGATCACCGCGACCCTCGGCGACGGAGGCTCGATCGAGGCCGACGAGATCCTCTTCGCCACGGGCCGCGCCCCGCGCACCGACGACCTCGGCCTGGAGACGATCGGCATGGACCCCGGCTCCTGGATGCCGGTCGACGAGAGCCTGCGGGTGCAGGGCAGCAGCTGGCTGTACGCGGTGGGCGACGCCAACCACCGTGCGCTCCTCACCCACCAGGGCAAGTACCAGGCCCGTGTCGCCGGCGCCGCGATCACCGCCCGGGCCCAGGGCGTCCCGCTCCTGGAGACCGACCCCTGGGGCGCGCACTCGGCCACCGCCGACCGCGCCGCCGTACCCCAGGTGGTCTTCACCGACCCCGAGGCGGCATCGGCGGGCCTCACCCTCGCGGAGGCGGAAGCCGCGGGCCACCGCGTGCGGGCCGTGGACTACGACATGGCGGGCGTGGCGGGCGCCGGGCTCTACGCGGACGGCTACGAAGGCCGCGCCCGCATGATCGTCGACCTCGACCGCGAGGTCCTGCTCGGCGTGACCTTCGTGGGCCCCGGCGTCGGCGAACTCATCCACTCGGCGACGGTGGCGATCGCGGGAGAGGTGCCGATCGACCGGCTGTGGCATGCGGTTCCGGCGTATCCGACGGTCAGCGAGGTGTGGCTGCGGTTGCTGGAGACCTACCGCGGATAGCCGACGCGGCATCCGTGCCGCCTGGTCGGGGGCCCGTCGCACACACTGCGGCGACGGGCCCCCGCTCAGTCGCCCGCGTCCCGCCACGCCGCGTCCCGCAGCAGCCGCAGCCCGTTGAGCCCCACGATCACGGTCGAGCCCTCATGGCCGAGTACGCCGAGGGGGAGGGGCAGGGTGCCGACCAGGTCCCAGGTGACCAGGACGGCGATGAACGCGCCGGCGATCACCAGGTTCTGCACCACGAGCCCGCGGGCCCGCCGGGACAGGGCGATCACCTTGGGCACGGTGGCGAGTTCGTCCCGCACGATGACGGCGTCCGCGGTCTCCAGGGCGAGGTCGGAGCCGGCCCGGCCCATCGCGATGCCGGTGTGCGCGGCGGCGAGCGCGGGCGCGTCGTTGACGCCGTCCCCGATGACGAGGACCTTGCGTCCCGCACCCTCCGCAGCGCGCACCGCCGCGACCTTGTCCTGCGGGAGCAGTCCGGCCCGTACATCATCGATGCCGACCTCCGCCGCGAGCCGGGCGGCTGCCTGCGCGTTGTCGCCGGTGAGCAGCATCGGGGCCGTGCCGGTCAGGGACGTGAGGGCGGTGACGGTGGCCGCCGCGTCCGGGCGCAGGCGGTCGGCGATGCCGAGCACGCCCACGGGGGTTCCGTCGCGCAGGACGAGGACGGCGGTCTGGCCGTCCTCGCCCAACTGCCGTGCCCGGTCGAGGGTGTTGATGGTGCTCGCCGCGTCCTGGGCCGCGCCGATCTCTCCGGTGCCGAGCAGCCGCGCCGGTGCGCCGACCTCGACGGTGGCGCCCTCCACCGTGGCGCTCACTCCGACGCCGGGCGCGGACGCGAAGTCCGTCACCGCCGGAAGGTCCAGGCCGCGAGCGCGCGCAGCGCCCACCACGGCGCGGGCCAGGGGGTGTTCGCTGCGGTGTTCCGCCGCCGCCGCGAGCGCGAGGAGAGTGTCCTCCGTGAGGCCGCTGCCGGGGAGCGCGTGGACAGCGGTCACCCGGGGAGTTCCCTCGGTCAGCGTGCCCGTCTTGTCCAGGGCGACCGCGTCGACCTGCCCCAACCGCTCCATCACGACGGCGGACTTGACCAGGACGCCGTGCCGGCCCGCGTTCGCGATCGCCGAGAGCAGCGGCGGCATGGTGGCGAGCACCACCGCGCACGGCGACGCCACGATCATGAAGGTCATGGCCCGCAGCAGGGCCCCGGTCAGGTCGTCGCCGAAGGCCAGCGGCACGGTGAACACGGCGAGCGTGGCCACGACCATGCCCAGCGAGTAGCGCTGCTCGACCTTCTCGATGAACAGCTGCGTGGGCGCCTTGGTCTCCGACGCCTCCTCGACCATCGCCACGATCCGCGCGATCACCGAGTCCGACGCGTCGCGGCCGACCCGCACCCGCAGCGCGCCCGCCCTGTTCAGGGTCCCCGCGAACACCTCGTCCCCGGGCTCCTTGGCGACCGGCAGCGGCTCCCCGGTGATCGTCGCCTGATCGACGTCGCCGGCGCCGTCGAGCACCTCGCCGTCCGCGCCGACCCGCTCACCGGGGCGTACGAGGACGACGTCGCCGACCTTCAACTCGGCCGTGTCGACCGTCTCTTCACCGCCTCCGTCGGTCAGCCGCGTGGCCGTGGTGGGCGCGAGGTCGAGCAGGCTGCGCACCGAGTCCGCGGTGCGCGCGGTGGCGATGGCCTCCAGCGCGCCGGACGTGGCGAAGATGACGATGAGCAGCGCCCCGTCCATCACCTGCCCGATCGAGGCCGCCCCGAGGGCCGCGACGATCATCAGCAGGTCCACGTCCAGGGTCTTCTCGCGCAGCGCCCGCAGCCCGGCAAGGGCGGGCTCCCAGCCCCCGGCGACGTACGCGACGGCGTACAGCGCGCCCCACGTCCACGCGACGGCCCCCGTCAACTGGAGCGGCAGCGCGATCAGGAACGCCGCCGTCGCTGCCGCCGCCCAGCGGGCCTCGGCGAGGGCGAGGACGCGGGTCCGACGGCGCGGAGCCGCGGTCGGACCGGCGGAAGGCCCCTGGTCGGAGCGGGGGAGCAGGGCAGTGGGCATGGCGAAGGAACCCTTCACGGGCTGGGGAACGGCAACGCCCTCACCGTACAGGAACGAATGAACAGCTTTTCATGTGTCATCGATAGGATGACTCCATGGGCCACGGAGTCGACGACAAGAGCACCACCACCACGCGGGAACGCCTGGACAGCGTGGGGGCCGCCGACGTCGCCGCCACCCTCCAGGCCCTGGCGACGCCCTCACGGCTGCTGATCCTCGCCCGTCTGCAGGAGGGCCCCTGCGCGGCCGGGGACCTGGCCGAGGCGGTCGGCATGGAGCAGTCGGCCTGCTCCCACCAGTTGCGGCTGCTGCGCAATCTCGGCCTGATCACCGGCGAACGGCACGGCCGCTCCGTCATCTACGCCCTCTACGACCACCACGTCGCCGAACTCCTCGACCAGGCGCTCTTCCACGTCGAGCACCTGCGCCTCGGTCTGCGGGACACACCCTCGGGCAGCTAGCCTGAGAGCGATCTTCGACGGTCTTCCCGTGATCCCGTGATCCCGTGATCCCGTGATCCCGTGGCCCCTTGGTCCCGTGATCCCGGGAGGGGCTGTCGATTCCGCACAGGTGAGGGAGTACGGCGTGTGGCCCGTGGTGGCGGTCGTGGCCGTCGGCGGTGCGATCGGCGCGTCGGCCCGCTACGGCGCGTCCCTGATCTGGCCCACCGCCCCCGGCGCCTTCCCCGCGACGACGCTGCTGGTGAACGTCGTCGGCTGCGCGCTCATGGGCGTCCTCATGGTGGTCCTCACCGAGGTGCGCGCGTCGCCGCACCGCCTGCTGCGGCCCTTCTTCGGCACCGGCGTGCTCGGCGGCTTCACCACCTTCTCCACCTACGCGGTCGACATCGAACGCCTGGTGGAGGGCGGCCACGCCCGCACGGGCCTGGCCTACCTCGCGTTGACGCTGCTCGCCGCCCTCGCGGCGGTGTGGAGCGCCGCGTGGGCGACGCGCCGCCTCGCGGGCCTGGCCGGGGCGGGCCGCGGGGCGGGCCCAGGGGTGGGCCGATGAACTGGCTCTGCGTGGTGGCGGGCGCGATGATCGGCGCCCCCCTGCGGTTCCTCACCGACCGCGCCGTGCAGGCCAGGCACGGCACGGCCTTTCCGTGGGGAACGTTCGTGGTCAACGTGGCGGGCAGCCTGATCCTCGGCGTGCTCACCGGCGCGACCGTCGCGGGCGCCGCCTCCTCCCACACCCAGCTGTTCCTGGGCACGGGCCTGTGCGGCGCCCTGACGACATACTCGACCTTCTCGTACGACACGCTGCGGCTCTCCGAGGACGGAGCCCGGTTCTACGCGGCCGTCAACGTCGTGAGCAGCGTGGTCGCGGCGCTCGGTGCGGTCTACGTGGGTGTCGCGCTCGCTGAGGCGCTGTGGGCGTGACGGCCCGGGCGTGCCGGACCATCCGCCTCACCCCCCCCGGGCGCTGCCGGGCTCAGGCCTCCGCGAAATCCCCGGAGAGGGCCGCGGCCATTCGCAGGTGCGGGGCCGCGTCCGCGTCGCGTCCCTGGCGTTCGAGCGTGCGGCCGAGGAGCAGCCGGGCGTACTGCTCGACGGGGTCGAGCTCGACGACCGTGCGCAACTCGGTCTCCGCGCGCCGCAGTTGCGCCGAGTGGTAGTAGGCGCGGGCAAGGAGCAGACGCGGGGCGACCTGCTCCGGCACCTCGTCGGCCAGGGTGCCGAGGATGCGCGCCGCCGTGGCGTACTCCTTGGCGTCGAAGAACTGCCGCGCGCGCTCCCAGCGCTCCGCCGCGGTTCCGTGGTCGTAGTACATCGTGTCCACTGTTGCCTCCTTCGAGCCCTCCAACCGCCCCAGGTGGTTGAAAATTCCACAGAGTGGTTCCTCCGGGACGGCGGTTCCTCCGGAATGACCGGAGCGCGAGCCTGACGTCCGGTGCTCCACGGGTCTAGGTTGTCCGGCATGAGCAATCTTGATCGTGAGGCGGTTCCGTCCCAGTGCGGCGGGCGCGGGTTCGTCGTAGCCGAACCGGTCCGGGAACTCCTCAGCCCCCGCAAGGTCAAGCTCGGTGAATCCACGGAGGTCCGCCGCCTGCTGCCCAACCTGGGCCGCCGCATGGTCGGCGCCTGGTGCTTCGTGGACCACTACGGCCCGGACGACATCGCCGACGAGCCCGGCATGCAGGTGGGCCCCCACCCGCACATGGGCCTGCAGACGGTCAGCTGGCTGCACGAGGGCGAGGTCCTGCACCGCGACTCCACCGGCAGCCTCCAGACGATCCGCCCCCGCGAACTGGGCCTGATGACCTCGGGCAAGGCGATCTCGCACTCCGAGGAGAGCCCCAGGAAACACGCCCGCCTCCTGCACGGCGCCCAGCTGTGGGTGGCACTGCCCGACGCCCACCGCAACACCGACCCGCGCTTCGAGCACCACCCGGAGCTGCCCCTGGTCACGGCCCCCGGCCTGTCGGCGACCCTGATCCTGGGCACGGTCGACGGCACCACGTCCCCCGGCACGACCTACACCCCGATCGTCGGCGCCGACCTCGCCCTGACCCGCGACGCGGACGTACGCCTGCCCCTGGACCCCGACTTCGAGTACGCGGTCCTGTGCATGTCCGGCGAGACCCGGGTCGACGGCGTCCCCGTCCTGCCGGGTTCGATGCTCTACCTCGGCTGCGGCCGCACCGAACTGCCCCTGCACGCCCAGTCGGATGCGGACCTGATGCTGCTGGGCGGCGAGCCGTTCGACGAGGAACTGATCATGTGGTGGAACTTCATCGGGCGGTCCAACGAGGATATCGCACAGGCCCGTTCGGACTGGATGACCGGGGCCCGGTTCGGTGAGGTGAAGGGGTATGACGGAGATCCGCTGCCCGCCCCGGAGCTGCCGACGGGACCGCTGAAACCGCGGGGCCGTGTGCGCTGAGCTGGGCGAATGTCTGCCCGGCTCGAGATTCGAGCGGATATTGGCTCAGGGTGGCGACTAGGGGATCACGATGTTGTGCAGCCCCTGGATCAGGGTGCTGCAGAGGGGTTTCGCCGTCCAGGGTTTGACCTTCTGTGGCAGAGCTTGGCAGACCTAATGCTGACTCAATGCTGACCTTCCTGATAGGCCGTCATGTCTGTTGGCTTGCAGGTTGGACGCACCTAGTTGCCCCCGCCGGTGGTGCTCGGGGTCGACTCGCATCGTGACGTCCATGTGGCGGCAGTGGTGTCGATGCTGGGGCAAGCTCTGGCTGCTGAGCGCTTCCCTACCACGGCGAGTGGCTATCGGGACCTTGTCGAGTGGGCCTGTGGATCCCGCTGGCGGCTGTGCTGCGGACGGCAGAGAGGCCCCTCCCAAGCCAGGGAGGCTCCTTCGCCATGCAGTTCGCCCGGCGTTGTCAGACAGGCGCGCTACTCTGCTGAGAGGGGACGGCTCTCTGAGAGGGGTGCGGTGACTGAGAGTTGGTGCGCAAAGACGCCCGTGTCGAAGGTCGAGGACTATATCGATCGGCTCACCGGTACTCGACCAACCACCATCTCGTCATCGACGCCGATACCCGTCCGGTGGTCGTGGTCGGAGCATCTCTGTCCGGCAACCGAATCGACTGCAAGGCATGGGCGGAGTCCAGAGCGAGGGCTGCTGTCGGGACGACTCTGGCCATGGCCCGACGGTGGCTATCCCGGCACCGGGCTCCTTACGCCCTACCGTCGCGCCCCGGGCAGGGAGTTGCCCGACTGGAAACGAGAGCACAACAGGACACACAATCGAGTTCGGGCACGCGTCGAGCACGTCTTCGCCCGAATGAAGACCTGGGAAGATCCTCCGCGACTGGCGCCGAAAGGGCGACGGTCCGGCACCCCGGCGGGCGGACCCGCAGATCAGCAACAGTGCATCCCTGTACGGGCGGAGGGTCGGCAAGTGGGGTCCCTCAGGATGCTGCCGCGGTGAGGCGGGAGCTCGCGCCGTTGTCCGCCGTCCGGAGGGCAGATACGTCGTGTGCTTCTTCGGCCGGCATCGTCGCACGGTACGGAGCGGCTCCTCGCAAGCGATCTCCCGGCAGCGTCGCCCGGTAGGTTGAGAGCGACATCTAGGGGCCACGGAGGTTCACGCATGCCTGAGCTGCTCAGTCGCGAAGAGGCGCCGGTGGAAGTGGACTTCTACGGGTTCGCCCTCCAAGATTTCGATGACGGGCAAGTTCCCGTGGGGTTTCCCGAAGGGTGGGAGCGTGGTCCCTTCCTGACGTCGCGTCCGGGCCGCCTCGATTTCACCAGCGGTGGCCACACGCACACCGCCACGCTGGTCATCGAAGTGTGGGACTCAGAGCCGTTGGAGCCGGTTGGCGACTGGGAGGAGACTGCCCTCGCGAAGATTGCTTGCATGTCGGGAAAACTCGAAGCCCGAGGCGTTGCCAGCGGTCCGATGCCAGAACCGATCACGTTGTCAGATGGCTCCGAAACGTGGCAGATCAGGGCGTTTTGCAGTGGACGCGGAGAGGTGGAGGCGGCGGCGCGCCTCGGAGTCCCGGAAGGGGTGGAGCGTTACGTCCTGCAGTTCTGGCCGCACAGTTGAAATACGGAAAGCCAGGGGTGGGGGTAGCCTAGCTTCACCCCTGGCTTCATAGCCGCGTCAGGACGTGATCTTCACCAGGAACCCGTCATCCGGACCGTCCAGGATCCTGTTCTTGTCGTAGTACTGTGCGGAAAGATTTCCGGCTGCTCCGTTCGCCTTCTCATCCACGGGCTTTGCGCTGAAGTTCTTCGGGTGCGCCCGAGGATCATACTTGGACATGGCTGCACCTTCGTACGCCGTGGCCATGGGGAATTCATCGCACTCTTTCCTGCCGCCCTCGGTGTAGTCCGCCCCGTAATACTTCTTGCAGTTGTAGATTGCTCTGTTGCGATTCTCTTTCCTGCGAGTTGCATCTTTGTGTAGGCGTGTCAGCGGCGCATTTGCGCTATTTCCGGGGAGCTCCTTACCGCTGTAGGGGGGCTTAGTCGCGCCCGGGTTGGTGTAGGCCAGCTTGATGTGCTTGGCCACATCCCACTCCGGAGCACTCGGCTTTGTGCTCAGCTTCAGCGCTGTCACCATGCTGAAGACCGCTGCTCCCTTTGCTCTGTTCGGCAGGTAGGTGGCCTTGTCCCAGCGGGGCGGCAGCATGAAGATGTCGCTGTCGCTGGGCAGGCCGATGGTCCAGCCTGGCGGGGGCGACAACTTGATGTTGGGCTGGTAGGCGGCAAATATGGTGTCCGTGGACCCGCTGGATCCCTGATCGGCGGCCGCGTAAACCGTGTGCTTGAAGCTGCCCAGAGCAACGAGCTGTGACCACGTCTTCTTCAGGGGCAAGGCAGTTCCGCCGAGCTTGTACTTCGCGGTGCTCGGCCAGCTCTGCGCGATCTTCGCCCTCGTCGTGATACCCAGACCAGCCGCATTCTGCCGCCCCGTAGCATTGAAGCCGACGAAGTGGTAGGTGACGGTCATGGTGCGACTGTTCTTCGCAATGGTCCCGATGGCCAGTACCGTGAAATGGCTCACCCCCAGCGGTTCCCGGTTCGTGAACCACGTGTTGGTGAACTCGCGTCCTGAGCACACGGCAAAGCGGCTCTTGATGAAGAACTCCTTGCTCCCCAGACCTTCGAGACACTCAACCTTAGACATGGTGTGAGAGGGCTCAGGCAGCGATACCTGTGGCGCGGATACAGGGTCCTGCCGCGCAGGGGGCACCGCCGATTCCTCGGGCGACCGGGGTGCGCCAGAGCGCGCGGGCCCGACCGTTTCGTGCGGCACCATGGGCTGCGCCTCGGCAGCCGCGGCTTTCTTGAGGTACCTGTCCCAGGCTCCGGGCTTCCTCAGCTCAGCGAGATCCGGAGTCTTGGCCCCGATGGGCCCGCTGGTGGTGATGATCTCTGAGGCGGCCTCATCTGCCTGGGCGCTACCGAGCGGCACGACCAATGCAGCCAGCACCGCCGGAAGCAGCACCATGGAAACGCGTAGACGCGATATTCGAGTTCTCTGCACTTTCCCCCTCGATGCTCCGCCGCACCCTCCTAGTGGGGCACGGGAGCACCACGTTTAACAGGCGACTCAATTGCAGAGGGGGGCAAGACGTACAGATTGGCGTGATCCAAATCAAAAGATGGCGAAGAACGCCGGCCGCGGTGTGCGACCCGGGCAAGCGCCGATCTATGAGCCGGGCGTCCGGGATTTCCCGCACGCGGGCTGCCTGATCGCTGTTGCCCGCTCTCGCCCAGCGGCAGCCGGTAGCCGCAGACTCCAGCTGCCCAGCAACGAGAGCACTCCAAGAACACGTCGACGGCCCGGCCGCCTGAACAGGGCGCTCTGGAGGCTGCTGGCGGGGCGTAAGTGGCCCTCTGCGACGGTGACTGCTGGACTGGCCCGGTCGGCGGGTTCGTTGGTCGAGTCCATGACCAGTCCGGCGGTCTGCCTGGGAGCAGCATTCGGAGTTCGTTCGGCGCTGTTGTCCGTCGTTCGGCGGCGGCACCCTGAGTGATCGGGTTAGGCGTTCGAGCTGATGGCTTATTAATGGTTCGGTGATGGGCGGAGGTAATGGAGCCCTGGGGGGTGCCCCTATGACTTTGGTCAAGGGGTAGTCGGGGTTGGTGGTTGATAGAAGGTGCCGTCGCGGAGCATGGCGAAGAGGACGTCTGCTCGGCGTCTGGCGAGGCAGAGG
>NZ_JBITWR010000022.1:0-142365 GCF_044544025.1 Streptomyces sp. NPDC055243
CCCCCCCCCATAAACGAGACCCCCACCACCCCCCCCGACGACCCCGCCCCCCCAAACAAAACAAAAACCACAACCACCCCCCCCGCCCCCCCCCCCCCCCCCCGCCGCGCCCCGGCGCGCCCCCCCCCCCCCCCCCCCACGGCCTGGACGGCCGACTAGAGGATGGCGCCCGGGGTGTACGCGGCGGCCTCGGGGTGCTCCTTGAGCACGGCCTCGATCTGGGCGATGACGGCGGCGACCTGGTCGCTCGCCGCGCCCGTGAACGACAGCTTGTCGGCCATGAGCGCGTCCAGCTCGGCGCGGTCCAGCGGAATGCGGGAGTCGGCGGCGAGCTTGTCGAGGAGTTCGTTGCGCTCGGCGCCCTGCTCGCGCATGGCGAGGGCGGAGGCGACGGCGTTCTCCTTGATGGCCTCGTGGGCCTCCTCGCGGCCGACACCCGCGCGCACCGAGGCCATCAGGACCTTGGTCGTGGCGAGGAAGGGGAGGTAGCGGTCCAGCTCGCGCGCGACGACGGCCGGGAAGGCACCGAACTCGTCGAGCACGGTCAGGAAGGTCTCCAGGAGCCCGTCCAGCGCGAAGAACGCGTCGGGCAGGGCGACACGGCGTACGACCGAGCAGGAGACGTCGCCCTCGTTCCACTGGTCGCCCGCCAGCTCGCCGGTCATCGACGCGTAGCCGCGCAGGATGACGGTGAGGCCGTTGACGCGCTCGCAGGAGCGGGTGTTCATCTTGTGCGGCATCGCGGACGAGCCGACCTGGCCCGGCTTGAAGCCCTCGGTGACGAGCTCGTGCCCGGCCATCAGACGGATGGTCTTGGCCAGCGAGGAGGGGCCCGACGCGAGCTGCACCAGGGCGGTGACGACCTCGTAGTCCAGGGAGCGCGGGTAGACCTGGCCGACCGAGGTGAACGCGCGGTCGAAGCCGAGGTGCCCGGCGATCCGCTGCTCCAGGTCGCTGAGCTTCCCGGCGTCGCCGCCAAGGAGGTCGAGCATGTCCTGGGCGGTGCCGACGGGGCCCTTGATGCCGCGCAGCGGGTAGCGGCGCAGCAGGTCGTCGACGCGGCGGTAGGCGACGAGCAGCTCGTCGGCGGTCGTCGCGAAACGCTTGCCGAGGGTCGTCGCCTGCGCGGCGACGTTGTGCGAGCGGCCGGCCATGACGAGCTCGGCGTACTCGCCCGAGAGCTTCCCGAGCCGCGCGAGCACGGCGACGGTGCGGTCGCGCACCAGCTCAAGGGAGAGCCGGACCTGCAACTGCTCCACGTTCTCGGTCAGGTCGCGGGACGTCATGCCCTTGTGGACCTGCTCGTGCCCGGCGAGGGCGTTGAACTCCTCGATGCGGGCCTTCACGTCGTGGCGCGTGACCTTCTCGCGCTCGGCGATCGAGGCGAGGTCGACGTCGTCGACGACCCGCTCGTAGTCGGCGAGGGCGGCGTCCGGCACCTCGATCCCCAGGTCCTTCTGCGCCCGCAGAACGGCGAGCCAGAGCTGACGCTCCAGCTTGACCTTCTGCTCGGGCGACCAGAGGGTGGCGAGTTCGGCGGAGGCGTAACGCCCGGCGAGGACGTTCGGGATACGGGGCTTTGCAGGCGCGGCAGTCACGTGGACGGAGTTTACCGGGCGTCCCTACAGGCTCCGAACCATCGAGGGGATGTAGGAACCTCCAGGTCAGAGGTGATCGGTGGGGCCCGCGGCGCCGGATGCGTGCCGCCCCCGCCGTGGACGGCGGCGCCGCAAAGCTCTCATAGGATCACAAGGGTCACGCCGGGGGACATGGGGGCGTGGCCGGAGCGAGGGGATCAGGTGAGCGGTGAGCGGTGAGCGCGGGGCGTTCGGGGCCGCGCTGCGGGAGCTGCGGCTGGCGGCGTCGCTGACCCTGGAGGGTCTGGCGGAGGCGTCGGGGGTCAGCGTCCGGGGCATCGGAGATCTGGAGCGGGGCCGACGTGCCGCGCCGCAGCGGCGCACGGTGGCCGCCCTCGCGGACGGCCTCGGGCTGAGCGAGGCGGACCGGGAGCGGCTCCTCGCCGTCGCCCGCAGCGGCCGCAGCAGGGGGTACAGCCCGGCGGGGGTCAGGACCTTCCCCCGCGGCATCGACGACTTCGTCGGGCGGGAGCGGGAGATCGCGGAACTCCTCGGACTCGCGGAGCGGTCCGCCGCCGGGGAGGTCTTCGCGAGGGACGGCGGGGCCCGGAGTCCGGGCGCCCACCCGGTGACGGTCGCGGTCTCCGGACCACCCGGCACCGGCAAGACCACGCTGGTGCTGCACGCCGCCCGGATGCTCGCGGACCGGTTCCCGGACGGGCAGTTGGTGCTCGACCTGCGGGGCATGGACGACGAACCGCCCGGGCCCGCCGAGCTCATGCTCGGTGTGCTCAAGGCGTTCCAGGTGGCCGACCGTGACCTCGCGAAGGCCGGACCGCGGGGACACCCGGCGCTGTACCGGCAGACGCTGGCCGACCGCCGGGTCCTGCTGGTCCTGGACAACGCCCACGACGAGGCCCAGGTGCGCCCGCTGCTGCCGGGCGCCGGTGCGGGGATGGTCGTGGTGACCAGCCGGCGCATGCTCACGGGCCTGGAGAGCGTGCACCGCCTCCCGCTGGGCGAACTGAGCGCCGAGGAGGCCGCCGCCTTCCTGACCCCCCTGGTCGGAGCGGAGCGCGCCGCCGCCGATCCTGAGGCCCTCGCCGAGGTCGCGCGGCGCTGCGGGCATCTCCCGCTGGCGCTCCGGGTGGCGGGCAACTGGCTGGCCACCCGCACCGGCTGGTCCCTTCGGCGGCTCGCCGACCGGCTGGCGCTCGACGAACGGCGCCTCGACACCCTGGCCGCCGGTGACCTGCGCGTGTCCGCCGCCTTCGACCTGTCCTACCGCCAGCTCACGCCCACCGCCGCGCGCCTCTTCCGGCGCCTCTCCCTCGTACCGGGGGCGGACACCAGCGCCGCGGCCGCGGCCCGGCTCACCGGTCAGCGGCTGTACGACGCGGAGGACACCCTGGAGGAGCTGGTCGAGGTCGGGCTGCTGGGCACCGACCGGGACCGCTACCGCCTGCACGACCTGCTGTGCCTGTTCGCCCGGACCCGGCTCGAGGCGGAGGAGAGCGCCGAGGAGGTCCGCCGGGCCCGCGCGGACCTGTACCGCTGGCTCCTGGAGACCACGGTGGTGGCGGGCCGCTGGTTCGAACCCGGCCATGGCGCACCGGCCGCCGACTGGCGGGGGACGGTCGACCTGTCGTCCGCCGACAAGGCGCTCCAGTGGCTGAAGGCCGAGGGCGTCAACTGGCTGGCCGCGCTGCGCGCCGCCGCGGCGGACGGCGAGCACGCCACGGTGGTGGAGGTGGCCGAGGCGCTGCACTGGTTCTCCGACCAGTGGATCTTCTGGGGGCACTGGCCCGAGGTCTTCGACACCGCCGTACGCGCCGCGCGGGCCCTGGACGACCCGCTCCTCGAAGCGACCCAGCTCAACTACCACGCCTGGGCCCTGCTCCTGTGCAAGGGCCGCTTCCGCGAGAGCCTCGACCGGTCCGCCGAGGCACTGGCCGCCGCCGAGCGCGCGGGCGACGTCGCCCAGGAGGCGTGGGCCCACTTCTACCGCGCCTGGGCGCTGCGCAAGCTGGCGGAGTACGCGCAGGCCGCCCGCGCCATGGAGCGGGCCGGCCGGCTCTTCGAAGCCGCCGGGGACCTGCACGGCAGCCTCAACGCGCAGCACGGCCACGCCCTCATCCTGGCGGAGGAGGGCCGCGCCGAAGCCGCCCTGACGTCCTTCCGGGACGCGCTCGCTTTCCTGGATCAGGCGGGTGACCGCATCGCCCCCCACATCGCCGGTTTCGTGCGGCCGGGGCTGCACTCGGGCATGGCCCACAGCCTCGCTCAGCTGGAGAGGTGGGAGGAGGCCGTCGGGCAGCGCCACATGGCGGTGGACCTCTGGCACGACGCCGGCAACACCACGCAGGAGAGCAGCGAACTCGTCCGCCTGGGCCTCCTCCTGCCGTCGGCCGGGCGGGCGGCGGAGGCGCGCGAGGTCTTCACCCGCTGTCTCGCCCTGGGGCCGGACGCCGCTCCGCAGGCCGTCACCGACGCCCGGCGCCATCTCGCCGAGATGTCGCAGGTCAAGTAGGTCCGTCCGAGCGCTTTCTGCCTGCTTTCTGCCTGGAGAACGACAGGGCGCGCTGATTGTCTGGACATGGCGGAGAAACCGGGCGGCGGCGTTGCCCCCCGGGACATCCGCGCAGGACCGGACGCCGGCTACCGGCCCCGGATTCCTGTGCGCTGCGGATCCGAGCTCTCCGCCATGAGGCGCGTACGGAGAGGAGAGCCGGATGAGCCCGGTGCTGACCACGGACGCGGTGTCCGGGAACGACCGACTCGGCCGCTGGCGCGAAACGATGGCCGAGGGCCGGGTGCCCGTGGCCGTGACGTCGGGCGGAAAGGGGCCGTTCGACGGCCGGATCGTCACCGCACGGGTGGGGTTCCTCCGTGTCTCGACCGTGGAGGCGGACGCGCACCGGGTGAGCCGGACGGCGTCACACATCGCACGCTCCACCGACCGGTTCGTGGTGATCGGCGTGCAGGTGTCGGGCCGGACCGGCCTGACCCAGGACGGGCGGCGGGCCGAGGCGGGTCCGGGCGACCTGTTCGTGCACGACACCGCACGCCCGTACTTCCTGGAGCACCCGGAGCGGTTCGCCACCCGTGCCGTGCACATCCCCCGCCGCGCGCTGGGCCTGCCCGACGAGGAGCTGCGCCGCGTCACGGGCACCGCGATCGGCAGCGATCGCGGATGCGCGGCGGTCCTGAGGCCCTTCCTGACGACGCTGGTCGACTCCGCCGACTCGTACGCCCCGGCCTCCGCGAGCAGGCTCGCCTCCAGCGTCGTCGACCTCTTCGCCGTCCTGGTCGCCGAGCAGCCCCGGGACGCGGGTGCCGACGCGGGCGGCTCGCGCGGCCACCTGGTGGCGCGCGTCCGCGACCACATCGACCGGAAGCTGGGCGATCCTGCCCTCTCCCCGGAGGACATCGCGAAGGCGCACCACATCTCCGTGCGCTACCTCCACCGGATCTTCGAGGACGAGGGCGTCACCGTCGGCCGGCTGATCCAACGGCGCCGCCTTGAGGAGTGCGCCCGCGAACTGGCCCGCGGGGGACGGGACAAGCCGTCCGTGTCGTCCGTGGCGCAGCGGTGGGGGTTCGTCAACCCCGCCCACTTCAGCCGGGTGTTCCGCGGCGCGTACGGCCTTTCCCCGCGGGAGTGGCGCAGTCTGCGTACGGGGACGAACGGCGGCAGCGGCGCCTTCGTCTAGCGCGAGTCCTTCGAGTTCTTCGTGCGGGTTCTTCGTGCGGGCCCGGCGAGGGGCCGGCCGCGCGGACCGCTCGGGGGAGGCGGGCCGCGCGGCCGGGGAGGTGGGGTCAGGCGGTCGCGCGGACGGCGTCGAGGATGAGGGCGGCGACGTCCTTGGGGCGGGAGACGGCGACGGCGTGGGAGGCGCCGTCGAGTTCGACGACGGTGGCTCCGGCGCGCCGGGCGCCGAAGCGTTCGACGTCGGGGTTGATGGCCTGGTCGGCGCCGGCGATCAGGGCCCAGGAGGGCTTGGTGTGCCAGGCGGCGGCGGTGGCCTTCTCCTCGAACGCGGCCGCCGCCAGCGGCCGTTGTGCCACCGCGAGGACTTTGGTGACGGCGGCGGGCACGTCCGCCGCGAAGATCGCCGGGAACGCCTCGGGGGCGATGGTGACCTCGGTCGCGGGCGCCGCACCGGCGACGGGGTACGTCGCCTCCTTCAGATTGCTGACCAGCGGCGAGAGCGGGAAGCGGCCCTGGAGCTCGCCGAGGCTCTCGCCCTCCTCCAGGGCGTAGGCGGCGACGTAGACGAGACCGACGACGTTCTGTGTGGTGCCCGCGACGGTGATCAGCGCGCCGCCGTAGGAGTGGCCCACCAGGACGACGGGCCCGTCGATCTGGGCGGCAACGGAGGCGATGTACGTGGCGTCCGACGCCAGACCGCGCAGCGGGTTGGACGGCGCGACCACGGGCACGCCATGGGTCTGCAGTTCCGTGACGACGCCTGACCAGCTGGCGGCGTCGGCGAAGGCGCCGTGCACGAGGACGACGGTCGGGGTGGCTTCAGTGGCCATGAGGGGTGCTGCTCCTGCGAGTCGAGGGGAGAGGGGGGCGGTGCGGTGCGTCAGCGCGCGTCGAGCGTCGTGCGCAGGGTGCTGACGGCCAGGGCGATGGCCGTCTCCGCGGCGTGGGTGTCACGCAGGGCGTTGAGCATCACGAAGTCGTGGATGACGCCCTGGAAACGGACGGCGGTGACCGGCACCCCGGCCTGGCGCAGCTTGTTCGCGTACGCCTCGCCCTCGTCGCGCAGCACGTCGGCCTCACCGGTGATGACCAGGGCCGGCGGCAGCCCGGCCAGCTGCTCGGTGGTGGCCCGCAGCGGCGACGCGGTGATCTGCGCGCGCTCGTTCTCGTCGGTCGTGTACTGGTCCCAGAACCACCGCATGCCGTCCCGGCGCAGGAAGTAGCCCTCCGCGAACTGACGGTAGGAGCCGGTGTCGAAGCTCGCGTCGGTGACCGGGTAGAACAGCACCTGCCCCAGGAGCGGAACGTCACCGCGCTCCTTGGCCATGAGCGTCAGAGCGGCGCTCATGTTGCCGCCCACCGAGTCCCCGGCCACCGCGAGGCGCGCCCCGTCCAGCCCGTGCGACGCGCCCTGGGCGACGACCCATCGGGCCACCGCGTAGTTCTGCTCGATCGCCACCGGGTACCGCGCCTCCGGCGAGAGGTCGTACTCCGGGAACACCACGGCGGCGCCCACGCCCACGGACAGCTCGCGCACCAGCCGGTCATGGGTGTGCGCGTTGCCGAACACCCAGCCCGCGCCGTGGATGTAGAGGATCACCGGCAGCGTCCCGGACACTCCCGCGGGCCGCACGATCCGCGCCCGCACACGGCCCGTCGGGCCGCCCTCGACGGTCACCCACTCCTCGTCCACCTCCGGCAGCTCCACCGGACCGGACTGCACGTCGTCGACCGCCTTGCGCCCCTCCTCGGGCGCCAGGTCGAACAGGAACGGGGGACGCGCCGTCGCCTCCGCGAACGCGGCCGCCGCAGGCTCAAGCACCGGCACGACCGGCTCCACGACATCCGACATGAAAAAGCTCCTCAAGCCTCAGCCACCCACCGGACTTCCCGGTGGGACGCCCCCGTCGGACACGAGGTCCTGGGGGTGATGCCGTAAAGCTAAAGGCGAAAGGGCGGGACGAATTGCCCGTCGGCGCACCAAAGGTGACCTGAGAGCGCACTGCTTCCGCGGAACGGGCAGGAGCCCCGGCGGATTTCCCCACCGGGAGCGCACCGTTCTTTTCTCGCAGTGCACAATGCGGGGGAGCGGGCCGTGCCGGGAATTCATCCGCCGGGCCGTGCGGCGCCGGGTCTCCGTCAGGCGCTGCGGCCCATGACGTCGGCGACGGCGCGGTCGAGGTCGATGTGCGCGCTCTCGGTTCCCGGTGGCACCAGGGCGAAGGACTGCCGCAGGAACGCGTCCGTCTCGGCGGCGTCGATGTCGACCACCGCCACCCCGGTGGCGGACCTGAGGGTGATGCGCACGCGGTGCGTACGGTCCAGGCGCAGGGGGCTGACCTGCACGTCCCCGATCCCCGTCGGCAGATGCAGGCCCTCGGCGAGCAGGTCCCGGGCGAACACCCAGTCGACGGGGCTCGTCAGGGGTGCGCCGAGGGAGAGGCGTACGGCGCAGGGGTCGGCCAGGTCGTAGTGCAGTTCCGCGGGCACCGGCGCCGCGATGTTCGGCGGGGCGCCGACCTGTGCGTCGACCGTGCACCTGACCGAGGTGAGGGGCTGGTTCATTTCATCCACCAACTTGTTTGCTGCTCTGGTTCGCTGAAACGGCTTGTCCGCAGGGGACGTTAAAGCCGTACGGCGGCCGCGTATCGTCGGGAAACGCACGGAGCGTCGCCCGAGGGGGAACCACTCGTCGGTGGTGGCAGGGCGTAGTATCGGAAGCATTTGTTGAACATAAAACCACATGGGTGAGGGGTGTGCGATGAGCGGCACAGAGGTGGATCCCGCGCAGACGCGGCATGCGGCCTCCGAGTACGGGGAACCCGCGCCGTACGTCGAGGTGTTGACGGCCAGGGACGTCCCCCTCGGGGGCCCGCGGGCGATGACCGTGCGGCGCACCCTGCCCCAGCGGTCCCGGACGCTGATCGGCGCCTGGTGCTTCGTCGACCACTACGGTCCCGACGACGTGGCCGTTTCGGGCGGCATGGACGTCGCCCCCCACCCGCACACCGGCCTCCAGACGGTGAGCTGGCTCTTCAGCGGCGAGATCGAGCACCGCGACAGCCTCGGAAGCCACGCGATGGTGCGGCCCGGCGAGCTGAACCTGATGACGGGCGGCTCGGGCATCAGCCACACCGAGGTCTCGACCCCGCACACCACGCTCCTGCACGGCGTCCAGCTCTGGGTGGCGCTCCCCGAGGAGCACCGGCATGCCGCCCGGGACTTCCGGCACCACGTCCCGGCCGCGGTCCGGGTCGGCGGGGCGGACGTCCGGGTGTTCCTCGGCTCCCTCGCCGGCGAGACCTCCCCGGTGCCGACCTTCACGCCCCTGCTCGGCGCCGAACTCGTCCTCGACCCCGGGGCGACGACGACGCTGGAGACCGCCACCGGCTTCGAGCACGGCTTGCTCGTCGACCAGGGGACGGTCCGCATGGCCGGAACGCTCCTGCGCGCCGCGGAGCTGGGCTTCCTCGGCCCGGGTCACGCCACCCTGACGCTCACGAACGAGACGGACGCGCCCGCCCGGGTCGTCCTGCTCGGCGGAGTCCCGTTCGAGGAACGGATCGTCATGTGGTGGAACTTCGTCGGCCGCACCCACGAGGACATCGTCGAAGCCAGAGAGGCGTGGCAGAACGCCTCCGACCGCTTCGGCCACGTCGAGGGCTACGACGGGGAGCGCATCCCCGCTCCCGCCCTGCCGAACGCCACCCTCGCCCCGCGCGGAAACCCGCCCCACCCGAAAGGCACCCGATGACCCCGCCCGACGCCACTCCCACGCCTCCCGCCCCCGCCGTCCGGCGCGTGGACCCCCGGCACCGCTACGAGATCCTGGTCGACGGCAAGGCCGCGGGCTTCACCGCGTACCGCGACCGCGATCACCAGCGGGTCTTCTTCCACACCGAGATCGACGACGCGTTCGCCGGTCAGGGCCTGGCCTCGATCCTCGTGCGGGAGGCGCTGACGGACGTCCGCGCTTCGGGGCTGCGGATCGTGCCCATCTGCCCGTACGTGGCGAAGTTCCTCCAGAAGCACCGGGAGTTCGACGACATCACCGACCCGGTCACCGCCGAGATCCAGACCTGGCTCGACGCCGCCCTCGCCCGCTGAGCCGCTGTCGCTCCGTCCGCCGCTCCCGTCGTCGCGCACCACGCGGGAGCCGGCGGACGCCGGGCCCCGCGCGGTGCCGCAAGTCCTGGTGATCCGCCTACGTCTAGGCTTCATGCATGGAGCAGCGCGAGATCATCCAAAGAGTCGTCGGCATCCTGACCGAGGCGATCGAGATGCGCCGACAGGTGAGGGAGAACCCGGACGGCGAGGTCGAACCCAGCGGCGCGGTCGGCACGATGCTCGAGGAGATGCTGCCGCGCATCGAAATCCCCGCCGACGCGACCCCCATCGAGGTCGCCGAGGTGGTGGGCCGGGAGCTGAGCCCCGTCATCGAGCAGATCACCTCGGCCTTCGCCTTCTCCTTCGCACAACTGGCCGAAGCACACGACGAGGGCCGCACGGACGTGACGTCCGCGGACGTCCTGCAGTCCATCGCGCTGCACTTCGAGGACGAGGTGGAGGAGTAGGGCCCGCGCGACCTGGCCGAGGCCCCCTGGGATGGTTCGCCCGAGTCCGAGCCCACCTATGCTGTGACGCCTGATTCACGGGGGGCGTGGGATGGATCAAGGACTGGCGGCCATTCTCGGGGCGGCCGTGGGGGCGACGGCCACCGGGGCGGCGGCGCTCGTCACGTCGATGTCCGCGTCGCGGCTGAGCAAGAACAAGGCCCGCCAGGAAGCGTGCCTCGCCTACCTCACCCTGGTGGCGGAGATCGGCACGGCCCTGGCCGACGTCAGCCGGCACTTCCGCACGGGACTGGCCGACGTCTACGAACCACTCGACGCCACGACCGCGCGCGCCCGGGTCACCGCCATCGACGCCCAGTACCACGAGCTCATCACGAAGCACGCGATCCTGATGCTGGCCGGGCCCCGCCGGGTCTACCGCCAGGCGGTGCGGACGACGGACCTGGTCGCCGAACCGCTGACGCTCATCGCGCGATGGAGCGCGGGCTCCGTCCCGGCAACCGTCACGAGCGAGCAGATGCAAACCTTCGACCGCAGCTTGGAAGCCCTGTCCCAGAGCCTGGCCCAGTTCGCGGACACGGCCAGGGAGAGTACGTAGCGCGCTTACGCGAACGGGTCCTCGTACGGCAGTAGATCCGGGCGCTTGGCCGGGAGGCCGTCGCCGGAGGAGCGGCCTGTGAGGCGGCGGATGATCCAGGGGACGAGGTGCTGCCTGGTGAAGCGGACGTCGGCCACGCGGCGTGCCGCCCAGTTCGGGGGGACGGTGTCCGGGAGCTGGGCCTGCCAGTCGTCCTCGGGGTCGTAGCCGAGGGACTGCCACACCGCTTCGGCCACCCTGCGGTGCCCGTCGGCCGTCAGGTGCAGACGGTCCACGTCCCACATGCGCTGGTCGCTGAGCACGGTCGATCCGTACAGGTCCACGACCGTGGCGCCGTGCCGTGCCGCCAAGTCGTCGATGTGGACGAAGAGTTCTTCCATGCGGGGGCGGAAACGCTGCTGCACGGGCCCGCTCCGGCCCGGGCTGCGCATCAGGACCAGCTGCTTGCAGGCGGGGGCGAGGCGTTCGACCGCCTCCTCCAGGAGGCCGCGTACGCGGACCATGTCGCACTTGGGGCGCAGCGTGTCGTTGAGGCCGCCCACCAGGGTGATCACATCGGGCTGCATGGCGGCCGCGACGTCCACCTGCTCGTCCACGATCTGGCCGATGAGCTTCCCGCGCACCGCGAGGTTCGCGTACCGGAAACCGGGGGAGGCGGCAGCCATCCGGGCGGCGAGCAGATCGGCCCAGCCGCGGTAGCTGCCGTCGGGCAGGCGGTCCGACATGCCCTCGGTGAAGGAGTCGCCGACCGCGACGAGACTGGTGTAATTGGCATTCATCTGCATGGCGGGAGCGATCGTACATGGAGCTTCGACCGTTCGCCGTGGCGGATGCCGGCACGGTGGCGAGCTGGCCGGCCTCCGCCGGTGAGGTGGCCCTGTGGTGCGGACTGCGCGCCTTTCCCGTGGACGCCCGGGTGGTCGCCGACTGGCAGCTGGACGGGGACGTGCGGGGCCACGTGCTGGTCGAGGGAGAGGCGCTCCTCGGCTACGGGGAGGTGTGGCGCGACGACGAGGAGGAGGACGAGGCGGAGCTCGCCCGGATCATCGTGGCGCCGGGAGCCCGTGGGCGGGGCGTCGGGCGGCGTCTTGTGCGGGGGCTGATCCAGCAGGCACTGCGGGCCGGCCACCCGGAGATCTTCCTGCGCGTCCACCCGGAGAACGCCCCCGCCCTGCGCTGCTACCGCGGGGCCGGATTCCTCCCCGTCGAGCCCGCCCCCGCCGCGGAGTGGAACGCCCCGCAGCCCGTCAGCTATGTGTGGCTCCGGCATGCGGGCCGGGGGCAGTAGCCGCTGCCGGACCGACGGAGGAACCCACGTCCCCGGGGGTGGGGCTCCCGAGCAGGGGCGCGGACTCACTTGCTCGGAGGGGTGACCTCCGGATCGAGCGGCGCCGTACGGCCCACCAACCGCTCGTAGCGCTGTCGCGCCGCCTGCGGAGTGCCGAGGCCGAGGCCGAAGGCGATCTGCGGCCAGGTCATGCCGCGACCGCGTGCCATCTGCAGGAGCGCGGACTCCACGTCGTCCATCTCGCCGCGGGCCGCCGGCATGAGCGTCAGCGCCGCGGTGATGTCCGCGTGGTCCACCTCCGGTTCGCCCTCCGCGGGCTGGGCGATCCCGGTCATCAGGAACGTCACGATGCGTACGGCCTCATGGGGGCTGATGATCCTGGAGTTCACCTGCCGCCACCGCTGCTCGTCGGTGGCCGCGTGCCGCTCGGCGATGCGGAACAGCGAGGCGGGGGCGCGGCCCGCTCGCACCTGGTCGGGGTGCGTGGGGCTGAAGGGGTCGGTCTCGTCGGGCCGGGGTTCCGGTGTCGATGTCGGTGACATGCCTTCAGCGTGAAGGACGCACATCATGCTGTCAATGCTTTGTTGTGAACAATCTGTTTGCATGCGGGTGAGTCCAGTCGCCGGTCGGGATGCTCTGTGAAACGGTGGAAAACGTCCGAAATGCCAAATATCACTCAAGGTGAACTTGGCGCACCTGGCGAGAGGGGAAGCGCATGTCATCGAAGCGACGCCGCAAGAAGAAGGCACGCCGCAAGCACGCGGCCAACCACGGCAGCCGTCCCCAGTCCTGACCGCTGACCGTTGACCGACCGCTGACCGCGCAACCGGTTTCTGTGTGATCTCGTCAACAGCCTTGCCACCTGGGTCAACGGGTGAACAATGGTGCAATGTTGGAGTTGTTGCGAGAAGTCGGCGTGGAACTGCCGGGCGGGGCTGGACTGTTGAAGTTCGGGATGACTCCCGGCGAGGTCCTTGAACTGCTGCCGCCCGACAGGGTCACGCACCACCGCCAGTGCATGGGGCTGACCCTGGACCAGTACGCGGAGCTTCGGCACGCGCACGACGCCTGGCTCGGCGGCCTCCTCTTCGAGCCCGAGTGGAACTTCGACGCCGAGCTCGACGGCGTCGTCCTGGGATTCGGGGGCGGCGGGCCCGGAGCCACCGACCGGCTGGCCCGCGTGGAGATCCAGGCGCGCAGGCAGCCGGACGGGCAGGCGGACGGCCCCGAGGCGACACCGGTGGCCTGGGACGACATCGACCTGTTCGGCTATCCCGCCGCCGAGATCGTGGCCGTGCTGCCATGGGCCGGTGCACCGCCCGGCGGCCCGCCCCTCGCCGAGATGGCGGTGGACGAGCTCGGCCTGCGCCTCTCACGGGCGACGCCGACGACGGAGCGCTGGGAGCGCGTGACCCTCGTCGGGCCCGAGTCCGGTGGCTGGGGCTCCTGCTGCGCGGGCGGACTCGTCTGCGCCGAGCAGGGGGACGGCCTCGTGGGGATCATGTACTGAGGGATCTTGTACGGAGGGGTCTTGTACGGGGGGGGTCTTGTACTGACGGCAGCCCCGGGTCGGGCCGATCACGGCCGCGCCCCGCCCGCACCCTCCAACGCCGCCAGAATCCAACTCCGCGACTCCGCGGGGTCGATGACCGCGTCGATCTCCAACGCGGCCGCGGCATTCACCGCCTTGCCGTGCTCGTACAACTCGGCGACATGGGCGTCGAACACCCGCTGCCGCTCCTCGGGATCGGCGATCGCGGCCAGCTCCTTGCGGTAGCCCAGACGGACGGCGCCTTCGAGCCCCATCCCCCCGAACTCGCCGCTGGGCCATGCCGCTGTCGCCACCGGGGCACGCGTGGAGCCGCCCATCATCGCCATCGCGCCGAGCCCGTACGCCTTGCGCAGCACCAGACTCACCAGCGGGACCCGGAGTTGGGCGCCGGTCACGAAGAGCCGGGAGAAGTGCCGCACGGTCGCCGTCCGTTCGGCGTCCGGGCCGACCATGAAACCCGGTGTGTCGCAGAGCGAGACGACGGGCAGCCCGAACGCGTCGCACAGCCGCAGGAAGCGTTCCGCCTTGTCCGCCGCGTCGCGGTCGATCGCCCCGCCCAGGTGCCCGGGGTTGTTGGCCAGCAGCCCCATCGGCCGGCCCTCGACGCGTACGAGAGCGGTGATGATGCCCGCTCCGAAGCCTGCCCTCAGTTCCAGGACCGAGTCGGTGTCGGCCATGCCCTCGATCGCGGCCCGCACGTCGTAGGCGCGGCGCCGGTTCTCCGGGACGGCGTGGCGCAGCAGCCGCGGGTCCGGCGCGTCCCAACTTCCGGCTTTCCCGGGGTCGTAGGTGAAGTAGGCGAGGTACTTCCGTGTCACCCGCACCGCCTCGGCCTCGTCGGCCACCGCGATGTCCACGACGCCGTTGGGCACCTGGACGGAGAGCGGGCCGACCTCCTCGGGGCGGTACACGCCGAGGCCGCCGCCCTCGATCATCGCGGGGCCGCCCATCCCGATGCTCGCCTCCGGCGTCGCGATCACCACGTCGCAGCAGCCGAGCAGGGCCGCGTTGCCCGCGAAGCACCGCCCGGACGCGACGCCCACCAGGGGCACCCGACCGCTCAGCCGCCCCATCTGATGGAACGTCGCCACGTCGAGCCCCGCCACGGACGTCGTGTCGGTGTCGCCGGGGCGCCCGCCGCCGCCCTCCGCGAACAGCACCACGGGCAGCCGCCGCTCCTCGGCGAGCTGGAGCATGCGGTCCGTCTTGCGGTGGTTCTGCAGGCCCTGGGTGCCGGCGAGCACGGTGTAGTCGTACGACATCGCCACGCACCGCACGCCGTCGATCCGCCCCGTGCCGGTGACCATGCCGTCGGCGGGCGTCGATGCGATCAGATCGTCCAGGGAGCGGCGACGGCGCTGGGCGGCGATCGCCAGCGCCCCGTACTCCGTGAACGTGCCGTCGTCGCACAGGTCCTGGATGTTCTCGCGTGCCGTGCGGCGCCCGATGCGGTGGCGCTTGGCGACGGCTTCGGGGCGGTGCTCGTCCAGGCCGAACGCGTGCCGGGCCAGGCTCTCGGCCAGGTCGGGGCGGATGGCGTCCGGGTTCGCGGATTCCTCGGCGTGGGCCGTCGCCGCCTCGCCCGCCGCCGACGCGTCCACCGTCACCAGGGGGTGGCCCTCCGCCGCCGTGTCGCCCACGCGCGCGTGGAGGGCGGTCACGGTTCCGGAGGCCTCCGCACGCAGCACGTGCTCCATCTTCATCGCTTCGAGCACGAGCAACTGCCGCCCTGCCGCGACCTGTTCACCCACCGCCACATCGACCGTGACGACCGTCCCGGTCATGGGGGCGGTGATCGTCGCGTCACCCGGGACCGCCCGCGGCGGCTCGTCGGGCAGCAGCTCCGCGATGTGCTCGGCCACGAAGTCCGTGTGCGCGCCGCCCGCCGTGAAGCCCGGGTGGGCGAGCAGGGCCCGGAGCAGCGGGATTCCGGTGCGTACGCCCTCGACCGCGAAGTCCGCGAGCGCGCGGGACGCGCGTTCGCAGACCGCCGCGAAGTCCCCGTGCGGTGTGTGCGTGATGACCTTCGCGAGCAGGGAGTCGTAACGCGCCCCGATCTCCGCTCCGTTGCGCGCCGCGGCGTCCACGCGCACCCCCCGGCCCGTCGGCACGTCGAAGCGGGTGAGTGTGCCCGTGGAGGGCAGCGCGGTGCCGTCGGGCGCCAGGGACTCGGCGTTGACGCGTGCCTGGAGTGCGTAGCCGCGCGGCTGCGGCGGAGGTCCCGCGAGGCCCAGTGACGCCAGCGAATCGCCTGCGGCGAGGCGCAGTTGGGTCACCACCAGGTCGACGCCCGTGACCTCCTCGGTGACCGTGTGCTCGACCTGGAGGCGCGCATTCGCCTCGATGAAGTGGAACTCCTCGCCCAGTACGAGGAATTCGAAGGTGCCGAGGCCGGTGTAGCCGCACTCGCGAGCCATCCGGAGAGCGGCGGACACGAGCTTCTCCCGTACGTCCGCGGCGAGGCCGGGCGCCGGGGCGATCTCGACGAGCTTCTGGTGGCGGCGCTGGGCACTGCAGTCCCGCTCCCAGAGGTGGGTGACCTCGCCGGTGGTGTCGCCCAGGATCTGGACCTCGATGTGGCGGGCGCCGGTCAGCAGCTCCTCCACGTACAACTCCGCGCGCCCAAACCCCTGCAGGGCCTCCGAGCGGCAGCGCTCCCAGGCGTCCGCGAGCTCGTCCGGACGCCGCACGGCGCGCATGCCGCGCCCGCCACCGCCTCCGATGGCCTTCACCATCACCGCGCCCGAAGGGCCGAGCCCGGAGAGGAAATCGGCGGCCTCGGCCAGGCTCGTCGGCCCCTGTGTGCCCGCCAGGACGGGCACTCCGAGGCGCACGGCGAGCGCACGCGCGCGTGCCTTGTCGCCGAACAGGCCCAGCACTTCGGGGGAGGGTCCCACGAACCGCAGCCCGGCCTGCGCGCACCGCGCCGCGAAGTCCGCGTCCTCGCTGAGGAACCCGTAGCCGGGGTGGACCAGTTCGCACCCCGAGCGCCGGGCCGCGGCGAGCACCGCGCCCGCGTCCAGATAGGCGGCCGGACCCGTGCCGCCCAAAGGCTGTGCCTCATCGGCCAGTTGGACGTGCCGCTCGGCGGCGTCGTCATCGGCGTACACGGCGACGGTGCGCAGTCCGGCATCCGCGGCGGCCTGGAGGACGCGGACGGCGATCTCCCCGCGGTTGGCGACGAGCACGGCGGCAGAACCCATGAAGCCCTCCTGAAGTGTGCGGCGCCGCCATGCTTATTGACATTGGCGTCAACGTCAATAAGCTCGCCGCGTGGCACGACATCAACAGCAGCCCTGGGCGACCCGCACCGCCCGCGACCGCAGCGACGCCCCGGCCCGCGGGCGGCTCCTGGACGCCGCCGAGGCCGTGTTCGCGCGGCGTGGCTACGGCGCGACGACCATCGCCGACATCACGGCGGAGGCGGAGGTCTCCCGGGCGGGCTTCTATGTGTACTTCGCGTCCAAGGAGGAGATCTTCCGCGTCCTCGCGGCGCGCGTACGGGACGCGTTCCTCGCCGCGCAGGACGTGCCGGGCGTCGACCTGGACGACGCGCGCGAGGTCGCCGGGGCGTCCACGGCCGCCTTCATCGCCGCGTACGCCCAACACCTGCCGCTGCTGCGTCTGCTGGAGCAGCAGGCGCAGAACGACGAGGACGTGCGCGCGCTGTGGGAGGAGACCCAGGAGCGCCCGATCCACCGGTCCGCCCGCTACATCCGGCGGCTCGCCGCCGAGGGCAGGGCCCGGCCGGTCGCCGATCCGCTCGCCGTGGCCCGCGCGGTCGGCGGCATGAGCATCCAGTTCGCCCGGCTCACGGCGGCGGACCCGGATGCGTACGACGCGGCCGTGCGCGATGTGACCGCCATGTTCCTGCACCTGCTCGGAGTCGATCCCCAAGGCGGTCCCCAAGGCGGTCCCCAACGCTGAGGAGCCGCTCGCACGCCAGCCTACGTGGTGGAGATCCTCGACGAACCGCCGCTCACGGCGACGGGCAAGATCAGAAGAACGGAACTGACGGAGCGAGCCCGAGCCACAGCTACGGCAACAGCAACAGCAACAGCAACGGCTACGACCGCGACAGAGCAGCCAGGTGGTCCCAAGCCGCCTGCGCCGTGAACTCGGCCTGCCCGCCGCGCAGCAGGAGCCCCGCCGACGCGAACGCCGGCTGGTCGGCGTGGGCGGTGACATAGGGGATGGCGATGCAGCGCATGCCCGCGGCGTGCGCTGCCGTCGCCCCCGGAGCGGCGTCCTCCAGGACCACGCAGTCGGCCGGGTCCGCGCCGAGGAGCGCGGCGGCGGCCAGGAAGACGTCGGGCGCGGGCTTGCCGTGCGCGACCTCGTCGGCCGAGACGAACGTGGTCAGGAGTGCGTCGAGGCCGGTGCCGGAGAGGATCGCCTCGATGGCGGCGCGGGACGACCCGGAGGCCACGGCCATCGGCACCCCCGCACCGTGCAGCCGCTCCACGAACTTCCGCATCTCCGGAAAGACGTGCGTGTCGGCGCGGGCCAGCTCCAGGTAGCGACGGTCGAGCTCCGGGAGCAGTTCGGCCACCGGTACGTCGATCCCGTACCGCTCCTTCCAGATGGCGAGGCTCTCCTGGGTGCTGATGCCTACGAACTGCTCGTTCTCGGCCCAGGTGTAGTCCACTCCGTGCTCGGCGAGCAGCCCGCGCTGTGCCGCGTAGTAATTGGGCTCGCTGTCCACGAGAGTGCCGTCGAGATCGAAGATGACCGAGGTCTTGCCGAGGGTGCTCATGCCCTCCAGCATGCCAAAGCCGCAGCTCACCGCTGCACGGCGGAGGCGGGGGCGGAGGCAGAGGCCGAGGCCTTCCCGATCGACTCGACGAGCGGCAGCAGCCGGTGCGGGACGCGCTCGCGCAGAGCCATCTCCGTACGGGTACGGACCACACCCGGCATCTGGATCAGCTGCTGGACCACGTCCTCCAGGTGCCCGTTGTCCCGGGCGACCACGCGGGTCAGGAGATCACCACCACCGGTGATGGAAAAGGCCTCGATGATCTCCGGCACGGCAGCAAGAGCGTCCCCCACTTCATCGAGATGCCCCTGGGTGACCTCGATGTGCACGAAGGCAAGCACCGGATGCCCGAGCGCGGCAGGCGACAGCGAAGGCCCCGTCCCGGTGATCACCCCGTCCCGCTCAAGCCGATCGAGCCGCGCCTGAAGGGTGCCACGGGCAATGCCGAGCACACGCGCGTACTCACGGACGCTGGTGCGGGGCTGCTCCAGGAGGAGACGCAGAATGCGGGTGTCGAGTTCGTCGACGGCCATGGCGCGGGTCTCCCGGGTGCAAGGGGGATGAACCTGGCGACTGTACCAATGGGAGAGGGCGGGCAGCCTCAAGGAGAACGGTCTGACCTGCGCATACTGAAGCGGCCCTCAGCTCCCCTCCAGCTCCCGGCCCCACAGCTCAGACGGCGCCGTCCCTCCGCTGGAGCGCCCGCACCGCCTCGATCAGAGCCGTGACCCCCTGTTCGACCTTGGTTCGTGGGCAGCCGGCGTTCAGGCGTAGGTGGCCGGGGGAGTCGTATGTCGTGCCGGGCATGATCGCTGTCTTTTGGGTTTCGATCAGTTCGCGTTGTAGGGCCTCGTCGTCGATGTTCAAGGGGCGTATGTCGATCCAGGCCAGGTAGCCCGCCTGGGGTGGGGTCCACGTCAGGGGTGGGAACGCCGTGTTCAGGCGGTCGGCCACCAGGTGGAGGTTGCCGCGCAGGTACGTGCCCAGGGAGTCCAGCCACGGGGCTCCCTCTCGGTACGCCGCTATGTGGCCCACCAGGGAAAGCACCGCCGGGGACGACAGGCCGTCCGCCTCCTTGAGGTGGTGGAGGTACGCGTCGCGTGTCGTGGGGTCGCCGATGATGCCGTAACTGCCCGTCAGGGCAGGGATGTTGAAGGACTTCGACGCCGATGTCACGATCGCCCAGCGGTCGCCCCGGCCGCCGTGCAGGGCCCAGGGGCGGTGGACATGCGGCGGGTGCGCGAGGTCCGAGTGGATCTCGTCGCTGATCACCGCCACGCCGTACCGCGCGCACAGGGCCGCGACGCGGTCCAGCTCTCCTTCCGTCCACACATGCCCCGTGGGGTTGTGGGGCGAGCACAGCAGCAGTACCGCCGTGTCCGGGAGGGCGAGGAGCCGCTCCAGCTCCGTCCAGTCGTCGAGCGGGCAGCCCAGCAGGCGGCGTTCGTTGGCGGCGATGGTCTTGGGGAAGGCGTCGTACGCCGGTGTGTGGACCACGACCCCGTCGCCGGGGCGTGACCACAGGCGCAGGAGCCGGGCGACCTGGTAGATCACGGACGGGCCGTAGACGATCGACTCCGGGTCCACCTCGGTCGCGTGGCGTGTGCCGTACCAGTCGACGATCGCGGAGAGGAAGTCGGCCTGGCGCCAGCGGGAGTAACCGAGCACGCCGTGGTCGAGCCGGCCGCGGAGCGCCGCGAGGACCGCGGGCGCCGTCTCGAAGTCCATGTCCGAGATGGTGAAGGGCAGCAGGTCCGGGACGCCGAAGCGGTCCTCCACGTAGTCCCACTGCGTGCACCACGTGCCGTGCCGGTCGACCGGAGTGTCGAAATCGAAGGAGTGCCCCATCGCTCAGCCCACCCGCGTCAACGACGCGATGGCGTCCTTCACCGACTGCACCTGCGGGCCGATGATGACCTGCACGTTGTGCGCGTCGAGCTTGATGACGCCCACCGCGCCGAGCTTCTTCAGGCGCGGCTCGTCGACCTGTTCGGCGTCCGCGACCGTCATGCGCAGGCGGGTGATGCAGTTGTCGAGGGACTGGATGTTCCCGGCGCCGCCGATCGCCTCCAGGATCGCCACGGCGTCGTACTTCCCCGCGATCAGTTCGCGCGGAGCCGCGGCCTCGTCCTGGGACGACGACTCCTCCTCGGTCCCCTCAGGGGCAGGCTCGTCGCGGCCCGGCGTCTTGAGGTCGAAGCGGGTGATGGCCCAGCGGAAGAGGAAGTAGTAGACGGCGAACCACACCGCGGCGATGACCGGTATCAGGTACCACTTCGTGGTCGTGCCCTGGAGGACGCCGAAGACGAGCCAGTCGATGACGTTGCCGTCGGTGTTGCCGATGAACACCCCGAGGACGGCCGCCGTCAGGAAGCCGAGGCCGACCAGGACCGCGTGGATCAGGTACAGCCACGGGGCGATGAACAGGAACAGGAACTCCAGCGGTTCGGTGATGCCGCCGACGACGCACGCGACGACGCCGGAGATCAGGAGGGCCTTGATCTCGGGGCGCATCTTCTTGTTCGCGCAGTGGTACATCGCCAGGGCCGCGCCCGGCAGCCCGCCGAGGTAGACCGCCATCTTGCCCTGGGACAGGAAGTGGGTGGCGCTGGTGACCGCGTCACCGGGCGGGTTCGCGCAGTTGAGCTGCGCGTAGAAGAGGTTCAGCGCGCCGGAGACCTGATCGCCGCAGACCGCGCCCGAACCGCCCACGTCGGTGAAGCGGAACATCGCCACGAGGATGTGGTGCAGGCCGATCGGACGGAGCAGCACCTCGCCCATGCCGAAGAAGAACGGGCCGAAGACACCCGCGTGACCGATCGCGCGCCCCAGATCCGTGATCCAGCCGTTGAACGTCGGCCACACCAGCGGGATCAGCAGGCCTAGCAGGCTGAGTACGAGCGTCGAGATGATCGGAACGAACCGCAGGCCGCCGAAAAAGGCGAGCGCGTCCGGCATCCGCTGAGCACGAAACCGCTGGTGGAGCACGCTGACAACGATGCCAACAGCGACGGCGCCGAGCAGTCCCGTATCGATGGACTGGATGCCGATGACGTCGGCGATGCCGTAGTGGGCGATGGCCTTCTCGTCCTCGAGGTCCACGCCCTTGGCGGTGAGGTAGAAGTTCACCGCCAGGTTCATCGCGGCGAACCCGACGAAGCCGGAGAAGGCCGCGACGCCCTTGTCCTCGCGGGCGAGGCCCAGCGGGATGGCTATCGCGAACATCACCGGGAGGAACTTGAAGGCGACGAGGCCCGTACTGGCCATCCACGTGAAGACGAGGTGGAAGCCATCGCCCTGGAGGAAGGTGAGGTTGTCGGTGACGGCGTCGCTGGAGAGCGACGAGCCGATGCCCAGCATGATGCCGCAGAACGCGAGCAGGGCCACCGGGAGCATGAACGTCTTGCCGAGGCCCTGGAGGAACTCCCAGAGCGCGGACTTGGTCTTCTGCATGTGTGGGGGTCTTTCGGGCCTGAGCGGAGACGTGCGATGACCGGCCCACGGGCGCGCGGGCCAGGACGGTGGCCGGTCACATGCTGCACACAGGGATCGCCTGCCGATCAGCGTGGCTGGTCCGACGATCCACGCCGAAGGTCGATCGATCCGCCCGGACGGATGAGATCACAGCAGTTCGGGGGCTGTCCATGGGGGAGGAGCGGCTCAGGACCTAAGTCCCGGCCGCGCCCTCACCTGTAACGGGCCCCGCTCGCACGCCGCCTCATCCGTAGGCGGCCTCGCCTCATCCGTACGCCCGCCTCACCCGCGCCCGCCGCCTCACGCGTCCCGCATCCGCAGCACCGCCCCGCCCGCGAGAAGCGCCGCGCCCGCGTACGCGGCGAGCACCCCGATCCCCGCCCACGGCCCGATCGGCAGCTGGTCCAGATCGAGCGTCGACTGGATCGCCAGCCCGGCCGTCGCGGGCGCCGCACGCCGGGCGTACTCCTGCCAGTCGGGATCGGCGAGCAGCCCCGCCAGGAGCGGAAAGGCGTAGAAGAGGCCGAGGACCGCGGTGACGGCACCGGCCGTGTCGCGCAGCGCGGTGGCCACGCCCAGGCCGATCAGGGCGGCCAGCGTGAGGTAGAGGACCGTGCCGGCGGCCGCGCGCAGGGTCGGACCCTCCGCGAGGCCCGGTGTCGCGAAGCCGTCGGCGGCCAGCAGCATCCGTCCCGCCAGGAGGGAGCCGAGCACCCCGACGGCACTGGCCGCCGCGGTCAGGGCACACAGCACCAGGGCCTTCGCGGCCAGCAGCCGCACCCTGCCCGGCTCCGTCGTCAGCGTCGTACGGATGGTGCCCGTGCCGTACTCGCCGCTCATCGTGAGCACCGCCAGGACGACGACGGCGCCCTGGCCGAGCCAGACCCCGGTGAGGCTGAGCTTCACGGTGTCCTCGTGGCAGTCGGCAGGGACCGGGCAGTCCCCGGCGGTCAGCGACGCGGCGGTGGCCGCGCCCGCGAGGACGGTCAGGGCCACCACGGCGAACAGGAGCCACCAAGTGCTGGGCAGGGTACGGAGTTTGGTCCACTCGGCATGGATGGTGCCGAGCGCGCGTCCCTCGGGTGCGCGCACACCGCGGCCGCCCTTCACGCGTCCCGCTTCCGGACGCGCCACACCGCGACGCCGAGCGTCACGACGGCGTACGCGGCCAGCGTCGCGAAGCCGGTCCACGCGCCCTGCGGATAGCAGCCGTCCTCCGGGAGGCACAGGCTCGCCACCTGGTCGTGGCGCGGAGTCGTCTCCTGGATCGCGAACCCCGCGACGGGCGTGAGCCGTTGCAGCCACTGCGACAGGCCGAGCGGCAGCATGCTGACCAGGATCAGCGGCAGCACGATCACCACGACGACGGTGGTGATCGCGGCGGCGGTGTTGCGCAGCAGCGCGCCCAGCGCCAGGGCGAGCACGGCGATCAGGGCCAGTAGGGCAGCGGTGCCGAACACCGCGCGCAGGACGGGGCCGTCGGTCAGCGAGAAGTCGGGGAACCGCGGCGGCTCGTGACCGTTCGCCCGCAGCACCGGCATGCTGAGCAGGTACGAGGCGAGCGACGCGACGAGCCCGGCGGCGAAGGCCACCGCGCCGATCACCACGGCCTTGGCGACCAGCACCCGGCCGCGCCGCGGACTGGCCACGAACGTCGTGCGGATCATGCCGCGCCGGTACTCGGCGGTGATGAACAGGACGCCGAGCGCGGCGATCAGGACGAGGCCGAGCTGCGAGCCGTTCAGGGCGGTCGCGACGAGGTCGGGCTGCACGGGGGCGCCGGGGGCGATGTCGCCGGAGCCGGTCAGCGTGAACGTCCCGCCGGTGCGGACCAGTTCACCCTGCTCGCCCTTGCCCTGACCGCCGCCGCCCTGGCCGATGTCGGTCCGCTTCCAGTCGGCGCCGCTCTTCGCGCCCTTGACCGTCACCTCGTCGAAGCGCGCGGTCGAGCGCGACGGGCGGTCGTCGATCGAGACGTTGCCGAACTGGCGTTGCATGGACTGCACGTTGGGCGACGCCACGAAGAGGCCGACCGGGACAGCGCCCGTGGCCGTGCCGATTCCGGCCGTGCCGATCTTCCTCCAGTCGCGGCCGTCGTCCGACGCGTACGCCGTGACGGTGGCGCCCGCCCGGGTCAGCCGCAGCCAGTGCGGCGTGTCGGCGGACGCGTCGCCCCCCGCGACGTCGCGGGTGAAGTCGCTCTGGAAGCGGACCCCGTGCCCCGGGGTGACCATCAGCGCCGCGTAGTCGGAGCCGCTCTCGGTGTTCTCCTTGACGAGCACCCCGGCCTTGGCCCACTCGGGCGCCCGGTCGGGGCCCGCGCCGGTGGGTCCTGTCACCCGCGCCGTGACGCTGCCGTCGGCGGGGAGCGTGCGGTGCACGAAGGTGAAGTCGTCACGGACGTGCCTGGCCGGGCGGTCGGCCGCGGACGAACCGCCGCCTCCCTCGACCTGGAGGCCCGAACTGGACGCGGAGAACAGGGAGATCAGTACGGTCACCACGACCGCGGCCAGCAGGGTGAGGCCCCAGCGGCGCACCGTACGCAGTTTGGTCCACTCCGCGCGCAGGAGCTGCGGGAAGCCGTCGCGCCCGACCACGACCGTGCCGGGGCGGCGAGGGGGTGTCGCCGTGGTCGTCATCGGGTGCCCTCCCCGACCGGGTGCTCGGCGGCGAACTCCGCCTCGTTCCTGGTCAGTTCCATGTACGCCTCTTCGAGCGTGGCGCGGTGCGCGGCGACCCCCGAGAAGGCGACACCGGCGCCGCCGAGCAGTTCCACGACCCGTCCCGCCTCAAGACGGGAGACGGTGAGCGTGTCGCGGCCGGTGGCCGCGACACTGGCCCCGGCGCCCGCGAGGACGGTCATCGCCGTCGTGCGTTCGGCCGTCCGCACCTCGACGCGGTCGCCCGACGCGGCGGCGAGCAGCTCTCGTACGCTCGTGTCGGCGATGACGCGCCCGCGCCCGACGACCACCAAGTGGTCGGCCGTGTCCTCCAGTTCACTCATCAGGTGACTGGAGACGAGCACGGCGCGGCCCTCGGCGGCCAGGGACTTCAGGAAGCCGCGAATCCACCGGATGCCTTCCGGGTCGAGCCCGTTGACGGGTTCGTCGAAGAGCAGCACGGGCGGATCGCCGAGCAGCGCCGCCGCGATGCCGAGGCGCTGCCGCATGCCGAGCGAGTACCCGCCCGCCCTGCGCCGGGCGGCCTGCCCGAGCCCGACGAGGTCGACGACCTCGTCCACCCGCCGCACCGGAAGACGGTGCGAGTGCGCCATCCACAGGAGGTGATCGCGTCCGCGGCGGCTGGGGTGCACGGCCGCCGCGTCGAGCAGCGACCCCACTTCGAGCAAGGGCGTACGCAACTCGCGGTAGGGGCGCCCGCCGATGAGGGCGGTGCCCTCGTCGGCGGAGTCCAGGCCGAGGACGATGCGCATGGTGGTCGACTTGCCGGCGCCGTTGGGGCCGACGAAGCCCGTGACCTGACCCGGAGCGACGGTGAAGGAGAGGCCGTCGACCGCGGTGACCGATCCGAACCGCTTGCGCAGCCCGCGTACTTCGATGGTCGCTTCGCCGCCATCGGCTGTTGCTGTGATGCCATCCATGAGAAGGGAGGCTAGGGACGCCGTGCCCGCAGGTCGTCACGCCGGGGAGCCGTCTTCGTATCCCTCACGTGAGGGACTCCGCCGGGCGCCGGGCCGGTGACAATGACACGTGTGAGGGAGAAATCTTCCAGAGCGGGCTTCCGGCGCGGCATGCCCGGCTTCGGGCGCGGCGTGGCGCGCGGCCGCATCGCGCACCGCCCCGAGTCTCCGGTCGCGGCAGCGGCGCTCCTGGCGCTCGGGGCCGTGAGCGAGGTGCTGCTGCGGGCGGACGGCGATGTTCCGCTCCCGCTGGCCCTGTCGCTCGCGCTGGGGACGACGGTGCCGGTCGCGGTGCTCGCGGGCGGCGACCGCATGGCGCAGCCCTCTGCTGGGCAGCACCCCTTCGGCGCCTCAAGGATCTCCCGTGGCTACTTCGCCGCCGCGGTCGTCCTCGCCGGTCTGGCGGGCATGCTCTCCCTCGCGCCGTTCCACGTCCTGACCGGTGCCGGGCTGTGCGCGCTGCTCGTCGCGCTCCACCAGGCCGGGCGCCGGGGCCTGAAGTACGTGGCCGTCCTTCTCCCCCTGCCCTTCATCGCGTACGCGGTCTCCGTGCCCGCGGGATCGGATGCGGGGGAGCGGTTCCTGACCGTCCTCGCCGCGGTGGGCGCCGCCGTCGCCGCCGGTACCGGTCTTGCCCGCAGCGCGCGGGACACCGCCCTGGTGAACAGCGCGACCGAGCAGGCCGTCGCGGACACCCTCCTGGAACACGTCGCGCGCGGCGAACGGGCCAGGATCGCGCGCGAGTTGCACGACGTGGTCGCCCACCACATCTCCATGATCGCGGTACAGGCCGAGACCGCCCGGCTGACCACCCCGGGCCTGCCCGCCGTCGGCGCCGAGCGCTTCCTGGCCATCGGCGACACCGCGCGCATGGCCCTGACCGAGATGCGCAGGCTGCTCGGCGTGCTGCGCGAGGACGCGGGCGGCGGCACGACGCCGGACCGCCGCCCGCAGCCGGGCCTCGAACAGCTCGGTGAACTCGTCGACGAGGCACGCGACGCGTCGGCGGCGGCCGTGCGCCTCATCGTCGAGGGCCCGGTACGCCCCCTGGACCCCGGCCTCGAACTCACCGCGTACCGCATCGTGCAGGAGGCCCTCACCAACACCCGCCGCCACGCGCCGGGCGCCGCCGTGGACGTCGAACTCCGTTACACCCAGGACGCGTTGCGCCTGCGCGTGCGCGACAACGGCCCCAGTCCGCACACGTCGAAGAACCTCGACGCGGGGCACGGCCTGGTCGGCATGCGGGAGCGGGCCGCGATGGTCGGCGGCGAGCTGCGTGCGGGCCCGGCGCGGCGCGGCGGATTCCTCATCGAGGCGACGTTCCCGGCGCCGGTGCGGGAGCATGCCGCATGAGCACCCCCAGCCCCTCTGCGCTGCGCCTCGTCATCGCCGACGACCACGAGGTCGTACGCGCCGGATACGCCGGACTCCTCGCCACCCAGCCCGACTTCACGGTCGTGGGCACGGCGGCCGACGGCGCGCGGGCGGTCGAGCTCTGCCGGGAGCTGCTGCCCGACCTGGTCCTGATGGACGTCCGCATGCCGGTGATGGACGGCATCGAGGCGACCGGGCGGCTCGCCGGGACCGGCACGCGCGTGCTGATCCTGACCACCTTCGACCTGGACGAGCACGTGTACGACGCGCTGAGCGCGGGCGCCGCCGGGTTCCTGCTCAAGGACGTGACGGCGGAGCGCCTCTTCGACGCGGTGCGGGTGGTGGCCGCCGGCGAGGGGCTGCTCGCCCCCACCGTGACCCGCCGCCTCATCGCGGAGTTCGCCCGCCTCAGGCCGGGCCCGCCCGTGGGGCCCGCCGCCCGCCTCGACGCGCTCACCCCGCGCGAGACCGAGGTGCTGCGGCTGATCGCGGAGGGCCTGTCCAACCCGGAGATCGCCGGGCGGCTGCACGTCAGCGAGGAGACCGTGAAGACCCACGTGAGCCGGGTGCTCGCCAAACTCGGGCTGCGGGACCGCACGCAGGCGGTGGTCGCCGCGTACGAGTCGGGTCTCGTGGTGCCCGGGGCGGGGGCCTGAGCCCAGGCCCGACGGGCCCGTCCGCCGTACAATGGAAGGGCGGCAATGTGCACGACGGCGTGACTCGATCATGAACGCACGCATCGAGGACTACGCCCTCATAGGTGACCTGGAATCCGCTGCCATGCTCGGCAGGGACGGGTCGATCGACTGGCTCTGCCTGCCGCGCTTCGACTCACCGGCCTGTTTCGCCGCACTGCTCGGCACGCGGGAGCACGGCTTCTGGCGCGTCTCCCCCGTAGGCGCTGGACCGTGCGCCCGGCGGGCCTATCGCCAGGACACCCTGATCGTGGACTCCCGCTGGGAGGGCCCGACCGGTGCCGTGCGCGTCACGGACTTCATGCCGCCCCGCGCACATCTGCCCTGCGTCGTGCGCGTCGTCGAGGGCCTGTCCGGCGCCGTGGCCATGCGCAGCGAACTGCGGCCGCGCTTCAACCAGGGCCGCATCGTGCCGTGGGTGCGCGCCCAGGAGCACTGCACGGTCGCCGTGGCCGGTCCCGATTCCCTCTGGCTGAGCGCCGACGGCCCGATGGAGATACGCGGCGTGGACACCACCCCGGACTCCACCACCCCGGACTCCACCGACCCGAACCCCACCGTCCTGGACTTCACCGTCACGGCGGGTCAGCGCCTGACCCTCCAGCTGGTGTGGGCGCCCTCGCATCTGACCGATCCGCCCGCGCCCCTGAGCGTCCCGGCCGAGACGGCCCTGAAGGCGACCGGCGACTTCTGGCGCCGCTGGACGGCCCAGTGCCGCTACCAAGGTCCCTGGCGGGAGGCCGTCACCCGCTCGCTGATCACGCTGAAGGCCCTCACCTACGCGCCCACCGGCGGCATCGTCGCCGCGCCGACCACCTCGCTCCCCGAGTGCGTCGGTGGCGAGCGCAACTGGGACTACCGCTTCTGCTGGCTGCGCGACTCCACGCTGACCCTCTCCGCCCTGCTGCGCAGCGGCTACCGCGAGGAGGCCACGGCCTGGCTCGACTGGCTGGTGCGTGCCGTCGCGGGGGACCCCGCCGATCTACAGGCGGTGTACGGAGTGGGGGGCCAGCGGCGGCTGCCGGAGGCCGAGGCGCCCTGGCTGCCCGGCTACGAGGGGTCGCGGCCCGTACGGTTGGGGAACGCGGCGGTCGGACAGTTCCAGCTCGACGTGTACGGTGAGGTGCTCGACACGCTCTACTTGTCGCTGCGGGCGGGGATTCCGATGCAGCCCCATCTGTGGAGCCTGGTGAAATCCCTGATGGGCCATCTGCGGGAGCACTGGCGCGAACCCGATCAGGGACTGTGGCAAGTCCGGTGCGCCAGGCGGCAGTTCGTCCACTCCAAGGTCATGTCGTGGGTCGCAGCCGACCGTGCCCTGCGGATGGGCGAACTGCTGGGCAGGAACGAGTCCGCGGGGGAGTGGCGCGCCATGCGGGACGCGGTGCACCAGGAGGTGTGCCGTGAGGGGTGGGACGCCGGGCGGCGGTCGTTCGTGCAGTCCTACGGATCGCCCGCCCTGGACGCGTCGGCCCTGCTGATCCCCAAGGTCGGCTTCCTGCCCGCGGGCGACCCGCGCGTGCGCGACACCGTCCGGGCGATGCGAGCCCTGGACCACCACGGATTCGTGCGCAGGTACGCGCACGAGGGCCCGGGCAGGCACGGCGTGGACGGCATGCGCGGATCGGAGGGCACGTTCGTGGCGTGCTCCCTCTGGTACGCCGACGCGCTGGCGGCGACCGGCGACCTCCGGCAGGCGCGCGAGACCTTCGAGCGCGTCCTGGACGTACGCAACGACGTGGGCCTGCTCGCGGAACAGTGGGACCCGCGAGACCGGCGCCAACTGGGCAACGCCCCCCAGGCGTTCAGCCACATCGCGCTGGTGGAGACGGCGTTCGCACTGCGGGAGGCGGGCGCCTGAGGCCCCAGGAGGCGGGTCCCCGAGGGCGGGCGGTCACGCCTCGCGGCGCGTCGCCGAGAGCAGCACCATCCCGGAGTCGCCGTAGTCCGGCAGTGTCGGGTCGGCGTCGATCCGGGTGACGGCGAGGTGCTCGGTGAGCGGGGCGAACACCTCGGTGACGACGGCCGGGTCCACCGGGCAGCCGGGCCACCGCGACGTGGGCCCGATGCGGTACGTCGGCATGTTCTCCATGAACGCCGCGACGAGATGCCCGCCCGGGACGACGGAGCGCGCGAAGCGGTGGCAGAAGTCGGTGAACTCCGCGAAGTCCTCGGTGACGCCCTCGGCGACGAAGTTCATCGACGCGATGTCGTACGAGCCGGACGGCAGCGCCCGGATGTCGCCGTGGACGACGCGCACGCCCGCGAGCGCCCGTGGAAGCGTCGGCGGCAGATCGGGGTTGAGGCGTCGGCACAGCGCGTGGAACGGCAACCAGCTGTCGTCAGGGGCCTGTTCGAGCTGCCGGGTCAGATAGGCGACGCCCGCCGCGCTCGCCTCCACGGCGTCGATGCGGCGGCTCGCGGCGGCGGCGAGGATCAGCGGATAGAGGTTGGGTCCGGCCCCGAACTCCAGGGAGCGCGCGGCGCTGTGCGGGGCGAACTGCCGGTAGAAGGCGGAGTGGTGGACGATGACCGCGGCGTCGGAGGGGTGCAGCACGCGGTAGTTCTCGCCGAGATAGTCCTGGACGGGCCAGCTGTCCCAGTCCACGTCGTCGTTGCGGGTCGGGGCCATCACGGTGTCAGCTCCCCGGCCGCAGCGGGAACCGCTCGGAGAGGCGGGTCAGGGCGGCGTTGAGCCGGTCGATGTCCTCGTCGGAGTTCAGGGCCGTGAGCTGCGCGCGGAAGCCGACCCGGTCGCGCGGCACGAGCGGATAGGCCGCGAGGGTCACATAGATGCCCTGCTCCCAGAGGAAACCGGCGACCGCGTCCAGGTCGGACGCGTCGGCCAGGGGGATCTCCACGATCGGCAGCTGATCGGAGTTGAGCGTCTTCAGCCCGAGCCCGGCCACGTGGTCCAGGACCCGGACGGTCTTGCGGTGCAGATCGGCGCGGATGGCGTCGCCGCGCCGGTCATTGACCTCCAGCCCGGCCAGCGCGGTCGCGAGCGAGGCGGTGGGCGAGGGCCCGGAGTACAGATAGGGGGCGGCGGTGACCTTCAGATGGTCCTTGAGCCCGGTCGGCAGCGCGAGAAAGGCGAGCAGCGACGAGTAGGCCTTGGAGAAGCCGCCGACGAGCACGATGTTGTCGTACGTCTCACCCGTGTGCCGGACGACGCTGTTGCCGCGCATCCCGTACGGGCACGGCTCGTCGACGCCGCGCTCCCCGATGACACCGAATCCGTGGGTGTCGTCGATGTACAGCGTGGCGTCCACGTCACGGCAGAGTCCGGCCAGTTCGGGTACGTCGGCGATGTTCCCGCTCATGCTGTTGACGCCGTCCAGGCAGACCAGGCGGGCATCGCCGCTCGGCACCGCCCGCAGCAGGGCGGCCAGTTCGTCGGGCCGGTCGGCGTGGAACCGCCGCAGCGTCGCGCCCTGCCCGCGGGCGGCCACGCAGCCGTCGTACACCGTGCGGTGCGCCGCCGCCTCGACGAAGACATGGCCCTTGCCCGCGAGGACGGGTATCACCGAGGCGTGGATCAGGGTCGCCGTCGGGAGCAGCAGCGTGTCGGGTGCACCGAGCAGCGCGGCGAGCCGTTCCTCGATCTCGGGGTAGAGCCGGGGGCTGCCGAGCAGCCGGGACCAGCTGGGGTGCGTTCCCCAGCGGCGTACGGCGGGTTCGATGGCAGCGATGATCTCCGGATCGCAGTCGAAGCCCAGGTAGTTGCAGGAGGCGAAGTCGATGAGCCAGTGGTCACCGCTGCGGATGTGCCGGCCGCGGACCTCGTCCAGGACGCAGTCGCTCATCGGGCTGGTCCGCCGCAGGTGGTCGAGATCGCCCCAGCGCGGCTCGCTCCGTACCCCCAGGAGTTCGGCGTCAGGTTCGCTCATGGCGCTCTCCCTCTCCGAGGGGATCGGGGCGGTCGGGACAGCGCGGGTGGAAGGAGCGGGGGCGGCCGGTGTGATCCGGCGGCCCGGCCCCGCTCCCCGGCCGGTGGCGGCGCCGTTCTGCCCCCGGCGCCGCAGGAGCCGCTCCCCCTGCTCGGCCGTCAGCGGCCGGGCGAAGAGATAGCCCTGGCCGAACCCGCAGCCCATCCCGGCCAGCAGGTCCCGCTGCGCGGACTGCTCGATGCCCTCGGCGATGACCTGGAGGCCCATCGTGTCGGCGAGGTGCACGATGCCCTCCACGAGGGCGAGTTGCCGGGTGTCGTCGGCGATGTCGTCGATGAACGTCTTGTCGATCTTGAGTACGTCGACGGGGAACTCGCGGAGGTAGCGCAGCGAGGAGAATCCCGTGCCGAAGTCGTCCACCGCGATCCGCACCCCGAGGTCCTTCAACGCCTCCATGACCCCCTGGATCTGGCTGTCGCGCCGCATCAGCACCGACTCGGTGAGCTCCAGCTGCAGGGAACCCGGGGCAAGGCCGGGCGTGTCCAGGGCCCTGCGCACCTCGTCGAGGAAGCCCGCGTCGCGGAACTGGCGCGCGGACACGTTCACGCTGATGTAGGGGTGCCGCTCCGATGAGGGCCCCACGCTCTGCAGTCCGGCCATGTCCGTGGCGGCGCTGCCCAGGACCCAGGCGCCCAGCGGCGTGATGTGCCCGGTCTCCTCGGCGAGCGGGATGAACTGCTGGGGCGGCACCAGGCCGCGCCGGGGGTGCGGCCAGCGGGCCAGGGCCTCGAAGCCGACGATCTCGGCGGCGCCCGCCGCGCTCTGCGCCGGGTCGACGTGCGCGCTGATGTCCACGACGGGCTGATAGCGCAGCGCGAACTCCTCGTCGGCGATCGCCCGGTCTAGGCCGGCCTGGAGGTCGTGCCGCTCCAGCATGCGTACGTGCAGCCGCTGCTGGAAGCGGCGCCATTGGCGCTTGCCCGCGGCCTTGGCGGCGTACAGCGCCAGGTCGGCGTGGGCCAGGAGCTCATCGGCGCCCGCGCTGTCCGCGGCCGTGGCCACGCCCACGCTCGCCGAGACGCTCACGCAGTCGCCGGACAGCTGGAAGGGCCTGCTGAGCGCCTGCACCACCTGCGCGGCGAGGATCTCGGCGTCGACGGGCTGCTTGGCGTCCTCCATCAGGACGGCGAACTCGTCGCCGCCGAGCCGGGCCGCGGTGTCGCTGCGGCGCAGCGACCGCGAGAGGCGCGATCCGACCGCCGTCAGGAGCCGGTCGCCGACCGAGTGCCCCAGCGTGTCGTTGACGACCTTGAAGTCGTCGAGGTCCACGAAGAGCACACAGGTCAGCATCGACTCGCGGCGGCCGCGCAGCAGGGCGCGCTCGATGCGCTCCAGGAGCAGTGTCCGGTTGGGCAGGCCGGTCAGCGCGTCGTGGAAGGCCCGCTGGGTGAGCTCGTGCTCCAGCTGCCGCTGCTCGGTCACGTCCCGCAGGGTGACCACCAGGCCGCGGACGGTGGGGTCCTGGCGCAGGTCGCTGCAGCGCACCTCCACCTCGATGCGCCCGCCGCCGCGCGGCATCCACCAGTAGTCGTGGGGCTCCTGCTGCCCGCCGCCGCGCATGGCCGCGAGGACCCGCGCGGCCCGGTCGCTGTCGCGCGGGTCCACCAGCGCCGGGAGCTCCGCCCCGATCAGCGTGGCGGCCCCGAAGACGGCTTGGGCGGACGGGCTCGCGTACCGCACGGTGTCGTCGTCGTCGACGATGAGGATGACGTCGGAGGCGTTGCGCACCAACGTACGGAAGTACGCCTCGCTCTCCCGCCGGATGATCTCCTTGCGGAGTGCGATGCGCTCCTTGGCCAGGCCCGCGTGCGAGGCGAGGATCTCCAGGGAGCCCCAGATCTCGGTGAGCTGTTTCTCGGAGCCCGCCGCGATCAGCACCCCCGGCGGCGCGCCGCCGGCCGGACGGTCGCGCTGGATCATCGGGCACACCAGCGCACGCTGCGCGGCCCCGAAGCGGGCGGCGATCTGCGGGCCGAGTGCGGCGGCCTGGACCAGGCGCGTGCGGCGCAGGTCGAGGGCGGCGTAGGGCACCGGCGGTGTGTCGCCCGCCTCCAGGAGCAGGGTCCCGGACCGGCCGCCGGACCCGGAGAGCGCGGCGACGGTCGTCTCGCAGGTGTCGGTGATCTCCTCCGTCGTGATCGCCGCCACCAGCGAGGAGGCCGCGTCGCGCAGCGCAAGCTCACGGTCCACGGCCTTGCGGTGCGCCACGACCATGCCCGCGAGCCGCAGGATCACCAGCAGGAACAGAGCGCCGGAGAAGGCGGCGATGACGGCCGCGTCATGGGCGCTGTCGAGCAGGCCCTCCGTGAGCAGGATCGCCGGGGCGATGAGGGTGGCCGCGGCGAGCAGCACGAGCCTGCGCGGCGGCGGGAGCAGGGTCAGTGGCTGATGGGTGTAGGCGGTCAGCTCCGCCATGGAGGGATGCAGCGCGGCAAGGCCCCACGCCGTGTAGAAGACGATCCAGCCGGTGTCCAGGAGCGTGCCCGCCTGCCACAACCCGTTGAGCTGGAGAATCCCGTACGCGATGTCGAAGAGCAGCAGGGTGAGCGTGCCCAGGACGAGCAGGCGCACGGCGGGATTGTGGCCGGTCACGTAGCCGGGGGTCAGCAGCCGGGCGAGCAGGGCGAGGACCAGGACGTCGCCCAGCGGGTAGGCGATGCTGATGGCGCGCTGCGGCCAGGTCAGGCCCTCGACCTCGGTGAGCGGCTGGACGAGGTAGACCCAGACGGGCAGCGCGAGCCCGCCGGTGATGATCAGCGCGTCGAGGAGGCTGGGCAGGTCGCGGCCCGCCCAGCGGTAGCGGACCAGGCCGAAGAGGCCTGCCGCGAGCAGCGGATAGACCACGAGGTAGCAGGCGTCCGCCGGGGAGGGGAACGGATTGGACGCGTCGAAGTACTGCTCGACCACGTTGTAGTACGTGTCGCCCGCGGCGAACGCGAAGAGTCCGGCCGCGAGCACCCACCACGGCCAGCGGTGCGCGGGCCGGTGGACGTGCGCACCGAGGAGGACGGCCGCGACGCCCCCGAGGCCGATGAGTGCCCAGAGGGGTGCGCGCAGGCCCGGCAGCGTCATGTAGACGGCGGTGAGAGCGGCGACCAGGACGATGTAGGCGACCATGAGCCGATGGGCCCGTGGTGGGTCCCGAGGGTGTGCCCGAAGCAATGGCAAAGCGCCTCCCTGCGTGGCAGGGACACCCGGCCGAGAGTCACGCTTCAACCTGGGGTCTCGCTGTTTCGATCGTAGGCCCGGGCGGCGGGCACCTGCATCTTCAGCCGGACCCGGTGTCTTCAGCCGGACCCGGTGTCTTCGGCCGGGCTCAGTCCGCCGGGGGCAGCGCGGCCCCGACCGGCGGAGGCGTGCCGACGGGCCGGCCGAAGTAGTCCACGGAACCGGGGTCGACGCCGAACAGCTTCCGCAGGTCGAGGCCCTTGTCCGCGAGGGCGTCGCACTCCGGGGCGAGCAGGTGCGCGTCGCCGGGGGAGTCGACGTCCGGCAGTTCGCCGCCGGCGAGGCAGGGGTCGACGGTCAGGCCGGCGGGCCGTCCGTCGACGCGTTCCTGTCCGGTCGCCGTGCGCCAGGCGGCGAGGCCGGTGTAGGCGTGGTCGCCCCACTGCACGGCCCACTGTCCCTGCGGCGCCCGGTAGTTGTTGCCCTGCACGAGGACGTTCTTCGCGGTGAGGCCCCGGTCCACCAGGGCCAGGGGGGAGCCGTCGGTGACGAAGGTGTTGTTGCGGACCGTGACACCCGTCTGACCGTCCATCAGGCGCAGGGCGGGGCCGCTCCTTCCGTTCTCCAGGGCCGTCATGACCACGGTGTTCTGGTAGATGCGCAGGTTGCGCACGTCGTGGCCGTAGACGGCGAGCCCGCCGAAGCGCGGCAGCTTGCGGCCGTCGTCGGAGGTGAGGTTGTAGCGGATCGTGTTGTCCTTGTGCGCGCCGTTGGTCTTCCTGGTGTAGGTGTAGAAGCCCGGGCCGTCGTTGTGGAAGGCCAGGTTGTACTGGATGGTCGAGTCCGAGACGTTCTCGTCGAATCCGAACCCCGCGCCGTCGACGTCCGAACCGGTGTGGTTGCGGTAGGCGGTGTTGTGCTCCAGGAGCACGTCGCTGGCGTCGTAGGCCCAGATGCCCACCGGCCCCGAAGGCGCCTCGGTGGCCGACGTGCTCCCGTTGTCGTGGGCGCTGGAGTCGCGCACCGTGGCATGGCGTACGGCGCCCAGGATGATGCCGTCGCCGGTGTGACGGTCGTCCGCCGCGGGATCGCCGGTGTTGCGGTAGGCCTCGACGCCCGTGACGTCGACGTCCTCGTGCGCGTAGGCGGGCTGTCCCGGCTCGAACTCGGGGCCGTACGTCAGGAGACCGGCGTCCTTGTTGCCGTGCAGCTTCGCCTGCCGGATCGTCACGTCCTTGAATCCGTTGCCCTTCTCGATGCCGCCGACGGCGATGCCCACCTGGAATCCGGAGACGGTGACGTCCGAGACGGAGACACGGTTCAGCTTTCCGCCGCCGGGGCGGTCGGCGTAGAGGTTGATGCCGCCGTCACGGGCGTAGGCGGCGCGGTCCCCGGTGACGGTGAGATCGCGGATCCGCACGCCCGCGGTGTTGTGCACGGAGATGCCGGGGCTGCCCTCGGCCTCGACGGTCGCGCGGCCCTCGCCGTACGAACCGATCACCACGGGCCGGTCCGCGCGGCCCGCCTCGGTGCTGCCCAGGGTGATCGTGCCGGTGAACCGGGCGCCGCCCTCCAGGAGCAGCCGGTCGCCGGGTTCGAGCGCCACGCGTTCGGCACGGGCGAGGGAGCGCCATGCCTGTCCGGGCGAGGAACCGTCGTTCTCGTCGTCGCCCCGCGAACCGACGTAGTACGTGGCGTACGGGGCGGCATCGGCCTTGGTGTCGGTCGCGGGCGAGTAGTGGGGCGTGGCCACGCAGCCGCTCGCACCGATCAGCACGAGCGCGGCGGTGAGGACGCCGGGGGCGGTGCACCGCCGGGCGGTGGCTCTGGAGAATTGCCCGGTCATCGGGATCAGGCCTCCACCGGCACTCGCGCGAGCGGCGGTTCGGACCGCGCGGCGAACCACGCCACCGTGCGCCGCAGCCCCTCGTCGAGGGGGACGCGGGGCATCCAGCCGAGCTGCTCCACGGCCCGGTTGATCACCGGGCGGCGGCGGGTGGGATCGTCGACGGGCAGCGGGCGGCAGACGATCCGCGAGGGCGATCCGGTGATACGGAGGACGAGTTCGGCCAGTTCGCGGACGGTGCGCTCGCTGGGATTGCCCAGGTTCACCGGCCCGGCGCGGTCGCTGTCGAGCATCGCGATCAGGCCTCGGACAAGGTCGTCGACGTAGCAGAAACTGCGGGTCTGGCTGCCGTCGCCGTAGAGCGTCAGCGGCCGGCCCGCCAGGGCCTGGCGGACGAAGGTGGAGACCACCCGTCCGTCGTGCGGCCGCATCCGCGGACCGTACGTGTTGAAGATCCGTACGATGCCCGCGTCGACGCCCGGGCCGCGCCGGTACGCCGTGGCGAGCGCCTCCGCGAACCGCTTGGCCTCGTCGTAGACGCTGCGCGGGCCGACCGGATTGACGTGGCCCCAGTACTCCTCGGGCTGCGGGTGGACCTCCGGGTCGCCGTAGACCTCGCTGGTGGAGGTGAGCAGGAAGCGGGCGCCGTGCCGCTGGGCCAGGCGCAGGGCGTGCTCGGTGCCGCGGCTGCCGACGGCCAGGGTCTCCAGGGCCAGGCGGTGGTAGTCCGGCGGCGAGGCGGGGCTGGCGAGGTGGGCGACGGCGTCCACGCGGCCCGGCACGTCGAACGGCGCCGTCACGTCGGCGTGGATCAGCCGGAAGCGGGGTGTGCCGAGCAGGTGGGCGACGTTGTCCTCTTCCCCGGTGCAGAAGTTGTCCAGGCAGCAGACGGTGTCTCCTCGGCGCAGCAGCGCCTCGCACAGATGGGATCCCACGAAACCGCCGCCGCCGGTCACCACGACCCTCATGACGCACCTCCGGTGAGTGCGGCGGTCCTGACCTGAGACGGGGTGGCGCAGGAGAGCCGGGGGCGGCCCGGGGCGTGCACGGTCCAGCCGGCCGCCGACCAGGACCGCGGGTCGAGGCTGTTGCGGGCGTCCAGGAGGACGGGGGAGCGCACCTGGGAGGCGAGCGCGGCGGGGTCGATGTCCTGGTACTCGGGCCAGTCGGTCAGGTGCAGGACCAGGTCGGCGTCCTCGCACGCCTTGTCGACGTCCAGGGCGTAGGACAGTTCGGGGTGGACGGCGCGGGCGTTGTCGAGGGCCTGGGGGTCGTGCACGCGGACCGCGGCGCCCTGCCGGTGCAGGGCCGCCGCCACGGCCAGGGCGGGCGAGTCGCGCACGTCGTCGCTGCCGGGCTTGAAGGCCGCGCCGAGCACGGCGATCCGGCGCCCGGTCGGCGAGCCGCCCAGGAGCCGGCGTGCCCGCTCGACGGTGCGCAGGCGCTGACGGGTGTTGATCCGGTCGACCTCGTGCAGGAACACCACCGCCTCACCGGCGCCGATCTCCTCGGCGCGGGCGGCGAAGGCCCGGATGTCCTTGGGGAAGCAGCTGCCGCCGAAGCCGAGCCCCGGTTCGAGGAAGCGGGGCCCGATCCGGGTGTCCGCGCCGATGGCCCTGGCCAGGACCGACGCGTCGGCGCCCGCGGCGTCGCACACCTCGGCCATGGCGTTGATGAAGGAGATCTTGGTGGCGAGGAAGGAGTTCGCCGCGACCTTGACCAGCTCCGCCGTCGCCGGATCGGTGCTGAAGAACGGCACCCCGGCGAGGATCATCGGCGTGTAGATCGTCCGCAGCACGGCCTCGGCGTGCTGCGACGTCACGCCCACGACGAGCCGCTCGGGCCGCATGGTGTCCTGGACCGCGGACCCCTCGCGCAGGAACTCGGGGTTCCAGGCGACCTCCGTGTCCCGGGTCGTCCGGGCGATGCGCTCGGCGAGCCGGGCCGCCGTGCCCACCGGCACGGTCGACTTGCCCACGATCAGGCTGCCGGGCCGCAGATGCGGGGCGAGCCCGTCCACGACGGCGTCCACGTAACGGAGGTCGGCGGCCTTGCTGTCGGGGCGCTGCGGGGTGCCCACGCACAGGAAGTGCGTCCGGGCGAACGCGGCGCCCTCGGCGAGCGAGGTGGAGAAGCGCAGCCTGCCCGACGCGACGGTCCTGGCGAGCAGTTCGTCGAGGCCGCTCTCGTGGATGGGCGCCCGGCCCGCCGACAGGGATGCGATCCGTTCGGCGTCGATGTCGATGCCGAGGACCTGGTGGCCGATGTCGGCCATGCACGCGGCGTGCACCGTTCCCACGTATCCGGTGCCGATCACTGTCATCCGCATGACGTCGCTCCTTACGGGTCGTCGGGCCTCACGGGGCCTGCTGCTTGCTGGTGGGGTGCCGGCCGGGGCCGGCGTAGCCATGGGGGTTGAGCTGCTGGAAGCGCCACGCGTCGCGGCACATGTCGGCGAGGTCCCGGGTGGGGCGCCAGCCCCAGGCGCGCGCCACCGCGCTCGCGTCGGCGACGAGTTCGGTCACGTCGCCGGGGCGGCGCGGCATGATCTGGTACGGGACGGCCCGGCCGCAGGCCGCGCCGAACGCGGAGATGACGTCGAGGACCGAACGGCCGGTCCCGACGCCGAGGTTGAACACCCGCAGGCCCGGTCCGTCGGCGAGGTGGTCCAGGGCGATGCGGTGGGCCTCGGCGGTGTCCATGACGTGGAGGTAGTCGCGGATCGCGGTGCCGTCGGGCGTGGGGTAGTCGTCGCCGAAGACGGGGAGCCGCTCGCGCCGCCCGACGGCGACCTGCGCCACGTAGGGCATCAGATTGTCGGGCACTCCGCCCGGGTCCTCGCCGAGCAGTCCGCTGGGGTGGGCGCCGACGGGGTTGAAGTAGCGCAGGGCCAGCACGGTGAACTCGGGGCAGCGGGCGCACACGTCGGCCAGGACCTGCTCGCAGATCCACTTGGACGTCGCGTACGGATTGGTGGGCCGGGCGGGCGTCGACTCGTCGAGCGGCCCGCGCCCCGCGTCGCCGTAGACGGAACAGGAGGAGGAGAACACCAGCTGGTGCACGCCGTGTTCACGCATGACCCGCAGCAGCGCGGTCGTGCCGCCGACGTTGGTGTCGTAGTACTCGATGGGCATCCGTGTCGACTCGCCCACGGCCTTGTGCGCGGCAAAGTGCACGACGGCGTCCACGGAGTGGCGGTCGAAGACGGCCGACAGGGCGCGCCGATCACGGATGTCCAGCTCATAGACGGCGCCGACGAACCGGTCGGCGATCCGTTCCACCCGCGTGAAGACCTGCGGGGTGCTGTGGGAGTAGTCGTCGATCACGATCAGTTCGTAGCCGTGGTCGAGGAGTTCGACGCAGGTGTGGCTTCCGATGAAGCCCGCTCCGCCGGTGACGAGGATCGTGGAGGGTGCGCTCATGGCCCGTTCACCAGCTCAGGACGGCGGCGGCGTACGCCGGGTAGAAGACGATGGCGGTGGCGACCGGCAGGGACGCCAGGAGGCCCAGGGCCAGCGGCAGGCGGGCGGTCGACAGGGCGCGGGTGAAACGGACGTCCGCCGCCCGTGCCGCCTCCCGCACATGGAGCAGGGGCACGGCGACGGCGACGGCCGCGTAGGTCGCGGCGGCGAGCAGGCAGAGGAAGACGTAGCCGGCCGCGGGGCTTGTCAGCTCGCCCACCACGGCGATCGAGGACAGCGCGCCGGCCAGCACGACGAAGGGCAGGGTGAGCCGGGCGGGCAGCGGCCGCGGCCCGCCGGTGTCCTTGGGCGTGACCTTGAAGGTCACCGGGTGCGGGCGCAGCTTCTGCCCGACGGCGCCGAACAGGCCCAGGATGACGAACGGCCAGCGGGCGAGCGCGAACAGCCAGGTCTCCCAGCTGATCAGCGGGGCGGTGCGCGGGCGCAGCATCCCGCAGCGCCGCATCACGTACAGGGTCAGGAGCAGCCACACGGGCATGGCCCAGAAGTGGACCAGGAAGTCGAAGTAGTTGACGTTCATCCACGGCAGGCCGGTGAGGACGGCGATCGGCGGCAGCGTGAGGCCCGCGGTGATCATCAGGCCGAGGAGCGGGTAGTAGGCCAGGGCGTACGAGAAGCGCAGCCGCAGTACGAGCGGCAGCCGTCGCAGATGGCACGGCAGCAGACCGAGGAGCATCGTGGTCAGGCTCCGTGACCACTGGTACTCCTGCGTGATCATGTCGGCGAAGGTGAGCGGACCGTCCCCGTGCGCCTCGGCGTCGATGGCGAACGCGCCGTTCCAGCCGGCCGAGTTGAGCAGGTACGTGGTGGAGAAGTCCTCGGCGAGCTCGGGGCCGAGGCCGCCGATGTCCCGCAGCGCGCGGGTGCGCACGGCGTAGTGGGAGCCGATGCACATCGGCGCGAGCCCGTCGCTGTGCCCCAGCTGGACCGCGCCGTGCCAGACGGCCTCGCGGTGCAGCCGTCCCCGGGCCGCCCACGACACCGCGCCGTTGGCGTCGCAGATGCTGGGGGCGGCGACGTAGCCGATGGCGGGGTCGTCGAAGGGGCGGACCATCTCGGCGAGGTAGGTCGGCGCGGGGACGTGGTCGCAGTCGAGCTGGGCGACCACCTCGTAGCGGTCGTAGCCCCAGTTGTCGTAGAAGTAGGCGAGGTTGCCTTCCTTGCAGCGGGTGCGGCGCGGCCAGTCGCTGCGGTGGTAGGGGCGCACGCCGCGGCGGCAGGACATCCGTACCTGATGCGTCCGGCACCAGGCGATGATCTCCTCGGTGGGGTCCTCGTCGCACAGCCACACGTCGTAGCGGTGCGGGAAGTCCTGGGCCAGCATCGCCTCGAGCGTGTGCCGGACGGTGGGCCAGGGCTCCGAGGGGGCGCGGGTCACGGCGAAGGCGACCGGAAGTGCGGGCACCGGAAGCGCGGGGTTGACGCGGCGCAGGCGCAGGGCGGTGACGAAGAAGTAGCAGGGCAGGGCGGTGAGGTACAGCAGCAGGGCGCTGTTGACGATCAGGCCCGCCCAGCCGACACGGTGCTGGGGCTGAAGCCACCAGGACCAGAACCACAGGAAGCTCAGCGCCCAGCACACGGCGATCACCGTGAGGGCGGCCCGGTCGTGCCGGGGGAGCGCGGGCACGAAGGTCGTGGGGCGGACGGTGCGCACCGGGAACGGATGGCCGAAGACGGGGCCGCCCGCGGTGACGCGCACGACGTTGCCGTCCGACATCCGCGCGAGCTCCCGCTCCAGCTGGACCAGATCCGCCGGCATCGGCTCGCTGTGCGTCATGGCGCGACGCTCCTGAGAGGTCGGACGCTGTACGCTGACCACGTACGTTTACGTCGTATATGTACGACTTTGCACCCGATGTTCCCTGAGGTCAAGGGGGCCAGAGAGGCGGACGCGGCGGACATGCCGAACGAGAAAGAGAAGGAGAAGAAGGCGGCCGCGGCCGAGGGGCGGCGCGCCAGTGACCGGGGGCGTTATGGACGGCTCAGCCGGGAGCGCGTCCTGGCCACGGCCCTGGAGGTCGTCGACCGCGACGGGCTCTCGGGCCTGAGCATGCGCAAGCTCGGCGCGGAACTGGGCGTGGAGGCGATGGCCCTGTACCGGTACGCGTCCAGCAAGGGGGACCTGCTCGACGGCCTGGTCGAGGCGTTCTGCCAGGAACTGGAGAGCGACCTGGACGCCGAGCCCCGAGCCGCCGACTGGAAGGGGGAGCTGCACCGCATCGCGCTCGCCACCCACCGCGTCGCCCTGCGCCACCCGAACATGGTCCCGCTGCTCGCCACCCGCCTGCTGTCCACCCCGCTGGCCCGCCGCCCGGCGGCCGTCCTGCGCAGCGACGAACGCGTCCTGGCGCTGCTGCACGACGCGGGTCTGGGCGGCCGCCGCGTCGTGGAGCTCCACCGGGCGTTCACGGCGTGGCTGCTCGGCTATCTCCTCGTCGAGCTGCGGGCCATGGACGACGAGCCCGGTGAGCCCGACCCGGCCTTCCGGCTCGGCCTGCACCGCATGCCCGCACAGGAGTTCCCGCGGCTGCGGGCCACCGCCGTCTCCCTGGACGGACAGGGCGGCCCGGGGCAACTGGCCGCGGGGCTCGACGCGTTGCTGGGGTCATGAGGCCGCCGCCCCGGCGTGCGGCAGCGGGCTCCGGCGCCACCGTGGCGCCGGAACTCGCCCTGGACGCGGGGGGGGGCTACATCCGCTTCGCCCCGGCCTTGATGGCCTCGCGGATCCGGGTGTACGTACCGCACCGGCAGATGTTGCGGATCTCGTCCAGGTCGTCGTCACTGATCTCACGGCCGACGGCGGCGGCCTGCCGTACTTTGGCGACGGCGGCCATGATCTGGCCCGGCTGGCAGTACCCGCACTGCGAGACGTCCAGCTCCAGCCACGCCTCCTGCATCGGGTGCAGCTCCTTGCCGACGGTGCCGGGCAGGCCCTCGATCGTGGTGATCTCGTCATCGGTGCCGATCTTCGAGACCGGCACCGAACAGGGGTTGAACGCCTTGCCGTTGATGTGCGACGTACAGGACTGGCAGACGCCGAGACCGCAGCCGTACTTCGGCCCGGTCACGCCGAGCAGGTCACGCAGCACCCACAGGAGGCGTACGTCGTCGTCGGCCTCGACGGTGATCTGTTCGCCGTTGAGCTTGAAGGTGTGGCGCGGCACGGAAGGCTCCTCAGCAGACGCGGGCGCGTCAGTAGGCACGGGCGAGTCAGTAGGCACGGTCGAGACCGTCGGTCGGGGACTGCGGCGTGGACGGCTGGGCCGGCAGCGGATCGAAGCCGAGCGTGCCGTGGTTGATGGGGAAGCTGGTCGGCATCGTCCCGGTGGCGCGCGCGTAGGCGCAGGCGATCGCGCCGAACGCGGGCGCGACCCCCAGCTCGCCCACACCGGCGGGCTTCCCCGTGGTCTCGCCCATCACGACGACGTCCAGTTCGAGCGGGGTGTTCCACTGCCGGGTGTAGAAGTAGTTGTCCCAGCTGCCCTCCAGCGGGAGCCCGTCCTTGATGTGCAGGCTGGAGGTGAGCGCCATGGCGAGGGCGTCGTTCATCCCGCCCATCATCTGCGCCTCGATGCCGCGGGGGTTGATGGCGAACCCCGCGTCCACGACCATCAGCGCCTTGGTGACGCGCGGCCCGGTCACTCCGTCCCTGACCTCGCGGTTCACCGTCTCGGGCCGGCAGTCGATCTCGACGAGCGTGGCGACCGCTCCCCGGTACTCGGCGTGCAGCGCGATCCCCTGGGCGACGCCCGAGGGCAGCGACCGGCCCCACTGCCCGGCCTCGGCGGCCTTGTCCAGGACGGCCCGCAGCCGCTTCTCCTTGACGAACTCGCGGCGGAACTCCACGGGGTCCTTGCCCATCTTCGCCGCCAGTTGATCGACGATGAGCTCGCGCGCGCACGCCACGTTCGGCGAGTAGATGTTGCGCATGCTGCCCGTGTTGAACTTCAGCGGCACCTCGTTCAACAGCTGCGTGGTGACACCGAAGTGGTAGGGCGAGGACTGGGTGAGCTGGAAGATGGTCTGGGCGAACGTCGGATTGCCCACCACCGGCAGCTGCGCGGCCGTGGACGTGAGCACCTCGCCCAGGCCGTGGCCGAAGTCCGTGCGGGAACTGGTGTGCCGCTGCTCGTAGCTGAGGACATTGCCCAGCGCGTAGGTGGCGCGCACCCGCGAAACGCACATGGGATGGGTGCGGCCCTGCCGGAAGTTGTCCGTGCGGGACCACGAGAGCTTGACCGGCTTGCCCATCTTCTGCGAGATCTCGGCGGCTTCGGCGGCCACGTCGTGGAAGAGGTGGCGCCCGAACGACCCGCCGCCCTCCACCACATGCACGGTCACGGCCCGCTGGGGCAGGCCGAGTTGGGTCGCGATCGCGCGCTGCGCCACGATCGGCACCTTGAGGCTCGACCAGATCTCCGCCCGGTCGGAGCGCACGTCGGCGATCGCGTTGTCGGGCTCCAGCGGGCTGTTGCTGGCGAACGCGAAGGTGAACTCGGCCTCGACCTTCTTCGTCAGGAGCGGGGGCACGACCAGGGGCAGCGCGGCCTTCTTCAGCTTGGCCAGGACGGTGGCGTCGGACTCCTTGTCCACGGGTCCCGGACCCCACGTCACCTCCAGCGCCCGCAGCGCGTCGATGCACTGGCCGAACGTCTCGCCGCGTACGGCCACTCCGTGCTTGACGGTGGCGACATCGGTGATGCCCGGCATGGAGCGCACCGCGTCGGCGTTGGCGACGGACACGACGGTGCCGTTGATCGTCGGCGGCCTGCGCACCATCGTCGGCTTGGCGCCCGGGACCTGGAGGTCCATGCCGAACGACTTGCGCCCGGTCACGGCGGCCAGCGCGTCGACGCGGTTCTGCGGGGTGCCGATGACGGTGAAGTCCGAGGGGTCCTTCAGGCGCGCCGATGCCGCCACGACGCTGGCGCTGGCCGCCGCCTCGGCGAGCGAGCCGTACGTGGCGCTCTTCGTGGAGCCGTACGAGATGACGCCGTCCTTGGTGGAGAGGTCGCCCGCGGCGACGCCCCACTGCTCGGCGGCGGTCGCGACGAGGCGCTGGCGGGCGACTGCCGCCGCGACGCGCACGGGGCGGTAGATGCTGCGCATCGAGTTCGAGCCGCCGGTGAGCTGATTCATCATCAGCTCCGGGCGGGCGTCGGCCAGCGTGACCCTGACCTTGGCGAGCGGCAGGTCCATCTCCTCGGCGATCATCATCGCGACCGCCGTGGTCATGCCCTGGCCCACCTCGGCCCGGGGCACCGCGAAGGACGCGGTGCCGTCGGTGTGCACCTGGACCGCGATCAGGCCGGAGGTCGGCGCAGCCGCGAGATTCTGCAGGTCGCCGAGGTCGAGCAGGTTCTCGGGCTGCGGCGGCGACGGCACCACGGCCTCGGCCGTCTCGCCGCCCGCCGAGTCGACCCCCAGCCGCACGCCGACGGCCAGCGTCGGCGCCGCCAGCAGATACGCGAGGACCCTGCGGCGGCCGGGGTCTTCGGGCCCGGACTCCTGTTCCGAACGGCGCTGTTCTGCCATGTGTGCTCCTCCCGGGGAACGCGAACGACCTGGACGGTGGCGTTGCGTTGATCAACCGCGCAGCTTATGGCGCGGCAGCCGGGAGGAGCACGGTGAGGGCGGAAACTGCACAGGGCCGCCACAGGGATGGGCCGGAAGTCAGCCCAGCGGCACGTCGAGGCGGGCCTTGCGGTGGCTGAACGTGGCGATGGAGTGCGGGCCGTGGTAGTTGCCCACGCCGCTCTCGCCGACGCCGCCGAACGGCAGCTCGGGGACGCGCAGATGGGCCATCGGCAGGCCGAAGCCGAGCCCGCCCGACGACGTCTCCGCGGCCAGGCGCTGCCGCGTCGTCTCGTTCTCGGTGAAGCCGTAGAGGGCGAGCGGCTTGTCGCGGTCGTTGATGAACGCGATGGCCTCGTCGAGGCCGTCGACGTTCACGATCGGCAGGACGGGGCCGAAGATCTCCTCCCGCATCACCGGCTCGTCGGGCTTCACGTCGGTGAGCACGGTCGGCGCGATGTAGACGTCGTCGCGGTCGCTCTGCCCGCCGAACGCCGTCGTCCCGGAGCCGAGCAGGGCCGAGACCCGGTCGAAGTGCCGCTCGTTGACGATGCGTCCGTAGGTCTCCGAGGTCTTGGGGTCCGCGCTGAACACCCGCTCCACGGCCGTGCGCAGCTCCCGGGCGAGGGCGGACGCGGTCTCCGGGTCGGTCAGGACGTAGTCGGGAGCGACGCACGTCTGGCCGGCGTTGCGGAACTTGGCCTCGGCCAGGCGCGTGGCGACGGCGGCCACGTCGACGTCACGGTCCACGAACACCGGTGACTTGCCGCCGAGTTCGAGGGTGACCGGGGTGAGGTGCTCGGCGGCGGCGCGCATCACGATGCGGCCGACGGCGCCGTTGCCGGTGTAGAAGATGTGGTCGTAGCGCTGGGCGAGCAGCGCGGTGGTCTCCGGCACGCCGCCCTCGACGACGGCGACCGCGTCCGTGTCCAGGTACTTCGGGACGAGCCGGGCGATCAACTCCGAGGTGGCCGGGGTGACCTCGCTCGGCTTCAGGACGACCGTGTTGCCCGCCGCGAGCGCGCCCACCAGCGGGACGAGCAGCAGCTGTACGGGGTAGTTCCACGGCGCGATGATCAGGACGGTGCCCAGCGGCTCGTACTGCGTGCCGGCGGTCGAGCCCTCGGGCAGCCCGGCGAGGGCGCCGGACGCGAGCGGCTGGGGGCGCAGCCACTCCTCCAGGTGGGCCAGCGTGTGGTCGATCTCCCGTACGGGGAAGTCGACTTCGGCGGTGTAGGCCTCGGTGCGCGGCTTGTGCAGATCGGCGTACAGGGCGTCCGCGATGTCCTCGCGGTGCTCGGTGAACAGGGAGCGCAGCCGGGTGAGCTGCCGCTCGCGCCAGGCCAGGGGTCGGGTGCGGCCGGTGGCGAAGGTGGCGCGGAGCCCGGCGACGAGCGCCTCGGGGTCGAGCTCGGGGGAGGCGGGCGCTTCGGGGTGGTGCATGAGGGGTCTCCTCGGGAGGTCTCAGATGAGGTGGTGCATGGGGGGTGGGGAGGAGCGGGGTCGGCGCGCTCAGTCAGGGGTGGTGGTGACCGGCGAGCCGAGCAGTCCGGTCAGGAGCGCGTCGGTGGCGGGGCCGAAGAGACGGCGGCCGTCGGACACCGACTCCAGGCCCATGACCAGGGCGACGCAGATGTCGGCGGCCTCGGCGGGCTCCACGGACGCCGGGGTGCCCGCTTCGGTGAACAGGTCGATGAGCAGGTGCCGCAGCGAGCCCGTGAAGCCGTGGCAGATGTCGCCGAAGAGGCGGGCCTTGGCGTCGAGGAGCTCGGCGGAGTGCGGCGAGTCCCCGGCCAGCCGCAGGACCAGGTCGAGCTTGGCGGCGAGGACGCCCCGGATGCGCTCGGCGCTGGGGGCGTCAGCGGCCGCCGCCTGCCGGGCCCGCGCGAGCGCCTCGGCGTGCAGGCGCTCGGCGAGCTTGCGGAAGGCGTCGTCCTTGTTGCGGACGTACTGATAGACCGCTGACCGGGACACGCCCATCGTGGAGGCGATGTCGTCCATCGTGGTGCGCCGTACGCCATACCGCGTGAGGGAGTCGTAGGTGGCGTCGAGGACCTCGTCGAGCCGGTCGCTGCCCATGAGGGTCAGGCCAGCTTCTTGAGGAGCTCGGCCGCGAGCGGCGCTGAGGACGCCGGGTTCTGGCCGGTGACCAGGTTGCGGTCGACGACCACCTTGGGGGCCCAGGCCTCGCCCTCCTGGAAGTCGACGCCCGCCGCGACGAGCCGGTCCTGGAGCAGCCACTTGGCCTTCTCGGCGAAGCCGGACTGCGTCTCCTCGGCATTGGTGAAGCCGGTCACCTCGTACCCGGCGAAGGCGTTGGTGCCGTCCTCCTTGGTCGCGGCGAGCAGCGCGGCCGGTCCGTGGCAGACGACGCCGAGCGGAATGCCGACGTCCAGCGCGGTGGCCAGGAGCCTGCCGGACGCGGCGTCGACGGCGAGGTCCTCCATGGGGCCGTGGCCGCCGGGGTAGAAGACCGCGGCGTAGTCGGCGAGGTCGACCTCCTCCAGCTTGAGCGGCTCGAGGAACTCGCTGATCTCCGCGAGGGTCGCGGCGACCTTGTCGGCGCCTTCCTGGCCGCCGTTGAACTCGGGCGCCAGGCTCGCCTGGTCGACGGTCGGCACGACGCCGCCCGGTGTCGCGACGACGATCTCGTGTCCGGCGGCCTTGAACGCCTCGTACGGCGCGACGGCTTCCTCGGCCCAGAAGCCGGTGGGGTGCTGGGTGCCGTCGGCCAGCGTCCAGTGGTCGGCGCCGGTCACGACGAACAGGATCTTGGACATGTGTCTCTCCGAGGCTGGAATCTCTGACGTTCTGTGCTCAGAGCGTCAGTCGGTGCTGTCCTCGAAGGTAGGTGGGCCTGCCCAACGAAATCCAATAGGCTGACCCATATGGTAGATAGGAATTCCGATGGGTCGGCGGGAATAGCGCAGGGGGCCGCACCGACCGCACCGACCGCACCAGCCGGGCCGGACGGACCGGCCGTGGCGCACGGCGCCGCCGGGGGCCCGCTGGACCTGAACCTGCTGCGTACGTTCCTGGCCGTGTACCGCTCGGGTTCCTTCACCGCCGCGGCCCGGCTGCTCGGCCTCTCGCAGCCCACCGTCACCACGCAGATCCGGGCCCTGGAGCGGCAGGTCGACCGGGAGCTGTTCGAGCGGCTGCCGCGCGGGGTCGCCCCGGCGCCGTACGCGGACGCGCTCGCCGCCCGGGTCGTCGACCCCCTCGACGCCCTCGCCGCGGTCACCGGACACGGCGGCCCCCTCGACGGCGCCCCCGCGGAGCCCGTCCACCTGGCGGGCCCGGCGGAGATGCTCTGCCACTGCGCGCTGCCCGCGCTGGCGCCGCTGATCGAGCAGGGCGTCCGGCTGCGCGTGACGACGGGCCTGAGCGACCGGCTCCTGGACGAGCTGCGGGCGGGACGGCACGACCTGGTGATCGCCACGGCCCGCCCCCGCGGGCGCTCCCTGAGCTCGGTGCCGCTGGCGGACGAGGAGTTCGTGCTGGTCGCGGCGCCCTCGTGGGCCGAGCGCATCGGCGGCCCGGACCGGATCGCGGCCGACGGCCCCGGCGTGCTGCTGGGCGTCCCCCTCGTCACGTACGCCGATGACCTGCCGATCGCCCGCCGCTACTGGCGGCACGTCTTCGGCAAGCGGCTCGTATGCGAGGCCTCGGTCACGGTCCCCGACCTGCGGGGCGTGCTGTCGGCCGTGATCGCGGGGGCCGGCTTCTCCGTGCTGCCCCGCTATCTCTGCCGCGACGCGCTGGCCGCCGGGACGCTGGTCCTCCTCCACGACCCGGAGGACGCCCCGATCAACACCGGCTTCCTGGTGCAGCGCCCTGGCTCGGCGGACAACCCGCACGTCGCCCTCGTCCGCGACCACCTCGTCCGGTCGGCCCGCGCCTGGTAGTCGGCGGCGCCTACGCGCCCGCCGCCTCCTGGGTGATCCGGTCCCACTGGGCGCCCATGGCCTCGGCGAGCGCCTGGGCGGCCGACAGCGGGCGGACCATCACCATGAACTCGTCGATCAGCCCGTCCTCGTTCACGTGGAGGAAGTCGCAGCCGGTGATCTGCCGGTCGCCGACCCGGGCCTCGAAGACGAGCGCGGAGTCGCGCCCCGCGGCGTCGTTGATCTCCCGTACGTACCGGAAGTCCTCGAAGACCCGGGTGACGCCGCGCAGGATCGCGGCGGTCGTCACCTTGCCCGGGTAGGGCCGGAACACCACCGGGCTGGAGAAGACGACGTCATCGGCCAGGAGCGCCTCGATGGCCGCGTGATCGTCGGCCTCGACGGCCTTGCGGAAAGCCTGCATGCCCACACCTCGTATCTGAGAGACCTAGTCAATTTGTTGAGTAGGTGCGGGGGAGAGTAATCGCATCGGTGTACGGTGTCCAGATGTCTCTGAAGTACGCGGTGCTCGCGGCGCTCCTGGAGGGCGAGTCGTCCGGCTACGACCTGGCCAAGATCTTCGACGTCTCCGTGTCGAACTTCTGGTCCGCGACTCCCCAGCAGCTCTACCGCGAGCTGGAGCGCCTCGCGGGCGACGGGCTGATCGACGCCCGCGTGGTGCAGCAGGAGCGCAGGCCGAACAAGCGGATGTTCACGCTCACCGATGCCGGGCTGCGCGATCTGCACGCCTTCGCCGCCGAGCCGCCCCGGCCCATCGCGATCCGGGACGAACTCATGGTCAAGGTGCAGGCCATGGACGGCGCCGACCCGGCCGCCACCCGCGCGCTGGTCGAGGAGCGCATGGAGTGGTCGCGCGGCAAGCTCGCCCGGTACGAACGGCTGCGCCTCCATCTCCTGGGCGGCCGCGACGAGGCGGAGTACCTGCGCGCCGCCGAGCGCATCGGCCCCTACCTCACACTGATGGCGGGCCGCTCGCTGGAGGAGTCGAACCTGCGCTGGGGCGAGCGGGTCCTGGAGATCCTCGACCGACGTTTGAACTACGCCGAAAAGGGCGGAACCTGAGGAGGCGGCAGTGGACCACATGCCTGAGCCGACACCGACGCTCGAGCCGACGGAGGAACGCCCGCACGCGCCCGCGCGCGCGGTGCTCACCGACTTCGGCGGCGTACTGACCACCAGCGTGCTCGACTCGTTCCGCTCCTATTCGGCGCGGGTGAGCGACGACCCCCTGCTGATCGAGCGGCTGTTCCGGGAGGACACGGAGGCGTCGGCGCTGCTCGTGGAGCACGAGTGCGGGCGCATGAGCGAGGCCGAGTTCGAGCGGGGCATCGCGGGGCGGCTGCGCGAGAAGGGCGTGGAGGTGGAACCGGTGGGTCTCGTCGCCGCCATCGGGGCGGGCATGCGGCCTGACGAGGCGATGCTCGCGGCGCTGAGGGGCCTGCGCGCCCGGGGCATCCCGGTGGCGATCGTGTCGAACGCGCTGGGCGACGACTGCTACCAGGGCTACGACCTGGACGCCCTCGCGGACGTGGTGGTGATCTCCAGCGACATCGGCTCCCGCAAGCCGGGCCGCCGCATCTACCAGACGGCCTGCGACCGCCTGGGCGTCGAACCCTCAGCCTGCGTCATGATCGACGACCTGGAGCACAACCTGAGCGGGGCGGCCCGACTCGGCATCCGGGGCCTGCACCACCTCAACAGCAACGAGACGACCCACGCCCTGGAGGAGTTGTTCGCCACCGCCCCGCACGCCGGGCCCGGGGTGTCGGGCCAGGCGTGAGCGGGCTGCCTTCCTCGGTGGGCTCACCCGGTCGTCCTCCTCGGTAGCCTCACCCGGCCGCGTACACGTCCTCGACGTAACGGCCTTGCGCCGTCAGCTCGTTCAGCCACTGCTCGGAGTCCGCCGCCGTGGCCCCCGGTGTGCGGTCACGGTGCAGGGTGCGCAGGGCGTCGCGTACGCCCGGGGCCATGCGTGAGCCGTCGCCGCACACGTACACCCGGGCTCCGGCGGCCAGCAGGGACCATACCTCGTCGCCCTCCGCCGCGATGCGGTGCTGGACGAAGGCCACTCCGTCGACGGGGGAGGCGCTGAAGGCGGGGCGCAGTGAGACCGCTCCGGCGGCCTCGGCCGCGCGCAGCTCATCGGCGTGCAGGAAGTCCGCGTCCGGGGCGTCGCACCCGAAGTAGCAGAGCGCGGACGGGAGGTGAGCTCCGTCGGCCACCAGCGCCGCGCGGTCCGCGATCGTGCCGCGGAAGGGGGCCAGGCCCGTGCCCGCGGCGACCATGATGACGGGCGCCCCGGCCGCGTGGTCGATGCGGAAGGCCTCCCGGCAGGGCTGGACGCGGGCCAGGACGGTGTCGCCCGGCCGCACCCCGTTGAGGTGGCCGGAGCCCGTGCCTCGGTACAGCCGTCCGCTGCCCGAACGCGCCGGGGCCTCCAGGAGGGAGACCATCAGGTCGGCGTGACCGGGCCGCACGCCCGGCGACGAGGACACCGAGTAGTGGCGGGGCCGCAAGGGCGTGAGCACGTCGAGCAGTTGAGCCCATGGCAGGGCGCCGCGCAGGGCGGGGCAGGCCTCGACCAGTTCGAGCAGCGTGCGCCCGTCGGCCGCGCGGGCCGCGGCGTCCTCGGCCAGGGCGGCGAGGGTGGCCCGCTCGGGCGGGCAGGGGTTGGCGGCGGCGAGCACCGCCAGCTGACCGGCGGTCGGTCGGTCCTGCAACTCGACGTGTTGTGCGAGAAGTTGGCGCACCGTCAGGGGGCGGTCCACGGCCAGGCCGTCGCGGCGCGGGCGGCTCGCGCGGATGTCGAGCACCGCGTCCAGGTCCACGCCGAGCGCTGCGGCGGCCCGCTCGACGAGCGCCGGATCATTGACGGGCAGCACGGTGAGGTGGTCGCCGGTGCGGTAGGTCGTGCCCTCGGGCAGCGCGAGCCGCACGAAGCGCTTCGTGCGGGGATGGCCGGGCGCGGTGAGGTCGTAGGCCTCGCTGACCGTCATCGGGACGAGGCCGTGCCGCGCGGCGAGCGCGTCCAGCGGGCCGCCGGTCACCTCACGCACCTCGTACGCGTCCGCGGGCTCGGCGGCCTCCGGAGCGTCCAGCGCGTCGGGATCGCCGTACTGCTCCAGAAGGGTCCTGCGCAGCCGGGCCGTGAAATCGCGGACGGCGCCGCCGAGATCGCCCGACGCGTCGGCCGCCGTGCGCTCCAGGAGCCGGGTGCCGCCCAGCTCCGCGAGCCGCTCGTCCAAGCGCGTCGGGACGTGCTGATAGGTGGCGGCCCAGTTGCGGTCGCCCACGCCGAGGACCGCGTACGTGACGTTCTCCGCGGTGGCCGCCGGGGCGCCGTCCAGCCAGGAGGCGAACACCGCGGCGTCGTCGGTGGGCCGGCCGTTGTAGGAGGCGGCGGTGATGACGACCGGGCGGTCGGCGGGCAGCGCGCCGGCGTACGCGTCCAGCGGCGCGACCTCCGTGTCGCAGCCCACCGACGCCGCCTCGTCGGCGAGTTGAGCGGCGAAGTCCCGGCAGGTCCCGTAGTTGCTGCCGTGCAGGAAGAGCGCGCGGGTGCCGGGCACGACGCGCGCGGGCAGCACCGCGGCGTCGGGCTCCGCGACCGCCTGGCCCGCTGTCGTGCCCGGCAGGAGGCCGTGCACGCGGTCGGCGGCGGTGCGCGGCGTCAGCGTGAGCGTGAAGCCGTCGGGCTTGAGGGTGAGCGTCTCCTTGACGGTGAGCCGGTAGTCGGCGTGGTCGTGCAGCCGGTAGCGGTGCACCAGCATCCCGAGCAGCATGGTCGCCTCGTGCAGCGCGAACTGCCGCCCGATGCAGGCCCGTTCACCGGTGCCGAACGGCTTGAACGCGTGCGGGGAGCGCGCGGCCTCCGCCTCGGCGGTGAAGCGCGAGGGGTCGAAGAGCTCCGGGTTGTCGCCCCACACGGGCTGGCGGTGCAGCATCGGCGCGAGCACGGTGACACCCTGGCCCGCGCGCAGCGGGATGCGGCCGCCGAGGAGCGTGTCCGCACGGGCGTGCCGGCCGAACGCGGCGGCCGTCGGCCACAGGCGCAGCGCCTCGTTCAGTACCTGACGGGTGTACGTGAGCCGCCCGACGTCGTCGAAGGTCGGCTCGGGATCAGGGTTGTCGCCCCACAGGGCATCGACCTCGCGCCGTACGAGGTCGAGCACGGCGGGGTGCTTGGCGAGGTAGTACATAGCGAACGACATCGCGCCGGACGTCGTCTCGTGCCCCGCGATCAGGAAGGTGATGACCTGGTTGCGGATGTTGGCGGTGTCCAGCTTCGTGCCGTCGGCCGGGTGCGCGGCGCTGAGCATGAGGCCGAGCAGATCCTCGGCGGCCGGCGCGCCGGGCGTGTCGCCGGACCGCGCCGCAATGACCTCGTCGACGACCTGGGCGAGATAGTCGGCGTCGGCCCGGAACGCCGCGTCGGCCGCCGCGTGGTCGCTGCCCGGCGTGCGGCTCAGCCGCTTCATGCTCCACTCCAGACAGCGGACCATGGCCTCGACGAAGGGATGCGAATCGGCCCGCTCGAAGACCCGAAGTCGTAGCCGAACCCGGCGAGCCCGATCGTGTCCAGCGTCATCCGGGTCATGTCGCCCGGCACGTCCACGGGACGCCCCTCGCGCGCACCGCGGTCCCACGACTCGATGAGGCGGTGGGCGACGCGCAGCATCATCGGGTGGTAGGTGCGCATCGAGCCCAGCGCGAACGCGGGCATCAGGATGTCGTGTGCACGGGCCCAGTTGGGCTCCTCGTTGTACGCGGTGAACAGTCCGTCGGCGGTGAACTCGCGCACGTTCTCCAGGGCGGGGCCCACGTGCTTGGCGAAGCGGCTCTCGTCGGCGAGCTCGGTCACGAGATCGAGATCGCTCACGAACAGCGCGTCGCGGCCGTGCAGCCGTCGCCGCACCACGGGCCCGTGGCGGCGGACCAGGTCCATGACCTGCTGAAGCGGGGCGGGCCCCGGCCCGGTGGCGGAAATGTCGATCAGGGGTACGCCGTCGGGGTCGGCTGCGGCGCCCTGGGGGAGCGGTGCGGTGGTGGTGGGGGGCATGACGTGACAACTGCCTTTCGCCGTACGGAAGTCACTGCTCCCCAGCTTGATCGCCGGTCCCCGCGGGGCCGCGCCGCGGCGCTACATGATTGTGTAGTGGCGAATGACGCCCCGCTCTTGACGGCCCAGGAAGGAGTCGCCCGTGGACTGCGCGGACTCCGTGCTGTGGCGCAACCGCGCCATGCTCCTCTTCAACCGCATCCCGATGCCGGTCGCGGTGTGCGACGCGAACGGCGCGATCATCCTCGCCAATCCGGCGATGGCGGCGCAGTGGGGCGAGACCTCGGGCACCCTGCGGGAGCGCAACGTGCTGGAGCTGTTCCGCCCCGAGGAGAAGACACAGGTCCTACGGATCGCTGAGGCGCTGCGGCTGCGGCACCGCTCGCGCTACCCGGTCGCGGTGCACTGGGAGGCGGCCGACGGAGTGCGGCGCCACGGCGAGCTGACGGCGGAGCCGGTGAGCGACACGGTCGACGCGGTCCCCGGCCTGCTGGTGCTGCTGCGCGTCCTGGGGGAGGAGCCCGCCCCGGATCCGGCGCCCGTCGAAGCCGCGTCCGCGGCCGAGACCCGCATCCTGGCCCTGCTGGCCGGTGGCGCCACCACGGCTCGGACGGCCCGCGAGACGGGCCTCACCCGCGACGGCGTGACCTACCACCTGCGGCGCCTGACCGAGCGCTGGGGCGCGGCCAACCGGACGGAGCTGGTGGCGCGGGCGTACGCGCTGGGGGTTCTCGCGCCGGGGGTGTGGCCCCCGGCCGCCGACGAAAGCGTGCAGCGGGCATGAAGCGGGCGCGGAGCGAGCCCGCCCCAGGGAGGGGATCTCTCCCCGGGAGGGCGGGGCTCAGCTCGTGCTGTCGCTCGACTCGGCCGCGGTGCGGCGGTACTCGGCGTTGATGCGCTGGGCCTCCTCGAGCTGATCCTCGAGGATGACGATGCGGCACGCCGCCTCGACCGGGGTTCCCTGGTCCACCAGCTCGCGAGCGCGCGCGGCGATCCGCAGCTGGTAGCGGGAGTAACGCCGGTGGCCGCCCTCCGAGCGGAGCGGTGTGATCAGCCGGGCCTCACCGATGGCCCGCAGGAAACCGGGTGTGGTGCCGAGCATCTCGGCGGCCCGCCCCATGGTGTAGGCGGGGTAGTCGTCGTCGTCCAGACGACCGGTGAGCGGGGTATCTGCAGTCATGTCACCTCGTTGTGCCAACGCGTCGAGGGGCCCCAGTGCCGTACGGCACCAAGGCCCCGAAGGAAATTCAACACCATCTGTCGGCCTCGTTGCTGCGCCGACCTCTTGTTTCCGCTGTCCGGCCCGAGCAAACAGGGCGGAATTGCGGGGATCGCTGATGCTTGACCGAGGACCACCTTCCAATCCGGGGTCTTGCGGCACCCGGGCCGAATCGATCTCGGGCCGGGCGATCCTGATGGCGTCTACTCCTCCGTTCTCCTCTGGGTCTGTAGCTACGAGAGAAACCCTAATCATGCGGTCGCCCAATGTCTACTCCGGCGAGGATAGATTTTATGTACTGCCGCTCGGACTGGGGCGTGGGGCAACGCAAAGAGGGCCCTGCCGGCGCGCGCCGGCAGGGCCCTCTTCGCAGCTCTTGGCTGTTCTGGTGTGTCTCCCGCTACACGGGAGTGGAGGCGCCGAGCATCGCCGACGCGGTCTGGAGCGGGGTGAGGTCGCGCGGGGCGGGGTCCTCGGACGGGGTGCGGCAGGTGAAGCCCAGGAGCGCCATGGCGCGGGTGACCTCCCCGGCGCTGAAGTCACGCCGGTCCTGCCGGGTGATGACCGCCCCCACCTGCTTGATGGGGTAGTGGCGGCGGCCGATGATGACGGAGTCGCCCGTGATGGGCTCGGGCTTGATGCCCTTCATCGCGTCGAGAACACCACTCTTGGTGAGGTCGAACGGGAAACGGGCGATGACGCAGCGCATGGTGCCTCACAGATGAGGAGAGGGGCCGACTGAGAGGGGTGGGGCGATCAACGCGAGAGGGCGAGAACGTCCCGTAGGCGGACCTGGTCCGTGTAGGCGGGTCCTTCACGGACGGCGATGAGCCGGGCCCGGGTGATCAGGCCCGTGCACTGGTCGTCCTCGTCGCACAGGAACAGATGGCCGGCGCCCGATCCGGACATGACCGACAGAGCCAGCTCGACGGTCATGTCGTCACGGACCTGCGGTCCGCTCACGTCCCTGCCGCCGGCGCTCGGGGCGCCGTCGGCCGACGGGACGGTGGCGGTGTCCGCCGGGCGTGGCTGCGTCTGAACCGGTGTCAAAGGTGCCTCCTGCAGGGATGGATGAGCCTGATGAACGCGAAGCCTAGGCCGCCGAGCTGGAGGCGGACGGCCCCTGGGCGGCGCGGCGCGGAGCGCGGTCGGTGCGCCGGTCCTGGGCGCTGCGGCTGCGACGGCCGCGGGAGGAGGCGGCGCTGCCGCGACGGGGGCGCTCGGCGGCCGGCATCGTGATGGTGACCGGGACGCCAGACGGAGCCTGGGCGCCGGTGATGCGGGTCAGCTCCTCGTCGCCGGAGCGCACCTGGGCGGTCTGCGGGGTGATGCCCGCCGCTGCCATCAGGCGGCTCATGTCGCGGCGCTGGCCCGGCGTGACCAGGGTGACGACGCTGCCGGACTCACCGGCGCGGGCCGTACGGCCGCCGCGGTGCAGGTAGTCCTTGTGGTCGGTGGGCGGGTCGACGTTCACGACCAGGTCGAGGTTGTCGACGTGGATTCCGCGTGCGGCGACGTTGGTCGCCACGAGCACCGTCACATGACCGGTCTTGAAGTGCGACAGCGTCCGCGTGCGCTGCGGCTGGGACTTGCCGCCGTGCAGGGCCGCGGCGCGGACACCGCTGTTGAGCAGGTGCTCGGTCAGCCGGTCGACGGCGTGCTTGGTGTCCAGGAACATGATCACGCGGCCCTCGCGGGCGGCGATCTCGGTGGTCGTCTGGTGCTTGTCCGCGCCGTGCACGTGCAGCACGTGGTGCTCCATCGTGGTCACCGCGCCCTGCGAGGGGTCGACGGAGTGGACGACCGGGTCGTTGAGGTAGCGGCGGACCAGCAGGTCGACGTTGCGGTCCAGGGTGGCCGAGAACAGCATCCGCTGGCCCTCGGGGCGCACCTGGTCGAGCAGCGCGGTGACCTGGGGCATGAAGCCCATGTCGGCCATCTGGTCGGCCTCGTCCAGGACGGTGATGCCGACCTGGTTGAGCCGGCAGTCGCCGCGGTCGATGAGGTCCTTGAGGCGGCCGGGCGTGGCGACGACGACCTCCGCGCCGGAGCGCAGCGCGCCGGCCTGCTTGCCGATCGACATGCCGCCGACCACCGTGGCGAGCTTCAGCTTCAGGGCACGGGCGTACGGCGTGAGCGCGTCGGTGACCTGCTGGGCCAGTTCGCGGGTGGGGACGAGGACCAGGGCGAGCGGCTGGCGCGGCTCGGCGCGCTGGCCCTCGGTGCGGGCGAGGAGCGCGAGTCCGAAGGCCAGGGTCTTGCCCGAGCCGGTGCGGCCACGGCCCAGTACGTCGCGGCCCGCGAGGGAGTTGGGCAGCGTCGCGCCCTGGATCGGGAACGGCACGCTCATGCCCTCGCGGCTCAGCGCGGCGAGCAGCGGCGCCGGCATCTCCAGATCGGCGAAGGCCTCGACGGCCGGGAGCGCGGGAGTGACCGTGACCGGCAGGGCGAACTCGCCCTGGGGCGCAGAGGATCGGCGGCCGTAACCACCCGAGCGGTTCGATCCGCCGGAGCGGCCGCCGGACTGGGCGCCGAAGCGGCCTCCGCTGCGGCCGGAGCCGGAGCTGGAGCCGTAACTCGAGCCCGAGCCGGAGCCGTAGCCCGAGCCGGAACCGGAGCCATAGCCGCCGGAGCGGCTGCGGGAAGAGCGGTCGTTCGTGCGTGCGCGGTTCATGTGGAACCTTCCTTGATGCGGCACGTACCAAGGAATTTCCGCAGCGAGAACGCAGCGCGGAGAATCACGAGAACGGGCCGGATGAAATGCGTGAAGCGAATCCGGCCGACGGCAGGTGTTCTGCGGGCGGATGCGCGGGAACGAGAGACGTTCCGGACAGGGGCACGGCGGACAACAGGTCGAGGACGCAGTGTTCGCTCAGAGAATTCGTGGCCCTGGGTCAAGCGGGAAATGCACGAGCTGGGGCCCGCACCCCAGGTGCGGGCCCCAGCTGCGAAGTACGCGTGAGCGTCAGGCGGGAACGATGTTCTCGGCCGTCGGGCCCTTCTGGCCCTGAGCGATGTCGAAGTTCACCTTCTGGCCTTCCTGGAGCTCACGGAAGCCCTGGGCGGCAATGTTCGAGTAGTGGGCGAAGACGTCGGGGCCGCCGCCGTCCTGCTCGATGAAGCCGAAGCCCTTTTCAGCGTTGAACCACTTCACGGTGCCAATAGCCATGTTAAATCTCCTTCGGGGCAGTGCCCGGAGCCCGCACTGTGCGGACTCCGCGTCGCCACGATGATCGCCCCTCCGGAAATGACCGGAAATACAAAAGTGCTCTCACCTGCACATAAAGAGCGGTGAGGGCACTTGAAGTTTTTTGGGAACCACAACTGCAACTGAGATCGACAGTAGCACGGTGCGGCCGGCTCTGTGTGGTAAAAAATGCCGTTCAGAGCGTCGCGCGAGAAACTCTCAGAGCGCGTCGCGCTGATTTCTCTCACGGCCGACACACATATTGGTTCGCTCAAAAGACAGCGTTTCTTCCGCAGCGGGCCGGCCGGGGGATCGCGCCGTCGTCTGCGGGGCGATACGGCCCTGGACCTGGAACCTGCCGACCGCGTCGTCGCCGGTCGGCCGCAGGCTGATCGCGACGGGGCCGGCGAACGTGTAGCTCTGCTCGGCGGCGTGCCGGTGCACCTGGGCGGCGAGATGGCGACTCAACTCCGCGCCGGTGTTCCTGAGTCGGCGGTGGCTCTCCGTCGGCAGCTCGATGACGAACGCGTTGGGCACGAGAACGCGCTCGTGTCCCAGGATCATCGCGCTGTCGTCACACTGCCGACGCAGTGTCGCGACCACTTCCCCGCGCTGGTGCCGGGTGGGAAGCAGCAAGGTCCACAGGGTGTTCGTCCATCGCTCCATGGTGTGTTCGATCTGGCTGATGAGTCGCATGGCCCTTCGGGTGCCCGGTGACCCAGGACACACACTCGCCCAATGGGGTGGCCGACTGCGTGGGGCCGGATCGGTGCGACCGGTTCAGCGGGCGGGCCCCGGTGCGGCGCCGAGGACCAGCGCGTAGGCACCCAGGCCGACCATGCGGGCGGCGGGAACCTGCTCCTGCCCGATGTAGAGGTCGCCGACGCCGCCGGTCTCGGGGTCGAAGGTGACCTCGGAGAGCGTGCCGATGTCCTCGCCGTACTCGGTCAGGACCCGCTTGCCCAGCAGCCTCTTGTGCGCTCGGGAGTGCGGACTCTTGCGGGCGGCCTCGGCGGCAGCGGCGGCGGTGTCGATGATCACCGCGTCCGGTCCCACCCCGCGCACCTCGCTCCAGGGCACGCTGTCGCCGCTCTTGGCGTCCCGCAGATACAGCTCCGTGATCCGGCGGGTCATCGGGTCGATGCCCACGCCGGCCACCTCCCCGGCGGGGCGCGCGTCCTCGGCGCTGATGACCGGGTGACCCAGTACCTGACTGAGCAGCATCATCGGTCGTCCCCCTTCCGGAACCCCGTCTCAATTCCCGTCCCAAGCCCTGTCTCGAGCCCTGTCTGCATCCTCGTCCCAGGCCCCGTCCCGCCCGCGGTCCGCAGCCGCTCCCAGGCCGCGGTCAGCGCGTCCAGATCGTCCACCGCCTGTCCGGCGAGCCGGGCCGGGATCACCAACGTGTCCCCGGTCATGGCCAGTTCGCCGTACGCCGGCAGGAACGCCCGGCGTTCGTGGCGGCCCATCGCCTCGGTGGTGGCGACCTTGAAGCCCACCACCCGGCCGCTGGTGCCGCCTTCGACCACCGCGTCGAGCACGGTGCCCAACTCCAGCCCGCCGTCGCTCAGTACGCGGGCGCCGCGCACCTGCCCGGTGTCGGCCTCGCCCCTGTCCACCACCGCGTCCCTGGCCTGTAGGACCTCGACGGCAGGGATCATCACCGCGTCAGGTCCCAGCGCGTGGACGCCGGACCAGGGCAGGCTCTGCTTGAGCGGACCGGACAGCAGCCCGCGGCCCGCCAGCGTGAATCCGGTGATCTGTCCGCCCGCCGCGTCGAAGACGGTGTCCTTGACCTGGGCCACCACCTCTCCGCCGAGCGTGACCACGGGCCGCTTGGTCAGCCCGGCGGCGAGCATCAGCACGGTCATCGCGTCCCCCCGCGTCCCGCACGGCGGCCCCGCCGGACCACGATCGCGCCACCGCCCCGGCGCCGGGCCTGCGTTCCCAGGACCGCCCCCGCCAACAGGACCAGTGCGACCAGTACCGCGGTCACCCACATCCACCAGATCACAGCCGTCCACCTCCCGTGTCGTCCCGCGCTTGCACCGAGTTCCCCGGAAGACACTTCTTATACGGAGAGTCAAGTCACGGGAATGTAACGGCAGATGGTGGGTAAGAGCCCGTGCACGGCGCGCTCTCAGCCCGAGGGCGCCTTGTGTTCCGGGAGTGACGATGGTGGCCTCGACGACCAGCGGTCCAGCGCCCACGGAGTCGTTCGGCGAACGACATACCGCCGGCCCCGACAGCCCCGCGGCAGGGCCGGCGGCCACCGAGCACCTCCCGCCGCCGGTCGGCGGGCAGCGCACGGCCGATCTCCGGGCCCTCTCCAAGACGCTCTTCGCCCGCCTCGACGCGGTGGAGGAAGGCACGCCCGAGCACGCCTACGTACGCAACTCGCTGGTGGAGCTGAACCTCAACCTCGTGCGGTACGCCGCCCATCGGATGCGCCCGCGCGACGAGTCGTACGAAGACGTCGTCCAGGTGGGCACGATCGGTCTGATCAAGGCGATCAACCGCTTCGACCTCCAGCGGGGCGTGGAGTTCCCCACCTTCGCGCTGCCGACCATCATGGGCGAGATCAAGCGGTTCTTCCGTGACACCACGTGGGCCGTGCGCGTTCCCCGCCGGCTGCAGGAGCTGCGCCTGGACCTGGTGAAGGCCACCACGGACCTCGAGCAGACCAACGGGCACACCCCGACCACGGCCGAACTCGCCGAGCACCTGGACCTGGACGAGGCCGAGATCAGCGAAGGTCTCACCGCCGCCAACGGCTACACCACGGCCTCCCTGGACTATCCGGCCGACGGCGTCGACTCCGACGACACGCTGGCCGACCACGTGGGCTACCGCGATCCGGAGCTGGACAAGGTCGAGGACCTGCACTCCCTCAAGCCGCTCATCGCCGCGCTGACGGAACGCGAACGCAGGATTCTCGCGATGCGTTTCGCCGCCGACATGACGCAGAGCGAGATCGGTGCGGAGCTGGGCATCTCCCAGATGCACGTCTCGCGCATCCTCACCCGGATCCTCGCGCGGCTGCGGGTCAAGCTCCTCGACAAGAGGTAGCGGCAAGCGCGCGAGCCGCGCCGAGCTGTTTCGGGAGAGGCCGCTGGGTCGATCTCGGTACGATGGCTCTTGGGGGTGCGATGTCCACTGAGACCCATCGCCTGACCATCACCGAGCTCGCGAGTTGCTCCGACTCCGCGGTGCTGCGGGTCAGCGGCGAGCTAGACCAGTCCTGCGAGGAGTTCTTCCTGCGTACCCTCGGCGCCTCCGTCGAGGCCGGGCACCGGCATCTGGTCCTGGACGTGACGGCGCTGATGTTCTGCGACTCGCGCGGACTCAACTGCCTGCTCGCCGTGCGCTGGCTGCTCGCACGCCGCGAGGGCAGACTGCTGCTCGCGGGCGCGGGACGCCGGCTCTCGGAGATGCTGGCGCTGACCGGCAGCACGGAACTGCTCCCCGCCCACCGCACGGTCGGCCAGGCCCTGCAGACCCTGCCGGCGGACCAGCGCCCCCAGTGGCCGCCGAGGGAGCCGTAGGTAGCCCGCGGGGAGCGGGCAGATCTCACCGGGAGGCCGCGATGCGCGTGCCCGAGCGGCTCACGGCCGCGGTCGAGCTCCTCGGCGCGGGTCCCGACGACCGGGTCCTGGAGATCGGCTGCGGGCGCGGGGTGGCCGCAGCGCTGATCTGCGAACGGCTCGTGCGGGGCAGACTGCTGGGCATCGACAGGTCGGCTGCCGCCATCGCCGCGGCGCGGGAGCGCAACGCGGCGGCGATCGCGTCGGGACGCGCCCGGTTCGTCCGGGCGGTGCTCGCCGATGTGCGGACGGCGCCCCTGGGGACGTACGACAAGATCCTCGCCTGCGACGTCAATGTCTTCTGGACCGGACCGGCGACGCGCGAACTCGCGATCGTGTCCGCGCTGCTGGCCCCCGGCGGGGTGCTCCTGATCGCCTGCACCCCACCGCCCGGCCGGCCGCTCGGACCGCTGGAGGAGATACTCCACGCCCGTCTGCGGCAGGCCGGCCTGCGTACGACGGCGTCGACCCGGGCGGTGCCCGGGTCGACGCTGCTCGCGGTCGAGGGGCGTCATCGGGACCGATGGACGCCGACCGCATGCTCGGAGGTGTAGCCGTGAAGCTCAGCGGCGCCCTCGGAACTTGCCGAGCATCCGCTTGGCCTGGGCCCGCTTCTTCGGGTCGGCCGAAGCCTGGCGGACCTGTTGGATCGTGCGCTGTCCCTGAGGGCTCCGGACGAACTGCTTGATGCGGTCGATGACTCCGGGCATGCCGACTCCTAAGACTTGAGAACTGCCAGCCTACGACGGCGTGCTCAGCAGGTACCCGGGCCGGCGGCCTTTACGCCAGGAGCCTCAACGCCGGGCGCGCTCGGCGAGCCAGCCCGCCATCGCGCGCACGCCGATGCCGATGGCCCGCTCGTCGGGGGCGAAGTCGCCGTAGTGCGGGTAGCTCTCCGTGATGACGGTGCCGGGCTTGCGCACGCCCAGGAACGTGTAGGTGCCGGGGATCTCGTCCAGGAACAGGGCGAAGTCCTCGCCGTTGAACGGGAACGCGGCGTGCAGCACGGTCACCCCGTCCGGGCCGAGGACGCGGCGCAGGTGCCGCTTCAGGGTCAGGGCGTCCTTCTCCGGGCAGACCAAGGCCGGGAACGGCTCCTTGGTGAAGTTCACCACGGCGCCGTCGTAGGGCGCCGCGAGCCGCCCGATCGTCTCGCGGATCTCGACGTACCGCTCCTCGGGCCAGCAGCGGTACGACACGGGGATCGTGACCTGCCCCGTCTCCTTGTCCTGCTGGGCCTTGGCCCGCACGACGACGAACCGGGCGAGCGGCCCGTCCGGGGTCTGGACGTCCGCGACCATCTTCTCCAGGTGGGCGGGCGTCTGCGGGGGCGCCACCGTGGCGAGCCGCGTGATCTCGGCGGCGAGCCGCTCGGCCGAGGCGAGCGCGTCCGGGCCGGTCACCGTGATGGTGGTCCCGTCCTGCCCCGGCAGACCGCTCCCGGGCGTCACGGCGAACTGTCCCACCGGGAAGGGGCCGCAGTGCAGGGCGTGGATCTCCTCGGGTCTGTGGTCGCGCAGCACGTTGTCCTTGATCATCGCGTCGGCGCCCTTCAGGGCCTCCTCGCCGGGCTGGAAGAAGAAGACCACGGTGCCGCTGAGCCGGTGGCGCAGCTTCGCGAGAGTCTGCGCGACGCCGACGCCCACGGCCGTGTGGACGTCGTGCCCGCAGGCATGGGCCGGCTTGTCGCCGCCGCCGACGATCCCCTGCGGCGGTACGGCGTCCATGTCGGCGCGGTAGGCGACGGTGCGCCCGGGACGGGCACCCTTCAGGACGCCGACGACCCCGAGACCGCCGACGCCGGTGGTCACCGTGAGCCCGGCGGCGCGCAGCAGGTGGCTCACGATCCGGGAGGTGGCGACCTCGTGCTCGGCCACCTCCGGGTGTGCGTGGAAGTCGCGCCGCAACGCGATCAGATTGCGCTCGACCCGGCTGACGACGGCGTCGATCGCGTCCTGGTCGAGTGGTCCGCCCTGACGGCCGGAGTCGGCCGCGGCAGCGGCACCGGCGGGCACCATGGCGCCGACTCCGGCGGCCGCGGTGCCGCCGAGCAGGGCACGACGGTTGAGAACGGCCTTCTTCGGACGGGTCATTTCTTCCCCCAAAATCACAGTGCGGGGGCAGAGCTGGACGCCCACCCCCGTGCGGCTCGCCGCAAGTCAATCAAGAAGATCGCCCGGCGGCCCCAACTGTCCCTGGACGCAAGGGAACTGGGGGAGGGTACTCCGCTTCGGCGGGAGGCGCGGCGGTGGCTTGCGGTAGTCCGTTGGCCCTCTCGTGGCATGGTGATACGTCGTATGAGTGGGCCAATGGCCCAGTCGAACGGGTGCCTGTTGAGCCAGTAGGGCTCCGGATGATCTGATGTGTCTGTCGATGGCGCTGCGGATCTCCGCGGCGCCTTTTTCATGCGGGCAGATCGGGCCGGGCGCGAAAGGGGCGGGAAGCTGTGCTGAAGAGGGTGTTCGTGGCGCCGGATCCGGGGCGGGTGCGGTTGCGGTTCGCGGTGCGGGCCGTCATCGGCATCGCGCTGGCGGTCGCGGTGTGCGGCCTGGCCGGGCACTCGCTCGTCGCGGCGATCACCGGCGGGCTCGCGGCGCTGCTGGCTCTCTTCACCGTCGGCGACGCCACCGTGCGGGGGCAGGCCGTCACCACGGCGCTGCTGCCCGTCGTCGGATTTCCCGTGCTCGCCCTCGCCGCGGTGCTGCACGACGTGCCCGTGGCGCGGGACGTCGCCTTCCTCGCCGTGATGGGCGCGGGCGTGTACGCGCGGCGGTGGGGGCCGCGCGGGCACTCGCTCGGGGTGTTCGCGTTCATGATGTTCTTCGCGACGCAGTTCCTGCACACGGGGCCGGGGCAGCTGCCCGAGCTGTTCGCCGCCATCCTGATGTCGCTGTGCGCCTCCTCGGCCGTACGGTTCGGGCTCTGGTGCTACGAGCGCCGGCTGCCGCCCCCCGTCGCGCCCGCCGCACCGGGTGGCAGGGGCCTGGCCAGGACGACCACCCGGCAGGCGGTCCAGGCGACGCTCGGCGGCGCCTTCGCGCTCGCCGCGGGGCAGGTGCTCTCCCACGAGCGCTGGTACTGGGCCGTGGGCGCCACCTGGTGGGTGTTCGTGAACACCGCGTCGAGCGGGGAGACGCTGGTGCGCAGCTTCCGGCGGCTGCTCGGCACGGTCATCGGCATCGGCGCGGGCTTCGTCCTCGCGGTCCCGCTGCACGGTGCGCCGGTGCCCTCGGCGGTCATCGTCGCCGTCAGCGTCTTCGGGATCTTCTACACGGCCGCGGTCTCCTACACCTGGATGATGCTCGCGGTCACCGTGATGGCCGGCGTCCTCTACGGGCTGCTCGGGGTGCTGAACCCGGGGCTGCTCGCCCTGCGGGTCGCGGAGACCGGCGTGGGGGCGCTCGGCGCCGTCCTGGCCGTGCTCCTCGTCCTGCCCGTCACCACGCACGCCACGACCAACGCCTGGATCGAGCGCGCCCTGCGGTGCGTGCACGCCTGCACGGCGGAGGCCGCCGCCCGGCTCGCCGGGTCCGAGAGCTCCGATCCCGCGCCGCGCGTCGCGGAGCTGGAGCAGCTCCTGGGGAAGGTGCGGTTCTCGCTCGCCCCGCTGGTGCACCCGTTCAGCCCGCTGCGGGCCCGCAAGGAGCGCGCACGGCAGGTGCTCGCGCTGCTCGACGCCTGCGCCCGCGAGGTGCGCGGGCTCGCCTCGATCGCCGCGGACCCCGAGGCCTCGCACGACGACCGGCTCGCCGCGGCCTGCTGGCGCGTGGAGGCCGCCGTGGAGGCGCTCACCGCGCCGGAGGCGGGCCACGGTCCTGCCGCCGACGCCATCGCCCTGCCGCATCCCGCCACCGAGCCCGTCCTCGCCCATCTGCACGGCCTGGAGAAGGCACTCGTCGAACTGGCCGTGCCGCTGCGCAGCCCGACGCGTACGCCCCTGATCGGGGCCTGAGCAGGCAACATCCCCTCGGATGTCCGAAGCCGCAGCGATCACGCCGATCGATGACTCCGGCCGATGACACATGAGGTGGCGCATCGCGTGGTAGACGAACTTCCGCTCCTTCGGGCGCCGGGCCCACCGTGCGCCTCCGTCCGGAGGCGCTGCCGGACCGTGAGGCACGCGACTGGAAGGGATGCTCACCATGCTGGAGGAATCACCGTCGATCGTGCACGACGTGTCGGTCGCGGCAGCTGTCGGACGACGCGCGCTGCCCAACCGGCTCTGCACCGCGTTCACGCAGTCGCTCGGCGCGCAGCGCGCCGCCCTGTCCTGGCTGCCCAGGCTCGAGGACTGGCAACTGCTGCACGCCACCGACGAACCCGCCCTGCAGGCCGAGGCCGCACAGTTCACCCGCGCCGACGGCCCCTCGGTCAGCGCCGCCCTGGGCATGCAGCCCGTCTTCGTACCGGACCTGCGCGACTACCCGTGCCGCACCGGACCGCCCCTGGCCGAGGAACTGCCCGGCACCCGGCGCGTGTTGGCGCTCCCGCTGCACGCCGGTCACACCCCGGTCGGCGTGCTGTGTCTCTACTACACCGAGCACACCGACGTGACGCCCACCCACATCACCTACGCGCAGCGCGCCGCCTCGCTCGCCCTGGAGGCGCTGCTGCGCTGGCGGCCCGTGCACGAGAACACCGGCTGCCGACGCCCGGTGTGGACCACCAGCACGCGCGCGGCGCGCTGGGAGCGCATCCACCAGGCGGCCGACTACGTGGCCGCCCGTGACGACTGCGCCGTGGCCGAAGGGCTCGCGTGGCTCCAGGAGGTGAGCGCGAGCGACGGGCTCTCACTGCTTGACGTGGCCGACACCGTCCTTCAGCCGGCCCGCGCCCACCACATCGACGAGAGCGACGACGCGAGGGCAGACGCGAGCGAAAAGGCGAGCGAAGTGGCGAGCGAAGAGGGGAGCAGCCATGAACGAGTCGGTGGACGTGTTGCTTGACCGTGTCCAGGAACGCGGGGGCTACGCCGGGCGGCAGGAGGCCGCCGGGGCCGTGCAGAGCGTCCTGGAGGTCCTGGGAGCCCACCTGGTCGGCGACGACCGCACGGATCTCGCCCGGCTGCTGCCCCGGCAGTGCGGCCCGCTGCTCACCGACGGCTCACCGGCCAGCGAACCCCTGACGCCCGCGGCCTTCATCGCGGCGGTGGGCGCCCACGTGGACGTCGACGCGGGACAGGCCCGCCGTGCCGTCACCGCGGTGCTCGCCACGGTCGCCGAGGTCGCCGACGACGCGCTGCTGCGCCGCATCCTCACACAGCTCCCGCCGGGGCACGCCGGTCTGTTCGGGCGTACGGATCCCACATGACCGGCGCCGAGCGGATGCCGTCGCGGCGAGCGGGCACCAGGAAGCGAAGACAGAACACCCCCTGAAACGGAGGCTCGTGATGGCACGGACAGTTCCGCAGGGCAAGACCGTGAAGGCCTCGGAGGCACGCGGTGCTCCGGGCACGCCCCCGCTCTCCCGGTGGGCGCGCGCGGTGGCGATGCTGCTGGCGTTCGCGGGGACCGTGGCCTTCGCCGTCATGCTGGCCCGGCTGACGCTGGAGCCCTCGGTCGCCTCCGAGCCCTTGACGCACAGCAACCTGCGCCCGGGCGACTCGATCCGTGACTATCTCGCCCAGCCCGCGTTCCGCGACACCGTCAAGCAACTCGGCGGCAACATCGTCCTGGGGCTGCCGTTCGGCATGCTGCTGCCGGTGCTCGTGCCCCGCGCCCGTGGGCTGCTGCGCGTCATCGTCGCCACGGCGCTGGTGATGCTGCTGGTCGAGCTGGCGCAGGGCTTCCTCGTCACCGGGCGGGCCTTCGACATCGACGACGTCCTGCTCAACACGACGGGCGCGGTGCTGGGGTACCTGCTCATCGGCCGCAGGCTGGGCCGCGCCGTGCATCCGCGCCGCCGGCACTGGTGGCACCGCTTCACGAAGCGACACACCGACGCCCGCTAGCGGGCGTCGGCCACGACTCGGCCGCTCGGCCCGGGGGTCACACGGTCAGACGGCCGATGTCCTGCGGGTCGATGCCGGTCAGCCGGGCGATGCGCGGTCCGGGGATGCCGGCGGCCAGCGCCCGGTGCACCAGCGCCTGCCAGTCCTGGGTCGTCTCGCGGAACTCCAGCAGTTCGCCCTCCATGTCCGTGACGGACTGGGGCGCGCACTCCTGCTGGACCCGCAGCGCCTCCTCCTCGCTCAGTGGAATGAGCAGGCGCTCGGCGTCCTTTGGGATGAACGCCTCGGACTCGGCGGGCAGGATCCGCACCAGTTCGGACGAGGCCGACACGTCGTGAGCCTGTAGCCAGCCGTGGACGGCGGGGGTCTCGGAGCACTCCAGGGCGCCGACGGCGGCCAGCGCCGTCCCCAGTCGGGGGTGGCGGTCAGGGAGGAGGAAGAGGTAAGCGTCGTCGGCCATCGTGGGGGAGTCGCCTTCTCGATCGGACATCAGCGGCGCACTGATGCTAGCCCGGAAGCGTCAGCGTGTGGTCAGCATTCCCTCGCGCAGGCGGGCCAGGGTGCGCGAGAGGAGGCGCGAGACGTGCATCTGGGAGACGCCGAGGCGCTCGCCGATCTGCGACTGGGTGAGTTCGTCGACGAACCGCAGCCGCAGGATCTGCCGGTCGCGCTCGCCGAGTTGGGCGAGCAGCGGGGCCAGGGCGTGGAAGTCCTCCACCAGCTCCATGGCGGGGTCCTCCGCGCCGATGAAGTCGGCCAGCGCCGCCTCGCTGTCGTCGCGGGCGCCGTGCACGGTGGCGTCGAGGGAGGTGGAGTTGTAGCCGTTGGAGGCCGTGCGGGCCTCGATGACCTCGTCCTCGGTGAGGTCCATCAGCTCGGCCAGTTCGGCGACCTTGGGGGCGCGGCCGAGGCGGGAGCTGAGTTCCTCGGTGGCCTTGGCCAGCTCGACGCGGGCCTCCTGGAGGCGGCGCGGAACGTGCACGGCCCAGGAGGTGTCGCGGAAGAACCGCTTGATCTCACCGACGATGTAGGGCACGGCGAACGTGGCGAACTGGACCTCGCGGGAGAGCTCGAAGCGGTCGATGGCCTTGATCAGGCCGATCGTGCCGACCTGGACGATGTCCTCCATGTCGTCGCTGCGGTGACGGAACCGCCCGGCGGCGTACCGGACCAGCGACATGTTCATCTCGACGAGGGTGTTGCGGGCGTACTGGTACTCCGATGTGCCCTCTTCGAGTACGGCGAGACGGGTGAAGAACAGCTTCGACAGGTCGCGGGCGTCCTTGGGCCCGACGCCCTGTGGGGAGACGATCTCCGGCAGTTCCGCGATGCCGGTGTCCGTCGATGTCCCGGTGGCCGTAGTCATGGTTGCCCTCCCCAGTCCGCACCGGCCCTCCGTCGTCCCCCGACCGGCCGGTGAAGCGCACGTACCCGCGCCCCGGCGCTTCATGCGCGCGACCGTGCAACAAGATCCGTTGTGTGTCGAGGCGTTAGAGGGTCCGCATTGCCGGGCAAGTGAGCAATTCGGACAACGGCCACCCCCTATTCGGACAGAGGCCACCCCATACGAGGAGGGCTCATGAAGACGCACGGGATGCGACTGGACACCGAAATCTCGGACCAGGCGGTCTTCGACAAGAAGCCGGAAGCCGTCGCCCACGCGCGGGACTTCGCCCGCGCCTTCGTGGACAGGCTCCACCCTGCTGTGGACGCCCAGGACGCCGCGAGCGTCGAACTCGCGGTCTCCGAACTGGTCACCAACGTCGTACGGCACGCACGCGGCTCGTCGTGCTCCCTGCGCCTTCAGGCGCAGCCCGACGGCATCGCGGTGGCCGTCGGCGACGCCGACCCGCGACCGCCGCGGGAGCGGGCCCCCGACCTGGCCGGCGGCACCGGCGGATTCGGCTGGCCCATGGTCCGGCACATGGCCACCACGGTCACGGTGACCAGCGGGCCCCACGGCAAGACCATCCGGGCCGTGCTGCCCCGGTAACGGCGGCCCGCGGCGCCACGAGGCGGACACCGCGCGGCGAGATGTCCGGCATGAGCGCGAGCGGGTGGGGCAGGAGAGGCCAATGGACGACCTGTCTCAGCTACTCCAACAGACCATGCGCCGCCGTCATCTGACGCCGCAGGCGATCGCGGACAAGACCGGGATCCGCACCCCGCGCATCCGGGCCTTCGCCGAGGACGGCACCGAGGGGCCCATCCGCCCCACCGACGCGGAACTGGCCGAACTGGCCGGGGCCCTCGCACTGCCCGCCATCAAGGACGCCACACGGCCCACGGCCGCCGCACCCTCTCCCTGACCGCGCGACTCACTCCCATCCGGTGTGCACGGCCGCGCGGCGGTGGACATCGCGCCCGCTTCTGAGGCATGTTCACCGAGCACCCACAGGGTGGATCACCCCGTGGGTGGGGTAACTGCGCGGCTAACAGACGTGCGGACCGTGCGGGAGCGGTCCGTGCCCCCCGAGCCGCCCCTGGGGGCGCACCATGCGGAATTTCCTGCGCAGGGCCGGACACGGAGCCCCTGCGGACCGCGGTACGCGGCGAAGCGCATCCGACCCCCACCAGCGTGCCGCCGACACGGCCTGCCCCGAACGTGCCGCGGGCCACGAGGAGCCCGTCGCCCCACGGGCCCCGCGCCCCGAGCGGGTCTCGCCGTCGGGGCCGGCCCTGCGCCGGGCCGCCGCCGAGTTCGTCCGCCTCCACCACGGCGAGACCCGCCGCGGCGATCCCGCGCCACGGATCGCCCAGGTGTTCGCCGAGATCGAGGGGACGGGGACGTATCGCCACACCCACGAGGAGCTCGTCTTCGGCGCCCGGCTCGCCTGGCGCAACGCCGCCCGCTGCATCGGACGCCTCTACTGGCGCTCCCTGCGCGTCCTGGACCGCCGAGAGCTGACCGGCGCCGACGACGTGGCCGCCGCGGCGGCGGATCATCTGCGGGCGGCCGTCGGTGACGGGCGGCGGATCCGGCCCCTCATCACCGTCTTCGCGCCCGACGCGCCCGGCCGTCCGGGGCCGCGCATCTGGAACGAGCAGCTCATCCGGTACGCCGGGTATCCGCGCCCCGGCGGCGGTGTCGTCGGAGACCCGCGCAACGTCGGCATCACCGCGTTCGCGCGCGGCCTGGGCTGGCCGGGCGGACCCGGCACGCCCTTCGACGTACTGCCCCTGGTGATCCAGGGCGCCGACGAGGGGCCCCGCTGGTTCTGGCTGCCGCCCGACGCGGTGCTCGAAGTCCCGATCGAGCACCCCGATCACGCCTGGTGGGCGGGGCTCGGGCTGCGCTGGCACGCCGTGCCCGCGCTGGCCTGCATGTGCCTGGAGATCGGGGGCATCTGCTACCCGGCCGCGCCCTTCAACGGCTGGTACATGGGCACCGAGATCGGCGCCCGCAACCTCGCCGACGGCGACCGCTACGACCTGCTGCCGCGCGTGGCCGAACTGCTCGGGCTCGACACGGCGAGCGACCGCTCGCTCTGGAAGGACCGCGCGCTGGTCGAGCTGAACCGTGCGGTGCTCCATTCCTTCGACCGGGCCGGTGTCACCATGTCCGACCACCACACCGAGTCGCGGCGCTTTTTGACCCACCTGGACCGCGAGGAGAGCAGGGGCCGCTCCGTCGGCGCCGACTGGTCCTGGATCGTGCCGCCGCTGTCGGGCAGCACCACCCCTGTCTTCCACCGCACGTACGACACCGTGGAGCGGCACCCCGCCTACGTCCACCACCCCGAGGCCCTGGCCAGGATGCGCGGCGAGAGCAGCGGAGCGCTGGTCTAGACCGACTGCTAGCGTCTGCCGCACGAGTGCCCCCTGGACACGGTGCTCGGTCCAGAGTCGAGAGGGGAACGCAGTGGTCGGCAGGCACGACGACAGTCAACGGGCGTACATCGGATCCTTCACCGCGGCGGGCGGGGCCGGGATCCTCACCGCTGCCGTCGACGCGGACAGCGGTGCGCTGACCGTCCTCGGCGCCACGGACACGGTCGCCGACCCCTCCTACCTCGCGCTGTCGGCGGCGGGCGACATGCTCTACGCGGTCAGCGAGACCTCCGACGGCGCAGTGGCCGCCTACCGCCTGGACGGTGACAAGGTCGTGCAGGCCGGATCGCCGGTGCCGGTCGGAGGCGCGGCTCCCACACACCTCGCGGTGCACGCGGGGCACGTCCTGACCGCCAACTACGGCTCCGGCAGCGTCACCGCCGTGCCCCTGCGCCCCGACGGCGGCCTCGCCCGCACCGCCTCCGGCGTCCTGGCGCACAGCGGCACGGGACCCCACCCGCAGCGCCAGCAGGGGCCGCACGCCCACCAGGTCCTGCCCGACCCGAGCGGCCGCTGGGTGGTCAGCGTGGACCTGGGCACCGACTCCGTACGCGTCTGCGAGCTCACCGCGGCGGGCGAGCCGGCCCTGCACCGTGAGGTCGCGCTGCGGCCTGGCTCGGGCCCCCGGCACCTCGTCTTCCACCCGCGCGGGGATCGCGCCTACGTCCTGAACGAGCTCGCCCCCACCGTCACGATCTGCGCCTGGGACGCCGCCGAGGGGGCCCTCAAGCCGCTCGGCGAGGCCGCCGTCCTGCCGGGCCCCACGAACGGCGACGGCGAGGCCTACCCCTCCGAGGTCGTCGTCGCGCCCGACGGCCGCTTCCTGTGGACCGCCACCCGCGGCCAGGACGTCATCTCGGTGCTCGCCCTGGACGAGGCGGGGACACGGCCGCGGCTGACGGCCACCGTCCCCTGCGGCGGCCACTGGCCGCGTGACCTGGCCATCGACCCGTCGGGGCGGTTCCTCTACGCGGCCAACGAGCGCTCCGGCGACGTGACGTGGTTCACCATCGATCCCGAGACGGGCATCCCGCGCCGCGCGGGCTCGGTCGAGGCCCCCGCCGCCTCCTGCGTGATCTTCGGCTGACCGCCGCGCCCGCGTCACGCCGATGGGCCCGCCCCCTGCATCAGGGGGCGGGCCCATGGGCGTGACGGCATCAGATCTGCCGGCGCGGTGCGGTCAGTGGACCGGCGCGCCCGAGGGCTGCTGCGGGGCGATCCCGAGCGCCGACGTGTACTTGGAGAGGGCGAGCTTGCCGATCGCCGGGTAGGCGCCGAGCGACTCGGCGACCGAGCAGCCGGCCTCCTTGGCGGCCGCTTCGAGGAGGCTGCCGTCGATCTCGGGACCGATCAGGTACGGGGCGAGCGCCAGCTGTGTGGAGCCCGAACCGCGCAGCTGCTCGGCGGTGTCCGCGATGGCGCCCTCCTGGTCGAGGGCCGCGGCCATCACCGGCACCGCGAGGCGGGCCGCGAGCAGCATGCCGGTGATCCCGGCGGCCTGCACGGCCTCCTCGCCGCCGACCGTGGCCAGGACGATGCCGTCCGCCGCGGTGGCCACCGTGAACAGGCGGGCGCGGTCGGCGCGGGCGAGCCCGGCCTCCGAAAGGCGCACGTGCAGTCCCTCGGCGAGCAGCGGGTGCGGGCCGAGGACGTCCGTCAGCTCGGCCGGGGCGCGGCTGTCCATCACGGCCTGCCGCACGCGCCGCATCAGCGCGTTGTCGGGGCCCGCGAGCAGCGGCACCACGACGGCGACGGGGCCGTCGGGCTCGGCGGCGTCCGACCCCGCGGCGCGCGCCTGCTCATGGCGGGAGGTGCGCTCGATGGCAGCGTGCGCGAGCACGGACTGCAGCGAGGGGAACTCCGGGAACGAGGCGGTCGTGGCGTCCTCGGTCCCGTCCAGGTACCCGATGCGGGCATCGAGACCGGGCAGCTCGGAGCGGGCGATGCTCACGACCTCTTCGGCGAGGCTGCGCGTGGAGGTGCTGGGTACGCCCGGTACGGCGAGAACGAGCGCGGGCGCGTTCTCGGGAGCCGCCACGGGCTCCGGGCGGCGGTGCCGCCCGGGCTGGCGGGGTCGCGGCATTCGTACGGGCAGGCCTGATGCGGGCCCGGTGGGGGAGCTCATGGCCCCGCATGCTACTGGTCTTGGGGGCTTCGCTGTTCGGGGAGGGTACAGGTGGGCGGTATAAGTCCACTTTTGTCTGATGAGTTACGTAGAGGTCGACTGTCGCACGACGGAGTGGTCATCCGGGGTGGTCAACTGTCGTACTCCCTGTGCAGTGTGAGCATGCGCGCGTCGAGCGGCAGACGCAGCCGGTCCGCGGCGACGGCGGCGGCGATGCGCACCGCGCCGTCCAGCGGATCACCGGCGGCCGGGACCAGGCGCACGTGCCGCAGATGCTCCGCCAGCTCCGCGCGCACCGGGCGCAGCAGCACATCGCCCAGCTTGAACAGGCCTCCGGTCAGGGCGACTTCGGGCCGATCGCCCCGGCCCACGGCGTCGGGCACCGGGCAGACGGCGGCCGCCGCCTCGGCGATGTGCCGGGCGGCATCGCGCAGGATCGCCTCGGCCACGGGGTCCTCGGGGGCGCAGCGCCCCACCTCGGGTGCGAACGAGGCGAGCATCGCGGGCCGGTCCGTACGGGGATAGAGCTGTCCGGGCAGGGCTGGTGCGGGGCCGAAGAGCTCCTCGGCGCGGGCGAGCAGCGCCTTCGAACCGCGGGCCCGGCCGTCGAACGCCCGCATCGCCGCATCGAGACCCGCCCGGCCGATCCACGCGCCGCCGCCGCAGTCGCCGAGCAGATGCCCCCAGCCGTCGGCGCGGTGCCAGCCGGTCAGGTCCGTGCCGATCGCGATCATGCCGGTGCCCGCGGCGACGACGGCGCCGGGGCGGTCTCCCAACGCGCCCGCGTACGCGCTGACGGCGTCGGCGGCGAGCACCAGGCGGCTCGTGCCCAGGGCCTGGTGGAGCGCGGCGGGCAGTTCCGCGCGCAGGTCGTCACCGAGGGTCGCCATGCCCGCGGCGCCGATGGCCACGGCGGCGATCCGTCCCCCGCCCGCCTGTTGCAGCAACTCCCGCGCCATGGGGACCAGTTGCTCGGTGAAATGCCCGGCGTCGATGCCGCGCGCGCCGGTACGCACCGGCTCCTTCGAGCTCAGCGGGGCGAGGCGGCCCGCCGTGTCCGGTCCCGCGTCCGTCCCCGTGAGCGCGACGCGCATCCCGGAGCCGCCCGAGTCCACCCCGACGACCCACGCCCCGTCCGTCACGGAAGGCGCCAGTCCACCGGCTGCCCGCCCTGCTGGACCAGCAGGTCGTTGGCCCGGCTGAAGGGGCGCGAGCCGAAGAAGCCGCGGTCCGCCGACATCGGCGAGGGGTGCGAGGACTCGACCGAAGGCAGCGGGCCGAGCAGCGGCCGAAGATTGCGGGCGTCGCGCCCCCACAGGATGGAGACCAGCGGGCGACCGCGGGCGGCGAGCGCCTTGATGGCCTGCTCGGTGACCTCCTCCCAGCCCTTGCCCCGGTGCGCGGCGGGCCGCCCCGGAGCCGTGGTGAGCGCCTTGTTGAGCAGCAGGACGCCCTGCCGGGTCCAGGGCGTGAGGTCGCCGTTCGACGGCTGCGGGACTCCCAGGTCGGAGCCCATCTCGCGGTAGATGTTGATGAGGCTGCCGGGCAGCGGGCGCACCTCGGGCGCGACCGAGAACGACAGACCCACCGCGTGCCCGGGGGTCGGATAGGGGTCCTGGCCCACGATCAGCACCCGCACCTCGTCGAAGGGCTGTTGGAACGCGCGCAGCACGTTCGGCCCTGACGGGAGGTAGGTGCGTCCCGCGGCGATCTCAGCGCGCAGGAAGTCGCCCATCTCGGCGATCTTCCCGGCGACGGGTTCGAGGGCCTTCGCCCAGCCCGCTTCGACGATTTCATGCAAGGGTCGTGATGCCACGGCGTCACCCTACTGCCGTAACGGGGACGTCGATCAACCGATGGCCGCCGCCCTGACGCACAGTACGTCGGGCAGGTGGGAGGCCAACTCCTGCCAGCTGTCACCGTCGTCCGCCGACGCGAACACCTCGCCGTTGCGATTGCCGAAGTAGATGCCCGCGGGATCCTGGCCGTCGCTGCACATCGCGTCGCGCAGCACCGTGCCGTAGTGGTCCTCCGAGGGCAGGCCCGCGCTCAGCGGCTCCCAGCTCCGGCCCGCGTCGGACGTGCGGTAGACGCGACATCGGTGGTCGGCGGGGACGCGGTCCATGTCGGCGTTGATCGGGAAGACGTAGGCGGTGTCCGCGCGGTGCGGGTGGGCGACGGCGGCGAAGCCGAAGTCGGAGGGCAGGCCCTCGCCGATGTCCGTCCAGTGCGCGCCCGCGTCGTCGCTGCGGAACACGCCCCAGTGGTTCTGCAGATACAGGCGGTCCGGGTCGACGGCGTCCCGCGCGACCTTGTGCACGCACTGGCCGAACTCCGGGTTCGGGTCGGGCAGGAAGACCGCGGAGACGCCGTTGTTCGCCGGGGCCCAGCTCTTGCCGCCGTCGAGGGTGCGGAAGACGCCCGCGGTGGAGACGGCGACCGTCACCGCGTCCGGGTCGCGGGGGTCGGTCAGCACGGTGTGCAGGCCCTCTCCGCCGCCGCCCGGCACCCACTTGTCGCGGGTGGGGTGCTCCCAGAGGGGCCGTACGAGCTCGAAGGTCTCGCCGCGGTCCCGCGATTTGTACAGCGCCGCCGGTTCCGTGCCCGCGTACACGACATCCGGTTCGGCGGCCGCGGGGTGCAGCTGCCAGACCCGCTCCAAGGAGGCCCCGGTGTCCTTGGGGAACTTCACGGCCGCCTTGGCCGGCTCCGTCCAGGTCCTGCCGAGGTCGTCGGAGTGGAAGACGGAGGGCCCGTAATGGGAACTGTCGCCGCCCACCAGCAGGCGGGGGGTGTCACCGCGGGCGTCGATGGCCACGGAGTAGACGGCCTGGGCGTTGAAGTACGGGCCGTCGTCGAACCGCCAGGTGTTCGAGCCGCCGCGTTTGCGGCCGATGAAGAGGCCCTTGCGGGTGCCTACGGTCAGGATGATCTCGGCCATGGTGGCCACCTCCGGGACGTCGTTGTCTCAGGTAGGGCTCAGTCTGCACCTCGGCACTGACAGTCACCCCTGGGCACGACGTTCTCGCAGGTCACATCGAGTGTGGTGGAGGGGCGTACGCCCCAGACCTTCACTGCGGCAGGCTGCTGTCCGCCAGCTCGGCGGCCACCTGAGTGATCGTTTCAGGCCCCACCCGGCAGCATCCCCCGATCAGCCGCGCCCCCGCGTCCCGCCAGCCGGTGACCCGGCCCGCGGAGAAGTGCGCCGGGCCCCGCCACGCCCGCTCGGCCGCGTCCCACGTCTCGCCGCTGTTGGGATAGGCCACCACCGGTTTTCCGGTGATGCGCGCGGCGAGGCGCACCGCCGCGTCCGCGTCCTGCGGGTCGCAGCAGTTGACGCCGACCGCGAGGATCTCCTCGGCGTCGGCGGCCAGGGCGAAGGCCTCGGTCAGGGGTTGGCCCGCCCGTGTGTAGCCGCCGGAGACGGTGTACGACAGCCAGGCGGGCACCCCCAGGCCGCGCACCGCCCGCAGCAGGGCCCGCGCCTCGTCCGTGTCCGGGACCGTCTCCAGGGCCAGCACGTCCGGTGCCGCGTCGGCCAGGACCTCCAGGCGCGGGCGGTGGAAGCGTTCCAGCTCGGCCACCGTCAGGCCGTAGCGGCCCCGGTACTCGGAGCCGTCCGCGAGCATCGCCCCGTACGGCCCCGCGGACGCGGCCACCCACACCTGACGGCCCGCGTCCGCTCCCGCCTCGCGCGCCAACTCCACGCTCAGCCGCAGCAGTTCGGCGGTGCTCAGCGCGTCGATGCCGTGCTTGGCGAAGCCTTCGAACGTCGCCTGGTAGCTCGCCGTGGTGGCGATGTCCGCGCCCGCCTCGTAGTACGCCCGATGGGCCGCCGCGACGGCACCCGGTTCGTCGGCGAGCAGCCGCGCCGACCACAGGGCATCGCTCAGGTCGTGCCCGGCGGCCTCCAGCTGGTTGGAGAGGCCGCCGTCGAGCACGAGCGGGCGGCGGGTCAGGGCTTCCGCGAGGTTCACACCGTCGACGCTAGCCGAGGTGCGGACAGGGGGAAGTGGCACGCGACCCGGTGTCCCGCACTGTTCGGCGTGGACACCGGCGGCTCCGTGACGGCGCACACCTCCTGGGCCGCGGGGCAGCGGGTGCGGAAGCGGCAGCCCGACGGCGGCTTCGCGGCCGACGGGGTCTCGCCCTCCAGCTGCATGCGGTCCGGGCCGCCCGCCGCCTCGGGGTCCGGCAGGTTGACCGTGTCGAGGAGCCCGCGCGTGTAGGGGTGCAGCGGGTGGGCGTACACCTGCGCGGCCGGGCCCGACTCGACCAGCTTGCCCAGGTACATCACGCCGACCGTGTCCGCGAGGTGGCGCACCACCGCCAGGTCGTGCGAGATGAACAGATAGGTCAGGCCGCGCTCCCGCTGGAGCTCGCGCATCAGGTTCAGGATCTGCGCCTGGACGGAGACGTCGAGCGCGGAGACCGGCTCGTCGGCGACCACCAGATCGGGCGAGAGCGTCAACGCCCGTGCCAGGCCCAGGCGTTGGCGCTGGCCGCCGGAGAACTCGTGCGGGTAGCGGTGCACGGCGCCGCGCGGCAGGCCGACCGCGTCCAGGAGTTCGCCGACCAGCTTCTCCTGGTCGGCGCGGCTGCCGACGCCCTGGATGACCAGGGGCTCCCGCAGGATCTCGCCGACGCGCATCCGGGGGTCCATGGCGGCCGTGGAGTCCTGGAACATCAGCTGTACCCGCCGCCGGTGCGCCCGCCGCTCGGCCCGTGACATCCGCGCCGGGTCGTGTCCCTCGAAGCGCACGTGTCCGGCTGTCGGCTCCTCCAGGCCCGCGACGATCCGGCCCAGCGTGGTCTTGCCGCAGCCGGACTCGCCGACCATGCCGAACGTCTCGCCCCTGCGGATCTCCAGGGACACCCCGCCGACCGCGCTGACCGTGCCCCGACTGCGCGAGAAGGCCCCGCCCTTGAGGGGGAAGTCCTTGGCCAGGGCGTCGAGTTCGAGCAGTACGTCGCCTGGCGCGCGCGGGGCGGGGATGGCCGGCGGGATCACGACCTCCGCCGCGGACGCGTCGTCCGGCACCGGATGGAAGCAGGCGAACCGGTGCTCCGCGCCGCGTACTTCGTCGTCCGCGAGCCCCGGCTCCCGCGTACGGCACTCCTCGGTCGCGAAGGTGCAGCGCGGCGCGAAGCGGCACCCGGTCGCGGGCGCCGCCAGGTTCGGCGGCAGGCCCGGGATGGTGTGGAGCGCGGTGCCGCTGTCGGCGGACCGCTCGGGGAGGGAGGCGAACAGCGCCTCGGTGTAGCGGTGCCGGGGTCTGGCGAACAGGCCGCGCACGTCGGCCTGTTCGGCGACCTTGCCCGCGTACATCACCGCGACCCGGTCGACCCGGTTGGCGATGACGCCCAGGTCGTGCGTGACCAGGATCAGCGCCATGCCGAGCCGCTCGCGCAGGCCGTCGATCAGCTCCAGGATCTGGTGCTGCGTCGTCACGTCCAGGGCGGTGGTCGGCTCGTCCGCGATGAGCAGCTTGGGCTCGCAGACCAGGGCCATGGCGATCGCCACGCGCTGGCGCATGCCGCCCGACAGCTGGTGCGGATAGGCCTTCATGCGTTCGGCGGGCTGCGGCATGCCGACCAGGCGCAGCATCTCCTGGGCCCGCGCCCACGCCTCTTTCCGGCTCAGGTCGGGGCGGTGCAGGATCAGTGGCTCGGCGACCTGCGCGCCGATCGTCATCGTCGGGTTCAGCGAGGTGAGCGGGTCCTGGAAGACCATGCCGATGGTGTTGCCCCGTACGCCCTGAAGGGCCGGCGCGGGGGCGGTGGCCAGGTCCTGGCCGTCGAACAGGACGCGTCCGCCCGTGACGGCGCCGCCGGGCGGAAGCAGGCCCAGGACGCTGAGCGCGGTCATCGTCTTGCCGCAGCCGGACTCGCCGACGATGCCCAGGGCTTCGCCCGGGGCGAGTTCGAGGCAGACGCCGTCGAGGGCGTGGACGGTGCGCTCGCGCGAGGTGATGTCGACGCGCAGATCGTCGATCGTGAGCAGCGGCCCGGTCTTGGCCGGGGGGTCGCTCTTGAGCAGAGGCTCGGTCATCGTGTGGGTTCTCCCTTACTTCCGCAGCCGTACTTCGAACGCGTCCCGCAGCCCGTCACCGATGAAGTTGAACGCGGCGACGACCAGGACGATCGCGATGCCCGGCGGGAAGATCAGCCACCAGTAGCCGTTCTGGGTGTAGGTGATGCCGGCCGAGAGCATCGAGCCCCAGTCGGCCGACGGCGGCGGAATGCTCAGGCCCAGGAAGGCCAGGTAGCTGACGTAGAGGATGGCGTCGGCGATCTGGAAGGTGCAGTTGACGATGACCGTGCCGATCGCGTTCGGCACGATGTGCTTGAACACGGCCCGCGCCCCGCCGCCGCCCATCATCCGCATCGCCTGGACGTACTCGCGGTCGCGCAGCGAGAGCGCCTCGCCGCGCACCAGACGGGCGGGGGACAGCCAGGCGACCGAGGCGATGATGACGATCAGGACGCCCTTGCTGGGCGTGATGATCGCGGCGACCACGACGAGCAGGAACATCGCCGGGATCGCGAGCGCGGCGTCCGTGATCCGCATCATGGCCGCGTCCACCCAGCCGCCGAAGTAGCCGGCGACCGCGCCGTACACGGTCCCGAAGAGCGTGGCCAGCAGACCTGCCGCCAGGCCGATCTCCAGCGACGTCCGCCCGGCGACCATCAGCCGCCCGACCATGTCGTAGCCCAGGTCGGTGGTGCCCAGGAGGTGGCCGGGACTGCCCGGCGCCAGGTTGGCCTGGCTGAGGTCGGTGTGCACCTGCTCGGTGGGGTGGAGCAGCGGCCCCAGATAGCTGAAGGCCAGGAGCAGGACCAGGACCACCACCCCCGTCAGGGCGAGCTTGTTGCCGGTGAAGACCCGCAGGGTGCGCCGGGCGAGCGAGGGCGTGGCCCGGGCCGCCGCTTCGTTGCCCGGAGCGGCACCGGGGCTGACTGGGGCGGTTGCGGTACTCATGCCACGCTCCGGATCCGGGGGTCGAGGACGGCGTAGAGGATGTCGGTGAGCAGCGAGCCGACGACGGTGGCGATGCCGACGACGAGCGTCACGCCGAGCAGCACCGGGAAGTCGGAGCCCTGCGCCGCGTTCCAGAACAGCAGCCCCATGCCGGGGTAGTTGAACATCGACTCGACGACGAGCGCGCCGCTGAAGAGCGTGGGCAGATACAGGCCCAGCAGGGTGGCCAGCGGGATCAGTGCGTTGCGCAGGACGTGGCGGACCATGATGCGGCGGCTCGACTGGCCCTTGGCCATCGCCGTACGGACGTATTCCTCGGTCAGGTTGTCCAGGACCGCCGAGCGCATGTAGCGGCTGAACATGGCCACGATGCCGAAGGCCATGGTGACCACGGGCAGGACCAGCCCCGTGAAGTCGCCCAGGAGTTCACCGACGCTCTCGCCCTGTGGTGCCTCCGCCGGGAGGATCGGCAGCACCTGCGCGAACACGATGATCATGATGAGGCCGAGGAAGAAGACCGGCGTCGCGTAGAGCAGGAAAGCGAGCCCCGTCAGTGCGTAGTCCGACGCCTTGCCGCGCCGCACGGCCTGCAGCAGACCGAGCGGGACGGCGATGATCACCGCGAGCGCGGTGGAGAGGACGGTCAGGAGCAGGGTCTTGGGCAGGCGCTGCTTGAGCAGGTCGAAGACCGGCGAGTTGAGCTTGAAGGACTCGCCCAGGTCGCCGGTGAAAAGACGCTTCAGGTACATCACGTACTGCGCGGGCAGTGAACGGTCGTATCCCTGCTGGTGGTTGAAGTGCTCGATCTGCTGCGGGGTGCCCTTGGGGCCGAGGATGGCGCGTGCGGGGCCGCCGGGCAGCATGTGGAGCAGCGTGAAGACGATGATCGAGACCAGGAACAGCACGACGAGCGCCTGAAGGAAGCGCTTGACCAGAAAGCCGGTCACTTGTCGGCTCCCTTCTTCTTGACGTAGTACCAGTCCTGCGGTGCGAAGGTGACGGTCGGGTTCTGGCCGATGCCCCGCAAGTCGTTGCGGATCACGGAGACCTGGTAGGCGGGGTTGGGCATCCACATCACCGGCAGCTGCTCGGCGAGGTACTCGCCGTAGGCGTGCATCGCCTTCATGTCGGGCGAGTACTGCACGGCGCGGATGATCCGGTCGGCCTTCTTGTCGCTGTAGTTGCCGAAGTTGGCCGAGGCGCCGGTGGAGAAGAGCTGCTCGCCGCTGGGGTTGAGCGGGTAGTACCAGCTGCCGGCCGTCCCGAAGAACGACATGTCCCAGTCGCAGCCGGGGTCCTTGGCCTTGCAGGGCACGGAGTTGCCGAGCACCGAGTTCAGCGGCTGCTGGCGCACGGTCAGGTCGATCCCGGCCCGGGAGAGCGAGGACTTGAGCTCCTGCATCATGTTCGTCGTCTCGGTGGAGCCGGACTGGGAGAGCAGGGTCAGTTCGAGCGGGGTGTTCCTCGCGATGCCCTTGCCGCACGCGTCGGGGCCCGTCCCGGGGCGTACGCAGCGGGCGGTGCCGTCCACGGTCTTCCAGCCGTGCTCGGCCAGGAGCCGCTTGGCCTTGTGCACGTCGAAGGGGTACTGGTTCTTCTCCATCGCCCCGGACAAGTACTGGCTCTTGGGCGTCACCGGCACCGGGCCGAGCGTCGGGGTCGCGCTGCCCTGCCAGATGACGTCGCTCATCGCCTTCTGGTCGACGAGGTGCTGCATCGCCCGGCGGATGTAGAGCTGGTCCATCATCGGGCCCGCGTGCGTGGAGTTGAAGTTGTAGACGATGTACGTCGCCGCCCAGCCCTCCCACGGATCGACGCGGTAGCCCTTCTCCTGGAACTTCTCCTTCTGCGCCATCACCGACGGCGGGATGTAGCCGTAGTCGACGCCTCCCGACCGCAGCACGTTGTACTCGGAGTCGGCGGTGGTGAAGGGCTTGAAGACGACCTTGTCCAGGTGCGGGCGCTGGGAGGCGGGGCCGGTGTACTTCTCGTTCGGGACGATGGTGACCTGGCCGCTGTCGCGCCAGCCCGCCAGCTTCCACGGGCCGTTGACCGTCTTCCACAGCGGGTCGGAGCCGTACGAACCCAGGCTCTTGGCGTGCCGCGTGAGCCGCGCGAAGACGGTCTTGGCGCCCGCCTTGGCGCGGTCCCAGTCGCCGATCTCGCCGCCGTCGGTCTTGGCGTCCCAGGCGTGCTGGGGCAGGGCCCGCATCAGGGTGAGCTGGTTGGCGGTGAACCAGTCGGGGTTGTAGGCGCGGCTCAGGTGCAGGCGCACGGTGTGGTCGTCGACCGTCTCGAAGCGCTTGACGTTGTCGGGCATCGTGCCGACCGAGTAGTTGCCCCAGCTCGCCTTGTTGGCCTTGACGAGGTTGAACCAGAACTCGATGTCGCGTGCGGTGACCGGCTTCCCGTCGGACCACGTGACGCCCTCGCGCAGCGGCACCGTCACGGTCTTGTTGCCGTCGCTGAACTTCGGCTCCCGGCCGAGGGTGCTCGGACCGTGCGTGGTCAGCTCGCCCTTCTCCTGCACGGCGTCGTACACCGGCATGAAGAGCAGGGACTGGATGCCGTAGTTGTACGAGGCGCCGTAGCCGGGGGCGCCGATCGGGAAGATCCAGTTCGGTGTGGCGGCGGGCGGCAGGGCCATCGTGGCGGTGCCGCCCTCGACGGGAGTGCCGCCGGTGGGGCCCATGTCGACGCGGCCGCCCTCCTGGGTGCAGCCGGTCACGGCCGTGAGGGCGAGCGCGGCGACGGATGCCGCGGCGGCTATGAGAGCGCGGCGCCGCGCGCGGTGACGTGATCGCCTTGAGCGCATGGCGAAGGGCCTCCAAGGATGCGAGAGCCGGACCGTGCCGGAGATCGACGGGCGGCGCCTGAACGCTAGGACCGGCGACAAAATCAAGTCAAGGGCTTCGTTCGGCAAGAAGTCTCAAAATCGGGAGGGTCTGGCCAACTTGCTTTGAAGGGTCTTAGTGTTCGTCCCGATGTCGAACGAACTGATCGAAGCAACTGGGGGCGGCATGGCCGGTACACCGCACGGCGAACCGGGTTCGGCGCAGCACATCCTGCAGCTGGTCTCCTCGGGCGCCGCCTCCTCCCGGGCCGATCTCGTACGCGAGTTGGGGCTCGCCCCCTCCACCGTGTCGCTGCGCGTGCAGGAGCTGGTCAGCGCCGGGGTGCTCAGCGAATCCGGCGAGGGGGCGTCCCGCGGGGGCCGCCGCCCCCGGCTGCTGCGCGTCCACGCGCAAGGCGGCGTCGCCCTCGCCGCCGACCTCGGCAGCCACCACGCGCGCATCGGCGTCGTCGACCTCGGCGGCACGGTCCTGGACGCCGTCGACCTGCCGCACGACATCACCGCCGGGCCGGAGTCCGCCGTCGACTGGCTCTGCGGCCAGGTCGCCGAACTCGGCGCCCGCCAGCGCGAGGCAGGCCGCACCGTGCGCGCCCTGGGCGTCGCCTTCCCCGGCCCCGTACAGCCCGCCGAAGGCCGCGTCCTGAGCCCCTCGCGCATGCCCGGCTGGCACCGCTACCCGCTGCGCGACGTCCTGGCCGAACGCCTCTCCATCCCCGTCACCGTCGACAACGACGCCACGATGATGGCCGTCGGCGAACACCGCACCGCACGCCCCGGCCTGGACCACATGGTGGTCGTCAAGGCGGGCCGCGGCATCGGCAGCGGCGTCATCGTGGCGGGCCGCCCGCACGACGGCGCGAACGGCTCGGCCGGCGACATCAGTCACGTACGCATCGAGGCGGCGGGCGACCGCCCGTGCAGCTGCGGCAACATCGGCTGCCTGGAGACCGTGGCCAGCGGCGCCGCCCTCATCCGCGAACTGGCCGTCCAGGGCGTCGAGGTGGCGGACACCACCGAATTGCTTCGGCTGGTCGCCGACGGCGACCCGCAGGCCACCACCCTCGTGCGCACCGCCGGACGGCACATCGGCACCGTCCTGTCCGTCGTCGTGAACTTCTTCAACCCCCAGGCCGTCGCCCTCGGCGGGGTCCTCGCCACCGCCGAGCCGCTCGTCGCCGCCGTACGCGGCGTCCTCTACGAGCGCTGCCTGCCGCTGGCCACCGCGGACCTGGAGATCACCACCACCGTCACGGGGCGTGACGCGGGCCTCCTGGGCGCCGGACTCACCGCCCTGCGGCAGAACCTCCCGACCCCACCGGCTCCCCAGGAAGAGAGCGCCCCCGCATGACCACGAACCAGCGTCGCCTCCGCATCGGCATCGGCGGCATCGGCATCGAGTCCTCCACCTTCTGCCCGCACCGCTCCACCACCGACGACTTCCGCCAGACCCGAGGCCAGGACCTCCTGGACCGCTACACCTGGACCCGGCCGGAGTCCGACCTGGCCCACACCGTCGAGTGGGTGCCGCTCCTGCATGCGACCTCGCTGCCCGGCGGCCCGGTGGAAGCGGAGTCGTATCTGACCCTCAAGGACGAACTGGTCACGCGCATACGGGAAGCGGGCCCGCTGGACGGCCTGGTCTACGACATCCACGGCGCGATGAGCGTCATCGGCCTGACCGACGCCGAGGCCGATCTGACGGAAGCGGTCCGGGCCGCCCTCGACGCCGTCGGCGCCCCCGACGGCGGGCGCCCGATGATCTCGACCGCCATGGATCTGCACGGCAACGTCTCGCGCCGGTTCGCCGAGCCCATCGACCTGCTCACCGCCCACCGCCTGGCCCCGCACGAGGACGCCTGGGAGACCCGCGAGCGCGCAGCGCGCAATCTCGTGCGCTGCCTGCGCGAGGGAAGCAGGCCGCACCGCGCCTGGGTGCAGGTGCCGGTGCTGCTGCCCGGCGAGAAGACCAGCACCCGCCTGGAGCCCGCCAGGTCCCTCTACGCCTCGCTCGCCGACATCGAGCAGCTGCCCGGCATCCTGGACGCCGCGCTGTGGGTCGGCTACGCCTGGGCCGACGAGCCGCGCTGCAAGGCCGCGATCGTCGTCACCGGCGACGACGCCGAACTGGCCGCCGCCGAGGCCGAGAAGCTGGCACGCCGCTACTGGGACGCGCGGCGCGACTTCGTCTTCGTCGGGCCCACCGGCGGCGCCCAGGAGTGCATCGAGAAGGCGGTCGCCTCGGACAAGCGGCCCTTCCTGATCAGCGACTCCGGCGACAACCCCACGGCGGGCGGCGCCGGTGACCTTGCGTACATGCTGGGCAAGCTCCTGGAGAACGAAGCCATCCGGTCCGGGGAGGTCACCGCCGTCCACCCCGGCATCACCGACCCGGCCGCCGTCGCCCGCTGCTTCGAGGCCGGAGTGGGCGCCGAGGTCACCCTGAGCGTCGGCGGCAAGGTCGACGCGAACCACGGTGGCCCGTACGAACTCACCGGCACGGTCGTGGCGTTGCAGCGCGCGGCCGAGCAGCAGGACCGCGCGGAGGGCGGCGCGTACGACCGGGGCGTGGACATGGCCGCGGTGCGCAGCGGCGGCGTGACGGTGATCCTGGTCGAGCGCCGCAAGCCCTTCCACACCCTGGCGGACTTCCTGGGCCCGGCGGACGGCGGCCTGGGCATCGACCCGCGCACCTTCGACCTGGTCGTCGTCAAGATCGGCTATCTGGAGCCGGAACTCTACGACATGGCCGCCGACTGGCTGCTCGCGCTCACCCCCGGCGGCGTCGACCAGGACCTGCTGCGGCTCGGGCACCACCGGGTGGAGCGCCCGCTGTACCCGTTCGACGAGGACGCGTACGACACCGGGGACGGCCCCGTTCTGACGGCCACCCAGCTGGGCACCCTCGCCGGGTGATGGGCGCGCTCGCCAGGTGAGAAGGGTCTTCACCTGCGGGAACCGGTCTGCCAGGGTGATCCCCGCGCCCCACCCGTGATCCCCCCCGCAGAGGAGCCGCCCCATGAAGCGCGCCGCCACGCTGTCCGCCCTGGTCTGCCTGCTCGCCGTCACCGCCGCCGCGCCCGCGTCGCCCGACACCGGACGCGGCAAGGGCGGTCACCACGGCAGTCTCCTGGACTCCGTGCCCAAGTCGGGCGTCCTGAAGGTGTGCACGACGGGCGACTACCGCCCGTTCACGCACCTGGACCCCGCCGACAAGACGTACAGCGGCGTGGACATCAAGATGGCCCAGGACCTGGCGAAGAGCCTGGACGCCAAGCCCAAGTACGTCGCCACGACGTGGGCCGACCTCACCAAGGACGTGGCGGCGGGCCGCTGCGACATCGCGGTCGGCGGCGTCTCCATCACCCTGCCGCGCGCCCGCCAGGTCTACTTCAGCGAGCCGACCCGCGAGGACGGCAAGACGCCGATCGTGCGCTGCGCCGACAAGGAGAGGTTCGGCGAGGGCACGCTCAAGGACATCGACAAGCCGGGCACCACCGTCATCGTCAACCCCGGCGGCACGAACGAGCAGTTCGCGCGCGCCAACATCAAGCAGGCCACGATCAAGCAGCACCCCGAGAACACCACGATCTTCCAGGAGATCATCGAGGGCCGCGCGGACGTGATGATGACGGACGCCAGCGAGACCCGCTACCAGGCCAAGATCCACCCCGAGCTGTGCTCCCTGCACCCCGACAAGCCCTTCACCTTCTCCGAGAAGGCCTACGCGCTGCCGCGCGGGGACGAGCAGTTCAAGGAGTACGTCGACCAGTTCACGCACCTGGCGACGCACGACGGGACGTACGCCCGGTACGAGGCCGAGTGGATGGGCGCCCCCTCGGGTTCCTAGACAGGGGTTATCCCTGAGGTGGTCCCCGATGTCGGGGCGGCGGGGCCGTCCTACCTTCCTGGCATGGCTTCCTTCCGTGATCGGTGCATCCACAGCCGGCAGGGCGGTCGGCTCTCCTCGACCACCACCGCCGACATCGACGAGCTCGTGGCCGGGCTCAAGGACCGGCCGCGCGTCGTGCTGCACTTCCACGGTGGGCTCATCGACGACACGCTGGGGTTCGCCACCGCCGAGCGGCTCGCGCCCGTGTACGAGGCGGCGGGCGCCTCTCCCGTCTTCTTCGTGTGGAGCAGCGGGCTGCTCGAGACCCTGCGGGGCAACCTGCCGCAGATCCTGAACGAGAGCGTCTTCCGTACGCTGCTCAACAGGGTCACCCGTTATGCCACCGGCACCGTGTTCCGGCAGCCGGGGCAGCGCGCCCTCGGGGTGGTGGCCACTCCCACCCCGAGGGCTGTGGCCGCCGAACTCGCCCAAGTGCGGGCGGGACAGGAACCGTACGCCCGGCTGGCCGCGCCGCCGGAGGTGCCGCCGCTGAGCGATGCGGAGCAGAAGCAGATCGCCGCCGAGCTCTCGGCGGACGTCGAACTGGCCGAGCGCACCCGGGAGATCGTGAACTCGGTGCTGCCTGCGGGCCAGCCGCAGACCACAGAGCCGGCCGTCGCGGCGCGAGACGTCATCGGGGGGCGTGCCGCGGCGGCCACACTGATGTCACCGGAGGTGGTCGCCGACCTCGCGGCCAGGGCGGGCACGGGGGAACGCGCCCTGGTCAGCACCGCGTTGGTCGTGCGCAAGACCGTGCGGGTGGTGGCCGCCGTCGTCGGCCGCTTCCGGCAGCGCACCGACCACGGGCTGTATCCGACGGTCGTCGAGGAGATCCTGCGCGAGTTCTACCTCGCCAATGTGGGCGCCGCGATCTGGGACGCCATGAAGCGGCAGACCGCCGACACGTTCGCCGCCGCCGACGACGAGGTCCGCGCCGGACGGTACTTCCTGGACCGCTTCGCCGAGCTGCTCGCCACCGGCACCCGCCCGCAGGTGACCGTCGTCGGCCACAGCGCGGGCGCGGTGTTCATCGGCAACCTGCTCGACGACCTGGTGCGCAGGCGCGCCGCGGAGGACGATCCGCTGCCCGCCGACTTCCGGCTGCGGGACGTGGTGCTCCTCGCACCCGCCTGCACCGTGGGGCAGCTGGCGCCCGTGGTCCGCCGCCAGGCCGAACTCTTCGACCGGTTCCGGATGTTCACCATGACCGACCCGGCGGAGCGGGCCGACCACCTCGTGCCGTTCCTGTATCCGAGGTCGCTGCTCTACTTCATCTCCGGTCTCCTGGAGCGCGGGCCGTCGCAGCAGTCGGTCGTGACGCCGATCGCGGGCATGCAGCACTGGTATCTGGACGCCGCCGGGGGGCCCGACTCGGACGATCTGCGCACCTTCCTGCGGGCGGACCCCGCGCGCACGGTCTGGTCGCCCGGGGACAGCGGCACGGGCCTGCGCGCAGGGGCGCGCAGCCACGCCGCGTTCGACGACGACCCGCAGGTCCTCGAGAGCGTGGCCGCCATGCTCGCCGACTGAACGGCGCGAGGAACGGCGCGAGGCACGCCACGAGGAGAGGCACGCCACGAGGAACGGCGCGTGGACGAACAAGGGGGAGTCCGATGAACGACCTGCACTACGCCGTGGTCGTCGGCATCAACCGCTACCCGGCCATCGGTGACCTGCAGGGGGCGCGGGGTGATGCGGTCCGGTTCCGCGACTGGCTCGTCGACCCCGACGGAGGCGACGTGCCGAAGGACAACGTCGTCCTGGTCACCGCCTCCGAGGAGGAAGAGCTCACCGCGGACTTCATGAGCGCCGTACCGACCAGAGAGATCGTCAACCGGGCGCTCTACGAACTGCACCTCGCGGTCACGCGGGCGATCGACGCCCTGCCCGGCGAGGAACAGCTGGCCGCGTGGCGGCGGACCCGCCTGTACATCTTCCTCGCGGGGCACGGCATCGGTCTCTCCGACAACAGCGCCGGGCTGCTGATGGCCAACGCCGCGATCGACCTGCTCGGCAACCACGTCGCCGTACGCTCCTACCTGGACTGGTACGAGTCGGCCGCGAAGTTCCGCGAGGTCGTCTGCTTCGCCGACTGCTGCCGCACCGGCTACCGCGGATCGCCGCCCTTCGGGCCGCCCTTCACCGGAACCACCGAGGATCCCGAGGCGGTCGACTGCTTCGTCGGGTTCGCCACCTCGCTCGGTGACCCCGCCTACGAAGAGCAGCACGCCGACCCCGACCGCGCGCGCGGGCACTTCACCACCGCGCTCCTGGACGGACTGCGCGGCGGCGCCACTCGCAACGGGGCGATCACCTCCGACAGCCTCAGCGACTACGTCGTACGGCATGTGGAGGACCGCACCCGGACCATGCTGGTCCCGCAGCAGCCCCGGTTCATCAAGGGCAGCGCCCCGATGATCTTCGCGGGTGAGCTCGCGCCGCAGACGTACCCCGTCACACTGCGCTTCCCGGACGGCTTCCGCGGCTGGGTGCAGCTGCGCGGCGGCGACCCCGGCCAGGCGCCCGTGAGACTGCACGTCGACTCGGCGGAGAGCGTCGAGAAGCTCACGCCCGGTCTGTACCGCGCCACGCCGGAGAGCGTGAGCGCGGCGGACTTCCGCCACGGCGGATTCTTCGAGGTCATGACAGGAGGTGGCAACGGTGTCCAGCTCTGAAACCCCTGAGGGGCGCGGGCGCGCACGGCAGGACGCGGTGGACCGGGTGCCGTTCGTCGTCATACCGGACACGCCGTCGGTCCTGGTCACCGTCACGGACTCAGCGTTCCGCGAGGTGGCGCACGCGATGGGCACCATCGACACCACGCTGCCGCCGGGCATCTACCGCATCGAGCAGCGCTTCGGCGGCGCGGTGGAGAGCCGGTTCGTCGAGGTCGGCACGGAGGCGTTCGCCGAGCGGCTCGCGCTGCCCGCCATGCCCACGCCCACCCCGGTCGAAGGCACCCCCACGACCCGCGAGGACCACCGTGCGGCGGCCATGCGCTGGAGCACCGAGGCGACGCACGGCGGGGGCACGCCGACGCTGATGGTCCTGGTCCGCAATCTGCGCCGGGGCTGGCAACTGGACCCCTTCGCCCTGGAGATCGCCGACGAGCGCGGCAGGCCCGTGGACGGCGGCGCCGGGGGCTGGGAGCCGGCCGGTGGACAGGAGTGGTCGGCCTGGAGCGGTGAACTGCCGCCCGGCGGCTACCGGTTGAGGCCGCGCAGGCGTCCCGCCGACGGGCTGTCCCTGGCGCAGGCGCTGCACGTGCTCGACGGGTGGACGACCCTGGTGTTCGTGAGCAACGGACCGCAGGGGCCGCAGCCGCAGTTCGCCTCGATCCAGATGGTGCCCCGGGGCATCGGCTGGCAGCCGGCGGACCGCACCCTGGACCTGGCCCTGGAGGCCGCGCTCTCGGGGCTGCGGCAGGGGATCGACCTGGTGTCGACGCGGCAACTGCTCGGCCTGCTGGACGCGGAGAGCGTCAACCCCTTCCTCGGCATCGTCGGGGCCCACGCGCTGCTGCTGCACCCGACCCCCGACCTGGGGCGGATCGGCAGCCTCCTGGAGCGCCTGGTCCACTACGCCCCCGTCCAGCCGGACATCGCCGCGCTGTGCACCCTGCTCGACGAGCCGGTGCCGACGGTCGCGACACCGCCCATGCTCGCCGCCTCCTGCCGGCTGCTGGTGCGGGCCGACGCGGCGGACCCGGGGGTCCTCCAGGACGGTTCGGTGGCCGAGAACGTGGCGGAACACCTGGTGGGGCGCGGGGTCTGGACGACCTGGCTGGAGCAGGAACCCCGGCAGGCCGTCGCGGCGCGCGGCGGACTCGTCCCGCCGGCGCGGGGGGACGCCGGCCGGGCCAGGCGATCGCGGGCCGCCGATCCGGTGGGCCGGGTCCAGCGCTATGTGCGGGAAGTCGCGAGCGTCGAGGACAGGAGCGTGGGCGACGTGCTGAGCAGCATGGCGCCGAAGGACCTCTCCCGCAGGACCGGCATGCCGCACAAGGCCGTCGACAAGGCCATCGAGGAGCTCAGGCGCACGGAAGCAGACCCGCGGGGCCCGCAAGACCGGCAGGGCCCGCAACGGAAGCCGCAAGGCGAATGAGGCCCGCACAGCGGCACGGAGAGGAAGAGGGAGCCGGGCGGCCCGCAAGGGGAGTGAGGCCGCGACGGCCGGGAGGCACTGCCTCCGGCCGCCGCGGCTCCCGACGGCTCCGTCGCCACGCACGGCACCCCCGTGTCCGTGCGTGGCGGAGCGTCGGTGGCCTGCCGGCCGCGTCCCCCAACACGGCCGGCAGGGGTGGGTGGGGCGACCTGCGGCCCGTGCACCCCCGAGCGTGCACGGACAGCCAGGCCGGCGGTGACGTGGTGGCGCGTCACCCGTTCTCGTGGAACCCGCGCTGCGGTTCCGCTCCCCATGGCTGCCCCGTCTCCCCGTCGTGTCCGTCAGGTCAGCGCGTGGCGCACCATCGTGCGGAACTGCTCCGAGGGTTCGATGCCGAGCTCCGTGCGGAGCAGCCCGCGGAACGCCTTGAAGTGGCGTACCGCCTCCGCGAGGTTGTTCTCGGCGAGGTGCACCGTCACGACCGCCCGGTGCGCGCTCTCGCGCAGCGGATCGATGCGGGTGCACTCAAGGGCGGCCTCCAGGGCGGGGGCGTACTGCTCCCGCACGACCAGGCGCGCGGACAGGGCCTCCAGCGCGTGCAGCCGCAGCTGGTGCAGCCGCTCGCGCTCGAACACCACCCAGTCCTGGTGCCAGCCGGGCAGCAGTTCCCCCATGCCCATCAGCGAGGCGCACGCGGCCCCGGTCCCCTCTGCCGAGGCCGCGAGTATGTGGTGTGCCGTGGCGGTGAAGTCCTCGATGTCCATCCGGACGCGCCGGCTGAGCGCGAGCACCCCCGGCCGGGGGTCGGCGACGGCCGAACCGGCCGCGTTCAGGCGCCAGATGGCGGTACGGAGGCAGGCGCGCGCACGCTCCTCGGTGACGTCGGGCCACAGTGTCCCGGCGAGCACCGAACGGGTCAGGGGGCCCCGGAGCCCGAGCAGGGCGAGCAGCTGCTGCCCGCTGGCGGACACGTCGACCTGCTCGCCGCCGTCGCCCTCGCCGCGGCTGAGGTGAAATCCCCCCAGCAGCCGCAGACGCAGGGCCGGTGGCGCGTCGCCGCATACCGCCGGACATTCCGTGACAGCCATGTGTGCACCCCCAGTTGTGCATTCCGTGCCCTGACCAGCCAAGAACCTACGCCGGGCAGGGCAGGGGTGCCTCAGGGAACCGCCCAGGGATAACCCCGGTGTCTCAGGGTCTTGGCCAGGGGACGGGCTAGGACAACGGACCAGGAGGACGGACCAGGAGGACGGACCAGGAGGACGGACTATGAGGAGGTGCGCCGCTCCTGGGGGGCGAAGTGGTGCACGAGCCCGATCCGCGAGGAGATGCCGAGCTTCGTATAGGTGTGTCCCAGGTGGTACTCGATGGTCTTGACGCTCAGCGCGAGCGCGGTGGCGATCTGCCGGTTGGTGAAGCCCTGCGAGGCAAGGCGCGCGACGGCCAGCTCCTGCGGGGTGAGCCCCTCGGCGGCGGAGTCGACGTCCGCCGGGTCGTGCGCGGGCCGTGGGGGCGCCGCACGCCCGCAGGCGTCCAGCTCCCGTTCGCACCGGGCCAGGTAGGGCGCGGCGCCCAGTTCGCTCATCGTCGTGTACGCGGCCTGGAGCTGGGTCACGGCGACCGAACGGCGCCCGATCCTGCGCAGGAACGCCCCGTGGTCGAGCTCGACGCGGGCCCGGCCGAAGGGCGAGGGGATCTGCGCCGCCTGGTCGTGCGCGCGCAGGAACGAGGCCTGGGCGCGGTCGGTCTCCCGCCGCGCGGCGTGCAGATTGCCGCGCACCCGGGCCGCGGCGGAGAGCGCCGAGTGCTGGCCGCGCGCCGACGCCCGCTCCTCGTAGGGCACGAGCACCGCTTCCGCCTCGTCGAACTCACCGAGCTGGACGAGCGCGTCGACCAGGAGTTCGCGCCAGGAGACCACGCCCGGTTCGTTCACGCCGTCGTGCGAGGCGAAGTCGAGCAGCGGGCGCAGCGCATCGACGACCCGCTCCGGCTCCGCGCGCGCCTCGGCGAAGGCCCCGTGGGCGGAGGCCGCGTACGCGTAGGCCAGCGCGCTCTCGTCGCAGCCCGGCGCGTCCAGGGCGAGCCGCAGATGGACCGACGCGCGGTCCCAGGCGCCGCGGGCCGAGAGGATCCAGCTGGCGATGGCGTGCGTGACGGGCTTGAGCCAGGACTGCTCGGTGTCGTCGGCGATGGACGCGGACGCCTCGGCGTGGATCAGGGCCTCGTCCCAGTCGCCGAGCCGGTGCAGGGTCTGCGCGAGCGCGGAGGCCGAGAGCAGCCGCAACGGCACCGTGCCCCTGCGGCAGTTGGCCACGGCCCCGAGCAAGTCGGCGCGTGCGCCCAGTAGATCGTCCGACCACAGCCGCAACTGGCCCCGGGCCAGCAGCAGGTCGATGCTCGCTGGCGGCACGAGGAGCGGATCGGGCAGGTCGCCGGCCAGCTCGATGCCCTTCTTGGCGTGGCCGCTGAGGCCCAGCGCCAGGAGGTGGTTGAAGCGCAGCATCCGGCTTGGCCCCTGGAGGGTGGAGAGGCGCTGGGCGCGCTCCGCCCACTGGGCGGCGTCGGCGGAGCGCCCCCGCATCACGGCGGCGTAGCTCAGCTGCTCGGCCGCCCGCGCGGCCAGCGAGGGGTCGCTCTCGTGGTCGCACTGGTTCCAGGCGTCGACGAGCAGCGTCTGCGCCTGCTCCATGCGCCCTTGGACGCGGGCCACATAGCCGCGTACGTAGCCGCGCAGCGCCGGATCGGCGCAGGCCGGAAGTCCGGCCGCCAGCTCGGCCGACTCGTGCACCCGGCCGTCGAGCAGCAGCGCCTCGACCGCCTCGACGGCCAGCCGGTCGCGTTCCAGGTCGGTGGTCGCCACCCGTGACGCGTGCCGCAGGTGCTGGCCCGCGACCGCCCACTGTCCGGTGGCCGCCTCACGCCGGGCGCACGCGGCCAGGGCGGCGGCCAGATGCTCGTCGGGGCCGGTGGCGGCGAGCACGCGGTGGCGCAGGCTCGCGTACTCGTCGTCGACCAGGGCCGCGGCGCGCGTGTGCAGATCGGCCCGGTGGGCGGGGCCGATGTCCTGGTAGACCGCGGCGTGGACGAGGGGATGCGGGAAGGTGATCTCGGGTGCGGCGCCCGGGTGCGTCTCCTTCAACAGGCCTGCCTTGACGGCGCGTTCGAGCGCGGGCAGGGGTGCGGTGACGCGGGCGAGCGAGGCGGCCACGCCGAGCGGGCAGGAGTGCCCGAGCACGCTGACCGCCTGGACGAGGCGCAGCGCCTGGGGCCCGCACTCCGCGAGGTTGGCGAGCACCAGCATGGCGTACGAACGGGGCGCGGGCAGGGGTGTGGCGACGTCCCGCAGGACGTGCGCGGGCACCTGGTCGAGCAGTGCGCGGGCGTGCAGCGGATTGCCGTGCGTGTGGTCGTGCAGGCGGACGGACGCCGAGTGCGGCAGCCGGTCGGTGCCCATCTGCGCGCTCAGGGAGCCCAGTTCGTCCGGGCTGAGGCCGTGCAGCGGGATGCGCCGGGTGCGGACGTCGGCGAGCAGTCGGCGGATGCCGTCCGGCAGCTGGGGCGCCTGCGGGTCGCGGGCCGTCACGATCGCGAGGACCTTGTCGACGCGCAGCCGCCGCAGCGCGAACGTCAGCGCGTTCAGGGAAGCGGAGTCGGCCCAGTGGGCGTCGTCGAGCACCAGGACGACCGGGCCCTTGTCCTGAAGCTCGCTCAGCAGGTCGAGCAGCCCGAAGCCGGCCGCGAGCGGCGGCAGGGTGCCGGGCGCCGAGCGGGGCGTGCGCACCAGTGAGCCCAGGCAGTCCGGCAGCGGGATCGGGCTCTGCCCGACGAACTGGGCGAGCACCCCGCAGGGCAGCGCGCTCTCGTTCTCGTCCCCGCTGGCCTGGAGCACACAGGCGTCGCCCGCCGTGTCGAGGAATCTGCGCACCAGTGCGGTCTTGCCGATGCCGCCGGGCCCGTCGATCAGCACGAGGCGCGGCACTCCGTCGCACGCCTGGCGGAACTCCTCCTGGAGCGCCGCGAGTTCGTGCGTACGACCGGAGAACGCCTCATGGGGCGCCGGTGCGTGGGCATGGCCGTTCAGGATGTCGCCGGACGTCATCACCGCCCCCACATGTCGGCACCCGGTACGGGCGCCAGGACTGTGACGGCGACCCGTGCCGGGCGCATGGCCCTGAACGTCCACGATGATGCCGAAACCGGTCTCGGTACAAGCAGATTCCCCGTCCCCGGAGAGCTGTTTGCCGTCCCATGGGATCAGGCGTCACAGGAGTCGCCATCCGTCGCGGAGGCCGGCCCTCCGGTCTCGCCGGACGCGGCGTCCGGGGGCGGTTCGAGCAACGAGAGCAGTTCGAGCCAGCCGTGGAACGGCGTGCAGCGACCTGAGCCCTCCTTCTCGATGTCCTCATCCACCACGTTCCCGTGCACGCCCCCAGGCGAGCGGAACACCTCGATGACGTAGCGCACAACGCCCTCCCGAGGGCCGGTACGGGCCCCGAACCGTGACACATCGCGACAACGCCACGGTACGAACCCTGGTCGGCCCCTCGCTTCGGGGTGTCACCTAGGGATGACCCCAGGGCCCCACCCTTGGCCAAGGCTGCGCCGCCCCGAACGTCCCCTGGAGGAAAGCTGGTTGAGGGTGCGCCGACCAGGCCGAAGTGGCGCGGAGCGGGGCTCACACCATGCGGTGGTACTGCTGGGGAGTGGCGACCTCGCCGCCCAGCTCGTTCGCGGCGTGGCGGGCCCAGGAGGGGTTGCGCAGGAGCTCGCGGCCCAGGAGCACGGCGTCCGCCTCGCCGTTGGCGAGGATCTTCTCCGCCTGCTCGGGGTCCGTGATCATGCCGACGGCGGCCACGGGGAGCGAGGTCTCGGCCTTCACCCGGGCGGCGAAGGGGACTTGGTAGCCGGGGCCCGTCTTGATGCGTGCCTTCGGGGCGTTGCCGCCGCTGGAGACGTCCAGGAGGTCCACGCCGTGGGCGTGCAGCTCCTTGGCCAGGCGGACCGTGTCGTCGGCGGTCCAGCCCTCGCGCTCGTCCTCGGGGTTCTCCGTGAGCCAGTCGGTCGCGGAGATGCGGAAGAAGAGGGGCAGGTCCTCGGGCCAGACGGCGCGGACGGCGTCGACGACTTCCAGGGCGAGCCGCGAGCGGTTCTCGAAGGAGCCGCCGTACTCGTCCGTGCGGTGGTTGGAGAACGGCGACAGGAACTCGCCGATGAGGTAGCCGTGGGCGCCGTGGATCTCGACCACCTGGAAGCCGGCGTCCAGGGCGCGCCGGGCCGCGGCGGCGAACTGGCCGACGACGGCGTGGATCTCGTCCGTGGTGAGCTCGTGCGGAAGGAGGTGGCCCTCGTCGAAGGGGAGCGCGCTGGGGGCGAGGGGCTGCCAGCCGTGCTCGTCCTGGCCCAGGGGTCCGCCGCCCTTCCAGGGGCGGTCGGTGGACGCCTTGCGGCCCGCGTGGGCGATCTGGATGCCCGGGGTGGCGCCCTGGGTCTTCAGGAAGCCGGTGATGCGGCGCAGCGCCTCGACCTGCGTGTCGTTCCATATCCCGAGGTCCGCGGGGCTGATGCGGCCCTCGGGGCTGACGGCCGTCGCCTCGACGAGGATCAGGCCGGTGCCGCCGGCGGCGCGCGCCCCGTAGTGGGCGAAGTGCCAGTCGTTGACCACACCCGCGTTCGGACCGAACACCTCGGCGGAGTACTGGCACATCGGCGCCATCCACACACGGTTGGGGATGGTCAGCGATCGCAGGGTGTAGGGCTCGAACAGGGCGCTCACGGAGGACTCCACTCGTCACGGACTTCGGTACGGCTCGTACGGTAGCCCTCGTAGTACGCCAGATGTCAAACTACGATGACTCTCGTACTATGGAGGCCTTCGAGCCTTCTAGAAGACGTGAAGCCCGGACGAAGTGGAGCCGTCATGACGACCGCCGCACCGATCAGCACCCGTGCGCTCGACCATCCGGCGCGCGAGGAGATCCGGTTGGAGGGCGTGCTCCACGCGCTGTCGGACCCGATGCGCCTGCGGGTGGTGCGGCAGCTGGCCGGGTGTCGGCCCGGGCTGGAGGGTCTCTCCTGTTCGCAGATCGACCTGCCCGTGACGAAGTCCACGAGCACCCACCACTTCCGGGTGCTGCGCGAGAGCGGCGTGATCCAGCAGATCTACCGCGGCACGGCCAAGCTGAACGGCTTGCGCCGCGAGGACCTGGACGAGCTCTTTCCCGGGCTCCTCGACAGCGTCCTGGCGGCGGCAACAGCGCAAGTGAAGCGGACGGGCGCCCCTTAAGGGGCGCGGGTTAAGGGGCGCGGGGAACGGCGCGATCAGCCCCCACCGGTCCGCGGATCAATCACCGCTCACGTCAAGCGCAGCGGCCCGCAGCCCCGACCAGTCGGGGATCTTCACCGGCCCACGTCCCAGCGACCGCCCCAGCTCCGCCTCCGCCCGCTCGATCCCCAGCCAGCCCTGCCACTCGACGGGGTGCAGCCCCGCGTCGAGAAGCGCGGGCAGGGAGTCCTCGGGCACACCTCTGCGTACGAGGGCGGGGGCGTCCTCCAGCAGGGAGAGCACCGTCTCCTTGGCGCACGGGCGGTTGGTCCCGATGACGCCCGTCGGGCCCCGCTTGATCCAGCCCGCCACGTACTCGCCGGGCGAGGCGGCGCCCGCCCGCAGCACCCGCCCCGCCGCATGCGGCACCGTGCCGAGCCCGGCGTCGAACGGCAGCCCGTCGATGGGCACCCCGCGGTAGCCCACCGAACGCAGGACCAGCTGCCCCGCGATGTCCTCGTACCGCCCCGAACCGGTCACCCCGCCCCGCCCGTCCGGCAGCGTCCGCTCGAACCGCACTCCGCCCACCCGCCCCGCCGCCTCCGTCACGGCCACCGGGCGCAGGAAGAAACGGAGCCGGATGCTGCGCGGCAGGTGCCGCGCCGGGCGCTCGGCCCAGCCGCGCATCACCTCGACGTTGCGGCGGCCCGCCGCGGGCAGGCCGGAGGGGTCGGCGTACGCGGGATCGAGCGCCAACTCCGCGGGGTCCACTATCACTTCGGTGTCCGGGAGCGAACCGAGCTCGCGCAGTTCCTTGGTGGTGAAGCGCGCCTGCGACGGGCCGCGCCGCCCCACCATGTGGACCTCGCGCACCCGGCTCTGGGCAAGGACGCCGAGCGCGGCCTGCGGCATGTCGGTGGGCCGCAGCTCGGCCACCCCGCGCGCCAGCATCCGGGCGACGTCCACCGCGACGTTCCCGACGCCGATGACCACGGCGGACTCCACGCCCCCGATGAATCCGTCGGCCGTGGCGTCCGGGTGCGCGCTGTACCAGGACACGAACTCCGTGGCCGAGTGGCTCCCCGGCAGGTCCTCGCCCGGCACGCCCAGCCTGCGGTCGGCCGCCGCGCCCACGCAGTAGACCACCGCGTGGTAGAGGTCGAGCAGCCGCGCGGTGGGGAAGCCGCCGGGGCCGATCTCGATGCCGCCCAGGAAGCGGACCTGGTCGTGTTCGAGGGCCGCGCGCAGGTTGTTCTGGAGGGACTTGATCTTCTCGTGGTCGGGTGCGACTCCGTAACGGACGAGGCCGTAGGGGCAGGGCAGCCGGTCGATGATGTCGACGCGCACCCCCGGCACGCGGTCCTGCTGGACGAGGGACTGCGCGGTGTAGACCCCGCTCGGGCCCGATCCGACGACGGCGACCTGCAGCACGGCGGTGCTCCTTCCGCGAGGCGGCCTCGGGGGATGGCTTCAGCATCGCACCCCGGTGCCTCCAGGGGGAGATGCGGTGAGGGGCGCGTTGATCCGGGCACCCCGCTCCGGGGCCGGTCGCCGCGCGGGTCTGCGTGCCGTTCGTGACCTAATGCGATCGCACGGCTACCTTTTGATTGTGCTTGAGAGCCCCTTTCTTGGCGTTTCTGATCACTATCGACCGAATGCTGATGGATCGCCCTCGTTCTCACCCTCGTTCCATGTACGGCTGACCTTCGGTGACGGAGCCGCCATCGACGCGCGGGCCGTGGTGTCGGAAGGGCGGATCACCCTGGAGGGGCTGCACGCCCGGCCGCCCCATCCGGCCGACGACGTCCCCGCCTCGCCCGACGACATGGCGTACGCCCACCCGGTGGCGTACGCGCACCCGCAGGAGCCACCCGCCGTGCACCGCGCCCGGCCGGCGTGGCCGCGCGGGCGCGAGGGGCGGCTGATGGTGGCGCGGGAGTACCGCACGGCGCAGGCCGAGGGGCGCGATCCGGTGCTCGCCGTGATGCAGGCGACCGGCCGCAGCCGCCGCAGGTCCCTCAGGCTCATCGCCGCCGCACGGGACGCGGGGACCCTGCCCCCGCGGCACAACCGCCGCTAGCGCGCGCCCGGTGCGCTGATCACCGCGCCCCTCGCGGTGTCCACGTACCGGCTTCGCGGGGGCCGGGACGCAGGGCGGCGAGGTGGTCGCGCAGGGCGGTGAGCGCGGGGTGCGGGTTGTCGCCGCGCCAGATCAGCGAGTGCGGGTAGACCGGCGTCGGGTCGTGCACCGCGACGCGCCGCAGATCGTCGTCGGCCGGCCAGACCAGGCGGGTCTGCTCGCCGACGAACGTCGCGAGGACCGCGGAGCCGGCGATCGTGTCCAGGAGCGGCTCGGTGCCGAAGTCGGGCCCGGTCGCCTCGATGGTGATCCCGAACGTGGTGGCGAGCGCCTCGTAGTAGGCGGCCCACTCCGTCCCGGCGACGATGCCGGGCATCCAGATCCGGTGGCCCGCGAGCTGTGCTGGCGTCACCGCGCGGGCGGCGGCGAACGGGTGCTTCGGCCCGGTCAGGAGCTGGACGGGCTCGTCGTACACGCGGGCCGCTTCGATGCCGTCGGGCAGCTGCCGCGCAGGCTGGACGAGGGCGCGGAAGGACGCGTCGACGGTGCCCGACCGGATGGCACCGACGGCCGCGTCGGCGTCGAAGAGCGTCACGACGTCGAGCTCGATGTCGGGACGCGCCCGGCGGAAGCCGGTCAGCAGCCCCGCGGGCGCGAGACGCCGCCCGATCACGTCGACACGCAGCGCCCGGCGGCCGGGCCGCACCGAGGCGGCAGCCCGCTCCTGCGCGCGCAGGAGTTCACGGGCGTGGGGCAGGAACGCCTGCCCGTCGACGGTGAGCCGGGCCCCACGCGCGGTACGGGTGAACAGCCGCACCCCCAGGTCCTTCTCCAGCGCGGCGACCCGCTTGGAGACGGCCTGCTGGGTGATCGCGAGCGCGGTCGCGGCCACCTGGAACTGACCGGCGTCCGCGACGGCGACGAAGGTGCGCACGGCATGAAGATCCACGCCGGCCATCCTAGGAGCTCCGCCCGGTGCACAACCGATGGTTGTGGCCGCCCGTGCGACACGGTTGTTTGACCTGCGGACCCGTCGCCGGTTTGGATGCCGCAGGTCAGGGTGGGGTTGTTCGAGCGCGAGGGCGGAGGGGTGGCACCGGCATGGGAGCCAGGAGGTCCCTCGGGCGACCGTTCGGATGGCTGTGGGCCGCCTACACGGTCAGCGCGTTCGGCACGCGGCTCGCCTTCGACGCGTTCCCCTTGATCGCGATCCTCGCCCTGGACGCCGGCCCGACGCAGGTGTCTCTCCTCGCGGCGGCGGGCTTCGCGGTGGGCGCGGTGGTGGCGGTGCCGCTGGGCCCGTGGGTGGAGTTCCGCCGCAAGCGGGCGGTGATGATCGCGATGGACCTCGTCCGCTGCGCGGCGCTGCTCAGCATCCCGGCCGCGTACGCCCTGGGCCTGCTCGGGTTCGGCCAGCTCCTGGCCGTGGCGGTCGTCGTCGGCGCGGCCGACATCGCCTTCACCGCGGCCAGTGGGGCGTGCCTCAAGGCGCTCGTACGGCCGGAGGACCTGCTCGTCGCGAACGGCCGCCTGGAGTCCACGAGTTGGACCGCCCTGGTGCTCGGGCCGCCGCTGGGCGGGGCCGCGATCGGGCTCTTCGGCCCGGTGATGACCGTGGTGGCCGACGCGGTCAGCTATCTGCTCTCGGCCCTGGGGGTCCGCGCGATCGGCGGCAAGGAGCCGCACCCCGTGCGCACCGACCCGCCGCCCCGGTTCCGGGCGGGCGATCTGCTCGACGGGTGGCGCTACATCCTGGCGGGCCCGGCGCTGCGCCCGCTGTTCTTCAACACGGTCCTGAACAACGGCCTGATCATGGCGACGTCGCCGCTGCTCGTCGTCCTGATGGTCGGCGAGCTCGGCTTCGCGCCCTGGCAGTACGGCCTGGCCTTCGCCGCGCCCTGCGCCGGCGGCCTGATCGGCTCGCGGCTCGCCCGGCCGCTCGTCGAGCGGTTCGGACGGCACCGGGTGCTGCGCACCGCCGGGACGCTGCGGGCGTGCTGGCTGCTGGGCCTCTCCTTCATCGGCCCCGGCGTCGCCGGGCTCGTGCTCGTCATCGTCGTCGAGTTCGGCCTGATCACCTGCTCGGGCGTGTTCAACCCGGTGTTCGCCACCTACCGGCTCGACCACACACCGGCGGACCGCGTCGCGCGCACCCTGTCCGCGTGGTCGGTCACCAGCAAGCTCAGCATCGCGGCCCTGACCGGCCTGTGGGGCCTGCTGGCCGGCGTCACCGGCCCGCGCGCCGCGGTCGGGATCGCCGGAATCCTCATCCTGGCCACCCCGCTGCTGCTGCCGCGCCGCGACCACGCGCCGCACGACGAGCGGGACGCCGCCGCGCCGAGCCACACCTGACGCCCGGCACCCGAAGCCCCGCGTCCGAAGCCCCGCGTCCGAAGCCATGCATTCGAAGTCCCGCATTCGAAGCCACGCACTCGGCGCCCTACATCTTGCGCATCCGGCTGATCTCCGCCGTCTGCTGCGCGATCACGTCGTTGGCCATCTCCTCGACCTGGATGTTGTTGCCGTCGGAGAGCGCATCGGTGGCCATCGTCACCGCGCCGTTGTGGTGAGTGATCATCAGCTTCAGGAAGAGCTCGTCGAACGTCTTGCCCTTCGCGGCGCGCAACTGCTTCAGCTGGCCCTCCGTGGCCATGCCCGGCATCGTCCCGTGGTCGTGCCCCTGCTGTTTCTTCGCGCCGCCGTGCTTCTTCAGCCAGCCCTTCATGGCGCCGATCTCCGGGCGCTGCGCGGCCGCGATGCGGTCGGCCAGGCGTTTGACCTTCGTGGACTCGGCGCGCTTGGGGGCGAGTTCGGTCATCGCCAGGGCCTGGCCGTGGTGCGTGATCATCATCTGGGTGTAGGTGAAGTCCGCCGAGTTGGGGGAGTCGTCGTCGGTTCTCTTCTTGGCCGCGTCCTCGGCGGACATGGTCGCGGCCGTCTCGCCCGGTTTGCCGGGAGCGATCACCGAGGGGCCTGGCGCGGCCTTCTTGCCCGGCTCCGAACCGGCGTCGGAGCCTCCGGAATCGCAGGCGCCGAGCGCCAGAACGGCGGCCGTGAGGAACACGGCGACGGCGGGCGTACGACGGTGGTGCACGGCTGCCTCCTGTGGCGCGCGGGGGAGTTGAGGACCGTCCTAGCACGCTTAAGTGCGCTGGAGATCAAAAACTTTCATTACAGGTGCGTTGCCATCTGTTGATCTGAGCATGATGAGCACGATACTGCGGGGTGTCCGTGAACCGTTCAACTACGAACGGCGACTAGGGAGGACGCAGTGACCCTGTTGAACAACCCCCGAACACGGCGCAGACGCTTCGGCGTCGGCGCGGCCGCGCTCGGTCTGATAGCCGCGCTGTTCAGTGCGGCGCCCGCCGGAGCGACGCCCGACCCGGGCGACTCGCCGGCCGCGCCCAAGAGTGTGTCGAAGAGTGACGCCGCCGACGCGAAGGCGGCCGTCGAGAGCGGCGAGATACCCGCGCCCGACGAGATCGTGCACTCGAAGAACATCAAGCACCTGGCCAACATCCCCAAGGACGCGCTGCCGGGCTTCAACACCGACCTCGCCTTCCAGGGCAAGTACGCCTTCGCGGGCAACTACGACGGCTTCCGCATCTACGACATCAGCAACCCGAAGAAGCCGCGGACCGTGTCCCAGGTCCTGTGCCCCGGCTCGCAGAACGACATCTCGGTCTCCGGGAACCTGCTCTTCCTCTCCACCGACTCCTCGCGCAGCGACAACTCCTGCAACAGCACCTCGCAGCCCGCGACCGAGAAGTCCTCGTGGGAGGGCATGAAGGTCTTCGACATCAGCGACAAGTCGAACCCGAAGTACGTCTCCGCCGTCGAGACCGCCTGCGGCTCGCACACGCACACCCTGGTGCCGGAGAAGCGGAACGTCTACGTGTACGTCTCCTCGTACTCCCCGAGCGCGACGTTCCCGGACTGCCGGCCTCCGCACGACGGCATCTCCGTCATCAAGGTGCCGCGCAAGGCCCCGCAGAAGGCGGCGGTCGTCAACTTCCCCGTGCTGTTCCCGGGTGAGGGCCCCGACGGCGGCGGCAACCCGGGCGGGCCCACCAACCCCGGCGTCTCCAAGACCACCGGCTGCCACGACATCACCGTGCTGCCCTCCAAGGACCTCGCGGCGGGCGCCTGCATGGGCGACGGCATCCTGTTCTCCATCAAGGACCCGGAGAAGCCGAAGGTCATCGACCAGGTCCAGGACAACAAGAACTTCGCGTTCTGGCACTCGGCGACCTTCAACCAGAAGGCCAACAAGATCGTCTTCACCGACGAGTTGGGCGGCGGTGGCGGCGCCACCTGCGACGAGGCCACGGGCCCGGAGCGCGGTGCCAACGGCATCTACGACGTCGTCGGCAAGGGCGATCACCGCAAGCTCGTCTTCAAGAGCTACTACAAGATTCCGCGCCACCAGGCCGCGACCGAGAACTGCGTGGCCCACAACGGCTCGCTGATCCCGGTCAAGGGCAAGGACCTGATGGTCCAGGCGTGGTACCAGGGCGGCGTCTCCGTCTGGGACTTCACCAACTCCTCGAAGCCGAAGGAGATCGGCTACTTCGAGCGCGGTCCCCTCTCCACGGACACGATCCAGACCGGTGGCTCCTGGTCGGCGTACTACTACAACGGTTACGTCTACTCGAACGACATCGCCAAGGGCTTCGATGTCCTGAAGATCGACGACAAGCGGACGGATCCCGCCGAGCGGGTGCGTGTCCGTGAGCTCAACGTCCAGACCCAGCCGGACTACTTCGACTGACCGGACCGCTCCGACCGTGTGGACCGCCGGGCGGGCCGCGTCTCCTGCGCGGCCCGCCCGGCGACTCGCGCATGTGTCCCGCCGGGCGGCTCGTCCCCCGGCGGGACCCCGAGCTCCCACGCGAGCCCGTACCGCTGGAACAGCTCGGCCCGCAGGGCGCCCGCCGGCATCGGCGCCCCAGGAAGCAGCACAGCGAAGACCGCGCCCATCAGCAGCGCCCGCAGCAGTGGATAGTCGGTGTCCACGTCGGGCGACCCATGGCGTACGACGGTGTCGCGGAGCAGTTCGGCCAGGTGCTGCTGCTCGGGGCAGCGCACGAACCCGTCCGCCTGGAGGATTCCGGCCATGTGGGTGCGCATGAGCACGGGCTGGTCCCGGGCCAGGCCCAGGATCGCGTCGATGGCACGCGCCAGGAGCTCGTCCCCGTCCGTGGCCCGCGGCTCGCGGTCGAGCGCGGCCTCCAGCGTGCGGTGCATCAGACGGTGCACCGCCGACTGCAGGAGCTGGCGCTTGCCGGGGAAGTAGTACGACACCAGGCCGCGGGCCGAGCCCGCGCGGTCGGCGATGTCGCCGAGTGTCGTCGCCTCGTAGCCCCGCTCGCTCACCAGCTCGACCGTGGCCTGCAGGAGCCGTTCCCTGGAACGTCTTCGCAACTCTTCATTGACCGATGCGCTACGCGGGGACATCCTGTAACTCCTGCGTTGACTGGCTCCGAGCCAGTATACTCGGGACGTCTCGGACCAAGGCCCCCAGTGGGCCGTTCCTGGTCCGGTGTGGCCTGGAGCAGGCAACACCGCGGGGGAGTGTTGCCTGCTCACAGGTGCCGATCGGCCGAACCCTCCTTACAGTGGGCCGGGGGGCCGAGGAGGCTTACTGAGATGGATCAAGAGCAGATTCTGTCCCGGATCGCGTCGATGGTCGACGACGAGCGGACGCTGCGGGACTCCCTGGCGTCGGGAGCGATCGACGAGGCGACGGAGCGCGCGAGGCTCGGCGTGCTCGAACGGGAACTGGACCGGTGCTGGGACCTGCTGCGCCAGCGGCGCGCGAAGGCGGAGTTCGGCGAGAACCCCGACGAGGCGCGGGTGCGCCCGGCCGCCGAGGTCGAGGGCTACCGGTCCTGACCCGGCCCGCCCCCTGGTGCCTGACGCCTGACGCTCAGGTCCGGTCGACGAGGCCGAGGACCGGAGAAGTCGAAGAGCGCGCCCTTGACCGTCATGGCGGGGATCGTCCGGGACCGGCCGACGGACGGTCAAGTGCGTTCGGCCGCGGGCGTGTTACGCGGTGTCGGCCGCGCGGGCGCCCGGCCGGTAGGCGTACGTCGCGATCGCGAGCGTCACCATCAGCGCGCCGAGGAGCCAGCCGCCGACCACGTCCGTCGGCCAGTGCACGCCGTTCCAGACGCGGGTCACGCCGACCCCGACCACGGAGACCACGGCGATCGTCACCGCCGTGCGCCACGCGGCGGGCCCGGCGCCGTAGAGGCGCAACAGCCACAGGAGCAGCCCGCAGAACACCGTCGCCGTCATGGCGTGGCCCGAGGGGAAGGCCGCGAAGTGCGCGGAGTCCACCGGGTCCGGCCATGTCGGGCGCGGCTTGTCGACCGCCGCCTTGAGCCCTTGCTGCACCGCCGTGCCCACCAGGGAGGCGGCCGCGACCCACAGCGCAAGCCACCGCGCCCCGCGGAAGGCGAGCCAGACCACCGTCGCGGCGCACAGCGCGCGCATCGTCCACGGGTCCCACACCCAGTCGGTCAGGATGCGGCTGGCCTGGGTGAGGCCGTCGTGCGCGACGGCCCAGCGGTGCGTGGTGCGCGCGATGTCGCCGTCGAGGGTGCGCAGCGGGCGCCACTCCAGCTCGACCAGGAGGATCAGCAGGACCGAGAGGACGCCCAGGAGCGCGGCGGTGAGCGCCGCGCGGGACTTGTGCGGGCGGGGCGGACGGGGCGGCGAGTCGAGCGGTGCGGCGGGGTGCATGGGGAGATCCTCGCTGACGGGCGGTGCCGGGGGCCATCCCGGGGCGGGCTCCCGTGGGGTGAGTCCCGGCGGCCTCCGTCGACGGCGGCGGGCCACTATCCCAGTGCGCGCAGCCCCGGCACGAACGTGACCAGGAGCGGGACCACCGGCACCAGCGCCGCGGCGGCGGTCAGCCGCAGCCGCCGTGCCGCGGTGAGCCGCGGCCGTGCGGACAGCAGCCGGTGCACCCGCTGCGGCACGTGCGCCTGCGGGGTCGGGCAGGGGCCGAACACACCGCGGTCCTCGTTGAGCTCGATCAGCGCGAGGGCGATCGTCAGGCGCCCGAAGCGCCGCGATGCCACGTCGTCGGCGGCCAACTCGACCAGGCGGTGCATCTCGCCCCGGAACGCGGCGAAGACCGGAACCTGCGGGAAGCCGGTGGCCAGCGCGCCCGAGCAGTGCAGGAGCCAGTCGTGCCGCGCCTGTGCGTGCCCCTGCTCGTGGGCGAGCACGGCGTCGAGCTGGCGGCCCTTCAATCGGCGCAACGCGGCGGTGGTGATGACCAGTTGGGGCGCCGTGCCCGGCAGCCACCAGGCGTCGGGGCGCTCGCCCTCCAGGACGACGAGACGGTCGGCGCCGGGCTCCTCGCCGGGCAACAGCGGCGCGCGCAGCAGGAGTTCGATGCGCCGCTTGCGGCGCCTGGCCCGCGCCCGGACGATCTCCCGGGTCAGCATCGCGGCGGTCCACACGCCGCCCAGGGCCAGCGCCACGGCGGTCGCGGGCGCCCAGGAGCCGCCCGCCCCGAGGGCGTACGCCTCGACCACGTCGTGCGGCGCGGGGGCGAAGACATGGCCGCGCACGGCCTGCCACGCGGCGGCGGCGCTCAGGGTCATCGACAGGGCGCAGCACATGAGCACACCCGCCACGACGCACTGCCACGCCCACAGCGCGACCACCGGTTCGCGCTCCGGCCAGTCGGCGCGCGCCAGGAGGCGCGGGGCGACGACGGCGGTGAGGGCGCCCAGCAGCAACAGCGCAACGGGGAGCAACATGTGTCAAGACTATGAGGGTGGCGCTCCCGGAGGGTATGGACTATCGCCGCAAGTGACGCACGACACGGCCGATCGCGGGATATCACCCCTTACGGCCTCGCGGGCTCGGCGGCCTTGGCACTCCTGGCCCCGAGTTCTTCCGCCCGTGCTCGCCCTGGGGCGCTCTACAGCGTCAGGAGCATCGCGATCATGGCGATCCCCATGGAGAGGCGGCACACCATCGCCAGTTCCGTGCGGTCGGCCCACCCCGTGATCGGCCCGCCGCCACCGGCTCCGCCCTCCGCCGCCGTCGCGAGCGTCGGCACGGGCAGCAGACGCACCCCCGACCAGAGCACGTAGCCGGCGAAGTACAGCAGCAGGGCCCCGGTGAGCGCCGGCGCGCCCCCGCCGCCGTGGCCCGCGTGCGCGGTGGGGGCCGCGGCCATGGCCACCGCCATGTAGACCATGGCGCAGGCGCCGACCAGATGATGCAGGTGGTGGCGGCTGCGTCCGGCCGCCCAGAGCGCGCGCAGCGCCGCCGCGCCGAACACGGCCGCGTACGCCAGCCAGGCCCACCGCGGCGGGGTGAGCACGGCCGCGGGCAGGGCCATCAACGCCATCCCGAACCCCATGAGCGCCTCGCCGCCGGCCGCCCTGCGCTGTTCCTCGATCCTGCTGCGCATCCGCAGCAGACAGTAGGACCCGGTCGCCGCGCACAGCGCGACGAGCAGCCAGCCGGCCTGCGCCGGTCCGTGCACCGCACACCTCCCCGATCGACGGTGTCGTCGGGTCGATGCCCTCGCACAGGACGTCGTATGCGAGCGCACGGGTGTACGCGGGGAGCGCGGAGGGAGCGGACGAGTAAATCGTTTTCGAGTAAAACACTTGCTAAGCTTCTTGGTATGAGCAGTGCACCACCCCCCTCGCCCCGCCCGTCCGGCCCCTCCCGTGTCCGCCGACTCCCGCTCGCCGGTGTGCTGCGTCCGGGCAAGCCGTCCGACATCTGGTTCAAGCCCGCGTCGAGCGTGGTCGTCGCCTCCGCGATACCGAATCTGACGCTCCTCGCGCTCGGCCGCCTCGACCTCGTCATGTACACGATGGCCGGTTCGTTCTGTGCCCTCTACACCCACAACCTCCCCTACGCCGCGCGCGCCCGCGCCCTGGCCGGAGTCGTCGTCGGCATGCTGGCCGGCGTCGGCATCGCCATGGTCGCCGCCTCGCTCACCACATCGGCGGCGGTGCTCGTGGCCGTCGGGGCGCTGCTCGCCGCCGCGCAGAAGACGCTCTGCGACGCGACCCGCATCGGCCCGCCCGGCCACCTCATCTTCACGTTCATCAGCTCCGCCACGCTGTTCGCGCCGCAGGCCATCGGGCAGGTCCCCGGCCACCTCGCCCTGACGCTCGGCGCGGGCGCCATCGCCTGGCTGGTCGGCATGGCCCCCGCCCTGGTGCGCCCGCACGGCCCCGAGCGCCGGGCCACCGCGCGGGCCCTGAACGCGGCGGCGGCGTACGCCGAGGCCGCGGGCCCCGGCCGCGAGCGCGCCAGGACCGCGGCGGCCGCGGCCGTCCACGCCGCCTGGCGGTCCCTGCTCGCCACCGGCGCCCGCACGGCGGCGCGCCGCGCCCTGGAGCGCCTGGTGATCCGCGCGGAGGAGGCCCTGGCGGCGCCCTCGGATGCCGACCCCGCCCAACTGCGCACCTGGGCGGCAGGCCTGCGGGGCACCGGCGCGGTGCCCCGCCCCGGCGACGTACGACCCGAAGCGGACGACGAACTGCTCGGCGTGGAAGCCGAGTTGGCATCCCGGTCCGCGAAGGCCCCCCTGTGGCGGCGCCTCGGCCCCGGGTCACCGCTGCTGCCCATCGCGCTGCGCACGGCCCTCGGCTGCGCGCTCGCGGGCTACGCCTCGCTGGCACTCGGCGTCGGCCGCCCCTACTGGGCCCTGGTCACGGCGGCCTCGCTCTACCAGGCCAACGTCACGCTCACCTGGAACAGGGGTGTGCAGCGCGTGGTCGGCAACCTCGTCGGCGTGCTCGCCTTCGCCGCGATCGTCCCGCTGGCCCACCTCAGCCAGGCCGCACTGATCGTCTGCTGCCTGGCGCTCGCCTTCGGGGCGGAGGCACTGATCGGCCGCAACTACTGGATGGGCAGCGTGTGCGTCACGCCGATGGCGCTCCTGGTCACCGAGTTCGCGCGGTTCCAGCAGCCCGGAGCGCTGATCATCGACCGGGTCGTGGACACGTTCGTGGGGGCCCTGCTCGGCATCGTCGCGGCGATCGCCGTCACCAACCGTCGCGCCGCCGACCACATCGAACTGGCCATCGACGCCACCGACCGCGCCCGCGCACACGCCGAACAGGCCCTGGCGGCCCCGCTCGTCACCCCAGCCGCCCTGCGCCCGGCGCGTCGCGGCCTGACCGCCGCCCTCGTCGAGCTGCGCACCGCCCATGACGCGGCGGCGGGCGAATGGTGGCAGCGTGCCCTGCCCGAGCAGCGGGTGATGGCAGCCGAGCAGGCCGGACACCGTACGCTCGCGGCGACGGTACGCGGCATGCGGCACGGTGAGCGCGTACGGGTGTGACCGGCCGGGCGACGCGGAAGGGCGAGGACAGGGGCGCATGAGGAACGGGAACGAACGGGACACGGCGGCGGGCGCCGTGGACCGTGCGGGAGACGGCGCCGTGGGCGGCGCCGCGAGTGGTGCCGCGCGTACGGCCGGGGGTGGTGCCGGGGGTGGTGCCGCCACCGGCGCGGCGGGTGCGCCGGGCAGTGCTCAGGGCGTGCCCCGCGACACCGTCGCCGCCGTCGTGCGGCAGTGGCAGGCGGTGCGGCCGGACATCGACACCGGCCCGATGGAGGTCATCGGCCGCATCAACCGCTGCGCGGCCCTCCTGCAACAGGCCGAGGACGCCCCGCTGCGCCGCGTCGGCCTGACCCGCCCGGAGTTCGACCTTTTGGGTGCCCTGCGCCGCACCGGCCATGAACTGACCCCCAGCGAACTGGCGCGCGAGACCTTCTCCTCGGGGGCCGCCGTCACCAAGCGCCTCAAGCAGCTCCAGGAGCGCGACCTGGTCGCCCGGCGCGCCGACACCCGGGACCGCCGCGTCTCGCACGTGAGCCTGACCGGCACGGGTCGCGATCTGGTCGACTCGCTCCTGCCCGACCAGCTGGCCTACGAGACCGTGGTCCTCGCGGGGCTCGACGCGGACGGTCAGGGGCAACTCAGCGGTCTGCTGGGTGAGTTGCTCAGCCAGCTGGAGGGGCGGCTCGGGCTCTCGCCGGGATTCAGGGGCTGAGGCGGGGTTCCGGGGCTGAGGCGGGGTTCGGGGGCTGGGCTCGGGGTCGCGGGGCTGAGCCGAGACGCCGTCAGTGGTCCTCGACGGACGCCGCGAGCAACTCCCGCGTCTCGGGCTCCACATGCTCCGCGTAGTACTCGTGCAGCGCCGTGCGCCCCAGGCGCGCGGCCAGCGGCCCGTCGCCCGCGGTGATTGCCGCCAGGACCTCGCGGTGGTGGGCTATGGAGCGCTTCATCCAGGCCGTGGTGTCCGTGACGCCAGCGATCTTCTTCTCGATGACCTCGACCACGGCCTCGTGCACGGCGCGTGCGCACAGGCCGAGCAGAGAATTGCCGCTCGCCTCGGCGATCGCGCGGTGGAAGAGCGCGTCCGCCTCGCTGAACGCGTGCAGGGACGCCGGGCCGCCGCCGCTGAGGGATTCCATGCGGGTGATCTGCTCGCGCATCCGGGCGAGGTCGTCCTCGCCGTGCAGGCGGGCCGCGAGGCGGTTGCTCTCGGCGTCCAACACCATCCGGAACTGCACCAGTTCGCCCAGGGTGGCCACGCTGGAGCGGGTGAGGCGGCCCAGGGCCTGACTGAGGTTGTCGGGCGACACGCCGAGCACCTCGGCGCCCAGCGGGTCGCCCGGCCGGGAGCGGATCAGGCCCGCCGACTGCAGGACGCGCAGCGCCTCGCGGACCGTGGAGCGGCCCACGCCGAAGCGGTTGACCAGCTCGCGCTCGGCGGGCAGCCGGGAGCCGGGCGGCAGATCACCGCTGAGGATGCGCTCCTCGATCTGCTCCGCCACCCGCTGATAGGCGCGGACCGGTGTGACCGGCCGGAACAGGTCGGCGTCGTCGGCGGCCATCGGCCCCGCCCCCTCCACGGTACGTAGCTGATACGCGGTACCGGCGCGGGAAATCCAAGATCTGGTGGTTGACCCGGCCGTGAACGTGGAGGCAGAGTACGGGAACTCAACTGGTCTGACCAGTCGACTGGCCTCGCGGTCGGCCGACTTGGAGGTTCCATGCACACCAGCTCAGGGCACACCAGCTCATGGCACCCCGGCCCACGGCACCCCGGCCCACGGCACCCCGGCTCACCGCGCACCGGCTCAAGCGCGCCCGTCGAGGTCACGGCCGCCGACGCTGCCGCCGTCGTCGCCTTCACCCAGGATCTGGTCCGGCTGCGTACCGTCAACGCGGCCGGAGCCACCGAGGTCGAGCGGCCCGCGGCCGAACTCGTCGCCCGGCTCTTCACCGAGTTCGGCTGGACGTACGACGTGGTGGAGGTCGCGCCCGGCCGGCCCAACACCGTCGCCGTCATCGAGGGCGGGGGAGGTGACGGTCCGACCCTGATGTTCGAGGGGCACATCGACGTCGTCACGGAGGGAGATCCGGGGGACTGGAGCGTCGATCCCTACGGCGCCGAGATCCGCGACGGCAAGCTCTGGGGCCGCGGCTCCGCCGACATGAAGTCGGGCGTCGCCGCGATGATCTACGCGGTGCGGGCCCTACAGCTCGCCGGCCCCTTCCCGGGCCGCGTCGTCCTCGGCGTGCTGTGCGACGAGGAAGGGCTGATGCTCGGCGCGAAGGCGTTCGCGGCCACCCCACTCGCACGGGAGGTGGACGGAGTCATCGTCTGCGAGCCCGAGGGGTACGAGGTGTGCACCTCCGCCCGTGGCGGCATCCGCCTCCGGCTCGACCTCGACGGGGTGATGGCCCATGGCGCCATGCCGCAGGAGGCCAAGAGCCCGATCGTCGCCGGGGCGCGCGTCGTCGAGGCGCTCGGCCGCGCGCAGGACTGGGCCCAGAAGCGGTACGGCACCCACCCGCACGCCGGAAGCGTGACGGTCACGCCGACCGTCCTGCTCGGCGGCGACCCGGACCAGCTCAACGTCATCCCCGCCCACGGGGTCGTCGGCATCGACGTACGCACGATCCCCGGGACCGATCATGCGGAACTCATCGAACAAGTGCGGCAGTTCGCGGTCGAGGCGGCCGGGAGCGTGGGGGTGGGCGTCGCGCTCACCGTCGTCGACGACCGGCCCGCCATCGAGATCGCCGACGACCACCCCGTGGTCACCGCCCTCGTCGACGGACACCGCCAAGTGCACGGCGCCGCACCGCCGTTCGGGGCCGTGCCCGGAACCACCGACGGCACCATCCTCACCCGCGACGCCGGTCTGCCGACCGTGGTCTACGGACCCGGCGGGAAGTGGATCGCGCACCAGAAGGACGAGTTCGTCGAGGTGCGCGAGATCGTCGAGTACACGCGGGTGTACGCCGCCGCGGCGCGCTCCTTCCTGGACGGCGCCGCCGGAGGTGCGCGATGACACGGCCCACGATCCTTCCCGGGACGTGTCCCGAAGGGCTGCCCGTGGGGGACGGCTGGGTGAGCGCGCCGGGCAGCCGGCCCGTCCACTTTCCGTACGACGGGACGGAGTTCGCCGCGGCGCCGGTCGGCGACCAGGAGCTCGCGGAGCGGGCCGTCGAGCATGCAGCGGCGGTGCGGGTGCGCGTCGGCAGACTGACCGCGGGCGTGCGGCGGCAGGTGCTCGCCGGGGTCGCATCCGCGCTGGCCGAGGCGGAGCCGGATCTCGTGGAGCTCCTCGTCCTGGAGACCGGCAAGCCGCGGATCGACTGCGGGGTCGAGATGCGGCGGGCCGTGGCCACCTGGCAGGCCGCCGCGGACGAGGTGGCCCATCTGCACGGGGAGACCGTGCCGCTGGACCTCCAGCCATCCGGGGAGGGCCTCTTCGGCTTCTGGACGCGCAAGCCCGTCGGCGTCGTGGTCGGCATCGCGGGCTTCAACTACCCGGTCCTCCTGGCCTCCCACAAGATCGCGCCGGCGCTCGCCGCGGGCTGCCCGGTGATCGTCAAGCCCGCCCCGGCGACACCGCTGGCCACCCTGCGCCTCGTCCACCTCGTACGGGAGCAGCTGGTGGCGGCGGGTGCGCCCGCCGGAGCGGTGCAGCTCGTCACCGGGGACGCGGAGGTCGGCCGTACGCTCACCACGCATCCGGAGGTCGCGGCGGTCTCCTTCACCGGCTCGGCGGCCGTCGGCCACCGCATCGCGCGGGACGCGGCGCCCCGCAAGGTGGTCCTCGAACTCGGCTCCAACGCGGCGCTCGTCGTGGCCGCGGACGCCGATCTCGACGCGGCGGCCGACGCGGTGGTGCGCGGCGGGTTCTACGCGTCGGGCCAGGCCTGCATCTCCGTACAGCGGGTCGTCGTCGTGGACGCGGTGGCGGGGGAGTTCGAGAAGCGGCTCGTGGACCGGCTGCCGGACGTGGTGGTCGGCGACCCCCGCAACCCCGAGACCCGTGTCTCGGCGCTCATCGACGAGACGGCGACGGAGCGGGTGCTCGACTGGGTGGAGCGGGCGCGGGCCGCGGGCGCGCGCCTCGTGGCCGGGGGAGTCCGCGACGGGGGCGGCCGGTGCGTCGCCCCGACCCTGCTCGCGGAGGTCCCCGACGGTGAACCGGCCTGGGACGAGGAGATCTTCGGCCCGGTCGTCTGCCTGCGCACGGTGCCGGACCTGGACGCGGCGTACGACCTCGTCAACGCGAGCCGCTACGGCCTGCACGCGGCCGTCTACACCCGCGGCCTGCGGGCCGCCCTGGAGGCCGTGGACCGCCTGGAGGTCGGCGGCGTCGTGGTGAACGAAGTCCCCGGCTACCGCAGCGACATCGCCCCCTACGGAGGCGTCAAGGACTCGGGCATCGGACGCGAGGGCCCCAGGTTCGCCATCGAGGAGATGACGGTGACCCGGATGGTGGTCGTCAGGCCCTAGGCCCGGACCGGAGACGGCGAGCACCCGGGACCGGGGCCATGGCGCAAGGCTCTTCCACCCGCCCCTCTGCCGGGTGGAGCCGCCCCGTCCCGCCCGGCGCCCCGGCCCCGGCGCGAGCCCTCCGGCAGACACGCAGCACACCCGACGGACGCGCAGCACACCCGACCCCGAGCCCCGGCAAGAGAGGCAACACCCCCATGGACTACGGCAATCTGTTCCGGCTCGACGGCCGCCGCGTGGCGGTCGTGGGCGGCGCGAGCGGCATCGGCCGCGAGGCCGCCCGCGCGCTCGCCGCCCAGGGCGCACACGTCATCGTCGCCGACCGGGACACGGAGGGGGCCGCGCGGACGGCGGCGCTCGCCGTGGGGGAGGGGACGGGCCAGGGCGTCGGCACCGCCGTCCCGCACCCCCTGGATGTCCTCGACGCCGACGCCGTCCGCGCCGCCGTCGCCGCGTGGGAACCGCTCGACGGGCTCGTCGTGACCGTCGGGGCCAACGTGCGCAAGCGCATCGCCGACTACGGCCTCGACGAGTTCGACCGCGTCATCGCGCTGAACCTGCGCTCCTACCTCACACTCATCCAGGCCGTCGCCCCCGGCATGGCCGAGCGCGGCCGGGGCAGCGTGGTCGGGTTCGCCTCCATGCGCGCCTTCCAGGTGGAGCCGGGGCAGGGGCCCTACGCCGCGTCGAAGGCGGGCCTTGTCCAGCTGCTGCGGACGGCGGCGGCAGAATGGGGGCCGCAGGGCGTGCGGTTCAACGCGGTCGCGCCCGGCGTCGTCCGTACTCCGCTCACCGATCAGATCGCCGCCGACCCCGCATGGTTCGATGCCTACGCCCAGGCCTCCGCGCTCAAGCGGTGGGCCCGCGCCGACGAACTCGCCGGCGCCGTCGCCTATCTGGTGTCGGACGCCTCCACCTTCGTCACCGGAACCGTGCTGAGCGTCGACGGCGGCTGGACCGCGGTGGACGGCCGTTACGACCCCTCTGTGTGACCCCCCTGTGGGACCGCCCCCCGCATGCCCCCGCATGACCTCCTCCGCATGACCTCCCCCTCCGTTCCCCCGGGCGCGCCCCTGATGCCGCCCCTCAAGGAGTCCCCCCATGCCCCCGACCGCTGATGACGGCGAACAAGACAGCACGGCAGACGGCGTGAAAGACGGCGTGCGAGACAACCCCCTCGACGGCCTGCCCACCCTCAAGGGCGTGGCCCGCCCCTCCCTGTGGCTGCTCCTCGTCCCCGTCCTGCTCTACGGCTCCGCCCCGCTCGTGGCCAACCGCATCGAGCCGCGCATCCTCGGCATCCCCTTCCTCCTGGCCTGGGTCATCGCCGCCACGGTGATCAGCCCCCTGGTCATCTGGCTCGCCGCCCGGCTCGACCCCGCGTACCGCACGGGCGCCGTCGAGCCCATCCCGGCCGACGACCTCCCCGGCGACCTCGCAGACCCCGCCACCGAAGGAGGCCGCCGATGAACGGCAACGCAGCCGTCGCCACCACCGTGTTCGGGCTCGCCATGGTCGCCACCATCGGGATCGGCGTGTGGAGCGCCCGCGGCCGGTCCAAGGGCCTGGCCGAGTGGTCCGTCTCCAGCCGCGGACTCGGCGTCCTGTTCATCTGGCTGCTGATGGCCGGAGAGACGTACACGAGCTTCTCGTTCCTCGGCACCGCGGGATGGTCGTACTCCTTCGGCGCGCCCATCCTCTACCTGGTCGCCTATCTGACCGTCGGCTTCGCGGTCGCTTACGTCGTGGGCCCCGCGCTGTGGACGTACGCGTCCCGGCACGGCCTGATCTCCATCGCGGACATCGCCGAATTCCGGTTCCGCTCGCGGCCGGTGGGGATGCTCGTGGCCGTCGTCGCGACGGTCTTCATCGTCCCCTACATCCAGGTGCAGATTCAGGGCATGGGCGTCGTCGTGAACGCGATGACGTACGGCAGCGTCGACCTGAAGGTCGCCGCCGTCATCTCCTTCGTCGTGGCCGAGGTGTTCATCCTCGTGTCAGGGCTGCGCGGCTCGGCGTGGGTGAGCGCGCTCAAGGACATGCTGGTGATCGTCGCCGTCGTGTTCCTCGCCGTGTACATCCCGATGCACTACCTCGGCGGCTTCAGCGACTTCATGCAGCGCATGGTGACCGAGAAGCCCGAGTGGCTGACCTTCCCCGGGCACGAGTCCGGCGGGCGCAACGCCATGTGGTTCCTGAGCACGGTGGTGCTCAACGCCGTCACGATCACCATCTTCCCGACCACCGTCGCCGGTTACCTCAGCGCGAAGAGCCCGAACGCGCTGCGCCGCAACGCTCTGCTCCTGCCCTGGTACCAACTTCTCCTGTTCGTACCGATGGTGGTCGGCGCGACGGCCCTGTTCGTGATGCCGACCCTGGGTAACCCCGACCTGGCCCTGTTCGCCCTGGTCACCGACTCCCTGCCCGCACCCGTCGTCGCGCTCATCGGCGTCGCGGGCGCCCTCTCGGCGATCGTGCCGATGAGCGTCTTCATGCTCTCCATCGGCACGCTGTGGGGCCGCACGATCCTCGGTGGCGGCAACGGCGCCGATCCGCGGGCCCGCCGCCGTGCCCCGGGAAAGTCCGGCGACGCGAACGACATGCGCACCAAGCGCCTCTCTCAACTGGTGTGCGTCATCGCGGGGTTGATCGCCCTGGCGGGCAGCTTGTTCTACCCGAACACCCTCGTGGAGCTCTCCGTCCTGTCGTACGAGGGCCTGGCGCAGCTCGTGCCGGTCGTGCTCCTCGCCCTGTTCTGGCGGCGGCTGACCGCCAGGGCCGCCGTCGCCGGGATGCTCACCGGGCTCGTGGTGATGACCGCGCTGTGGGCCACCGAGAACGACCCGTACCACGGGGTGAACGGCGGCATCATCGCGCTCGCCGCCAACCTCGTCGTGCTGCTCGCCGTCGTCCGGTTCGCGCCGGGTCCAGGACCGGCTACGATCTCCGCCGCCAACCCCTCCGTGCCGGGTGAGAGTTCGGCGGAGGCCGCCGTGAAGGAGCCCCGATGACGGACAGCGACATCTTCGAGGTGCCGGGCCTCCAGGAGCCGGTGGAGATCCGGATCGACCAGTGGGGCGTCCCGCACCTGTACGCCGCGTCGCAGGACGACCTCTTCCTGGCCCAGGGCTTCAACGCCGCCCGCGACCGCCTCTTCCAGCTGGACCTGTGGCGGCGCCGCGGACTCGGTCTGCTCGCCGAGGTGCTGGGGGAGCGGTACGCCGAACACGACCGTGCGGCACGGCTGTTCCTCTACCGGGGCGACATGGCCGAGGAATGGCGGGCGTACGGGGACGACACGGAACGGGTGACGACGGCCTTCGTCCACGGCATCAACGCCTACGTGGCGCTGTGCCGCGCGGACACGGCACACCTGCCGCCCGAGTTCGCCCTGCTGGAGTACGAACCGGCGTACTGGCACCCCTCCGACGTGGCCCGCATCCGCAGCCACGGACTCCAGTACAACCTGCGGGACGAGGTCGCCCGCGCCCTCACCCTGCGCGACCACGGACCCGAGGCCGAGGAGCTGCGCCGCCGCCGCGAGCCCGCCCCGCACCGGCTGCGCGTCCCCGAAGGCCTCGACCTGTCCGTCATCCCGGCCGACGTCCTGCGCGTGTACGAGATGGCCACCACGCCCCCGTGGGCGGCGGGCGCGGCGCCCCGCCAGGGCCTGGACGGCTCCAACAACTGGGTCATCGCCCCGTCCCGCACCGCCACAGGACGCCCCCTCCTGGCCAACGACCCGCACCGCGGGATCGCCCTGCCCGCGCTGCGCTACCTCACGCATCTCTCGGCGCCGGGCATCGACGCCGTCGGAGCGGGCGAACCGGCCCTGCCCGGCATCTCCATCGGCCACAACGGCCACGTCGCCTTCGGCCTGACGATCTTCCCGATCGACCAGGAGGACCTGTACGTCTACCGCACGAACCCGGAGAACCCCCACGAGTACTGGTACCAGGACCGCTGGGAGCCGATGACGCGCGTCATCGAACCGATCCCGGTGCGCGACGGCGACGAGATCCCGGCCGACCTGTGGTTCACCCGCCACGGCCCGGTCATCCGCGAACTCCCCGAGCGCAACGCCGCGTTCGCGGTCCGCGCGGCCTGGCTCGGCCCGGGCATGGCCCCCTACCTGGGCAGCATGGACTACATGCGGGCGGCGAGCCCCGACGCGTTCGTGGCGGCGATGCGCCACTGGGGAGCCCCCGGCGAGAACCAGGTCTACGCCTCCCCCGACGGCACCATCGGCTGGCGCCCCGCGGGCCGCGTCCCCGTCCGCCCCAACTGGGACGGCACGCTCCCGGTGCCGGGCGACGGCCGCTACGAATGGGACGGCTTCCTGGACGTGGAGGAACTCCCCTCGGCGCGCGACCCGGCCCAGGGCTGGTTCGCCACGGCCAACCAGCTGAACCTGCCGCGCGCGTATCCGAACGCGGAGAAGACGGTGACGTACGACTGGTACGCACCGACCCGCCACGACCGCATCACGGAGGAGCTGAGCGCGCACGCGCACTGGACGGTCCAGGACTGCGTACAACTGCAGACGGACTACGTGAGCCTGCCGGGGCGCCGGGTGCGGCAACTGCTCGCGGGACTGGGCGACGGCCAGGGGGCGGTCGCCGCCGCCCTCGCCCTCCTCCGCGACTGGGACACCCGCCTCACCGTCGAATCCCCGGCCGCCGCCCTCTTCGAGGTCTGGTACCGGCGCCACCTGCGCCCCGCCCTCCTGGCACGGGCCCTGGACGGGATCGTGGGCGAGGAGCAGCGTGCGCGGGCCCTGGCGCGGGTCCTGCCCGCCGAGGACGCGGCGGCGGACGCCCGCGTCGATCTGGAGCTCCTGGACGCCGACCCCGATCCCGCGCTGCTGCTCGGCACGCTCGCCGCGGCCGTCGAGGAACTCACCGGCCTCCTGGGCGCCGACCCGGCCGCCTGGTCCTGGGGCGCCCTGCACCACGCCCACCCCCACCACCCCATCGCCGCGCTGCTCGACGGGCCCGCCCCGGAGTGGGCCTCCGTAGGGCCCGTTCCGCGCGGCGGCAGCGGGGACACCGTGGGAGCCGCCGCCTACGGGGCCGGGTTCCGGCAGACCGCGGGGGCCACCTTCCGTCTCGTCGTGGACGTCGGCTCCTGGGACGACTCCGTGGCGATGAACTCGCCGGGGCAGTCCGGCGTGCCGGGCAGCCCGCACTACGACGACCTGTTCGCGAGCTGGGCCGCCGACGGGGCCTTCCCGCTGCTCTACTCCCGCGAGGCGGTGGAGAAGCACACGCGGCGGACGATCACACTGCGGCCGTCCACCGCGGCGGCTCAGGCTGCTCAGGACAGTCGCGACGATCAGGCGGCCGAACCGAAGGGCAGGTAGTCCACCTCGTACCCGAAGTAGCGCGGACCGGCCAGCGCGAGGCCGCCCGGAGTGATCCAGCGTGGGTCGCAGCGGGCGGCGATGACGCTGACGCGCAGGCCGTAGCGCAGGCCCTCCGTGGTCACCGGGTCGCCGGTCGCGCTGTCCAGTACACAGATCAGATCAGGCGTGGTCGCCACGGTCAGCCCGTCGCGCGTGGCGAGCAAGTGCTCGTTCTGGAAGCCGAGTTCGAGCACCCGCCCGGTGTCGCCCCGCGTCCCCTCGACGCGGGCGTGACCGCGCGCGAAGCCGCCTTCCGTGTGACGGACCACGTCGACCACCTTGCCCGTCATGAGGGCGATGCCGGCCAGCGTCTCCCGCGCCGCCGCCACCGGATCGCCGTGCGCGGCGCGCGCCTCGCGCACCACGGCGCCGAGCCGCCGGGCGAGCGTCAGCGTCGCCGGGACCAGGCCGTCGGCGAGCTGATCGCCGCGCAGCACTGTGTCCGCGCAGCTGATCTGGCAGCCGAGCTCCACGCACACCGCACGCGCGATCCGCTCGGCCGCGTGATTGTCGACGGCCTCGACGATGACCGTGTTGCCCGTGGTGTCGGCCAGCGCCATCGGAGAGTTGGAGATCCCGGCCAGGCCCGGCAGCACCATCTGCGCCTCGGGGAACGCCCGCCCCATCGCGTCCCCGTCCACGAGGGGAAGGCCGGCCCGCGCGGCACACGCGATCGGCAGCATCGAGTTGACCCCGCCGACCTCCAGGGGCGTGAGGTGCGTGGCCCGGCGCCCGAGGTGTCTCTCCAGGGCGCGCAGCGCGGCCAGGTCCTCTCTGCCGTTGGGCACGCGCTCCAGCAGGACGGTGGGCGCGCCCATGCCGGAGATGGGGACGACGGTCGCGTCCGCCTCGACCTCGTCGATGCCGACGACCCGTACGGGACCGTGCGCGCGGATCGCCTCGCGGGCGAGCAGTTTGCCGATGTAGGGATCGCCCCCGCCGCCCGTGCCGAGGATGCCGGCGCCCCGGGCGATGTCGTCGAGGTTGTCGAGGGTGATCTCACGCATCGGGGATCGTCCCGGCGCCGGTCCGCGCGGCACCGGGTAAACGCCCCAGGTCGAGATCGCCCACCGCCTTGACGCGGATGCGTGTCGCCCCGCCGGGCAGATAGGCGAGCGGAACCTCCTCGATGTCGACGACACGTACGCTGCCGGGGCGCGCCCCGGCATCCAGCGCCCGCCCGACGGCATCCTCGCGGGCCCCGGCGAGCACCGCGTCCCTGCGGCCCTCGGGGACCCGGAAGACCCGGTCGACCTCGCCGCCCACCTGCGCGATCGCCGCGCCCACCGCGTTGGCCACGTCGAAGTGCTCCGGGCTGCGCACATCGGCGAAGCCGGGCAGTCGTTCGGGGACGAGGATGGAGCCGCCGCCGACGGCGACCACCGGCAGCGCAGCCGCCGAGGTCCGCATCCGGTCGACGGCCTCGGCGATCCGCTCGGCGATGCGGTCCAGGGCACGTTCGGTGAACTCCCGCTCCAGATGGGCGACCTGGGTGCTGTCGCCGATGTCCGCCCGGCCCGCGGCCACCGCGAGGTCCGTCGCCGTGAGCCGCGTGCCGCCGAAGACGAGCGCCTCCCGCGTGAGCAGATAGCCGACCGACCGCGGCCCCGTCTCGCCCTCGCTCGACACCCAGGACCCGCCGCCGATGCCGAACGAAAGGACGTCAGGGATACGGAAGTTGGTGCGGATTCCCGCGACTTCGCTCTCGCCCGCGGCTTCGCGCGGAAAGCCTTCGGCCAGGATGCCGACGTCGGCCGTCGTGCCGCCCACGTCGACGACCGCGCAGTCCCCGATCCCGGACAGGAAGGCCGCGCCCCGCATCGAGTTGGTCGGCCCGGACGCGAACGTCGCCACGGGACAGGTGCGCGCGAAGTCGACGTCCATCAGCGTGCCGTCGTTCTGCGACAGGAAGAACGGCGCCGTGATCGACATCTCGGCCAGTGCCTTACCGAACGACTCGACGATGACGGTGGCCAGATCGCGCAGCGACGCGTTGATGATCGTGGCGTTCTCGCGCGCGAGCAGCCCGACCCGGCCGAGATCGTGCGAGAGCGAGAAGTGCACGCCCTCGCCCAGCTCCGCCCGCAGGATCTCCACGGCGAGCCGCTCGTCGGCCTCCGCGACGGGCGAGAACACCGACGACACGGCGACGGAGGTGAGCCCGCGCGCGGCGATGTCGGCGGCCGTGCGTTTGAGCTCCTCGGGGTCGAGCGGCGACAACGGCCGCCCGTCGAACTCCCGCCCGCCGTGGCAGAGATAGCCGTGGCCGCCGACGGCGGTCCGCTGCCGCGTGGGCCAGTCCGCCATGGGCGGCAGGGCGGCGGTGGCGGGCAGACCGAGGCGTACGGCCGCCACGGGAGTGAGCCGGGCGCCCTCGACGAGTGCGTTGAGGAAGTGGGTGGTGCCGATCATCACGGCGGTGACGGATTCGACGGGCGGTGCGAGCGCCCGGATCGCGGAGGTGACACCGGAGGTGATGTCGGGAGTGGTCGGGGACTTGACGGCCGCGAGCACGCGGTCGTCGGGCCCGAGCAGGGCGGCGTCGGTGTTGGTCCCACCGACATCGATGCCGATACGCATAGTGGCGGAGTCCTTCGTGTGGCGACGGGTGATGCGTAGTACGGATGTGACGCTCACCGTGATCAACCGGACGGCGAGACGGAGCCTTGGAGGGGCGTCCATCGGCCGTCCGACGGCGGCATCGACCCTCAGACGCCGGCAACGGCCTTCCGGAGCCGTGCACGTCGGCTATTTACGTCGACGCGGCCAGGCCCCGGGGAAGTTGAGAGCGGCACCTACCCACCACTGGTAGCCGCCGCCGGGCCGCACGACCAGGGAGGAAACGGTCGCCCCGGCGTGCGCGCGTTCCTGAGGTGGTGCTCCAGCGCGGAAGCCGGCGCTCGCTGCTTGCGAGCACCGGCTTCCGGTCCGTACTGGCCCTCGTACTGGCTCTATGGATAGGGGCGGCCCTATGGATAAGGGCCCCTGCGGCCCAGGGGAACTGCTTGCCTAGGGGAGCAGCGGCTTCTCAGGGGCCATCGAGCGCCCCGCCACCTCAGCCGTCATCCGCGCGTGGATCTCCTCCGCCGAGAGGTAGGCGTCCGTCATCTCGAAGTCGGCGAGGGTGGCGGGGCGTTGGGTCTGGAACCCGGTCCGTACGTAGTCGTCGCCGGCGAGGGCGTTGAGCCCCCAGTTCGCGGCCGTGCGGAAGCGTGCGGTGACGGTGCGCAGCGCGCCCAAGTGATAGCCCCGCGCCACGATCTGGGCGGGCAGACCGGTCAACTGCACACCCATCGGCTTCGATACGGCCTGGATGCCGCCGAGGTCGACGACCAGGCCCATGTCCTTGTGCCGGTAGGGGGTCAGCGGAGCGCCCCGCAGGGCCGCGGTGACGTTCTTGGCGGCCGCCCATCCCTGGCGCATCGCGTGCTGCGCGGTCGGCGGGCAGATCGCGTCGCCGCCCTTGACGAGGTCGGGGACGGCCGCCGCGTCACCGAGCGCGAACACGCCGTCCAGGCCGGGCACCGTCAGCTCCGGGTCGACGACCAGGCGGCCCCGGTTGGTCTCGGCGCCGAGAGTGGCGATGAGCGGGCTCGGCGCGACACCGGCGGTCCAGATCAGCGTGTGGCAGGGCAGCGTGCGCCCGTCGGTCAGCGTGACGGTGTTCTCGGTGGCCTTGTCCACGGTGACCCCGAGCGACACGTGGATGCCACGCCGCTGCACGATGGCCAGGGCCTTCTCGCCGAGCCGGTCACCCAGTTCGGGCATCAACTTCGGCGCCACGTCGACCAGATGCCACTTGATCTGCGACGCGTCGAGCCCCGGGTAGCGCTTGACGGCGGCGCTCGTCAGGCGCTGCAGGTAGGCCGCCGTCTCCGTGCCCGCGTACCCGCCGCCGACGACCACGAACTGCAGCCGGGCCTCCCGCTCGGCGCGGTCCGAGCTCGCCGCGGCCAGGTCGAGCTGCGAGATCACGTGGTCACGGATCCAGGCGGCCTCGGCCAGCGTCTTCACGCCCACGGCGTGCCGGTCGACACCGGGGATGTCGAACTGCCGGGTCACGCTGCCCGGGGTAAGCACGAGGTAGTCGTAACGCTCCACGACCTCCTCGCCGTTGATCTTCCGTACGATCACGGCCTTCGCGTGCGGGTCCACACCGATGGCCCCGCCCGGCACGATCGCCGTACGGCGCAGCATGCGGCGCAGCGGCACCGCGACCGCCTGCGGGGTCAGCACGCCCGACGCGACGTGGGGGAGCAGGGGGAGATACAGCTGGTGGTCCTGCGGGCTGATCAGCCGCAGTTCGGCGTCCTGCGCCTTGAGCGTTCGCTCCAGCTTGTGCGCGCACTCCATACCGGCGAAGCCACCGCCGATGATCAGAATCCGGGGACGTTGCATAAGAGATCGCTCCAGGGTTGGGCGAGGGGTCCGGTCAATCCTCCGACGAGGGGTGGCCCGGCGCACCTCGGATGCGCCGGGCGAGGCACCCGAGTACCCCGATCCGCCGGACGACTACCGCCGAACCGTCGAATCAGCCGCCTGCCCCGGCGAGCCGCAGATAGTCCCACGGGTCGTGCGCGTTGAGCACGGTGAACTCGTCCGAACGGGTAGCCACCTCCCGCAGCCGCTCCTGATTGGCGACCCGCAGCTCGGCGTCCACCTGGGCGTCCAGCTGGATGATGTCCATCAGGGGGTGCGAGTGCGGCTCCTGGCGCGCGATCTCCCGGTGGTAGAAGTACGCGTCCCCGGCATGCACCAGCCACCGCCCGCGATCACCCCGTACGGCCACGGCGGCGTGCCCGGCGCTGTGCCCGCCGAGCGGCACGATCAGGAAGTCCTCGCCGAGCCCGGCCAGGGGGCGGGCCCCGGCGAATCCGGCCCACTCCTCGCCCGCGTTCTCCTCGTACGTCTCCCAGCGCGGGCCATGGGCCCAGTGCGCGGGCCGATAGCGACGGCTGGGCGCCTCGGTGAGCGCCGCGTCGAGTTCGGCGGCCATGAGGTGCACCCGCGCCTCGGGGAAATCGGGAAGACCGCCGCTGTGATCCACGTCCAGGTGCGTGAGTGCGATGTGCCGCACGTCGGAGGCGGCGTAGCCCAGCCGCTCGACCTGAGAGAGCGCGGTCTCGGCGAAGTCCAGCTCCGGGGCGGCAAGTTCGGCCCACTCCGGATCGAGGGATGCGAGGGGGCGCCGCACATCCCCTCGCCCGAGCCCGCTCTCGACGAGTACGAGCCCATCCGTGTCGGTCTCCACCAGCAGGCAATGACACACGGCGTTCAAGGGCGGCGGCCCGTCGTAGGTGGCCTCGATCTTCAGCATGGACCCGCAGTTGAGATGACGAACCTTCACGACTGCGCTCCTGTCTCCTGCTCGAGGCTCTGCTGCTCGAGGCTCTGCACGACGACCGCGGCGACGCGCCGGGAGACCGTCGAAAGGACAGAGGTGTCGCGCCGCACCTGAGCGAGAAGGAGGGCCCCCTGCAAGGAGGACATCACGAGCTCGGCGAGCTCGTCGGCTTCGTCATCGGCGGCTCCCCATCCCCGCAAGGCCTCGGCGAACCCCAGCACCCACGACGCGTAGGTGACGTGGCACACCTCAGAAATGGGCCCCTCGCCCCCGGCCTGCTCCAGCGCGACGGTGGCAACGGGACACCCGTCCCGGAAGTCGGAGCCCCGCAGCCCTTCGGCAAGCAACTCACCCACCCCGACAACGGCCTCCCGGGCCCCGCCCGCGGCCCCCACGACGGAGGCCATGCGCACCCCCATCTCACCCCCGGCGAGCGCCACGGCCTCGGCGGCCAACTGCTCCTTGCCCTGCGGAAAGTGAAAGTACAACGACCCCTTGGGAGCGCCACTCTCCGCAAGCACCTGATTGAGCCCCGTCGCGCCATAGCCCTGCCGCTGGAACAGCTCGGCGGCGGTGCGCAGGATGCGGGCGCGGGTGTCACTGCGTGTCTTGGTCACACACGGACAATAGACCGACCGGTCTAGAGATAACAAGAGGTCAGGGTGGTAGGCGCAGGTAGGCGCAGGTAGGCGCAGGTAGGCGCAGGTAGGCGCAGGTAGGCGCAGGTAGGCGCAGGAGGGGCGAACGCCTGCCGTCCTCAGATCCCGGGCCGGTACCGGATCGGATGGTCCTCCGGTACCTCGACGACGACGATCTTGACGCCGTCCGGGTCCGTGATCCACATCTCGACCAGGCCCCAGGGCTCCTTCAGTGGCTCACGGACCACCTCCACGCCCCGCGCCACGCACTCCGCGTGCGCCGCCCGTGCGTCCGCCACCTGTAGCCACAGTTGGAGGCCCGGTGCCGGTGAGGTGTCCGAGCGGCCGGAGACCTCGAGGAAGCCGCCGCCCAGGAAGTAGACCGTGCCGCGTTCGGGGCCCGTGCCGAACTCGCGGTAGACGGAGAGGCCCAGCGCCTCGCCGTAGAACGCGCGGGAGCGCTCGGGGTCGGTGGGGCGGAGAAGGATCCTGCTGCTCAGTACATGCACCATGCAGCCGCACCTTAGTGGGGGGATACGCTCGACGCTGCCTCGCCCACGCCGCGCCCGACAGCGGTGGGCCAGAGAGATCGGAGAACCCGCCCCATGGACACCGCCCCGCGCCCCAGCACGAGCGACCTCACCTTCCGGGATGCCACCGACGCGGACGTCGACGTACTCGTCGCGCTCATCGAGTCGGCGTACCGCGGTGACTCCAGCCGCGCCGGCTGGACCACGGAGGCGGACATCCTGGAGGGGCAGCGGACCGACCCGCAGGGCGTCGTCGACGTCATCAAGTCGCCCGCCGGCAAGCTGCTCACCGTGGAGCGCGACGGGGAGGTCGTGGCCTGCTGCCAGCTGGAACACCGCGGCGAGCACGCCTACTTCGGGATGTTCGCGGTGAGCCCCGCGCTCCAGGGCGCGGGCCTCGGCAAGGTGATCATGGCGGAGGCCGAGCGGACCGTCCAGGAGGCGTGGGGCGCGAAGGAGGTGCACATGACCGTGATCTCCGTACGCGACGACCTCATCGCCTGGTACGAGCGGCGCGGCTACCGCCGTACGGGAAAGATGACTCCCTTCCCGTACGGCGACGAGCGGTTCGGCATCCCGCAGCGGGACGACCTGGAGTTCGAGCTGCTGGTCAAGGAACTGCCGGACAAGCCCCTCGGCTGAGCGGGGGCTTCCTCACGCCGTGATCCTCACGCCGTGAAGCGGCCCGTCCGTTTGATCTCCGGATAGTCCGTGGTCGCCCCGTCCAACTGAAGCGCGCGCACCAGCCGCAGGTCGTCCTGCGTGTTCACGACCCAGCCGATGATCCGCAGGTCGGCCTTCCTGGCACGCTCGACGACCTCGAGCGTCAGGCGCCTGATGTTCAGTACGAGGGTGGTGGCGCCGACCGCCGTGGCGCGCTCCACGACGTCGGTGCCGTAGCGGCTCGCGACGAGCGCGGTCCGGACGCCCGGGACGAGGCGCGCGATCTCGGCGATCGCCTCGTCGTGGAAGGAGATCACCTCGACGCGGCCGACCAGATCGCGGCGGTGCATCACCTCGGCGAGGGCGCGGGCGGCGGCCACGTCCTTGATCTCGGCCTGGAGCGGCGCCTTCACGGCGTCCAGGACCTCTTCGAAGACGGGGATGCGCTCGCCGCGCCCCGCGTCGAGCTCCCGCAGCTCGGCCAGGGTCTTCTCGGCGATCGGACCCTTGCCGTCGGTCGTACGGGCCACGTCGGCGTCGTGCATGACGACGAGGGCGCCGTCCTTGCTCAGATGCAGATCGAGCTCGATGAGATCGAGGCCCGCGGCTTGCGCGGCGATGAAGGACCGGAGGGTGTTCTCGGGTTCGACACCCATGACCCCGCGATGACCGATGGTGAGGAAGTTCAAGGTTCACTCGCTTCCGTCGACGGCGGCTCGGTGGCCGCGGGGCGATGGGGGTCCCCCCCCGCTCGGGCGAAGCCGAGAGTGGGGGAGGAGGTTCCCGCGGCAAGGTCGCAGCCTAACGGCCCGCCTCCGTGACGGAACCGCCCGTACGGGGGTGCCCCGACGCATCGGAGTCGTCCGTTCTGCTTCCCACGATCCCGAGGAGCAGCCCGGTGATGACGGCGGCGACAAGGACGGCACGGGTAGTCACAGGTGCACTGCTCCATACGGCGGGGTCGGCTGACCCCGCCCGTCCTACCGGTCGCGGGCCCCGCGCGGCAGGCAACGTCACCCCTGGGTGGGCGAGTCCCCCGGGGGTTGACCGGGGGGAGTGGGACCCGTCGTTCCCGCACGGGCGGAGGGCGCAGGCCCGGCCGGCTCCGCGAGATCGGCCAGCATCGCCTCCGCCAGTTCGATCTCCGCCTCCAGCCGCCGCCCGCTCCAGCGGAGCGCGATCTGCGGATGCGTCCACGCCTCCTGCCCGTCCGCGCGGGCGAGCGCGTCCCGCACCTCCTTCAGCTCGCCGCGCGTGTGCGCGATGTGCTCGGCCACCAGGGCCCGCAGATGCTCCGGCGCCGCGAGGTGCCCGAGCCAGACCCGCAGGAGCAGCGGGTGCTTGAGGACGGGCGGGCCCGCGTCCTCGGCGCCCCCGGCCCACCCGACGAGCGCCGCACGGCCCTCGGCGGTGATGGCGTACGACCGCTTCGCGCGCGGCTCCTCGGGGCCCGAGCGCCGCGACGTGGCGTACCCGAGCGCTTCGAGGCGGCGCAGCTCGGCGTAGATCTGGCTGATGGCGGGCGACCAGTAGAAGTGGCGGAGCGAGGCGTCCGCCCACTTCTTCAGCTCGTAACCGGTCCGCTCCCCGGGGAAGGAGAGCAGACCGAGCACGGCCCACGCGGTCGGCGGCAGCTCGGGGGCGGGTTCCCGCTCCGGCGATGCCGGGCGCTGCGGTGAGGTGGAGCGAGGGGCTGCCATATGACTGATTGAAGTGAACGTCACAGTGGCCGCGCAAGATGTGCGCGATGCGAACGGCGTGCGGGGGTATACGGGATTCATGAGTGATCTCCCTAGGCCGCACCTGCGCAGACTGTTCGGCGCCACCGACCGGCTCGCGTTCCACCGCGTGGCCGCCCGCTCCTGGCCGGCGGCTCAGCCGGTGCTTCCCCGGCTGAGCCGGAGCGCCGACCACGGGCTGCTGTGGTTCGGCATCGCCGCGGGGATGTGGGCGTTCGGCGGTGCGCGCGGCAGGCGCGCGGCGGTGCGCGGCGTCGCCTCCCTGGCCCTCGCCTCGGGCACGGTCAACACCCTGGGCAAGAGCGCGGTGCGCCGCTCCCGGCCGGTCCTCGACACGGTGCCGGTGATACGGCACCTCGCCCACCAGCCGATCACCAGCTCCTTCCCTTCCGGGCACGCGGCGTCGGCGGCGGCCTTCGCTTCGGGCGTGGCCCTCGAGTCGCGGGGGCTCGGCGCGGCCGTGGCCCCGGTCGCGGTCTCGGTGGCCTTCTCCCGCGTCTACACCGGCGTGCACTACCCCAGCGACGTCCTGGTCGGCGCGGCCCTCGGCGTGGGCGCCGCCTACGCGGTGCGCGGCATGGTGCCCTCCAGGGCCCAGATGCCGCCGCCCGCGCGCCCCCGTACGGACGCGCCCGCGCTCCCGGACGGCGAGGGCCTCGTCGTGGTGGTGAACCCCTCCTCCGGCGCCCAGCCGCAACTCATGGACCCCGTCCGGCAGTTGAAGACGGCCCTGCCCCGTGCGGAGGTCGTGCTGTACGAGGAGGAGGCGGGGCCGCTGCCCAAGGTCCTGGAGGAAGCGGCCAGGGACGCCGCCCGCCGGGGCGGGGTCTTCGGGGTGTGCGGGGGAGACGGCACGGTGAACGCCGCCGTGACCCCGGCCCTGCGCCACGACGTGCCGCTGCTGGTGCTGCCCGGCGGCACGTTCAACCACTTCGCCGCGGACCTGGGCGTCGACACGGTCGCGGACGCCTGCGCCGCTCTCGTCGAGGGCAGTGCCGTACGGGCCGACGTCGGCCGGATCAAGCCGCTGGCCGGGGCCGGTCCCGACGGCCGGACGTCCTCCGAGCCGGTGTACTTCCTGAACACGTTCAGCCTGGGCGCCTACCCCGAGCTCGTACGCATCAGGGAGGAATGGTCCCCGAAGGTCGGCGGTCCGCCCGCCGCGCTGCTCGGCGTCGCCCAGATCCTGCACACCGGGCGGCCGCTGCGCGCGGTGGTGAACGGCAAGACCCGCTCGATGTGGCTGCTCTTCGCGGGCAACGGCGCCTACCGCAGCGCCGGTATCGCCCCGGTGCGCCGACACGACCTGGCCGACGGGGTGCTCGACGTCCGCATCGCGCACGGCGGGCGCTTCGCGCGCACCCGCCTGCTGGTCGCGGCGCTGGCCGGCCAGCTCGCCAAGACCCGGCTGTACGCGTCCGCCAAGTCCCAGCGCCTGGTCATCTCAGGGCTGCCCGAGGACACACAGATGGCGTACGACGGCGAACTGGCCCCCGCGCCCTCCGCGCTGCTCCTCGACAAACTCCCCGAGGCGCTCACCGTGTACCGGCCGGCCTCCGACTGACCGCGGCGCGGGCGCCGAAAGCGTTACGCCAAGCGGCGCATTCGGCGTGCGCGCCGGGCCCGGCGCCAGTGTCCTTGCGGTCATGGGCTACGACATAGACAGCCCGCGTGAAGCGGGCACCACACGACGTGACGTACTGAGCGTCGCCGCGGTCCTCATGGCCGGCGGCGCCTTCACGGTGGCGGGACCGGCGCCGCACGCCGCCGCCGCGGAGTCCGACGGCGGCTGCGGCGCCGGCTACGACCAGGAGTTCGAGGAAGCCCTCGCCGAGGCCGACGAGGCGATCCCCGAGACCCGCGCGCTCGCCCCCCAAGGACCTCCCGGCAAATTCGCCCTGCCGCTGCGCCGGCGCTTCCGCGTCACCGCCCGCTACGGGGTGCGCGGCAACTGGGTCGCCGGGCACCACACCGGCATCGACCTCGCCGTCCCCAAGGGAACCCCGGTGCACGCCGTCGGCGCGGGCACCGTCGTCCTGGCCCGCTGGTCGGGCGCGTACGGCAAGGCGGTGACGGTGCGGCTGCGGGACGGGCACTACGCGGTGTACGGGCACCTCTCCCGCATCTCGGTGCGTCAGGGGTCCCGCATCGGCACCGGCGACCGGATCGGCAGCAGCGGGGCCACCGGCCGGGCCACCGGACCCCACCTCCACCTGGAGATCCGGGCCCGGCGGGGCTATGGATCGGACGTCAACCCGGTCAGGTATCTCGCGAGACGCGGGGCCCGGCTGCTGTGAGGCGAGAGGCGCCGCCTCCGCAACAGGCGGCGCCTGCCCGGGGGGCGGCTCAGGCCCGAGCGGTGGGGCGCGGACGGCATGGCCGAGGCGCTGCGGGCCGTGGTCGCCTCGCGGCCGGCGTCATCCGCTCCGGACGCCTCGTGGACCGCACGCTGGACGGGCTCGCCTCCAGGGCCCGGTGACGCGGTACTTACCGTCGAGTAAGGTCTGCTTCCCGTCCCCACCCGAGGAGGCAGCATGCCGCTGGCACCCCGTTCCCCCCTGCTCCTGGCCGGTCTGCTGGCCGGGGCGGGGGTCGCTCATCTCTCCGCCCCGAAGCCGTTCGACGCCACCGTGCCGCGCGTCCTGCCCGGATCGCCGCGCACCTGGACGTACGCGAGCGGCGTGGTCGAACTGGCCCTGGCGGCCGGAGTGGCGCTGCCCCGCACCCGGCGCACGGCGGCGCTGGCCACGGCGGCCTTCTTCGTGGGCGTCTTCCCCGCCAACGTACAAATGGCCCTGGACTGGCGCGGCCGACCCGCACCGCTCAGGGCCGCGGCGATCGGGCGCCTTCCGCTCCAGGTTCCGCTGGTGCTGTGGGCCAGGAACGTGGCGGGGAACGCCCGGTCCTAGCCCACGCTGCCGCGGCCCGCCACCGCGTCGGAGGTCGTCGTGGTGTGGGCCAGGCGCGCGGTGCGCGTCGGGACGTCGACCGTGTACGTGTCCACGGTCATGGCCCGCTCGGAGACCTTCAGGACCATGAAGCCCACGTCGGAGAAGTTCTGCCAGGTGGCGGGGTGGTCGAAGTGCGCCCTGCCGTCACCGGACTTGGCCGCCGCCCCGCAGACGATCTGGCGGGTGCCGGCCGTGCGGGTCGTGGGCTCCAGGATCTGGAGGGTGTGGTCGTGCCCGGACAGGATCAGGTCGGCCCGGCCGCACACCACCTGCTCGTACAGCTCCTTGAGGTGGACCCCGCTCGTGTAGTGCCCGATCACGAAGCCGTCGTACGAACCGGCGCTGCCGTGCTTCCCGTTGTTCAGGTAGGGGTGATGGCCGAGGACCACCTTCCAGCGGGCCCGGGACGCGGACAGCGCGGCGTCCAGCCACTGGCGCTGGGCGCGCATGTAGGGACCGTCCCACTTGTAGTGGGACGAGGTCTGGGCGACGGTCGAGGCGACCGGGTTGGTGTCGAGGGCGAAGAACTCCACCACCGGGTCGCCGCGGCCCGGGCTCTCGGCGGGCGGCAGCGTGACGTTGTAGTAGCGGCTGGGCATGTACCAGCGCGGTGAGGAGGCCGCGTAGGAGACCTCGCGGTCGCCGCGCGAGGGGTCACCGCCGCTGCCCGGGATCAGGCCCGAGCAGTCGTGGTTGCCCAGGACCATGAGCCAGGGGACGTCGATGCCGGTGTTGGGCGTCTCGAACTTCTCCTGGAACTCCGAGTCGTGGTCGGACTCGGGCCCGTTCTCGTAGATGTTGTCGCCCAGGCCGACGGCCAGCGAGATCCCCTCGGCACGGCACACCCGCCGGGCGGCCTCGGTGACGGCCAGCTGCTCCTCGCCGCCGGTGCCGGAGTCGCCGGTCACCAGGACGGCGAACTCCCCGTTGTGGTCGGGCCCGTCGGGGAACGGGAACTTCGTGACGCCCTGCGCCGCCGCGGCCTGCCGCGCGCCGAACGGCAGCGCGGCCAGCGCGGCTCCGGCGGCGGCAGCGCCCAGCAGCGTGCGCCGGTGCAGCGTGAGGGCCTGCGGGCCCCACCGCTCGGAGAGGTCCCGGGCCAGCGGCGGATCGGCGCGCAGCCACTGCTTCTCGGTCAAGTCCGCCAGCGGCGGCATCAGTTCGTCATCGCACATCAGAGCGTTCTCCCATATCGGCGCGGACAGCGGAAGACGATCAGGCGAATTGCCGGTGGCGGGCATCCGTACCCGTCGCGGACGGCCCCGTATCGTCACCGGCGTGGAGCTCAGACACCTGTCCGGATTTGTCGCCGTCGCCGAAGAACTGCACTTCGGCCGCGCCGCCGACCGCCTGCACATCGCCCAGTCGCCCCTGAGCCAGCAGATCAAGCTCCTGGAGCGGGACCTCGGGGTCAAGCTGTTCGACCGCACCACCCGCACCGTCCGCCTCACCCCCGCGGGACAGGCGCTCCTGGAGCCCGCCCGGCGGCTGCTCGCCGACGCCTCGGCGGTACGGCGCACGGTGCGGGCGGCGCATCTGGGCGAGGTCGGCCGGGTCAGCGTCGGCTTCGCCGGGGCCAGCAGCTACTCGGCGCTGCCGCTGCTCACCCGCGCGGTCAACTCCCAACTGCCGGGCATCGAGCTGGTGCTGGAGGGGCAGACCTACACGGGCGAGGCGTTGCGGCGGGTCGCCGACGGGACGCTGGACATCGGCTTCGTGGCGCTTCCCGTGCGGCGCGGCATCACCGCCCGCGTGGTGCGCATGGAACGGCTCGTGCTCGCCCTGCCCGACAGCCACCCCCTGGCCGCGCGCCCCGAGGTGCCGGTGAGCGAACTGGCCGACGAGCCCCTCGTGACGTTCCCGCTGTCACGTGAGTCCGCGGTGCGCGAGGCCATGGTGCAGGCCTGCCACGAGGCCGGGTTCGCGCCCCGGATCGTGCAGGAGGCCCCGGACTCGTACAACATGCTGGCCCTGGTGGGGGCGGGCGTGGGCCTCGCGGTGGTGGTGGAGTCGGCCCGCGACATCCATCTGGAGCACGTCGTGTTCCGGCCGCTGGCCGGGGACGACGTGCCGGTGCTTCCCATCGCGCTCGGCTGGCGCACCGGCAACCGGTCGGCGGCGCTGCACGCGGTGCTGCGGGTGGCCGAGGAGGTCCTGCCGGTGCCCGCCGACGCCCCGGATTCCGCTGGATGACGTCTCAGTGCGGGCCGTCATTGGTCTTGGACACCTCCTAATGGCGCAGGGCAGAGTGATCCAGGTCTCGCGACGGAGCGAGGACCGGTAGCCGGCCGCTCGGCTCCCTTCCCCGCCCCGCCACCTCGTCGCCCTCCGTCGCGGGATCTGCCGCCACGAGAGGACGCTCGTCATGCAGCAAGACGCCCCGGCCCCCGGGGAATCGAACGGTGCCCCGGCCCCGGGGGCACCTCAGGCCCCCGATCCCGCCCTCGCCCGCGAGGCGCGCCGCGCGGGCGTCACCGCGTTCGTCGGCACCACCATCGAATGGTTCGACTTCTACATCTACGGGTCCGCGTCGGCCCTGGTGCTCGGCAAGATCTTCTTCGCCGAGGCCTCACCGGCCGTTGGCACCCTCGCGGCCTTCGCCACCTTCTGGGTCGGTTTCCTCGCCCGCCCCCTGGGCGGACTGATATTCGGGCACTTCGGCGACAAGTACGGCCGCAAGAAAGCCCTGGTCACCACCCTGACCATGATGGGCGGCGCCACGTTCTGCGTGGGACTGCTCCCCGGATACGCGCAGATCGGCGCCGCGGCGCCGATCCTCCTCGTCCTGCTGCGCATGATCCAGGGCGTGGCGATGGGCGGCGAGTGGGGCGGCGCCGTCCTCATCGCCACCGAGTACGCCCCGCCGGGCCGCAAGCTGCTCTACGGCTCCTTCGCCCAGCAGGGCTCCCCGGTCGGCAACCTCCTGGCGACCCTCGCCTTCCTCGGCATGGCCCAACTGCCCGACGCGGCCTTCGAGTCGTGGGGCTGGCGCGTGCCGTTCCTGTTCTCCGCGGTCCTGGTCGCCGTCGGTCTGTTCATCCGGCTCAAGCTCGCCGAGACCCCCGAGATGCAGGCCGCCCTGGCCCGCAACAAGACCATCAAGCTGCCCATCAAGGAAGTGCTCACTCGCTCCCCGATGCTGGTCCTCCTCGGCGTGCTCGCCGGCACGGCAGGAGTCGCGATCACCTACGTCAAGACGACGTTCGCCCTCTCCTGGGCCACCGCCGACCTGGACTTCGACCGCACGACCTTCCTCACGGTCATCTCGCTCGCCCTGGTCGTGCAGGTGATCGTGCAGCCCTTCGGCGCTGTACTGGCCACCAAGTGGCCCGTGCGCAAGGCCGTGTTGTGGATGCTCGTTCCGGAATTCGTCCTGCTGCCGCTGATGTTCGTCCTCGTCGGCACGGGCGACTTCTGGCTCGCCGTCCTCGGCATGGGGCTCGCGACCTTCCCGCACGCCATGTACTACGCCGCGCTCGCCGGAATCCTCGCCCGCGTCTTCCCCGTCGAGGTCCGCTACACCGGCATGTCCCTGTCGTACCAGCTGTGCACGACCCTGTTCGCCGGGACCGCGCCGATCGTCTCGCAGTACCTGCTCACCACCTTCGACTCGATCTGGCCGGTCGTCGCCCTGGGCCTGGCCTACACCGTGCTCACCCTCGTCGGCGTGCTGCCCCTGCTGGCCCGCACCGGCGACCCGGCCGACGACACCGCCGAAGCCGCCAACCCCCGTACCGCACAGCCCGCCTGACCTGGAGCCACCTGTGTCCTCGCCGTCTCCCGTGAACTTCGCCGACCGCGATCCCGCCCTGCGCCCCCTGCTCGACCGCCTCCTGCCCGCCGACGACCGCGCCCGCGTCGAGCCCCTGCTCGCGGAGCTCGGCGAGCTGGCCGCGGGCGACCTCGACCGGCAGGCCGCCCTCGCCGACGCCCACCCGCCGCGGCTGATCCCGTACGCCCCCGACGGCACCCGCGTCGACGCGATCGAGTACCACCCGGCCCACGACCGCGCCGCCGCCATCGCCTACGAACGCTTCGGCCTCGCCGCGATGTCCCACCGGCCCGGCGTCCACGGCTGGCCCACCAAGATCCCGCACACCGTCAAGTACGCCCTGTCCTACCTCTACGTCCAGTCCGAGTTCGGCATGGCCTGCCCGCTGTCGATGACCGACTCGGCCGCCCGCATCCTGCGCCTGTTCGACCCCGAGCGGTACGCCACCGAGATCGCCGCGCTCTCCTCCACGGACCCCGGACTCCGGGCCACCGGAGCGATGTTCATGACGGAACAGCAGGGCGGCACGGACGTCGGCCTGACGCGGACCCTGGCCACCGACCGGGGCACGCACTGGACGCTCACCGGCAAGAAGTGGTTCGCGTCCAACCCCGCCGCCGACGTGATCCTCACCCTGGCCCGCGTCCCCGGGCAGGGCGAAGGGACGCGGGGGCTTGGCATGTTCCTCGTCCCGAGGCTGCGGCCCGACGGCACCCGTAACGCCGTCCGCATCGACCGCCTCAAGGACAAGCTCGGCTCGAAGTCCATCGCGAGCGGCGAGGTGACCCTGGAGGAGGCGTACGCGACCCCGGTCGGCCGACTCACCCACGGATTTCGGCAGATGGCCGAGATGCTCAACGTCTCGCGCCTGTCCAACGCCATGCGCGCCACCGCCCTGATGCGCCGCGCCGTCCGCGAGTCGCTCGACCACACCCGCGCCCGCCACGTCTTCGGCAAGCCCCTCTTCGACCAGCCCCTGATGCGCGCCACGCTCCTGCCGATGATCCTCGACACGGAAGCCGCGCTCGGCCTGGTCCTGGAGGCCGCGGCCCGCCTCACGGCCGCCGACGACGGGGACGAACAGGCCCAGGCGCTGGTCCGCGTCCTCACCCCGCTCGCCAAGCACACCCTGTGCAAGCGCGCCCGCACGGTCACCGGTGAAGCCATGGAGATCCGGGGCGGCAACGGGTACATCGAGGACTGGGTCAACCCCCGGCTCGTGCGCGACGCCCACCTCGGATCCATCTGGGAGGGATCATCGAACGTCATCGCGCTGGACGTGCTGCGCTGTATGCGCCGCATCGGCTCCCACCGCACCCTCGCCGACACCTACGGCGGCCGCGGCCCGGCGAAGGACCGCTGGGAACTCCTCCGCGCGCAGGGCGATGCCCTGCTCGAACTCCCGGCGCAGGAGCAGGAGACGAGGATGGGCCGGTACACCGACCGGCTCACGCACGCCGTCATGGCGACGCTCCTGCACGACCAGGCGGAACACGAGGCGAGGACCACCGGCAACGGCCGCGCGCTCCTGGTGTCCAGCGCCTACGCGGCTCTCCTCGACGACCCGGACCGCCTGCCCCGTACCGCCCTGGACCACCTGGCCGAACTGGCCGAGGGTGGACAGATCCCGCTCGCCACGGCCGAGGAGTCCGCCGCACATGTCCGCTGAGCCCCGCCCCGCGTCCCCGCTGGACCCCGCATCTCCGCGTGGCCCCGCATCCCCGCACGGCCCCGCATCCCCCTTGGCCGGAATGAAGGTCGTCGACCTCTCCAAGATCCTCGCCGGTCCCTACGTCACCATGTCCCTCGCCGACCTGGGCGCCGACGTCATCAAGGTCGAGCACCCCCAGGGCGGCGACCCGACCCGCGCCTGGGGCCCGCCCTTCAACGGCCCCGACGCCACCTACTACCTGGCGGCCAACCGCAACAAGCGCTCGGTGACCCTGGACCTCAAGTCCCCCGAGGGGCAGGAGGCCGTCCACCGGATGCTCGCCGAGGCGGACGTGATGGTGGAGAACTTCCGCCCCGGCAGTTTCCTGGCCGAGGTCTTCGACTACCGCACCCTCAGCGAGCGCTACCCGCGCCTGGTCCTGCTCCACATCTCGGCGTTCGGCGACACCGGACCGCTGCGCGACGAGCCCGGGTACGACATGGTCGCCCAGGCGAGCGCGGGCCTGATGTCCCTCACGGGCGAGCCCGACGGCCCGCCCGTCAAGGCCGGTTACGCGATGGGCGACCTGGGTGCCGCCCTGTTCGGCCTCATCGGCGTCACCTCGGCGCTCGTCGAGCGGGAGCGCACGGGACGCGGCCAGTACGTCACGACCTCCCTGTACGAGTCCCAGCTCGCCCTGCACATCAACTGGGCCACCGGCTACTTCGCCACCGGGGAGCGGCCCACCCGGCTCGGCTCCGGCCACCCGAGCCTCGTGCCGTACCAGGCCTACGCGGCCTCCGACGGGCACTTCGTGATCGCCGTCGGCAGCGACGGCCTCTTCCGCCGCCTGAGCGAGACGCTCGGCCACCCGGAGTGGGCCGACGACCCGCGCTTCGTCACCAACCGTGCCCGCGTCACCCACCGCACGGCCCTCAACGCCAAGCTGGAGGCGGTCCTCGTCGACGAGACCGTGGCCCACTGGTGCGCGCTGCTCAAGCCGCGCGGTGTGCCCGTCGCCCCCATCCGCACCCTCGACGAGGTCTACGACTGCTCGCAGACCGAGGCGCTCGGCATGGTCCAGAAGGTCGACCACCCCGACGTGGGCCCGCTCCAGCAGGTCGCCTTCCCCGTCAGCTTCGGCGGCGAGCGCCCCGCGGTGCGCACCGCGCCGCCCACCCTCGGCCTGCACAGCAGGGACGTACTCGCCGAACTCGGATACGAGGAGGCGGACATCGACCATCTGCTCGGCCACCCGCGCCACCACCCGCAGAACCAGCAGAATTCGCAGAACCCGCAAGGAGCCTGACCATGCCGTTCCCCGCTCTCGACGCCGTCGACCCGTTGAACCTGGAGGCCCTGCTCACCGACGAGGAGCGCGCCGTGCGCGACACGGTCCGCCAGTACCTCGACGCCAAGGTGGAGCCGCACATCGCCGACTGGTTCGAGTCCGGCGAGCTGCCCGACCTGCCCGAACTCGCCCGCGCATTCGGGAAGATGGGCCTGCTGGGCATGCACCTGGAGGGCTACGGCTGCGCCGGGATGTCGGCGCGCGCGTACGGCATCGCCTGCCGCGAACTGGAGGCGACCGACTCCGGCCTGCGCTCCTTCGTCTCCGTACAGGGCTCGTTGGCCATGTTCGCCCTGCACCGCTTCGGCTCCGAGGAGCAGAAGCGGGAGTGGCTGCCGCGGATGGCGGAGGGCTCGGCCATCGGCTGCTTCGGCCTGACCGAACCCGACCACGGCTCCGACCCGGCCGCCATGACCACCCGCGCCCGCCGCGACGGCGACGACTGGGTTCTCGACGGCCGCAAGATGTGGATCACGAACGGTTCGGTGGCGGCCGTCGCCGTCGTCTGGGCGCGGACCGAGGACGGCGTACGCGGCTTCGTCGTGCCCACCGACACCCCCGGATTCTCGGCTCCCGTCATCAAGCACAAGATGTCACTGCGCGCGTCCGTCACCAGTGAACTCGTCCTGGACGCGGTCCGGTTGCCGGCCTCCGCGCGGCTCCCCGAGGCGCGCGGTGTCGGCGCCCCGCTCACCTGCCTGAACGAGGCGCGCTACGGCATCGTCTGGGGTGTCACGGGCGCGGCCCGCTCGGCCTGGCGGTCGGCGCGCGACTACGCCCTGGAGCGCGAACAGTTCGGCAGGCCGATCGCGGGCTTCCAGCTGACGCAGCAGAAGCTGGTGGACATGGCCCTGGAGCTGCACAAAGCGACACTGACCGCCCTGCACCTGTCCGCCCTGAAGGACTCGCCCGCCGGAGTCCACCCTGCGCAGATCAGCTTCGGCAAGCTGAACAACGTACGCGAGGCCATCGAGATCTGCCGCACCGCGCGCACGATCCTCGGCGCGAACGGCATCTCGCTGGAGTATCCGGTGATCCGGCACGCCAACAACCTGGAGTCCGTGCTGACGTACGAGGGCACGAGCGAGATGCACACGCTGGCCCTCGGCCAGGCGCTCACCGGTCACGCGGCCTTCCGCTGACCGGTGGCGGCCGCTGCCTCAGGTGCCGAGTCCGTGCAGCGCGGCGCTCACCAGCGTCTGGACGCCGGGCAGCAGGACCGAGGGGTCCGGGGCGAACAGGGGGCTGTGGTTGCCCGGCACCCCGGTGATCTTCTCGCGGAGTCCCTGACCCGGGGCGGCCTGCCAGGTGGCCTCGGGCGTGGAGGGCACGAACCAGAAGTCGTAGGGCACTCCGGTGGGCGCGAGGAGGGAGAAGTCCTCGCTGCCCATCGCGGGCCCGAAGTCGAGCACGCTGTTCGTGCCGAACAGTTCGCGATGGACGGCCGCGACCTCCGCGTCCAGAGCGGCGTCGTTGACCGTGGCGGGGAAGCCGGCTCCGGTGGTCACCTCGGGCGGCGTCGGACACCCTGCGGCGTGGCACTCCCCTTCGACGATGCGGCGAATGGCGGACAGGACCCGCTCGCGCACCTGCACGTCCTGCGTACGCAGGCTCAGCCCGAGCCGGGCCTCCGAGGGAATGATGTTGGGCCGCTGGCCGGCGTTGAACTGCCCCGTGGTGAGGACGACCGTGTCCGTCGCGGACACCTCGCGGGAGACGACGGTCTGCAGCCGCGTGACGATGTAGGCGGCCGTCACCACCGGATCGACGGTGGATTCGGGCCGTGAGCCGTGGCCACCGACGCCGTGCACCACGATGTGCACGTCGTCCGCGGCCGACATGATCAGCCCAGGGGTGTGGGAGACGAAGCCGGCGGGGCCGGGGGCGACATGCTGGCCGAAGACGGCGTCGGGGCGGGGGAAGCGTTCGTGCACCCCGTCGTCGACCATCGCCTTGGCGCCGCCGCCCGCTTCCTCGGCGGGCTGGCCGATGATCACGAGGGTGCCCGTCCAGGTCTCGCGGGCGGCCGCGAGTGCTGCGGCGGCGAAGGCCAGCCAGGTGATGTGCATGTCGTGGCCGCAGGCGTGCATGACACCGTCGACGGTCGAGGCGTACGACAGCCCCGAGGTCTCCGTGACGGGCAGCGCGTCCATGTCGCCGCGCAGCCACACCACGGGCCCGTCGCCGTTCTCCAGGACACCCACGACGCCGGTGCCGCCCACGCCGGTGGTCACCGCGTACCCGGCGCCGCGCAGCCGTTCGGCGATGACCCCGGCGGTGCGGTGCTCCTGGAAGGAGAGCTCGGGGTGGCGATGCAGGTCCTGGTAGAGAGCCTCGAGGTCGCGCGTCTTCACCCCCGAGGTCACGTCCAGGGCCAGGTTCGCTGTGGTGGCTGCCGGGGGCATGCGGCTCCTTGCGTCGGAGGAGATCGAGGCAATCGAGGTACGGGTCACCCTCCCCGCCACCCTCGCACAGGCCGTCCGGCCCAGCAGGAGCGCTCTCGATGGGTGCCGCAGGTGACAAAGTGCGAAAATCGTGCCAGATCCCCCAGGAGGAGTGTGGTCAGCGTGTCCCGGAACCGCCGCCTGATCCTGGCCTCACCGGCCGAGGTCTGGAGCCTGCTGTCCGACGGCCACCGGTACGGGGAGTGGGTGACGGGAACGCAGGAGGTCCTGGCCGCGGACCCGCACTGGCCGGCGGTGGGCGCCCGCCTGCGGGTGCGGGTCGGCGTCGGCCCGCTGGTCCTGGACGACACCGTCGTCGTCCGCATCAGCGAACCGGAGAGCCGCCTGCAGCTGGAGGCGAAGGCGGGTCCTTTCGGCGCGGCCCGCATCGCCATGAACCTGATCCCCTGGGGCGAGCACACCCTTCTCATCCTTGACTGGCACCCGCTGCGAGGCCCGGGAACCCGCATGCACGGCCTGCCCGTGGACTATGTGGTCGCGGTCCGCAACGGCATGATGCTGACAAAACTGGCTCGAATCGCGGTGGCCGAACACGGCCGAAACGCCTGAGAAGAGGGCGGCGGCCTCATGGGCCAAAGTGCACGTTTTGCAGTACTGGAAAAGCGAAGGGTGTGCCGTTAGTGGCGTCTTACGCGGGGGGGGGGTGCCCCTATGACATTGGTCAAGGGGTAGTCGGGGTTGGTGGTTGATAGAAGGTGCCGTCGCGGAGCATGGCGAAGAGGACGTCTGCTC
>NZ_JBITWR010000023.1:0-140387 GCF_044544025.1 Streptomyces sp. NPDC055243
TCTTGTCTTACAACTCTTTTCTTTGTCTTCCCTCCGCCCCATGCTTCCCCCCCCCACCCCCCCCCGACCCACCCCCCCCCCCCCCCGGGGGGCCCCCCCCCCGCCGGGGGGGGGGGGGGCCCCCCCCCCGCCTGCGTCTTCTTGCGTGTCCTGGGTGCTCCTAGACGGCCGAACCGGCCTTCCACTGCGCCCAGTCCATGACCCAGCCGTTGAAGCCGTTGTCCGGCTGGACCGTCTTGTCGCCGGTGTTCCGGACGTCCACGACGTCACCGATCATCGAGTTGTCGTAGAACCAGGCGCCCGGGGTGCTCTTGTCGCCCGCGCCCTTGGCGTCCTCCAGGCCGACACAGCCGTGGCTGGTGTTGGCGCCGCCGAAGATGGACTTCGCGCCCCAGTAGTTGCCGTGGATGAACGTGCCCGAGTTCGACAGGCGCATGGCGTGCGGCACGTCCTTGATGTCGTACTCGCCCTTGCCGTCGTCGTCCGTGAAGCCGACCGTCGCGCCGTTCATCCGGGTCTCCTTGAACTTCTCGGAGATCACCATCTTGCCGTTGTACGTCTTGTTCTCCGGGGAGCCCGCGGAGATCGGGATGGTCTTGATGACCTTGTCGTCCCGCATGACCTTCATGGTCTTCGTCTTGGCGTCGACGATGGAGACCTGGTTACGGCCGATCTTGAACTGGACCGTCTTCTCCTGGACGCCGGTGACGCCGTCCGAGCCCTCGACGCCGTCCAGGGACAGCTTCATGGTGACCGTGGAGTTGCCCTGCCAGTAGTCCTCGGGGCGGAAGTCGATGCGGTTGTCGCCGAACCAGTGGCCGACGACTTCCTGGCCGCTGCTGGAGGACACCTTGATGTTGGACTGAACGTCCTTCTTGTTGCTGATCGCCTTGTCGAAGTTGATCGACACCGGCATGCCCACGCCGACCGTGGAGCCGTCCTCGGGCGTGAAGTTCCCGATGAAGCTGTTGCTCGGCGAGACCGTCGTGAACTTCGAGTTCTCGTGCGCCTTGCGGCCCTCGGAGTCCTTGGCGGTGGCACTGATCTTGTACGTGGTCGCACGCTCCAGCTGGCCGCTGGGCTTCCAGCTCTTCTTGTCGGCAGCTATCTCGCCGGCTACCGCGGTTCCTTCCTCGGTCGTCATCGTGACGTCCGTCAGCGAACCGCTGCTCACCTTGACCTTGGCGGCGTTGTTGATGCCCGCGTTGTCGGAGCCGTCCTTCGGCGCGATCTTGATATCGGCGTCGGAAGTCTTCTTGGCAGCCGCTTCGTCGACCTGGTTCTGGGACTCCTTGCCGCCCGCGGCGGTCTTGTCGCCGTCGTCGCTGCTACAGGCCGAGAGCACAAGGACGCCGCCGACCAGAGCGGATACGGCCGCAAGACCCTTGCGCCGTCCGCGCTGCCGCCTACTGTCCGTCATCACACGCTTCTCCATCGTTGCCGAAATCCTCAACACGCCAAGAACGCCGAGAGTCCCCGTAATCCCGCATAACGTCCTGCCCGGTTCGTCCCGTTCCACTTCCGCCGAAGATGTGGGGAACACCACGTCATGCGATGCGCCGGTGACAGCCGTGCATCTCTGAGACGACGGAACCCCGGGCGGCGGTTGCCGTCCGGGGCTACGGGTTCCGTTTTTTCCGTCCGGTAGACGTACGAATTTCGTCTAACCGCTACAGCCCCCGGCCACCGGCACCGTCATCGCCCGTGTCCTCGTCGTCGCCATCATCCTCGTCCGGGTCCCAGTCCGGCGAATCGGGGTCGTAGTCGATCTGCTCGCTGCTCCAGGACGCCTGCGAGAGCTCCACTCCGGGCACGGCGCTGACCAGGTCGAACGGGTCCACCAGATAGGCGAGTGCCTCCGCGTCGTCCTCCTTGACGGCCGTCTCGGCATGCAGCCGCTCCTCGGCGGGCATGTGCTCGTCCTCCGCGATCCGGCGCAGCGCGGAGGCCGCGAGCTCGCCGGAGTCGTCGACCTCCACCACCAATTCGACGCGGAGCCGTACAAAACGTGATGTCTCAGATGTGCTCATGCGTCGGAGCGTACGACCCATGACCCCCGCGACTTTCCCGCGACCCGCGCCTTTCATTACCATCGCCCCACACGGCCAATTCGCCAGCGCCACAAGGGGGATCCGATTCCGTGTCCGCACGTCGATCGCTGCTGACCGCCACTGCCGCGGGGGCCCTCCTCGGCGCCCTGTGGTTCGTTCCCTCCGCCAACGCGACGGCGACGTTCAGATCACCGCAGGCCCCTGAATCGCCCCAGGTCGTCCACACCGAACAGCGTCGCGCGACGCCGCCCTCGGAGACCACCGCCGCCGCTCCCACCGAGGACCGCCTCGCGGACACGGGCGCGGGCGTCGACACGACGCCGTACCTGATCGGCGGGACGGCCTTCCTGGGCCTCGGGGCGGGGTTCGTCGCGTACTCCGTACGACGGGAGCAGCGGGGCCCGGCCTACTGAGGAACCGCCTAGGCGCCCCGGAGGAGGGGCGCGCGCCGGGCAGTCGGGTGACCCCGGCCGCGCGGCGCCCCGGCCGGATACGGGGCGAGGGCTAGGCATGCGGTTATGAGATTCGAGCCCCGGAACAAGAACACCGCGACGCCCCGCGCCCGCCGCCTCCGCCTCGTCGGCGCCCTGTGCGCCGTCGCGGCTTCGGCAGCCCTGGTGACGGGCTGCGGGGAGGACGGCGACGCGTCGTCCGCCGAAGCGACCTCGAAGGCGGCGAAGAGCGTCCCGAAGGAGGCGCCGTCGGAGAGCCCCACGGGCAGCGCGTCCCTCACGCAGGACCAGCAGGAGCGCAAGGCCCTGCTCGCCGCCACCAAGGTCACCTACGACAAGGCGGCCGGCACGGCGGTGGACAAGGTTCCGGGCGGCAAGCTGACCGACCTGGACCTGGAGGGCGTGGACGACGACAACGACGGCGACGATGACGACGCGAGCGCGAGCCCCAGCCCGAGCCCGAGCCCGAGCAGCAGCGCGGGCGCCCCGCAGTGGGTCGCCGAGGTCGCCGAGAAGGACGGCACGGTGCACGACGTCCGTATCGACGCGGTGTCGGGCAAGGTGATCAGCTCCGCGCCGGAGAAGGACCAGGACGCCGACGACAAGAAGGAGACGGCCGACCGGCTCTCCCGCGTCAAGCAGTCGCCGGAGCAGGCCGCCAAGGTGGCGACGGACAAGAAGAAGGGCACGGTCACGTCCGTCGGCCTGGACGACAACGACAGCAACGCGCTCGTCTGGTCCGTCGACGTCGTCACCAAGGACTGGAACAAGACCGACTTCGAGATCGACGCGGTCAAGGGCGACATCACCCGTGAGCACGTCGACCGCGACTGACGCGCCGTCACCACGCAAGGGGGCGCCGTCACCTGGTGACGGCGCCCCCTTCGGCGTACGGAAACGCCGTGGCTAGGCCAGCGGACCCGTCACCGGCTCGACCGCGGCGAGCAGCGCGCCGGAGCGCACGAACGCGTCGGCCGCCGCCAGGTCGGGCGCGAGGAAGCGGTCCGGGCCCGGGCCCTCGACGCCCGCCTTGCGGATCGCCTCGATGACCGCCCGGGTCGCCGGGGCCGGCGTGAGGCCCTCGCGGAGTTCGACCGCGCGCGTCGCCGCGTACAGCTCGATCGCGACGATGCGGGTGAGGTTGTCGACCGCCGTGCGGAGCTTGCGGGCCGCCGACCAGCCCATCGAGACGTGGTCCTCCTGCATCGCGGAGGACGGGATCGAGTCCGCCGATGCCGGGACCGCGAGCCGCTTCATCTCGCTGACCAGGGCCGCCTGCGTGTACTGGGCGATCATCAGGCCCGAGTCCACGCCCGCGTCGTCCGCGAGGAACGGCGGCAGGCCGTGCGAGCGGTTCTTGTCGAGCAGCCGGTCCGTGCGGCGCTCCGTGATCGAGCCGAGGTCCGCGGCGGCGATCGCGAGGAAGTCCAGGACGTACGCGACCGGCGCCCCGTGGAAGTTGCCGTTCGACTCGACGCGGCCGTCGGGCAGCACGACGGGGTTGTCGACGGCGGCGGCGAGCTCGCGCTCGGCGACCAGGCGCGCGTGCGCCATCGTGTCGCGCCCGGCGCCCGCGACCTGCGGCGCGCACCGCACCGAGTACGCGTCCTGGACGCGCGGCGCGTCGTCCTGGTGGTGACCGGTGAGGCCCGAACCGGCAAGGACCGCGAGCATGTTGGCGGCGGACGCCCCCTGGCCCGGGTGCGGCCTGATGGCGTGCAGCTCGGGGGCGAGGACCTTGGCGGTGCCGAGCAGCGCTTCGAGGGTGAGGGCCGCGGTGATGTCGGCGGACTTGTAGAGGGCGTCGAGGTCGGCGAGGGCCATGACCAGCATGCCGAGCATGCCGTCGGTGCCGTTCAGGAGGGCGAGGCCTTCCTTCTCGCGCAGCTCGACCGGCGTGATGCCGTGCGCGGCGAGCAGCTCGCCCGCCGGCTTCAGCTCGCCGTCCGGGCCCTCCGCGTCGCCCTCGCCCATGAGCGTGAGCGCGCAGTGGCTGAGCGGCGCGAGGTCGCCGGAACAGCCGAGCGAGCCGTACTCGTGCACGACGGGCGTGATGCCCGCGTTGAGTACGTCGGCCATGGTCTGCGCGACCTCGGGGCGTACGCCGGTACGGCCCGAGCAGACCGTCTTGAGCCGCAGGAACATCAGCGCGCGGACCACCTCGCGCTCCACGCGCGGGCCCATCCCCGCCGCGTGCGAGCGGACGATGTTGCGCTGGAGCTGGGCGCGGAGGTCAGGGCCGATGTGCCGGGTGGCGAGGGCGCCGAAGCCGGTCGACACGCCATAGACGGGCTCGGGCTTGGCCGCGAGGGCGTCGACGATCTCGCGCGACGCGGCGAGGGCGGTCACGGCTTCCGCCGAAAGCTCGATGCGGGCATTGCCACGCGCGACGGCGATGACGTCCGCTGCGGTTGTCCCGGACGTCCCCAGGACCACGGTGTGCATATCCATATTCAGCAGCGTACGGACTGAATCGCCAGGTGTCACGGGTGGATACGGACTGAGCCTCTTACCGGGGTCGACGCCACCGGGCCCCTCCAGGGCCACGACGAACTGCACGCCAAGCCCCCACGACCCCGCAAGGGGCACGAGGAACGGCGCGCCAAGCCCCCACCGCCCCACAGCCAACACGCGACGCCGAGCCCCGTAAGGGGCGCGAGGAACGGCGCGCCAAGCCCCCACCGGCCCGCAGCCAACACCCGACACCGGGCCCCATAAGGGGCGCGAGGAACGGCGCGCCAAGCCCCCACCGGCCCGCAGCCAACACCCGACACCGGGCCCCATAAGGGGCGCGAGGAACTGCGCGACAAGCCCCCACCGACCCGCAGCCCCTCACCGACCCCCCTGCCCACCCTCCCAGGAGCCCCGCTCGCCGCCCCGCCGCTCCGGCCCACGCCCCCGGAAGCGGCGCCTCTCCCCCGCCGGGCGCGACGCCTCCGAGTCAGCAAGCCGCACCACGGGGTCATCCGCACCTTCGCGCCCCGCAACCACCGGCTTCGGGGCACGTGCCGCCTTCGCGCGGTACTGGGCCGCGTCCGCGAGGCGGAACAGGCGGCGGGCCGAGCGCACCTCGCCGATCGGGTCCTCCGTGGAGGCGACCCCGCACGCGACACCGTCCCCCAGCTCCAACTCGGCCGCCCGTACGCAGAGTTCATCGGCGACCCGCACCACCTCATCGGCGGTGGGCCCCACCGAGAGCAGACAGAACTCGTCCCCGCCCAGCCGCGCCGCCAGCGTCCCCGGCAGCATCGCCCCGCACAGGGACAGCACCGAACCGAAACGTTCGAGCAGACGGTCGCCGACCGCGTGCCCCTGGGTGTCGTTGACCCACTTGAGGCCGTTCACGTCGCACACGACCAGGCTCACTGCGGTCCCGTCCGCGCGGTGCCGCTCCACCGCCTCCTCGAGGCGCAGATCGACCGCGCGCCGGTTGGCGAGCCCGGTCAGCGCGTCGGTGAAGGCAAGACGGCGGGCCTCCTCCAGCCTCTCGGTCTGCGCGATCCCGGCCGCCACGACCGAGGCGAGCACCGTCGCGAAGTCCGCGTCCTCGCGCCCGAAGACCGGCGCCCCCACCGCACGCGCCACGTACAGCTCGCCCCACGCCCGCCCGTGCAGCACGATCGGCGCGACCACGCAGCAGCCGCGGCCGCGCCTGCGCAGGGCGGCGACGCGCTGGTGGCAGTAGCCGGGGGTCGCGGCCTCCGCGGGGCCCTGCGCCGTCTCCACCCAGGCGTGCGGCTCACCGCCGCCCGCCCAGCGTTCGTGCAGGAACTCGGTGATCTCCGGGAACTCGTTCACCGGGTACGCCTCGCGCTCCGGGAACTCTTCCTCCCCCTCGGCCCGTTCGCCCACGTTCACGAGCACCCTCAGCCGTCCGAGATCGCGCTCCCAGACGGACAGGGCCGCGAAACTCCCCGCCAGCGCTCGGCACGCGCCGCGGGCAGCGGCCCGCCAGGACTCACGCGGAGTGTGCGCGGCGGCCATCCCCTGCGCCAGCACGACCACGGCCCGCAGCCGGAGATCCTCTCCCATCTCCCTAGGCTAGGAGATTTACGACATTTTGGGCGATCGGAACATCACGCAGAGTGCGGACCGGGCCTCGGACTCACTCTCCCGGCCACTGCGGCTTCCGCTTCTCGTTGAACGCCGCGACGCCCTCCGCCCGGTCACCGGAGAAGGCCACCGAGCGCCAGGCCGCGTCCTCGACCTCGAGCCCGGCGCGCAGGTCGAGCCCGTGCCCGAGCCGCAGGGCGCGCTTGGCGGCACGCAGCCCGACGGGCGAGTTGGCGGCGATCCGCGCGGCGAGCGCGAGCGCTTCCGTACGGTCCTCGCCCTCGCCCACGAGCTGATCCACGAGCCCCAACTCCCGCGCCTCGGCCGCCTCCACGCGCCGCGCGGTGAAGATCAGCTCGGCGGCCCTCGCCGCGCCCACCCGGCGCGGAAGCAGCTGCGTACCGCCGCCGCCCGGGATCACGCCGACCGACACCTCGGGGAGGCCGACCACGGCGGTCGGGTCGGCGACGATGAGATCGCAGGCGAGCGCGAGCTCGAACCCGCCGCCGAGCGCGAAGCCGTGCACGGCGGCGACGGTCGGCACGGGCAGTTCGAGTACGCCGGTGTAGGCGGCCCGCGCGGTGGGGCGCTGGCGCACCAACTCGGCGTCGGAGAAGGAGTTGCGCTCCTTCAGGTCGGCACCGACACAGAAGGCGCGCTCGTGGCTCGACGTCACGACCACGACCCGCACGTCGCGGTCCTCGGCGAGGGCGGCGCAGGCGGAGCCGATGGCGCGGGCCATGTCCGTGGACACGGCGTTCATGGCCTTGGGCCGGTCGAGGACGAGCTCGGCGACGTGGTCGTGCCGCCTGACGCCGACGAATTCCCCGAACCGCTGCTCGCCACCCATTGCTTTCCTCCACGGAAGGTTAACGGTCGTTACCGCATTGCAGGAGGATCATGTCACCGCCACGGAGCGCACGGTGGGCGGGCAGGAAAATTCCGCGCCGCAGCGGTGGTCCGGGGGGAAGTCAGCTGCCGCGCCGGGCCAGCAGCCACGGCTCGACGACACCGAGGCCTCGCACGGGCCGCTGCCACATCGGCTGCAGGGCGAAGCGGTAGGAGGGCGGCTCCGAGCCCTCCTTCTCCGCGGTCTCGGCGGCCTCCGCCGCCTGGGTCTCGGAGGCGGGGGCGTCTCCCGTGCGCGTCAGCTCCTCGGCGAGCGCGCCGTCCACCAGGACGGCGTCCCGAGGCGCTATCGACGTGAGGCGGCTCGCGAGGTTCACCGTCGTACCGAAGACATCGCCCATGCGCGTCGTGACCGTGCCGAAGGCGATGCCGACCCGCAGCTCGGGCATCGTCTCGTCGTTGGCCATGGTCTCGATCAGCCGCAGGGCGATCTCCGCGGCCACGCCCGCGTCGTCGGCGGCGTAGAGCACCTCGTCGCCCAGGGTCTTGATGAGCCGCCCGCCGTGCGCCGCGACCAGGTCAGCGGCGGTGGTCTCGAAGGCCTCGACGAGCTCGCCGAGTTCCTCCTCCTCCATGCGCCGGGTGAGCCGCGTGAAGCCGACGAGATCGGCGAACCCGACGGCGAGCCGCCGGTCGACCATTTCCTCGTCGTCCGCGGCCTGCACGACCCGCCCGGTGGCGGCGGCGAGCTGCCGCCGCCAGACGTAGACGAGGAACTCTTCGAGCTCGGGCAGCAGAAGCTCTATCAACGGATAGGTCACTTCGGTCCGCGTCATGCCCGGCTCGGGCGGCTCCGTGAGACCTTCCAGGAAGGAGTCGATCTGCCATTCGGCCAGCCGGGCGGTGGTCTGCCCGGTGGACCGGGCCACCTGCACCGCCATCGCCTCGCTGAGCAGCCCCGCTTCGACGAGACCGGCGAGGCGGCGCAGCGCGAGCACGTCCGCCTCGGTCAGGGCCTTGGCCTGGCCGATGTCGGGAAAGCCCATGGCCCGCCAGAAACGGGAGGCGAGCTCCATGGATACGCCGGCGCTGCGGGCCGCCTGGAACGGGGTGTAGCGGCGGTCGGCGCCGAGGATGAGCCCTTCGAGGCGCAGGGCGAGGGGATCCTTCTCGGGATCCCCCGGCTTCTCGTCCCCGGAGTCCATCGAGTCGAACGCGTGGGTGACGGAGCCAGCGGTACGTCCGGGCTCGCCGTCGGGGGATGCACCCGTGCCGGAGCCCGTGTCGTCGACGGTCACGCCTGCTGCCCTTCCGATCTGCCGCGGTCAGGTATCGACCGGCGCCAACTTTACGGCAGGTGTGCCGCAGCTCACGCCTTTCGTCGGCGTGGGCGCCTAGGACAGCGCTTTCCCCGCCCTACCGGCGCCGAACACCCTTTCCCCACCCACCCGCCCGTTTGCCCCACATCCCCACCTGGACGAACAAGCCTCACCCCCCCGCCCGAATCCCCGCATTCCCCCCCTTACACCCCCCGCAGATGCACCACATCCCCCGCCCCCACAGGCTCCTGCACCCCGTCCCCCGTCGCCAGCACCAAGCGGCCGTCGCCGTCCACCGCCACCGCCTCCCCCGTGATCGACCGATCGCCCGGCAGCTCCGCCCTGACCTTGCGGCCGAGCGTCGCGCAGCCCGCCGCGTACGCCTCCTGGAGGCGGGACGCCGCCGGATCGCCCTCCGCCGCGCGCCAGTCCCCGTACCACTGCTCAAGAGAACGCAGCACCGCCCGCAACGCCGTGTCCCGGTCAGTGCTCGCCGCCCCGGCCAACGCCAGCGACCCCGCCGTCGGCACCGGCAGCTCCTCCTCGCGCAGGGTCACATTGATCCCGATGCCGACCACAACACCGCCCCCACCGGAACCCGCCCGCTCCGCGAGGATCCCCCCGGCCTTGCGCTCCTCTCCCCCCACCGTCACCAGCAGGTCGTTCGGCCACTTGAGGGCCGTGTCCACCCCCGCCGACCGCGAGAGACCGGTGGCCACGGCCACCCCCGTGAGCAGCGGCAGCCACCCCCACCGCTCGACCGGCACCGACGGCCCCGGCCTCAGGAGTACGGAGAAGAAGAGCCCCGAGCGCGCGGGCGCCGACCAGCGGCGGTCGAGCCGGCCCCGCCCCGAGCTCTGCTCCTCGGCGACGAGCACCGCCCCCTCGGGCAGTTCGTCCGCGCGTGCGGCCAGATCCGTGTTGGTCGACCCCGTCGCGGGCACCACGTCCAGAGAGGTCCACAGGCCCCCGCCCCGCACCAGCGCCCGCCGCAGCGACGCGGCGTTCAGAGGCGGCCGGTCGAGGTCGGACCAGCGGTTGTCCTCAGGGAGGTCGGAAGGGTCGTCTGAAGCATCTCGCGGCGTCATGCAAGCCACCTTAGGTGTGGTAAACGCCGCACTGCCGAACCGTATCGGCGCCGATACCCTACGACTCAGTAGCAAGCGAGTCACAGCAGCCACAAGCCACGCCGCAAGCCGCCAGTCGCCCCTTTGAGCAGGCAGGGAGCCGCATCCCTATGTCCGAGCCGGAAGAGCCCAACGTGCCCGTGCCAAGCGCCGCAAGCGATACCCCCACCACCCCTGACGCAGGTGACTCAGGTATCGACATCCATACGACTGCGGGAAAACTCGCTGATCTGCAGCGCCGCATCGAGGAGGCCAAGCACGCCGGTTCCGCTCGCGCGGTCGAGAAGCAGCACGCCAAGGGCAAGTTGACGGCGCGCGAACGCATCGACCTGCTCCTGGACGAGAACTCCTTCGTCGAGTTCGACGAGTTCGCCCAGCACCGCTCGACCGACTTCGGCCTGGAGGCCAACCGCCCCTACGGCGACGGCGTCGTGACCGGCTACGGAACCGTCGACGGCCGCCCCGTGGCCGTCTTCTCCCAGGACTTCACCGTCTTCGGCGGCGCCCTGGGCGAGGTCTTCGGCCAGAAGATCGTCAAGGTCATGGACTTCGCCCTGAAGACCGGCTGCCCGGTCGTCGGCATCAACGACTCCGGCGGCGCCCGCATCCAGGAGGGCGTCATGGCCCTGGGGATGTACGGCGAGATCTTCCGCCGCAACACCCACGCCTCCGGCGTGATCCCGCAGATCTCCCTCGTCGTCGGCCCCTGCGCGGGCGGCGCCGTCTACTCCCCCGCGATCACCGACTTCACGGTGATGGTCGACCAGACCTCGCACATGTTCATCACCGGGCCCGATGTCATCAAGACGGTCACCGGCGAGGACGTCGGCTTCGAGGAGCTCGGCGGCGCCCGCACCCACAACAGCACCTCCGGCGTCGCGCACCACATGGCGGGCGACGAGAAGGACGCGATCGAGTACGTCAAGTCCCTCCTGTCCTACCTGCCTTCGAACAACCTCAGCGAGCCCCCCGCCTTCCCCGAGGACGCGGACCTGGAGCTGACGGACGAGGACCGCGAGCTCGACACCCTCATCCCGGACAGCGCGAACCAGCCGTACGACATGCACACGGTGATCGAACACGTCCTGGACGACGCCGAGTTCTTCGAGACGCAGCCGCTGTTCGCGCCGAACATCCTCACCGGCTTCGGCCGCATCGAGGGCCGCCCGGTGGGCATCGTCGCCAACCAGCCCACGCAGTTCGCCGGCTGCCTGAACATCGACGCCTCCGAGAAGGGCGCCCGCTTCGTCCGCACCTGCGACGCGTTCAACGTCCCGGTCATCACCTTCGTCGACGTGCCGGGCTTCCTGCCGGGCGTCGAGCAGGAGCACACGGGCATCATCCGCCGCGGCGCGAAGCTGATCTACGCCTACGCGGAGGCGACGGTCCCGCTGATCACCGTCATCACCCGCAAGGCGTTCGGCGGCGCGTACGACGTCATGGGCTCCAAGCACCTGGGCGCCGACCTCAACCTGGCCTGGCCGACCGCGCAGATCGCGGTGATGGGCGCGCAGGGCGCGGTGAACATCCTGCACCGCAAGACCCTCGCCGCGGCCGAGGCATCGGGTGACGTGGAGGCGACCCGGGCCCGCCTGATCCAGGAGTACGAGGACCGGCTACTCAACCCGTACACGGCTGCCGAGCGCGGCTACATCGACGCCGTGGTCATGCCGTCGGAGACCCGCTCCCACCTGGTGCGCGGCCTGCGCCAGCTGCGTACGAAGCGCGAATCCCTGCCCCCGAAGAAGCACGGCAACATCCCCCTCTAGACCGGGCGGACCGGGGCAGGCCATGCAGAGCGCGCCCCGGCGAGGAGAGCGAGGAGACCCTTCATGATCAAGGTCGTACGGGGCAATCCCACCCCGGAGGAGCTGGCCGCCGCACTGGCGGTGGTCCAGGCGCGCGCCGCGGCGGTCGCGAACCAGCCGTCCGGCGCGCCCGCGGTCCTCGACGCCTGGGCGGACCCGGCCCGCGTGGCCCGCGACCGGCTGCCCGCACCGGGGCCGACTGCCTGGGGCCGCACGTACTGGCCCGGCTAGCCGGGCGCGGCGACCCGGGAATGAGTGACACGGGCCGGGGCGCCTGAGTACGCGTACTCAGGCGCCCCGCCGCCACCGCGCGCAGTATCGGTCTCATGCTGTGGTCGGACCCCGAGAACAACCCGCCCAAGGACATGCGGGACATGCAGGCGAAGATGCGCCGTGCGGGGCTCGTCCTTGCCCTCGCCATGGTCGTGGCGATGTTCGTCCTCGGCATCCACTGAGCCTCGATACGCTGACCGCATGAGTGATCAGCCCCGCCGTCTCGTCCTCGCCTCCAAGTCCCCCGCCCGGCTCGGCCTCCTGCGCCAGGCCGGTCTCGCCCCCGAGGTGATCGTCAGCGGGGTCGACGAGGACGCGATCTCCGCGCCGACCCCCGCCGAGCTCGCCGTCGCCCTGGCCGAGGCCAAGGCGTCGGTCGTCGCCGCGCGCCCGGACGCGAAGGGCGCCCTGGTCATCGGCTGCGACTCCGTCCTCGAACTGGACGGACAGGCGCTCGGCAAGCCCGCCGACGCCGAGGAGGCCACCGCCCGCTGGAAGTCCATGCGCGGCCGCGCGGGCGTCCTGCAGACCGGCCACTGCGTGTACGACACCGCGGCGGGCCGCCACGTATCGGCGCTCGCCTCGACCGTGGTCCGCTTCGGCGAGCCCTCGGACGAGGAGATCGCCGCGTACGTGGCGAGCGGCGAACCCCTGCACGTGGCGGGCGCGTTCACGCTCGACGGCCGCTCGGCCCCCTTCGTCGACTCGATCGAGGGCGACCACGGCAACGTCATCGGCCTGTCGCTGCCGCTGCTGCGCCGCCTGCTCGCCGAACTGGGCGTCGGCATCACGGAGTTGTGGACGAAGTAGCCCGCCCCGGCGGTCCCGGGCGACCTCAGCGGCGGCCCCGGCTACCTCAGCGGCCCCAGGAGGGCTCTCAGGCGGGCTGTGGAGCGCCGTTCTCCGGCGCGCCGCCGCCCGCTGCCCCGTTGCTCGCGCGGGGCCCGTCGGCGACCTCGTCGGGCTTCTTGTCGTATGCCACCAGCGTGAGCACGATCAGGCCGAGCACGACCATCATGAAGGCGAAGGCGGGCCAGCCCACCAGGCCGACGGAGAATGCCCCGAGCAGCGCGTGCACCACGGCGGCGCTGATCAGGAGCAGCCGGCCGAAGCGGCCCGGCGCGCGGTCGCGTATCGCCGAGCGCAGCATGACGACGGCGCACAGCGCGAGGTAGCAGCCGAAGACGCCGCCCGCGATCCACGTCGACACGGACATCGCGTGCGGGTCGAGGCCGGCGAGCGACATGTCCTGCTTGTTCACGACGAGGCCGAGGAACCAGTTGAGCAACGCGATGCCCACCGCCTCCACCAGGAGCACGATCGCGCCCACCCAGGCCACCGGTCTACGCGCCACGGCGCCCACCCACTTCCGCTGTTACCGCCAGTACGTGCCAGACATCGCGAACGCTACATGGGGGCACCCCCTGCTCGTTAAGAGCTCGGGGGAGGGTAAACCGAGGGACAAGGGCCCTGCCGAAGGCAAAGAATCATTGGGCCATTCGTAGGGACTCGACAAAGAATGGCCCTCTGCCGCAGCACGCCCTCACAGAGACCTTGACCACACCGGCGCGTTAGTCTGCCTCGAAGGGACCCTGCGTACCGTGGTGCGACAAGGGATTTCGCGGACGGGCAGGCCCCGGATCACGCTCCGTGTGGGCAAGCTCACCATTGGGGACGGGTCGAAAGGTCGTGTCGGCAGTCCCTAAACTCGGCTTGTTTCAAGGAGGGAGCCATCGTGCGCAAGGTGCTCATCGCCAACCGTGGCGAAATCGCTGTCCGCGTTGCTCGGGCATGCCGGGATGCAGGGATCGCGAGCGTAGCCGTCTACGCAGATCCTGACCGGGACGCTCTGCATGTACGTGCGGCAGATGAGGCGTTCGCGCTGGGCGGTGACACTCCGGCCACCAGCTACTTGGACATCTCCAAGGTGCTGGCAGCGGCCAAGGACGCGGGGGCGGACGCGATCCACCCCGGCTACGGCTTCCTTTCGGAGAACGCCGACTTCGCGCAGGCCGTTCTGGACGCGGGTCTGATCTGGATCGGCCCGCCGCCGCAAGCAATTCGTGACCTGGGTGACAAGGTCGCCGCCCGGCACATCGCGCAGCGCGCGGGTGCCCCGCTCGTGGCCGGTACGCCGGACCCCGTGAGCGGTTCGGACGAGGTCGTGGCCTTCGCCGAGGAGCACGGACTGCCGATCGCGATCAAGGCCGCCTTCGGTGGCGGCGGACGCGGTCTCAAGGTGGCCCGGACCCTCGAAGAGGTGCCCGAGCTGTACGACTCCGCGGTGCGCGAGGCCGTCGCGGCCTTCGGCCGTGGCGAGTGCTTCGTGGAGCGCTACCTCGACAAGCCGCGGCACGTGGAGACCCAGTGCCTGGCCGACCAGCACGGCAATGTGGTGGTCGTCTCGACCCGTGACTGCTCGCTTCAGCGCCGCCACCAGAAGCTGGTGGAGGAGGCCCCCGCGCCGTTCCTGAGCGAGGCCCAGAACGCCGAGCTGTACGCGGCGTCCAAGGCCATCCTCAAGGAGGCCGGCTATGTGGGCGCCGGCACCGTCGAGTTCCTCGTCGGCGTCGACGGCACGATCTCCTTCCTGGAGGTCAACACCCGTCTGCAGGTGGAGCACCCGGTCACCGAAGAGGTCACCGGCATCGACCTGGTCCGCGAGATGTTCCGCGTCGCGGACGGCGAGGAACTGGGCTACGGAGACCCCGAACTGCGGGGCCACTCCTTCGAGTTCCGCATCAACGGCGAGGACCCGGGCCGCGGTTTCCTGCCGGCGCCGGGCACCGTCACCGTCTTCGCCCCGCCGTCGGGTCCGGGCGTGCGCCTGGACGCGGGCGTGGAGTCCGGCTCCGTGATCGGCCCGGCGTGGGACTCGCTCCTCGCCAAGCTGATCGTGACCGGCGCGACGCGCGAGCAGGCCCTGCAGCGCGCCGCGCGCGCCCTGGAGGAGTTCAACGTGGAGGGCATGGCCACGGCCATCCCCTTCCACCGCGCGGTCGTCAAGGACCCGGCCTTCGCCCCCGAACTGACCGGCTCCGCCGACCCGTTCACGATCCACACCCGGTGGATCGAGACCGAGTTCGTCAACGAGATCCCCGCGTTCGCCGCGGCGACCGACACCGAGACGGACGAGGAGCCGGGCCGCGAGACGGTGGTCGTCGAGGTGGGCGGCAAGCGCCTGGAGGTCTCGCTGCCCTCCTCGCTGGGCATGACCATCGCCCGCACCGCGGCGGCGGGCGGCGCCCGCCCCAAGCGGCGCGCGGCGAAGAAGTCGGGCCCGGCGGCTTCCGGTGACACCCTGGCCTCGCCCATGCAGGGCACGATCGTCAAGATCGCGGTCGAGGAGGGCCAGGAGGTCCAGGAGGGCGACCTGATCGTCGTCCTGGAGGCCATGAAGATGGAACAGCCCCTGAACGCACACCGCTCGGGCACCATCAAGGGCCTCACCGCGGAAGTGGGCGCGAGCCTGACCTCCGGCGCGGTGATCTGCGAGATCAAGGACTAGTCCTCGGCCATCGGGCGCCGGACGGGCTGAATGTTCAGCCCGTCCGGCGCCCGAGGACGAACTCGGCGAAGCCGGTGACAGGCGGCACGCACGCTTCGGGCAGACTTGAAGCACGCGTACGTTCAGGGAGGCACGCCATGGCAGAGGCAGAGAGCCCGCAAGAGCGCCCCCGCTCGAAAAGAGCCGACGCGCGCCGCAATTACGACCGGCTCCTCGCAGAGGCCCGCACCGCCTTCGCGGAGCACGGCACGGACGCCTCGCTGGAGGACATCGCCCGCCACGCGAACGTGGGCATCGGCACCCTCTACCGCCACTTCCCCAACCGGCACGCCCTGATGAGCGCCGTCTTCGAAGAGGCGGTGAGTGATCTCCTGGACCGCTCCCGCGCGCTCCTGAAGGATCCGCAGCCCTGCTCGGCCCTGGTGACCTGGCTCCGCGCCATCATCACTCATGCGGGTGAGTACCGCGGGCTCTCCCGCGCCCTCATGTCGGCGTCGCACGACGACAGTTCGGCACTCTCCCGATGCAGCAGGCCGATGCGCGAGGCGGGCACGGCCCTGCTCGTGCGGGCACAGCAGGCAGGTGCCGTACGCCCCGGTGTCTCGATCGCCGATCTGATGCAGCTGACCAACGCGATCGCGCTGGCCGCCGAAGAGACCCCCGACGAGCCCGAGTTGGCCGACCGCCTCCTGATGCTGACCCTGCGCGGCCTGAAGCCCGAAGGGTCGGCACCGGACGAGCCCGGCCCCGCGACCGGTTCAGCGGCGGCGTAGATCCGCCACCCGCGCGGCACGCTCCCCGGGCTGCTGCTCCCCGAGCACCGCACTGCGCAACTGCGCACCGGGTCCCGACCCGTGACCGCCGTGGTTGCGGCGCTGACCCGGCAGTGGCACGTCCCGGCGCGACTGCCGCGCCGGGACGGAATCCACCCCTGATCCGGAGTTGGGGCTCGCGCTCCCGCCCGCGACTGCGATCTGCACACCCTGGTCGGCCAGGGCCTGCAGCTCGGTGGCCGCACGGTCGTCGTGCGTGGGCGGCTCGTCCGTGACCAGACGGGTGATGACGTCCGTCGGCACCGTCTGGAACATCGTGTCGGTGCCGAGCTTGGTGTGGTCGGCGAGGACCACCACCTCGGCGGCCGCCTGGACGAGCGCACGGTCCACGCTCGCCGAGAGCATGTTGGACGTGGAGAGCCCGCGCTCGGCGGTCAGACCACTGCCCGACAAGAAGGCGCGCGACACCCGCAGACCCTGCAGGGACTGTTCGGCCCCGCTGCCCACAAGTGCGTAGTTGGACCCGCGCAGAGTGCCGCCGGTCATGACGACCTCGACGCGGTTGGCATGGGCCAGGGCCTGTGCCACCAAGAGGGAATTGGTGACGACGGTCAGACCGGGTACCCGCGCGAGCCGTCGGGCCAGCTCCTGCGTGGTCGTACCCGCCCCGACGACGATGGCTTCGCCTTCTTCGACGAGTCCCGCCGCGAGATCGGCGATAGCCGTCTTCTCGGCGGTCGCGAGATGTGATTTCTGCGGAAAGCCGGACTCCCGCGTGAATCCGCCCGGCAATACCGCACCGCCATGTCTGCGGTCGAGGAGTCCTTCTGCCTCCAGCGCGCGCACGTCCCGCCGTACGGTCACTTCGGAGGTCTGGACGACGCGGGCGAGCTCCCGGAGCGATACAGCTCCGTTGGCCCGCACCATTTCGAGGATCAATTGGCGACGTTCTGCAGCGAACACGAAACTGACAGTAACCCCAACGACCGTCTGCTTTCAGCAGTTTGCGCCGAATTACAGAAGTTGTTCGCACAGTTGGGTGGGAAGTGGTATAGGCGCCTACTCACCCCGCCTATGCCGGGCGAATGGGCGACAACAGCCCGTGACCTGCGCAGAGTTGATACCCCGCCGGACGCCGATCAGTCGGCGATCAACCGACGATCAGTCCGCGATCAGGCTTCGCCCGCCGACTTCCGCGTGTGAAGTTGACGCGCGACCTCGGCGATCGAGCCCGAAAGGGATGGATACACGGTGAACGCATTCGCGATCTGCTCGACCGTCAGATTGTTGTCGACCGCGATCGAGATGGGGTGGATCAGTTCCGAGGCGCGCGGCGCGACGACCACACCGCCCACCACGATGCCCGTACCGGGACGGCAGAAGATCTTGACGAAGCCGTCGCGGATGCCCTGCATCTTCGCGCGCGGGTTGCGCAGGAGCGGCAGCTTGACGACGCGGGCGTCGATCTTGCCGCCGTCGACGTCGGACTGGCTGTAGCCGACGGTCGCGATCTCCGGGTCGGTGAAGACGTTCGACGACACGGTCTTCAGGTTCAGCGGCTGCACCGCGTCGCCCAGGAAGTGGTACATCGCGATGCGGCCCTGCATGGCGGCCACGGAGGCGAGCGCGAAGATCCCGGTCACGTCACCGGCGGCGTACACACCCGGCGCGGACGTGCGCGACACCTTGTCGGTCCAGATGTGCCCGGAGTCCTTGAGCTTGACCCCGGCCTCCTCCAGGCCCATGCCGCTGCTGTTCGGGATGGCACCGACAGCCATCAGACAGTGCGTACCGGTGATGACGCGGCCGTCGTCGAGCGTCACCTCCACGCGGTCGCCCACGCGCTTGGCGGAGGCGGCGCGCGAACGCGACATGACGTTCATGCCGCGGCGCCGGAAGACGTCCTCCAGGACGGCGGCGGCGTCCGGGTCCTCGCCGGGCAGCACGCGGTCACGGCTCGACACGAGCGTGACGTTCGACCCGAGCGCCTGATAGGCGCCGGCGAACTCGGCACCGGTGACACCGGAACCGACCACGATGAGCTCTTCGGGGAGCTCGTCCAGGTCGTACACCTGGGTCCAGTTCAGGATCCGCTCGCCGTCGGGCAGCGCGTCGGGGACCTCGCGCGGGTGCCCGCCGGTGGCGATCAGGACCGCGTCGGCGACGAGGGTCTCCTCGCTCCCGTCGGCCGCGCGCACGACGACCTTGCGCGAGCCGTCGGTGTCCTGCTGGCCCTCCAGGCGGCCACGGCCGCGCAGCACGCGGGCGCCGGCCCGCGTGACGGAGGCGGTGATGTCGTGGGACTGCGCGAGCGCCAGGCGCTTCACACGCCGGTTGACCTTGCCGAGGTCGACGCCGACGACGCGCGCCGGGCTGTCGATGTGCGGAGTGTCGTCCGCGACGATGATGCCGAGCTCCTCGTAGGAGGAGTCGAAGCTGGTCATCACCTCGGCCGTGGCGATCAGAGTCTTGGACGGGACGCAGTCGGTGAGCACCGACGCCCCGCCCAGACCGTCGCAGTCGACGACGGTCACCTCCGCGCCGAGCTGGGCGGCAACGAGTGCCGCCTCGTATCCGCCGGGTCCGCCGCCAATGATCACGATCCGAGTCACGTACTCCATTGTCCCGCACGCTTCAAGGTGCTTCGCCCCGGGGGCTCCATCCGGGCCGTTCTCCCTACAAGAAGGGCACTTCCGTTACCGGAGGGACGCACGCGTCGGCTGCCGTACCCTCGACCCCATGTCGCTCTACGCCGCGTACGCCGGCAATCTGGATCCGCGGCTCATGTCACGCCGCGCCCCGCACTCGCCGCTGCGCCAGACCGGCTGGCTGAACGGCTGGCGGCTGACCTTCGGCGGGGAGCACATGGGGTGGGAGGGCGCGCTGGCCACCATCGTGGAGGCGCCGCGTTCCCAGGTCTTCGTCACGCTGTACGACGTCGCCCCCATGGACGAGGACTCCCTGGACCGGTGGGAGGGCGTGGGGCTCGACGTCTACCGGCGGATGCGGGTGCGCGTGCACACCCTGGACGGCGAGGAACCCGCCTGGGTGTACGTGCTCAACGGATACGAGGGCGGCCTGCCGTCCGCGCGCTATCTGGGGGAGCTCGCCGACGCTGCGGAGACCGCGGGAGCGCCCCACGACTACGTGATGGAGCTGCGGAAGCGGCCCTGCTAGGGGCGCCTGCCCCGGGCTGTGGCGCGCGCCGCGCCCCTCTTCGAACCTTCCTCGCCCCCTCGAACCTCTCGTTGAACCTCTCGTTGAACCTCTCGTCGAACCTCTCGTCGGAAACGACAAGACAACGATCCGAATCCCGTGAGCATCGTCATCTACGCGCGTAGGGCACGAGCGGCTACTCTCGTCCGCGTGAACGCTTCAGTTATTCCGGACGACATCCAGGGCGACCCCTACGCCGCCGCCGACGCCGCCGCCGCGCGCCTGCGTGAGCTGACGGGTGCCGAGACCCACGACGTAGCCCTCGTGATGGGCTCCGGCTGGGCACCGGCGGTGGACGCGCTCGGCGTGCCCGACGCCGAGTTCCCCGTCACCGAACTGCCCGGCTTCCCGCCGCCGGCGGTGGAGGGCCACGGCGGCCGCATCCGCTCCTTCACGGTCGGCGACAAGCGCGCCCTGGTCTTCCTGGGCCGCACCCACTACTACGAGGGCCGTGGCGTGGCCTCCGTCGCGCACGGCGTGCGGACGGCCGTGGCCGCGGGCTGCAAGACGATCGTGCTGACGAACGGCTGCGGCGGTCTGCGGGACGGCATGCGCCCCGGTCAGCCGGTCCTGATCAGCGATCACCTCAACCTGACGGCCACGTCGCCGATCGTCGGCGCGAACTTCGTGGACCTCACGGACCTGTACTCGCCGCGTCTGCGCACCCTCTGCAAGGAGATCGACCCCTCTCTCGAAGAGGGCGTCTACGCGCAGTTCCCCGGCCCGCACTACGAGACTCCGGCCGAGGTCCGCATGGCCCGCACGATCGGTGCGGACCTGGTGGGCATGTCGACGGTCCTCGAGGCGATCGCCGCGCGCGAGGCCGGCGCGGAGGTGCTCGGCATCTCCCTGGTCACGAACCTCGCCGCGGGCATGACGGGCGAGCCCCTCAACCACGAGGAGGTCCTCCAGGCGGGCCGCGACAGCGCTACCCGCATGGGGGAGCTGCTGGGTCAGGTCTTGGGCCGCATTTAGCGGGCGGGGGCCTTGTCTGGCGGGGGTGCCTTGCTGGTGGGGGTGTTGCCTTGCCTGGCGGGGTGCCCTGCCTGGCGGGGTGCCTCTGCCGGGGTGCTGGGTGGGGTGGCGTGCGGTGCTCGCTGCCGCGCGGGCTTCTCCCACCCGCCCACCCGATCGCCCCGCAGCATTGCCCGCTGCCGCACAAGCCTTCCCGCCCACCCGCCCGATCGCCCCGCAGCACCGGGACCACCGCCCAGTTGCCTCGCAGCGGCAGCAGCACCCATTGCCGCACAAGCTTTCCCGCCCGCCCACCCGATTGCCCGGGAGCTGCCGGGTGATCGGGTGGGCGGGCGGGAAAGATCCGTCGCGGAGCGACGGGACAGGGAAGCCACGAACGAGCCGCACCAGGTAGGTGCAGCGGGACGGGGAAGCCCCGAACCAGCCGCACCGGATAGGCGCGGCAGGACGAACGAGCCGCACCGGGTCGGCAGGGGGCGCACCCGGCCCAGTTGCAAATGCGCCCGCAGGGCCGCCGCGCCGGGTAGGTAGGGGGCGTACCCGGGGCGGGCCGAAGAACCCCCGTAGGGCCGTACCCCGGGCAGGGGTACCCGGAGCGCCCCGCAATAGAACTCCGCATACGAGAGGCTGACGTCACGTGTTGGACGACTCTGAACTCATCGCGCGGGCCCAGGCCTGGCTGGCCGAGGACCCGGACCCCGACACCCGCGACGAGCTCGCCAAGCTCATCGACGGCGGGGACACCGAAGAGCTGGCCGCCCGCTTCGGCGGCACCCTCCAGTTCGGCACCGCCGGCCTCCGCGGCGAACTCGGCGCGGGCCCCATGCGCATGAACCGCTCCGTAGTCATCCGCGCGGCCGCGGGCCTCGCCGCGTACCTCAAGTCCAAGAACCAGACCGACGGCCCCGTAGTGATCGGCTACGACGCCCGCTACAAGTCGGAGGACTTCGCGCGCGACACCGCGGCCGTCATGACCGGCGCCGGTCTCAAGGCCGCCGTACTCCCCCGCCCCCTCCCCACCCCCGTACTCGCCGTCGCCATAAGGCACCTCGGGGCGGTCGCGGGCGTAGAGGTGACGGCGAGCCACAACCCTCCGCGCGACAACGGCTACAAGGTCTACCTGGGCGACGGCTCCCAGATCGTGCCGCCCGCGGACGCGGAGATCGCGGCGCAGATCGACGCGATCGTCTCGCTCCACGACGTCCCCCGCCCGGACACCGGCTGGGAGACCCTCTCGGACGACGTCCTGAACGCCTATCTGGCCCGCACGGACGCCGTCCTGGCCCCCGGCTCCCCCCGCACGGCCCGCACCGTCTACACGGCGATGCACGGGGTCGGCAAGGACACCCTCCTCGCGGCGTTCGACCGGGCGGGGTTCCCCGCCCCGGTCCTCGTCGCCGAGCAGGCGGAGCCCGACCCGGACTTCCCCACGGTCGCGTTCCCCAACCCGGAGGAGCCGGGCGCGATGGACCTCTCCTTCGCGAAGGCCCGCGAGGTGGACCCGGACCTGATCATCGCCAACGACCCGGACGCGGACCGCTGCGCGGCGGCGGTCAAGGAGGGCACAGACCCCGCCGACTGGCGCATGCTCCGGGGCGATGAGGTCGGCGCGCTCCTCGCTGCCCACCTCGTGCGCCGTGGCGCCCGCGGCACGTTCGCCGAGTCGATCGTCTCCTCCTCCCTCCTGGGCCGGATCGCGGAGAAGGCGGGCCTCCCGTACGAGGAGACCCTCACCGGCTTCAAGTGGATCGCCCGCGTGGACGGCCTGCGCTACGGCTACGAAGAGGCCCTCGGCTACTGCGTGGACCCCGAAGGCGTACGCGACAAGGACGGCATCACGGCGGCGCTGCTCCTCACCGAGCTGGCGTCCGAGCTCAAGGAGCAGGGCCGCACGCTGCTCGACCTCCTGGACGACCTGGCCGTGGAGCACGGTCTGCACGCCACCGACCAGCTGTCGGTCCGCGTGGAGGACCTCTCCCTGATCGCGGACGCGATGCGCCGCCTGCGCGAGCTGCCGCCGACGGAGCTCGCGGGCCTGCCCGTGACCAAGGCCGAGGACCTGACGCAGGGCACGGAGAAGCTGCCGCCCACGGACGGCCTGCGCTACACGCTCGACGGGGCCCGCGTCATCGTGCGCCCGAGCGGCACGGAGCCGAAGCTGAAGTGCTACCTGGAGGTGGTGGTCCCGGTGGCGACGAAGGCCGACCTGCCCGCCGCCCGCGCCAGGGCGACGGACCTCCTCGGAGCGATCAAGAACGACCTGTCCGCGGCCGCGGGCATCTAGCGGGCCTCCGGGGCGGGTGGCCGCAGGGCCGCCACCCGTCCGGGTGGTTCCGACGGCGCAGCTGCCGCAGCGATCCGGTGCGCTGCCGGTCCCCCAGGAAGGGTGACCGGCAGCGCACGATCACGTTCCGGGAGCTGCCGCAGTGCCGTACGGACCGACCCCAGACACCCCGACCGACACCTCGACAGACACTCCGCCAGACACCTCGACCGCCTCGACGTCCGCCGCCCCTCCCCGGATCGTCCCTCCGTCCCGCCGCCCCCGCGTCACCCCGAACCGCGCCCAGGGCCGCCCCGCACGCGCCGCCCGCGCCCTGCGGCACGCGTCGCCCGCACTCCTCGCGTACGCCGCCGTGCGTCTCTTCGGAGTCCTGGTCTTCGCCCTCTGGGCGCGCACGGAGCACCGCGGCGTCTGGCACCTGCTGGCGGAGTCGTGGGACTGCGACTGGTATCTGAGGATCGCCGACAAGGGGTACGCGGACACCCTGGGCACCCAGATCGACGCGAACAACCTCGCCTTCTTCCCCCTGCATCCGCTGCTCATCAGGGCCGGCAGCGTGATCGTCCCGGAGCCGCGCGGGGCCGTGGGGCTCGCGGTCGCCGTCGGCTGCTCGTTCCTCGCGGCGTGGGGGATCTTCGCGGTGGGCGACCACCTCCACGGGCGCAGGACCGGCGTCCTGCTCGCCGCCCTCTGGGGCTCGCTGCCCGTCGCGCTCGTGCAGTGGATGGGCTACACGGAGTCGCTGTTCACGGCGCTCACCGCGTGGGCGCTGTACGCCGTGCTCACCGGCCGCTGGATCTGGGCGGGCTCGCTGGCCGCGCTCGCGGGCCTGACCCGCCCCACGGGCGTCGCGCTCGCGGCCGCGGTCTCCCTGACGGCGCTGCTCACGCTGTTCCGGCAACGTCGGCGCAAGGGCTCCGAGGGCTACAGGGACTTCAAGGGCTACGAGGGCCACGAGGGCCACGAGGGCCACGGAGAGGGTCGCTTCCCCGTGCGCACCCTCCTGGGCGCCCTGCTCGCCCCGCTCGGCTGGGTCTCGTACGTCGCCTGGGTGGGGCTGCGGCTCGACCGCTGGGACGGCTATTTCGCCGTACAGAAGCTGTGGCACAACGAGTGGGACGGCGGGGTGAGCACCCTGCGGACCATGTACGACCTGCTCGCGGTCCAACGGCCGCAGCTGTTCCTGACGATGGTGACGGCGACACTGCTCGCGTCGCTGGCGCTGTTCGTCCTGTCGGTGGGCGACCGTCAGCCGCTGCCGCTGCTGCTCTTCACCGGCCTGCTGCTGCTGATCGTGCTCGGCAGCAAGGGGGTCTACTTCCCGCGGGCCCGCTTCCTGCTCCCCGGCTTTCCCCTGCTGCTGCCGCTCGCGGCGGCGCTGGCCCGCGCGCGGACCCAGGTCGCCGTGACGGTGATGGTGGCCGCGGCGGTGACGTCGGCGGCGTTCGGGGGCCACATGCTGCTGGCGTGGATGGGCCCGCCGTGAGAGCGGCGCTCGGGCAGGCCGGTGAGCGTCCCTAGAGGAAGGCCAGCACCACCGCGAGGAGCACCGCCCCGGCGACCGCGGGCGCGATGATCTCGTAGCCCCAGCGCACCTCGGGCTCGCCCTGCGCGGTCTTCGCGTCGGCGCGGAGCTCGGAGAGTTCGCGCAGGTCGTCCATGATCTGGTCGCCGGCCGCGCGGAGGGACGCCTGCTGTCCGGGGCGCCGCGGGTCGAGGAAGCCCGGATCGCCCGCGGCCACCCCCTGCGACTTCCTCCTGGAGGCCTTCTTGCGGCCGCGGAGGGAGACCGGGATGGCCCAGAGCTGGTACTTGGTGCCGGACTGGGTGAAGACCTCGTTCGAGTACCCGGAGCGCAGACCCGAGACGGACGCCCACGGCAGCGTGATGGTCCGGAAGGGGTTGCGGATGCGGATGCGGTCGTCGTTGGCGTACACGGCGGGGCGCACGGTGAAGGCGACGACGAGCGGCACCGCGAGGAGCAGCCCGGCGAGCGCGAGCCACGGGGTGCGGCCCTCGCCGCGGATCATCGCGTCGATGCCGAGCCAGCCGCCGAGGGCGAGCAGCAGCACGCCTCCGGCGATACCGCCGGACGACCGGTACGTCCGGTCCTTGTACTCGGGCTCCGCCACGGGGTGCTGGGGGTCGGTCATACCCCTGATTCTGCCTGAGGTCCCACGCGGGGGGCCTGCGGGTCCTCCGGGGACGCCCCCCGGCTGCCGCGACGCCCGCCCCCTCTCCGTCGCGACCCGCCCCCTGTACAGCCGCTACGCGCGTAGATATGCTCCCCTCGTGACCATGCCCACTGCATCCGTACCCGCACACGCGCTGAGCGACGCCACAGCGTCGGACCGCACGCTGCGCCGCTTCCTCCACGGGCTGCCCGGCGTCGACACGGTCGGCCTGGAGGCTCGCGCCGCGGCGCTCGGCACCCGCTCGATCAAGAGCACGGCGAAGGCGTACGCCATCGATCTCGCCATCTCGATGATCGACCTGACGACGCTGGAGGGCGCCGACACCCCGGGCAAGGTCCGGGCGCTCGGCGCGAAGGCCGTGAACCCGGACCCGACCGACCGCGGCACGCCGAAGACCGCCGCGGTCTGCGTCTATCCGGACATGGTGGCCACCGCCAAGGCGGCCGTCGGCGACAGCGGCGTCAAGGTCGCGTCCGTCGCGACCGCCTTCCCCGCGGGCCGCGCCGCCATCGACGTGAAGCTCGGTGACGTCCGCGAGGCCGTCGCGGCGGGTGCCGACGAGATCGACATGGTCATCGACCGCGGCGCCTTCCTCTCCGGCGACTACATGACGGTGTTCGAGCAGATCCGCGCCGTGAAGGAAGCCTCCGGCGAGGCCCGGCTCAAGGTCATCTTCGAGACCGGCGAGCTGTCCACGTACGACAACATCCGGCGTGCCTCCTGGATCGGCATGCTCGCGGGCGCGGACTTCATCAAGACCTCGACCGGCAAGGTCGGCGTGAACGCCACCCCCGCGAACACCCTCCTGATGCTGGAGGCCGTACGCGACTTCCGCGAGCAGACCGGGGTACAGATCGGGGTGAAGCCCGCAGGCGGCATCCGCACCTCCAAGGACGCGATCAAGTTCCTCGTCCTGGTGAACGAGACAGCGGGCGAGGACTGGCTGGACAACCACTGGTTCCGCTTCGGCGCCTCATCGCTCCTCAACGACCTGCTGATGCAGCGCCAGAAGCTGGCCACGGGCCGCTACTCCGGCCCCGACTACGTGACGGTGGACTGACCCATGACTTCCCCACGCTTTGAGTACGCCCCCGCACCGGAGTCCCGCTCCGTCGTCGACATCGCGCCGTCGTACGGCCTGTTCATCGACGGCGAGTTCGTGGAGGCGGCGGACGGCAAGGTCTTCAAGACCGTCTCGCCCTCCACCGAAGAGGTCCTCTCCGAAGTCGCGCAGGCCTCGTCCGAGGACGTCGACCGCGCGGTGAAGGCCGCCCGCAAGGCCTTCGAGAAGTGGTCGGCGCTTCCGGGCGCCGAGCGCGCCAAGTACCTCTTCCGCATCGCGCGGATCATCCAGGAGCGCAGCCGCGAACTGGCCGTCCTGGAGACCCTCGACAACGGAAAGCCCATCAAGGAGACGCGCGACGCCGACCTCCCCCTGGTCGCCGCGCACTTCTTCTACTACGCGGGCTGGGCCGACAAGCTCGACCACGCGGGGTACGGCGCGGACCCGAGGCCGCTCGGCGTCGCGGGCCAGGTCATCCCGTGGAACTTCCCGCTCCTGATGCTGGCGTGGAAGATCGCCCCGGCGCTCGCGACGGGCAACACGGTCGTCCTGAAGCCCGCCGAGACGACTCCCCTCTCCGCGCTCTTCTTCGCGGACATCTGCCGCCAGGCGGGCCTGCCCAAGGGCGTCGTCAACATCCTTCCCGGGTACGGCGACGCGGGCGCGGCCCTGACCGCCCACCCGGACGTGAACAAGGTCGCCTTCACCGGCTCGACCGCCGTCGGCAAGGCCATCGCACGCCAGGTCGCGGGCACGGACAAGAAGGTCACGCTCGAACTGGGCGGCAAGGGCGCGAACATCGTCTTCGACGACGCCCCCATCGACCAGGCCGTCGAGGGCATCGTCACCGGCATCTTCTTCAACCAGGGCCAGGTCTGCTGCGCCGGATCGCGCCTCCTCGTACAGGAGTCGGTCCAGGACGAGGTGCTCGACGCCCTCAAGCGGCGTCTGACGACCCTGCGCCTGGGCGACCCGCTCGACAAGAACACCGACATCGGCGCGATCAACTCCGCCGAGCAGCTCGCCCGCATCACCGCGCTCACCGAGACGGGCGAGGCGGAGGGCGCCGAGCGCTGGTCCGCCCCGTGCGAACTGCCCTCGTCCGGCTACTGGTTCGCGCCGACGCTCTTCACGAACGTCACGCAGGCGCACACCGTCGCCCGCGACGAGATCTTCGGCCCGGTGCTCTCGGTCCTCACCTTCCGTACGCCGGAAGAGGCCGTCGCCAAGGCCAACAACACGCAGTACGGCCTCTCCGCCGGCATCTGGACGGAGAAGGGCTCCCGCATCCTCGCGGTCGCCGATCGCCTGCGCGCGGGCGTCATCTGGGCCAACACGTTCAACAAGTTCGACCCGACCTCGCCCTTCGGCGGCTACAAGGAATCGGGTTACGGCCGCGAGGGCGGTCGCCACGGCCTGGAGGCGTACCTCGATGTCTGATCGACTCACGGTCTTGAAGACCTACAAGCTGTACGTCGGCGGGAAGTTCCCGCGTTCCGAGAGCGGCCGGGTGTACGAGGTGACGGACTCCAAGAACAAGTGGCTGGCCAACGCCCCGCTCTCGTCCCGCAAGGACGCGCGTGACGCGGTCGTGGCCGCGCGCAAGGCGCAGGGCTCCTGGGCGGGCAAGACGGCCTATCTGCGCGGCCAGATCCTCTACCGCGTCGCGGAGATGCTGGAGGGCCGCAAGGACCAGTTCGTCCGTGAGGTCGCCGAGGCCGAGGGCCTGTCGAAGTCCAAGGCCGCCGCCGTGGTGGACGCGGCGATCGACCGCTGGGTCTGGTACGCGGGCTGGACCGACAAGATCGCCCAGATCGTGGGCGGCGGAAACCCCGTCGCGGGCCCCTTCTTCAACCTCTCCTCGCCCGAGCCGACGGGCGTGGTGACGGTCGTCGCCCCGCAGAAGTCGTCGTTCCTGGGCCTGGTGTCCGTCATCGCCCCGGTGATCGCGACGGGCAACACGGCCGTGGTGATCGCGAGCGAGGACTCCCCGCTGCCCGCGCTCTCGCTGGGCGAGGTGCTCGCCACCTCCGACCTGCCGGGCGGCGTCGTGAACATCCTGTCGGGCAGGACGGCGGAGATCACCCCGTCGCTCGCCGCCCACCAGGACGTGAACGCGATCGACCTCGCGGGCGTCGAGGACGAGACCCTGGCCAAGGATCTCGAGGTCGCCGCGGCGGACAACCTCAAGCGCGTCGTCCGTCCACAGCCTGTGGACTGGTCGGCCGATCCGGGCACGCACCGCCTGACGGCCTTCCTGGAGACCAAGACGGTCTGGCACCCCACGGGTTCGCTGGGCGCGTCCGGCTCCTCGTACTGAGGCCTGCCGCACCGAGCCACTCCCCGCACGGCGAAGCCCCGGTCCTCCTCCGTCCAGGAGGTCCGGGGCTTCGCCACGTCGGTACGCCGCCGGGGCTAGCCGGGCAGCAGCGCCGCGGCCGAGCTCACCACCGGCAGGTCGTTCAGCGAGCCGCCCTTGGCCAGCGGCGCGGTCAGCGGCGCCGTCGAGACCGGCTTGAAGTCCGCGATCCGGGTGCCCACCGCGTTGTCCAGCGGGTCCACGCCGGTCCCGGCGAGCGGGTTGAGCTTGAGGTCCTTGGTGGGGCCGATCCCGCCCGCGGCGACCTCCTCCACCGCCCGGAGCACTCCCTCACCGGCCGCCGGCAGGTTGTCGGACGCGGGGGCGGCGGGCGCGGGTGCGGCGTTCGCCGTCGCCGCCCCGCCGATGCCGAGCGCCGCGCCCGCGACGGTGACCGTCAGACCCGCGCGCAGGAGGGCTCGGGAGAGGTTCTTGGAGGCTGTTGCGTGCCGTGCCATGGGTACCGCCCGTATCCTCTTGAGTAATCAGATGCCCACGTAGAGTAGTTGAGTGATGGTGCGGGCACCAAAGCCCTACCCGTCGGGTCATCTGAGCGGCCCAATGCAGCACACTGTTCTCTCGTGAGTTCCCATCCCCCGATACCCACCCGAGTCGTGCTGCTCGCCGGTCCCTCGGGCTCAGGCAAGTCGTCGTTCGCCACCCGCTCCGGACTGCCCGTCCTGTGCCTCGACGACTTCTACAAGGAAGCCGGCGACCCGACGCTTCCACTGGTCCCCGGCAGCACCGACATCGACTGGGACTCCCCCGCATCCTGGGACACGGACGTCGCCGTCGCCGCCATCGAGCAGCTGTGCCGCACGGGACGTACGCGCGTCCCCGTCTACGACATCGCCACCAGCTCGCGTACGGGCGAGAGCGCGATGGACATCGAGCGCACGCCCCTCTTCATCGCGGAGGGCATCTTCGCGGCGGACATCGTGGGCCGGTGCCGGGAGATCGGCGTGCTCGCCGACGCGATCTGTCTGCGGGGCCGGCCGTCGACGACCTTCCGGCGGCGGCTGCTGCGGGATCTGCGCGAGGGCCGCAAGTCCGTGGCGTTCCTGCTGCGGCGCGGCTGGCGGCTGATGCGCGCCGAGCGGGCCATCGTCGCCCGGCAGACCGCGCTGGGCGCTCACCCCTGCGGGAAGGACGAGGCGTTGGGGCGCGTCGCCGCCGCTGCCGCCGGCCGGTGCGTCAAGGCTCGCGCGGACGCCGCGTAGCTCCACGGGGCTCCACGTACGAAGAGACCGCGTACCAAAAGCAGAAGGACCGGAAAGACCCCCCGGCCTTCCGGTCCTGCTGCCTGTTTCCCCCGTGATCCCCGTTTTCCCCCGTGGATCCCCCCGGATCCCCCTCCAACCGCCGCCTCCCCCCGGGAGCGGCGGCCCCCGTGATCCCTAGGCGACCAACTCGCCGAAGGACTCTTCCTGGTCACGGCCGAAGCTGAGGACCTCGTCCTCGCGCATCCGGCGCAGGGAGCGCCAGATGCTGGACTTCACCGTGCCCACACTGATGTCGAGGATGTCCGCGATCTCGGGGTCCGTGCGGCCCTCGTAGTAGCGCAGGACCAGCATCGTCCGCTGAAGTTCGGGGAGGCGGGCCAGGGCCTGCCAGAGAACCGCACGGAGTTCGGTGCCACGCATCGCGTCCGTGTCGCCCGCCGTCTCCGGCAGCTCCTCGGTCGGGTATTCGTTGAGCTTGCGGCGCCGCCAGGCGCTGATGTGCAGGTTGGTCATGGTGCGGCGGAGGTATCCGCCGACCGCGGCCTTGTCGCTGATCCTGTCCCAGGCCCGGTACGTCGAGAAGAGGGCGCTCTGGAGCAGGTCCTCGGCCTCGAAACGGTCACCGGTCAGGTGATAGGCGGTTGCGTACAGGGAGGCACGACGCTCCTGGACGTAGGCGGTGAACTCCGCCTCCGACGCGGATGTGCGCTCCCCCGTGTCCTCCCTGTACGCGGCTCCCCCGTGAGCCCCCCCATCGGTTCCCCCGTCGCTCCCGTGGGTTTCCCCCCGGAACGCGTCAACCACCGTCATGTACGCGGTGTGCTGACGCCCGGTGCCGCGAGCGCACCCCCGCCCGCTCACGGCACCGGACTTCTCGTGCCTCTCGGCAGTCCGGATCACGTCGTGGAGACGCGTGATAACTGCGCTTGAGCTGGTGCTGTGCAGTGTGTTCATCTCGCGCCCCCCGTCGGTGGAGTCCGGCTTCTTCCGTGTGACCAAAACTCTGCCGGACCCACTTCATGACGGTGTCCGCCGACTGTCACAGGCCTGCAACAGCCCTTCTATGTGTAGGGGAGAAGTGTGGGAGCGCTCCAACAGTCGAACTGTGGCCTTGCCATGGGACAGAATGACGTCCGTGCCTTCCCTGTTGCTGATCGAGGACGACGACGCCATCCGTACGGCCCTTGAGCTTTCGCTCACCCGCCAAGGGCATCGGGTGGCTACTGCTGCCACCGGCGAGGACGGCCTGAAGCTGCTCAGTGAGCAGCGGCCGGACCTGATCGTGCTGGATGTGATGCTGCCGGGCATCGACGGGTTCGAGGTGTGCCGTCGCATCCGGCGCACCGACCAGTTGCCGATCATCCTGCTGACCGCGCGCAGCGATGACATCGACGTGGTCGTCGGGCTGGAGTCCGGTGCCGACGACTATGTCGTGAAACCCGTGCAGGGCCGGGTGCTCGACGCCCGTATCCGCGCGGTCCTGCGGCGCGGTGAGCGCGAGGCCAATGACGCGGCGACCTTCGGTTCGCTCGTCATCGACCGCGCCGCGATGACCGTCACGAAGAACGGCGAGGATCTCCAGCTCACGCCGACCGAGCTGCGGCTGCTCCTTGAGCTGAGCCGCAGGCCCGGACAGGCGCTGTCGCGGCAGCAGTTGCTGCGCCTGGTGTGGGAGCACGACTACCTCGGCGACTCCCGGCTCGTGGACGCGTGTGTGCAGCGCCTGCGCGCGAAGGTGGAGGACGTGCCGTCCTCGCCGACTCTGATCCGTACGGTCCGTGGGGTCGGCTACCGGCTGGACACTCCTCAGTGACCAAACCGCAGGACAAGCTCCGCGGTTGGGCCGCGGCGCGCAAGGCGATAATGGCGGGCCTCCGCTTCACGAGCCTGCGGCTCAGGCTGGTCGTGGTGTTCGGCCTGGTGGCGCTCACCGCCGCCGTGACGGCCTCCGGAATCGCGTACTGGCTCAACCGAGAGGCGGTCCTGACCCGCGCGCAGGACGCGGCCCTGAAGGACTTCCAGCAGGAGATGCAGACCCGCGCAGGCGCGCTGCCGCCCAATCCGACCCAGGACGAACTGCAGCAGGCCGCCGGGACGATGGCCAACAGCAGCCAGCGCTACAGCGTGCTCCTGATCGGCAAGGACGCCGACGGCGACACGATCGTGGGCTACTCCGACCTGGACGCCTTCACGCTCGCCGACGTGCCCAAGTCGCTGCGCAAGACGGTGAACAAGGAACAGCCGCTCACCTCCAGCAACAAGAGTCCCTACCACCTGTACTGGCAGCGGACCGTGGACGGCGGCACCCCGTATCTCGTGGGCGGTGCCAAGGTCATCGGCGGTGGCCCGACCGGTTACATGCTCAAGTCCCTCGAGCCGGAGGCGAAGGACCTGAGTTCGCTGGGCTGGTCGCTCGCGATCGCCACCGGGCTCGCGCTGATCGGTTCCGCGCTGCTCGCGCAGGCCGCGGCGACCACCGTGCTCAAACCGGTGCACCGGCTCGGCGTCGCGGCGCGGCGGCTCGGCGAGGGCAAGCTGGACACGCGCCTTCGGGTGTCGGGCACGGATGAACTGGCCGATCTGTCACGGACGTTCAACCGGACCGCCGAGAGCCTGGAGAAGAAGGTCGACGACATGAGCGCCCGTGACGAGGCGTCGCGGCGCTTCGTCGCCGACATGTCGCACGAGCTGCGTACGCCGCTGACCGCGATCACCGCGGTGACCGAGGTCCTGGAGGAGGAGCTCGACGCGGAGACCGGTTCCGTCGACCCGATGATCGAGCCCGCCGTACGTCTGGTGGTCAGCGAGACCCGCCGGCTGAACGACCTGGTGGAGAACCTGATGGAGGTCACCCGCTTCGACGCGGGCACGGCCAGGCTCGTCCTGGACCACGTCGACATCGCCGACCAGATCACGGCCTGCATCGACGCCCGTGCCTGGCTCGACGCGGTCGAGCTGGACGCGGAGCGCGGCATCATGGTGCGGCTCGACCCGCGCCGCCTTGACGTGATCCTGGCGAACCTGATCGGCAACGCCCTCAAGCACGGTGGTTCGCCGGTGGAGGTCTCGGTGCGGCTCGCGGGCGAGAAGCTCGTCATCGCGGTGCGCGACGGCGGCCCCGGCATCCCCGAGGACGTACTGCCGCACGTCTTCGACCGGTTCTACAAGGCGAGCGCGTCCCGGCCGCGTTCGGAGGGCAGCGGTCTGGGGCTCTCCATCGCCCTGGAGAACGCCCACATCCACGGCGGCGAGATCACCGCCGCGAACTCGCCGAAGGGCGGTGCGGTGTTCACGCTGTGGCTGCCGCGCGATCCCTCGGATCTGCTGCCCGAGGACGAGGCGGCGGACGGCACGGACGACGACGCGGACGCCGTCGAGGGAGGGAAGCGATGAACCGCCGACGGCTGCGGGCCGCTCTCCTCGCCACCGCCCTGACCGCGACGCTCGCCGGGTGTGGCATCCGCGCGACGGAGGTGCCGACGGACTTCGGGCCCGGCCCTTCCCGGGTGCCGTGCGTGATGTCCGGGTCGAGCATCGCCTCGCAGTCCACCAGCGGCGTCCCCGTGCAGGTCTTCCTGGTGTGCGCGGCGCAGCTGGTGGCCGTCGACCGGTCGGTGCGCATCCCCACCGACAAGGCGACGACCGACCGGGTCCGCATCGCTCAGGCGCTCCTGGACGAGCTCGCGCACGCACCGTCGGCCCCGGAGAAGCAGGCGGGCTTCGCGACCGACGTACGCGGCGGCACGGTCGTCAGCGGCCCCGAGAAGGGGGACCCCGAGGACGCGCTGCGGTTCAGCACGTCCCCGGAGGACCTGTCGGCGTTCGCGCTGGCGCAGATCGTGTGCACGTTCGCGGACAGCGCGGCGGCCGGCGACGACCGCGAGGTGATCATGGGCGGCCCCGGCGACGACCCGCTGCGCCGCTACGAATGCACCCAGGCGGTCCGCCAGCGCCCCGGGACGGTGGCTCCGCCCACCGAGACGGTGAAGTAGCCGAACAGGACAGTCACCCTGTGCGATCAGGACACCGCCGCGTACCGGGAGGAGATGCGCGGAACCGATCCTGCCGCTGGGCGCGTCTTGGGGGGCGTGCGTCAAGGCTCGGGCGGCCACGGGCCCGCCATCCGCTTCCGTGCGGCAGGAGGATTCCTCCTCGTCGCGCATCTTCTGTTCGTCGGCTGGCTCACTCTGCGTCCACTGGACGTGCCCTGGGTCAGCGCGGCGAACCTTCAGCCGTTCGCCGGCATCAAGGCGGATCTGGCGCTCGGGCCTGTGCAGGCCGCCCGGCAGATAGGCGGCAGCCTGCTGCTCCTGGCCCCGCTCGGCCTGCTGCTTCCGCTCGCCGGGGGGCGGGTCCACGTCTCGCCGCTGGGTTCGCTGGTGCGTACGGTCGCGGCCGGCGCGCTGATCTCGCTCGGCATCGAACTGCTCCAGACCGGGGTGCCGGGGCAGGTCGTCGACATCGACTCGCTGTTCCTGAACGCCGTGGGCGTGGCCCTCGCGCATCTCGCCGTGGTACCCGCGGTCAGGGCCAGGCTCCGTCGCCGTAACGACTTCGGGCAGCGCGCGACCCTCCTTCGGGAGGACGCTTCTCAGGGGTCGACCCCGACGATTCCCAGGGTCGGCATCGCACCCTAGAGTGACGCTTTGCCCGCTTCGTGAACGTAACTTTGAGTCATCGGGGAAACGCCCCCGGACCTCAGGCCGACGGTTCACGAAGGAGCCACCATGACCGCCCTTGCCCGCCCCACGAACGGCCGGATGATCGGCGGAGTCTGTGCCGCCCTCGCCAAGCGCTTCGGCACGTCGGCGACCACGATGCGCGTGATCTTCGTGCTCTCGTGCCTTCTTCCCGGACCGCAGTTCCTGCTCTACATAGCGCTCTGGGTCCTGTTGCCCACCGAGGGCAAGGCCCGACAGGCAGCCTGGTGATCCGGCGGCCCCCGCCGCCACACGCGTACGCCGATGGGGCGCGCCCTTGCGAAAGGGTGCGCCCCATCGGCGTACGCGGAGACCGGCGAGGATCAGCCGAGCGGCAGGCCCTGGAGGGGCAGACCCTGCGTGGGCAGGCCCTGGGTGGGCAGGGCGCCGGCGAGCGGCAGGCCACCGAGCAGCCCGGAGACCGGGTCGCCCGCGGCGGGCTTGCCGCGGTCGGAGGCGTCCTTCACACCCTCGCCGAGCGCGGCGACGGTCGGCGCGCTGGCCTCCAGGGTGCTGCCGAGCGCGTTCTGGCCCGCGGCGACGGCCTCGGGGCCACCGGCGGGCAGGTTCTCGGCGACCTGGTTCGTGGGGAGCGCGGAGGCGGCGGAGCCCAGCAGGCCCGAGGCGTCGGGCAGGGCCGGGGCGGCGTTGGCGGCACCCGCGCCGGCGGCTGCGAAGGCGGCGCCGAGAGCGGCGACACCGAGGGTCTTGGCGGCAGACTGCTTCATCTTCAATGCGTCCTTGATGAGGGGGACTTTTGAGCGGCCCACGACCGTAAACATGTGAAGGGGCGGTCCGCAAACAGCGAAACAGCAAAAACGCGGCCGGGAATTAATGTTCCCGGCCGCGTCCGCATTGCGTCAATTTCTGTTACACGTCGGCAGAAGCCCTGGTGGAGACGGTCTGACGGAACAGCCATTCGGACTTCAGCTCGGCATATCCGGGCTTGATCACGTCATTGATCATGGCCAGGCGTTCATCGAAAGGAATGAACGCTGATTTCATCGCATTGACTGTGAACCACTGCATGTCGTCGAGTGTGTAGCCGAATGTGCCGACCAGGTGCTCGAATTCGCGGCTCATGCTGGTGCCGGACATCAGACGGTTGTCGGTGTTCACCGTGGCCCGGAAGTGCAGCTTGCGGAGCAGGCCGATGGGGTGCTCGGCGTACGAGCTGGCGGCGCCCGTCTGCAGGTTCGAGCTGGGGCACATCTCCAGGGGGATGCGCTTGTCGCGCACGTAGCTGGCGAGGCGGCCGAGCTTCACGGTGCCGTCGTCGGCGACCTGGATGTCGTCGATGATCCGCACGCCGTGGCCGAGCCGGTCCGCGCCGCACCACTGGAGGGCCTGCCAGATCGACGGGAGGCCGAAGGCCTCGCCCGCGTGGATCGTGAAGTGGTTGTTCTCGCGCTTGAGGTACTCGAAGGCGTCGAGGTGGCGGGTGGGCGGGAAGCCCGCCTCCGCGCCCGCGATGTCGAAGCCGACGACGCCCAGATCGCGGTAGCGGTTGGCGAGTTCGGCGATCTCCAGGGCGCGGGCGGCGTGCCGCATGGCGGTGAGCAGCGCGCCCACGCGGATGCGGTGGCCGTTCGCCTTCGCGCGCCGCTCGCCCTCCCGGAAGCCTTCGTTGACGGCCTCGACGACCTCTTCGAGGGTGAGGCCCTGCTCCAGGTGCTGCTCGGGGGCGTACCGGATCTCGGCGTAGACGACGCCGTCCTCGGCGAGGTCCTCGGCGCACTCGGCGGCCACGCGCTTGAGGGCGTCCTTCGTCTGCATCACCGCGCAGGTGTGGGCGAAGGTCTCCAGATAGCGCGGCAGCGAACCGGAGTCGGCGGCTTCCCTGAACCAGACCCCCAGCTTGTCGGGGTCGGTCTCGGGCAGCCCCTCGTACCCCGACTCACGGGCGAGGTCGACGATGGTGCCGGGGCGCAGGCCGCCGTCCAGGTGGTCGTGCAGGAGCACCTTGGGGGCGCGGCGGATCTGTTCGGCGCTGGGCGTTTCGCGGTCCGTCTGACCGGCTGTGGTGGTCTGGCTCGTCATCTCGGCACTCTAGCGCCTACGCGCGTAGATCGCTGGGGGGATCTCATGGGTCGATACGTAACAGTGACCCCGCGGACGGGTGGCGTACACCATCGCTTCTGACACTGTTCTGTCATGGCACAGCAAGCGACGCCCGATTCCGCGCGCGCGGCCAGGCTGGGGCGTGTGATCGGCACCCGGCCTTCGGCGGTCAGTGGCGCGGTGCTGCTGCTCCCCGGCGGCCACGAGACCTCCGCCCGCAAGCCGTCCCCGTTCGCCGCGGTCGCGGTGCGCGCGCTCGGCCGCAAGCTCGCCCAGGACGGCCGCGGCGAGGGGCTCGCCGCGCACGTCGTGCACTACCGCTGCCGCGGGTGGAACGGGGCGCAGGCAGAGCTCGCGCGGGACGCCGAGTGGGCGGCGGACGAGATCGTCCGCCTCTACGGCGACGTCTCCATCTGCCTCGTCGGCATGGACATGGGCGGCCGGGCCGCGCTGCGGGCCAGCGGCCACGACGCGGTCAACTCCGTTCTGGCGCTGGCCCCTTGGCTGCCCGAGGACGATGTGGCCGCGTCCCCCGAGCCGGTGAAGCAGCTCGTGGGGCGGCGGGTCCTGATCGTGCACGGCACGAACGACGAGCGGACCGATCCCGAGCTTTCGTTCCGGCTCGCGGCGCGGGCGAAGAAGGCGAACCGGGAGGTGTGCCGGTTCGAGGTCCACTCCGACGGCCACCGGTTGCAGCAGCACCAGTCCGAAGTCCAGGCCCTGGCATCGGACTTCGTCCTGGGCTCCCTGTTCGGCCACGCGTACGCCCGCCCCTTGGAGGACGCGTTGGCCGCTCCCCCGCCGCTCGGTCTGCGCATGCCGCTGGCCGCGGGGTTCGGGGATTCGATGCGGCACTGATTCGATGCGGCACGGAACGGCCGCTACTCCGGCAGCAACCGGCCCCGCCGCCCCAGCAGGAACTTCTTGAACGCCGCCACCGGCGGCGTGTCCGGGTGGCCGTCCAGCCAGGCCACGCCGATCTCCCGCACCGCCCGCTGCCCCGTCACCGTCAGCTCCACGACTCCCGGGCGGGGAACGGCCGGTGGTGGGAGCAGGGCCACGCCCAGGCCCGCCGCCACCAGACCCCGCAGCGTCTCCGCCTCCTCCCCCTCGAACGCGATCCGCGGCTTGAAGCCCGCCTCCTGGCAGAGGTCGTCCGTGATGCGGCGCAGCCCGTAGCCGGGTTCGAGGGTCACGAAGGCCTCGTCCGCCGCCTCCGCGAGCCGCACCCGCTTCCGTGAGGCCAGCCGGTGGTCGTCCGGCACCACGAGACGCAGCCGCTGCTCGTCCAGGCGGCGGGCCACCAGATCGGGAGCGTCGGGCACGGGCGAGGTCAGACAGAGGTCGAGCTCCCCCGCCCGAAGCCGCTCGATCATCGCCTCCCCGTAGTTCTGTACGAGGCTGAAGCGGACCCTCGGGTGGTCCGCCCGGAAGGCGCGGATCAGGCCGGGCACGGTCTCCGAGCCCATCGTGTGCAGGAACCCGAAGGCCACCTTGCCCGACGCCGGGTCCGCGTCCGCCCGCACGGACTCCGCGGCCCGCTCCACCTCGCCGAGCGCCCGCTCGACGGAGGCGAGGAACGTACGGCCCGCCGGGGTCAGGGACACCGTCCGGCCGTGCCGCGCGAACAGGTCGACCCCCAGGTCCTGTTCCAGGCGCACCAGCGCGCGCGACAGCGTCGACTGCGGCACCTGCATCTCCTGCGCGGCCCGCGTCACGTGCTCCGTCCGCGCCACCCCCGCGAAGTACGCGAGCCGGGGCGAGAGCAGCGCGGACCAGGACCCGGGGGTCAGCTCGGCCGGCAGCGACGCGAACGCTCCGGTGTCTCCTACGTAACTGCTCTGCGACAGACGCCGCTCTGAACTGCGCTCATGCACCATGGGAACGATTATGACCATTCCATGCATTGGACGGATGAGTCACGTGTGCCTACGTTCGACACATGCCTCCTGCCAGTAGCGGGGCGTCCGCCACCCACGCGGTCGCCCTTCCTCCGTCGTCCCCTCCCACCGATGCCACCGACACGCGCCTGAATCCCGGCGGGCCCGGCTACCGCCGGATGAGCTTCGCCCTCTTCCTCGCGGGTGTCGCCACCTTCGCCCTGCTGTACTCCACACAGGCGCTGCTCCCCCTCGTCTCCGCCGACTTCGGCGTCAGCGCGAGCACGGCGAGCTGGACGGTGTCGGCCGCCACGGGTGCGCTCGCCCTCTTCGTACTGCCGCTGAGCGCGCTCAGCGAGCGCTTCGGGCGGCGGACGCTGATGACGGTCTCGCTGACGGTCGCGGTGGTCGTGGGTCTTCTCGTCCCCTTCGCGCCCTCCGTGGGCGCGCTCATCGCGCTGCGCGCCGTCCAGGGCGCGGCGCTCGCCGGGCTCCCGGCGTCCGCGATGGCCTTCCTCGCGGAAGAGGTCAGGCCCAAGGCGCTTGTCGCGGCGATCGGCATGTTCGTGGCGGGCAATTCCATCGGCGGCATGAGCGGGCGCGTCATCACGGGCTGGGTCGCGCAGGCCTGGGGCTGGCGCGTGGCCGTGGGCGTGGTGGGCATCGTGGCCGTCCTGTGCGCGCTCGCCTTCCGCGCGCTGCTGCCCGCGCCGCGCCACTTCACCGCGGGCTCGCTCAACCCCAAGGCGCTTGGCCGGACGATCCGTTCGCACCTCGCCAACCCGCTGCTGTGCAGGCTGTACGCGATCGGCGCGCTGTTCATGACGGTGTTCGGCGCGGTCTACACGGTGATCGGCTACCGCCTCACCGAGGCGCCCTTCTCGCTCCCGCAGGGCATCATCGGCTCGATCTTCCTGGTCTATCTCGTCGGTACGGTCTCGTCGGCCGCCGCGGGGAAGCTGGTGGCGCGGCTCGGCAGGCGCGGGGCGCTGTACCTGGCGGTGAGCACGACGGCGGGCGGCCTGCTGCTCTCCCTCTCCGACTCGCTGGTCATGGTGCTGCTCGGGCTCGTCCTGATCACCGCGGGCTTCTTCGCGGGCCACGCGGTCGCCTCCTCCTCCGTGAGCCGTACGGCCACCACGGGGCGGGCACAGGCTTCGGCGCTCTACCAGTCCGCTTACTACCTGGGCTCCAGCGCGGGCGGCACGCTCGGCGCGGTCGCCTTCCACTCCGGGGGCTGGGCCGGGACGGTGGGCCTGGGGCTGCTCGCGGTGCTCGGCGTCGTGTCGATCACCGTCTGGGGATCGCACGCGGCCCGGGTCCAGCAGCGCCGGGGGCTCGTGGCGGCGCACTGAGCCGTCCCGGACGACCACTCCTGCCTGCGGGTTTTCCTACTCCGGGGGCCGTTGTCAGTGGGCTGCGGTAGCTTCCAAAGTGCTGGGACTTTCGTGGCAGCCGCAGGGGTGGGTTGGGATGACGGACATCGCAGGGACGACGTCGGAACTGGACGTCACGCTGGAGAAGCACCGGGTCGAACTGACCGGGTACTGCTATCGCATGCTGGGCTCGGCCTTCGAGGCCGAGGACGCGGTGCAGGACACGATGGTCCGCGCCTGGCGGAGCTACGACAAGTTCGAGGGCCGCTCCAGCCTGAGGTCGTGGCTGTACCGCATCGCGACGAACGTCTGCCTGGACATGCTGAACGCGGGCAACCGCCGCGCCCGTCCCATGGACCTGACCGCGGCGGCGCCGCTGGCCCAGGCCGCGCTCACGCCGCGCCCGGACAATGTGTGGCTGGAGCCGATGCCGGACGCGCGCATGCTGCCGTCCGTCAGCGACCCCGCGGAGGCGGCCGTGGCGAAGGAGTCGGTGCGGCTCGCGTTCGTCGCCGCCCTCCAGCAACTGCCTCCCAAGCAGCGGGCGGTGCTGATCCTGCGCGAGGTCCTCGCGTGGAAGGCCAGCGAGGCCGCCGAGCTCCTCGACACATCGGTGGCCTCCGTCAACAGCGCGTTGCAGCGGGCGCGGGCGACGCTGGCCGAGGGCCCGGCCGACGACACGGCGGTCTCCGACCCGCTGGACGAGGAGCAGCAGAAGCTGCTCGAGCGGTACGTCGCGGCCTTCGAGGGCTACGACATGGCGGCGCTGACGGCGCTGCTGCACGAAGACGCCATCATGACGATGCCCCCGTTCGACCTGTGGCTGCGCGGCACGGCGGACATCACGGGCTTCATGTCGACCATCGGCGCCTCCTGCGCCGACAGCAGGCTGTTCCCGGTCGACGTCAACGGCACGCCGGGCTTCGCCCACTACAAGCCCGACCCCGAGAAGGGTGGGTTCGCGCCGTGGGCGGTGCAGGTCATCGAGATCTCAGAGGGGCGGATCGCGGGCTTCCACTGCTTCCTGGACACGCCCAGGTGGTTCCCGCTGTTCGGCCTGCCGGCCCATCTCGATCTCCATGGGCAGCCCGACGAGGTCGAGTAGCTCGCGCAGGTGCGGGGCCGGGTTCCGCAGGCGGATCCGGCCACCGGCGCGGCGGGCGGTGAGCTGGAGCCGGGCGAGGGCGTCCACTGCGGCGAGGACGGGCGGGCCGAGGCCCGCCACGTCGCACACGAGGACGTCCGCGTCGGTCGCCTGCAGCGTGGCGCGGGCCTCTTCGCAGAGGCGCTGCGTGATCTCTCGGTCGAGGGTTCCGGTCAGGGTCAGGTGTGGCTGCGTCTCTGGGTTCACGTTGGGATGACTCGCCGGGGGGCCGGAACTCATCGGTAGGTCCACTTCGCCTGCGGCGGGCCGGACCTACCTGGGGCTCCGCCCCAGACCCCGCTCCTCAAACGCCGGAGGGGCTGAACCATTCCGGCCCGGAGCTGGATGGTTCTAGCCCGTCCGGCGTTTGAGGACGAACTCGGCGGAGCCGGTGATGACGGCCACCAAGGCCCCCGCGCCAGAGCGGGTTTTCGGGAAGGGGCGGGGTTGGGGAATAGCCCCGCAGGGGACCGCCCCCACCGCACCCCTACGCGATGCGGTCCAGCACGATCGGCGACGCCGAGAACTCCGTGCCCTCGGGGGCGATGTCGAAGGAACCGGCCACCGCCTGCAAGGCGTACTCGAAGCGCTCGGGGGTGTCCGTGTGCAGGGTCATGAGCGGCTCCCCCGCGCGGACCTGAGCGCCCGGCTTCGCGTGCAGCTCGACGCCCGCGCCCGCCTGCACCACGTCCTCCTTGCGCGCACGCCCCGCGCCGAGGCGCCACGCGGCAACGCCGACGTCGTACGCGTCGAGGCGGGTCAGGACGCCCGACGACGGCGCCGTCACCACGTGCGTCTCGCGGGCCACCGGGAGCGTCGCGTCCGGGTCGCCGCCCTGGGCCGCGATCATCCGGCGCCACACGTCCATCGCCGAGCCGTCGGCCAGCGCCTTCGCCGGGTCCACGTCCTTCAGGCCCGCCGCGTCCAGCATCTCCCGCGCCAGGGCCAGGGTCAGCTCCACCACGTCGGCCGGGCCGCCGCCCGCGAGGACCTCGACCGACTCGCGGACCTCAAGGGCGTTGCCCGCCGTCAGGCCCAGCGGCGTGGACATGTCCGTGAGCAGCGCCACCGTGCGTACGCCGTGGTCCGTGCCGAGGCCCACCATCGTGGAGGCCAGTTCGCGGGCGTCCTCCAGGGTCTTCATGAAGGCACCGGTGCCGACCTTCACGTCCAGGACCAGCGAGCCCGTACCCTCCGCGATCTTCTTCGACATGATCGAGGACGCGATCAGGGGGATGGCCTCCACCGTGCCGGTCACGTCCCGCAGCGCGTACAGCTTCTTGTCCGCCGGGGCCAGGCCGTCGCCCGCCGCGCAGATCACCGAGCCGACGCCGTCCAGGACGGAGAGCATCTCCTCGTTCGAGAGGAGGGCCTTCCAGCCCGGGATCGACTCCAGCTTGTCCAGCGTGCCGCCGGTGTGGCCAAGACCCCGGCCCGACAGCTGCGGGACCGCGGCGCCGCACGCGGCGACCAGCGGGGCGAGCGGCAGCGTGATCTTGTCGCCGACGCCGCCCGTGGAGTGCTTGTCGGCCGTGGGGCGGGAGAGGGAAGAGAAGTCCATGCGCTCGCCGCTCGCGATCATCGCGGCCGTCCAGCGGGCGATCTCGCCGCGGTTCATGCCGTTCAGCAGGATCGCCATGGCGAGCGCCGACATCTGCTCGTCGGCGACCACGCCGCGCGTGTAGGCGTCGATGACCCAGTCGATCTGCTCGCCGCTCAGCTCGCCTCGGTCCCGCTTCGTACGGATGACGGAGATGACGTCCATGGCATAACCCCTCTTTGCGCCTAAAACGGTGAGCGCGACTCTACGCGCATAGAGCCGCGAGATGAAGTCGCCCCCTGCCCGCGCGACAGCAACAGGCAGGGGGCGACGATCAGTTGAGGTGCTCCGGGCCGAACGGGTCCGGCAGCATCTCGCCCAGGGTCCGGACGCCCGCGGCCGTCTCCAGGAGGAGCGTCGGGCCGCCGAACTCGTAGAGCAGCTGGCGGCAGCGTCCGCAGGGCATCAGGATCTCGCCCTTGGCGTCGACGCACGTGAAGTGCGTCAGACGGCCGCCGCCGGTGAGCTGGAGCTGCGAGACCAGGCCGCACTCGGCGCACAGGCCAAGACCGTACGACGCGTTCTCGACGTTGCAGCCCGACACCGTGCGGCCGTCGTCCACGAGGGCCGCGGCACCGACCGGGAAGCCCGAGTAGGGCGCGTACGCACGGGACATGGCCTCGCGCGCAGCATCCCGCAGCGCGTCCCAGTCGGTCTCGGTCACGTTCCTTGTCCCTTTCGGTAGGGCTGTCCGTCCGCCTTCGGCATCCGAAGCCGCTGGGCGGAGAGCGAGAGCACCAGCAGCGTGACGACGTACGGCGTCGCGGTGACGACCTGGTTGGGAACCTCGTCGGTCAAGCCGTACCACGCGAACATCAGCGCCGAGACGGCCGCGGTGATCGCCGCGGGGACGTAACGCTTGCGCCATACGAGGTAGGCCGCGCCGATGACCAGCAGGATCGCGAGCAGCAGGAGCAGTGCGTGCACGTTCGTGCCGCCGCCCCGGAGCTTCAGGCTGTCGGTGTAACCGAACAGTCCGGCACCGAGCGCGAGTCCGCCCGGCATCCAGTTGCCGAAGATCATGGCGGCGAGGCCGATGTAGCCGCGCCCGCCGGTCTGGCCCTCCAGGTAGATGTTGGAGGCGACGAGCGACAGGAACGCGCCGCCCAGGCCCGCGAGGCCACCGGAGATGATCACTGCCAGGTACTTGTACTTGTAGACGTTCACGCCGAGGGACTCGGCGGCGACCGGGTTCTCGCCGCAGGAGCGCAGACGCAGACCGAACGACGTGCGCCACAGGACCCACCAGCTCAGCGGCACCATCGCGACGGCGATGACGGTGAGCGGCGAGAGGTTGGTGAACAGGCCGCCGAGCAGGCCCGCGAGGTCCGAGACGAGGAACCAGTGCTTCTCGTTCAGGTCCTGCAACCAGTCCGAAAGCCCCGGCACGGAGAACTCGCCGAGCGAGTCGACCGGCGGCGACTGCTTGGACGTACCGCCCTCCTTGCCCTCGAAGGCGAAGGTGGAGAGGTAGCGGGTGACGCCGAGCGCGAGGATGTTCAGGGCCACACCGGAGACGATGTGGTTCACGTTGAAGGTGACCGTGACGATCGCGTGCAGCAGACCGCCGAGCGCGCCGCCGAGTATGCCGAACAGGATGCCGACCCACGGGCCCCACTGGTATCCGGCGAACGCGCCGAACCAGGTGCCGAGGATGAGCATGCCCTCCAGGCCGATGTTGACGACGCCCGCGCGCTCGGCCCACAGACCGCCGAGGCCCGCGAGACCGATCGGCACGGCGAGCCGCAGCGCGGTGGACATCTGGCCGGTGGAGGTGATGCCGTCCGCGCCGGTGATCAGCCGGACCACGGACGTGAGGGCGAGGACGCCCGCGATGATCAGCAGGAGGACGGGGAGCGAGATGCGGCGGCGGCCCGGCTTGGGCTGCTTGGCCGGGGGCTTGGCCACGGTTGCCGTGCTCATCGGGCAGCCACCTCCTTCACGGTGTCGTTGTTGCCGTCGTTGCCGTTGTCGTTGCGGGCGGCCGCGGCCAGCTCCTCGCCGACGCGGCGCTGCTGACGGCTCAGGCCCCAGCGGCGTACGGCCTCGTAGGAGACGACGACCGCGATCACGATGAGGCCCTGCATGATCACCGCGATCTCCTTGTCGTACGCGACCGGCTGGGCGTAGTCGAGAGCGGGCGACGCCTTGTCGAGGAAGGCCCAGAGCAGTGCGGCGAACGCGATGCCGACCGGGTTGTTGCGGCCGAGCAGCGCGATGCCGATGCCGGTGAAGCCGAGCCCCGCGGGGAAGCTGAGGCTGTAGGTGTGGGTGTCGCCGAGCAGGATCGGCATGCCCGCGAGGCCGGCGACCGCGCCGGAGATCAGCATCGCGCTGAGCACCATGCGCTTGGCGTTCACGCCGGAGGCCGCGGCGGCCGACGTGGAGGCGCCGGTGGCGCGCAGGTCGAAGCCGAAGCGGGTACGGCCAAGGACCAGCCAGTACAGGACACCGGCGAGCGCGGCGACGATCACGAAGCCGTAGATCTCGCCGGACTCGCCCATGCTGATCCCGGGGAACCAGCCGGACTCGTGCATCTCGCCGGTGGTCTGGTTGTTGCCGACCGGGACACCGAAGTTGTCGGTGAGGGTCATGTAGCCGATGACGCTCGTCGCGATGGCGTTGAGCATGATCGTCGCGACGACCTCGCTGACCCCGCGGGTGGTCTTGAGGATGCCCGCGATGCCCGCCCAGAAGGCGCCGGTGAGCATGGCGACCAGCATCAGGAGCGGGATCTGCAGCGGCGCGGGAAGCGCCACGTGCGCGCCGACGACGGCGGTCGTCATCGCGGCGAGGCGGTACTGCCCGTCCACACCGATGTTGAACAGGTTCATGCGGAAGCCGACGGCCACCGCGAGCGCGGCCAGGTAGTACATCCCGGCCTGGTTGATGGTCAGGACCTGGACGTCGGAGTAGCTGATCTGCTCCAGCATCAGGGTGTACGGCTCGATCGGGTTCTTGCCCGACGCGAGCAGCACGACCGAGGTCAGCGCCACGGCCACGACAAGGGCGATGACCGGTCCGGCCACCGCGAGGAGCACGCGCTCCTTGTCGAACTTCTTCATCGGGCCTCGTCCTTTGAAGTGCCGGCAGAGCCCTCTTCGGGGTCTTCTTCTACGTGTTCGAGGTGGCCCGACGCCGCGCCGGTCATGGCCGAGCCGAGCTCCTCCGGCGTGATGGTGGCCGGGTCGGCGTCGGCGACGAGCCGCCCGCGGTAGATCACGCGGAGGGTGTCGGAGAGGCCGATCAGCTCGTCCAGGTCCGCCGAGATGAGCAGGACGGCCAGTCCTTCGCGGCGGGCCTCGCGGATCTGGTCCCAGATCTGGGCCTGTGCGCCGACGTCCACACCGCGGGTGGGGTGGGCGGCGATCAGGAAGCGGGGCTTGTGGCTCATCTCGCGGCCGACGATCAGCTTCTGCTGGTTGCCGCCGGAGAGGGAGGCCGCCGTGACGTCGATGCCGGGGGTGCGCACGTCGTACTGCTCGACGATGCGCCGGGTGTCGGCCTGCGCGCCCTTGGGGTCGAGCCAGAAGCCGCCCTTGCCGCGGGAGTTGGGCTTCTCGGTGATGTGCCCGAGCATGCGGTTCTCCCAGAGCGGCGACTCCAGGAGGAGGCCGTGGCGGTGGCGGTCCTCGGGGATGTAGCCGACGCCCTGCTCGCGGCGGTGGCGCGTGGCCATGGCGGTGATGTCCTCGCCCGCCATGCGGATCACGCCGGAGTCGGCGTGCTTGAGGCCGATGAGCGCGTCGATCAGCTCGGTCTGGCCGTTGCCCTCGACGCCCGCGAGGCCAAGGACCTCGCCCTCGTGGATGGTGAAGGAGATGTCGTCGAGGAGGGCGCGGCCCGACTCGCCGTCGGCGAGCAGCTTGAGCTCCTTGACCTCGATCATCGCCCGTTCGGTGACGGTCGACTCGGCCGTCTCCGGGGTGGGCAGCTCGCTGCCGACCATCAGCTCGGCGAGCTGGCGCGGGGTGGTCTCCGACGGGATCGCCGTGCCGACGGTCGTGCCGCGCCGGATGACGGTGATGTCGTCGGCGACGGAGAGGACTTCGCCCAGCTTGTGGGAGATGAAGATGACGGACAGGCCCTCGGACTTCAGCTCGCGCAGGTTGTCGAAGAGCGCGTCGACCTCCTGCGGCACGAGGACCGCGGTCGGCTCGTCCAGGATCAGCGTGGTGGCGCCGCGGTAGAGGACCTTGAGGATCTCCACGCGCTGGCGGTCGGCGACGCCGAGGTCCTCGACCATCGCGTCGGGGCGCACCCCGAGGCCGTACCGGTCGGATATCTCGGCGATCTTGCGGCGGGCCGCGGCGCCGATGCCGTGCAGCTTCTCGCTGCCGAGAACGATGTTCTCCAGGACCGTGAGCTGGTCGGCGAGCATGAAGTGCTGGTGGACCATGCCGATGCCGCGCGCGATGGCGTCGGCGGGGCTGGCGAAGGTCACCTGGGTGCCGTCGACCGCGATGGTGCCCTCGTCCGGCTTCTGCATGCCGTAGAGGATCTTCATCAGGGTCGACTTGCCCGCGCCGTTCTCGCCGACGAGGGCGTGCACGGTGCCCTTGCGGACGGTCAGGCGGATGTCGTGGTTGGCCACGACGCCCGGGAATCGCTTGGTGATGCCGGTGAGTTCAACGGCGGTGCCACCCGGGGCGGCCGAGACCTTGGCGGTGGGCGGAGGGCTGGTGGACGCGTCGATGGCGCACTCTCCTCGGGAATCCTCAGGAAAGGGGCCACCTACGCGCGTAGCGCCCCTGGTTCGACGGGAGTTGAGCAGTGGGCCGCGCGAACGGGGCGCGGGAGAACCATCGTCCCCCACACCCCGTTCCGCGGCCGTGACTTCGCCGTTAAGGCGCAGTCCCGTTACAGCGTGATCTTGACCTTGATCTTGCCGCTGATGATGTCCTGCTCGGCCTTCTTCACGGCGGCCTGCAGGTCCTTCATCTTCTTGAACTCGGGGTTCGAGTCGGCGAGCGCGACACCGCCGGACTTCAGGTCCGCACGGACCACGCCGCCCTTGGCGTTGTCATCCTGGACCGACTTGGTCAGGTTGTACACCGCTCCGGCGACGTCCTTGGTCGCCGAGGTGAGGATGTACTTCTTGTACTTGTCCAGGGCCTTCTGCTTGTACTGGTCGGAGTCGACGCCGATCGCCCACACCTTCTCGGCGGCGGCGGCTTCGATGACGCCCTGACCCGAGAGGCCGGCCGCGTGGTACACCACGTCGGCGCCGTCCTCGATCTGGCCGCTGGCGCCCTCCTTGCCCTTGTCCGGGCTGGAGAAGCCGCCGTCCTCGGCCTTCTCGGTGAGCATCTGTCGCTTGATCTTGATCTTCGGGTCGACGGACTTGACGCCCTGGACGTAGCCGGCCTCGAACTTGCGGATCAGGTTGTTGTTCACGCCGCCGATGAAGCCGACGGTCTTGGTCTTGGTGGCCTTGGCCGCGGCGACGCCCGCCAGGTACGAGGACTGCTCCTCGTTGAAGACCAGGTCGGAGACGTTGTCCGCGTCGATGGTGGCGTCGTCGACGATGCCGAAGGTGACCTTCGGGAACTTCGCAGCGACCTCCTTGACGGCGGGCGCGTAGGCGTAGCCGATGCCGATCACCGGGTTGTAGCCCTGCTTGGCGAGCTCGGTGAGGCGCTGCGCCTTGTCGGCGTCGGACTCGCCGTCCGTCGGCTCGACGGCCTTCTTGCCGACCTTCAGGTCCTTGGCGGCCTTGTCCATGCCGGCGGTCGCGGCGTCGTTGAAGGACTGGTCGCCCTTGCCGCCGACGTCGTACGCGATGGCGACGCCCTTGTTCTTGCCGTCGCCCTTGGAACCGGCGGCGTCGCTGGACGTGCCGCCGCAAGCGGTGGCGGAGACGGCGAGTGCGGCGGTGGCTACACCCGCTGCGGCAATTCGCGAAACCCGGCGCATAGAGAGGAACTCCTTATGTACAAGCAAGCACAAGCACGTACGAGCGCCTCACCTGGCGCTGATTTCGCCGCAGCGTAACGCGCGTAGACCTGACATAAGAACCCTTCTGTCCCGTCCGTTATCGAGCTGTGGCCGCGAGGTTGCGGGAGCATGTACGCAGTGTGGGGCGCCCCTCACCGCACGGGGCGCCCCACCTGCCACAGGACCGGCTACGGCGTGGTCTTCACCGTGACCTTGCCGTCGACGATGTCCTTCTCGGCCTTCTCCACCGCGGCGACCACGTCCTTCATGGCCGTGTACTTCGGATTCGAGTCGGCGAACCCGACACGGCCCGACTTCAGGTCGTAGCGCTGCTCGCCCGTGATCGGCTTGCCCTCGACGACCGACTTCGTCAGGTCGTAGACCGCGCCCCCGACGTCCTTGAGGGCCGAGCCGAGGATGTAGTCCTTGTACTTGGCCAGGGCCTTCTGCTTGTACTGGTCGGAGTCGACCCCGATCGCCCACACCTTCTGGGAGCCGGCCTCCTGGATCACGCCCTGCCCGGAGAGCCCGGCCGCGTGGTAGAGCACGTCGGCGCCCGACTCGATCTGGCCGCTCGCCGCGTTCTGCCCCTTGTCGGGGCTGGAGAAGCCGCCGTCCTCGGGCTTCTCGGTCAGATACCGCTTCTCGATCTTGATCTTGGGGTCGACGGACTTCACGCCCTGCACGAAGCCGGCCTCGAACTTGTGGATGAGGTTGATGTCGACACCGCCGATGAAGCCGACGTGGTCGGCCTTGGTCGCCTTCGCGGCGGCGACGCCCGCCAGGTAGGACCCCTGCTCCTCGTGGAACACGAGGTCGGCGACGTTGTCGGCCTTGACGGTGTTGTCGTCGATGATCCCGAAGGTGGTCTTCGGGAACTTCTCGGCCGCCTCCTTGATCGCGGGGGCGTAGATGTAGCCGACGCCTATCACCGGGTCGTAGCCCTGCTTGGCGAGCTGCTCGATGCGCTGCACCTTGTCTGCGCTGGACTCGCCGTCGCCGGGCTCCATGTCCACGCCGCCGATCTTGAAGTCCTTGCGGGCCTTGGCGTATCCGGCGTACGCGGCGTCGTTGAACGACTGGTCGCCCTGGCCTCCGATGTCGTACGCGAGGCCGACGCCCTTGGCGTCGTACTTCGAGGACGAGCCGGACTTGTCGTCCTTGTCGTCCTCCTGCGAGGCCTCGCTGCTGGTCTTGCCGCACGCTGAGGCCGCGAGGGCGAGGGACGCCACCACTACGGCCACTTGGGAGAGCTTCGATCCTCGGGTTCCACGAGATCCTCGACGAAGACGCATAGGACGCACCCCTTACGTTCCCCAAAGCACCCTTGAAGGGCCTGATTTCGGCGCACAGTAACGCGCGTAGAAAGCGAGGGGAACGGGGTTTCGCACTGCCGTTACCTATTCGTGCCGAGGGCCGGTTACGTCCGAGTGAACGGGTCCGCCGTAACCGGCCAATAGCGGTGGTTACCTACCGGGCGCCGTCCAGCAGCGCCGCCGCGGTGAAGAGCTCGACGCCCACCGTGATCGCCGACTCGTCCGCGTCGAAGTCGCCCTGGTGCAGATCGCGGACGGTGCGCTCGCCTGGCGGACGGACGCCGAGGCGGGCCATGGCGCCGGGCATGTGCTCCAGGTACCAGGAGAAGTCCTCGCCGCCCAGGCTCTGTTCGGTGTCCTCCACCGAGTGCGGCCCGCGCCGCAGCTCCATGGACTCCCGCAGCAGATCCGTCACGTCCGGGTCGTTCACGACGGGCGGCACCCCGCGGATGTAGTTCACCTCGGACTTGGCGCGGTAGAGGTCGGCGATCTCCTGGATCGCGCCGATCACCAGGTCGGGCGCCTTCCGCCAGGCGGTGAGGTCCAGGCAGCGGACGGTGCCGGAGAGTTCGGCGTGCTGCGGGATGACGTTGCAGGCGTGCCCGGACTCGATGCGGCCCCACGTCACCGCGAGCCCCGAGCGGGCGTCGATACGGCGCGCGACCAGGGCGGGGACCTCGGTGACGACCTTGGCCGCGGCCGTGACGAGGTCGGTGGTGAGGTGGGGGCGCGCGGTGTGGCCGCCGGCGCCGTCGAGCGAGACCTCCAGGCGGTCGCAGGCGGAGGTGATCGCGCCGTGCCGCAGGCCGATCTTGCCCGCGTCGACGCGGGGGTCGCAGTGCACGCCGATGATGCGGCCGACGCCCTCCAGGACGCCCGACTCGATGGCGTCGGGCGCGCCGCCGGGCAGCACCTCCTCGGCGGGCTGGAAGATCAGCCGTACGGGCTGCGGGAGTTGGCCCTGGTCGGCGAGGTCGGCCAGCACGAGACCGGCCCCGAGCACCACGGTGGTGTGCACGTCGTGCCCGCAGGCGTGGGCGCGGTCGGGCACGGTGGAGCGATACGCGACGCCGAGCTTGGTGTCCGGGATGGGCAGCGCGTCGATGTCGGCGCGCAGCGCGAGCATGGGGCGCACGCCGTCCCACTGTTCGGTGCCGATGTCACAGACGAGCCCCGTGCCGATGTCGAGTACGCGGGGCTTGAGGCCCGCGCGCTCCAGCCGGGCCTTGAGCGCCGCGGTCGTGCGGAACTCCTGGTTCCCGAGCTCGGGGTGCATGTGCAAGTCGCGCCGGAAGGCGACGAGTTCGGTGCGCAAGGCGTCCGGGAGCGCACCGGGGAGTACTGCTTCCCCGGGAGCGTCCCCCGCTGCTTCTCCGGGCAGATCGGCCTCGGACCCTCGCTCGGACTCTCGTGACATCAGTTGGTTCACCCTCTGAAGGGTAGGGCGAGGGGCGGGCCAACTGACCCACGATCAACAAAAGTTCAGCCCGATAGGGTAAGAAAAAGTGGCCGCGTGGCGCATAGCCGCTAGTTGAGATGGGTAAACTCTCCCGCTTTTCAGGGGGAAAGACGCTGGTCACGCCGGGGCCGCGGCCCCCCGACGCGCCGTCGGCGCCGAGGCCACCGAAGCCAGGCGATGCACGTCACGTGCCGTGCCCGTGACGCCCGACAGGAAGCCCTGGGCCCGCGGCGACGCGTTCTCCGTCAGCCAGGCCGGGTCGATGTCGCACACCGCGACCCGGACCTCGGTGCCCGCGAGGGCGAGCGGCAGCGTGTGCACCACCGTCGAGGGGAAGCTCAGGATCGTGCGGCCGATCGGGCCGCGGCGTGCGATCAGTTCGAGGGGCAGGTCGGGGCGGACCACCTGAAGTCCCGTCTCGACCGCCAGGCGGTGGAGCTTCTCGGAGCTCTCGCGCCGGTGTGCGAAGTAGCGCGTGGCGCCGTGCGCGCGGGCGAGGCCGCGGACCGCTTCCACGTAACGGTCGGGGTCCACCACGCCGGTCTCCACCAGCGAGGTGCCGACCAGGTCGGCGCCCTTGGAGACGCGCGGCGGGCCGAACCGCTCCCGTGTCCAGGCGAAGGTGTTCGCCGTGATGCGCACCCCCGCGGGTGCCGAGTCGATCGGCATGGAGGAGAAGACCTCCACCGTGCGCTTGCCGCCGGGCGTCAGCCGGCGCCGGGCGGCGGCCGAGATCGGGGCGAAGGCGATGTCGCGCGCGCCGGGCCGCCCGCCGCGCCGGTGCCAGCGCACCAGGCGCTCGCCGGCGGCCAGTTGGGCCACGAACTCCATCGTGGCCGTGCCGTCGTCCACGACCACCAGCGAGCGGGCCCGCGTGATCGTCAGGAGCAGCTGTACGTAGCGCGAGAACGGATCGCCGATGACGATCCGGTCCGCCGCGCGCAGGGAGCCCGTCAGGCCGCCGATCGTCTGGAAGGGGGCGGCCCCGCCGCCGCGCGCCTCCTCCCAGCGGACGTTCAGGCCCTCGTCCCGGGCCAGCTGGGCCATGCGGCGCAGCTGGCCGCGGGTCATGGGGTCGTTCGGGGAGAGGACGACGACGGTGAGACCCCCGGCCGGGCCCGTGGCCCCGGCCGTATGCGCCCACTCAAGGACGTTGAGGAGCTGTACGGGGCTCTCCACGAACGCCAGGGTGGTGGGCGCCGCAGCGGTGGGGGCCGTCGGCCCGGGTCGGGGGCTCATCGTCGTATGACCGTGTCCTGTCCTTGTCGGCGGTACCGGTGAAAGGTCCCGTTAAGAGCGCCCGCGCGCTCAGACCGAGACCGGCTCGCGCTCGGCCGCGTCGGCCTCGGCGACGACGCCCGCCACGCGGCGCAGCTTCTTCATCGGGCCGAGCTCCGACTCGTAGACCTTCTTGACGCCGTCGCCGAGGGAGGCCTCGATGGTGCGGATGTCGCGCACCAGGCGGGTCAGACCCTGCGGCTCGACCGAGGCGGCCTGGTCCGAGCCCCACATGGCGCGGTCCAGGGTGATGTGGCGCTCCACGAAGGTGGCGCCGAGGGCGACCGCGGCGAGCGTGGTCTGCAGGCCCGTCTCGTGACCGGAGTAGCCGATCGGGACGTTCGGGTACTCGGCCTGCAGGGTGTTGATGACGCGGAGGTTGAGCTCCTCGGCCTGCGCCGGGTACGTCGACGTGGCGTGGCACATCAGGATGTTGTCCGAGCCGAGGACCTCGACCGCGTGGCGGATCTGCTTCGGGGTCGACATGCCGGTCGAGAGGATGACCGTGCGGCCCGTGGCACGCAGGGCGCGCAGCAGCTCGTCGTCCGTCAGCGAGGCGGAGGCGACCTTGTGGGCCGGGACGTCGAACTTCTCCAGGAAGGCGACGGCCTCGGTGTCCCACGGGGAGGCGAACCAGTCGATGCCGCGCTTCTTGCAGTGCTCGCCGATGGCCTGGTACTCGGACTCGCCGAACTCCACGCGGTGGCGGTAGTCGATGTACGTCATCCGGCCCCAGGGGGTGTCGCGCTCGATGTCCCACTGGTCGCGCGGGGTGCAGATCTCCGGGGTGCGCTTCTGGAACTTGACCGCGTCGCAGCCGGCGTCGGCGGCCGCGTCGATCAGCGCGAGGGCGTTCTCGAGGTCGCCGTTGTGGTTGATGCCGATCTCACCGGTGATGTAGACGGGCTGACCGGGACCGGCGGTCTTCGAACCGAAGGTGCGCAGACGGGAGTTGGAGCTCATGGCAGGAACTTTCCTTACTTGTTGAGGGAGGGGCCGAGGATCCATGCGGCGATCTCTCGGATCGCGCCGTCACCACCGGGGAGAGCGGTGACCGCGCGTGCGGCGCCGCGTACGACGTCGTGGGCGCTCGCGACCGCCACTGGCCAGCCGACGAGGCCGAAGCAGGGGAGGTCATTGACGTCGTTGCCGACGTAGAGCACGCGCTCGGGAGCGATGCCCTGCTCCTCGCACCACTGCTTGAGTGCGAGGTCCTTGCGGTCGATGCCGTGCAGGACCGGGATCTTGAGCTTCCTGGCCCTGGCGGCGACGACCGGGTTCTGTTCCGTGGACAGGATCAGCAGCGGGAGGCCCGAGTCACGCAGGGCCGCGATGCCGAGGCCGTCCCCGCGGTGCACGGAGACGAACTCCCGTCCTTCGGAGTCGATCAGCACCCTGTCGTCGGTCTGGGTGCCGTCGAAGTCGAGTACGACCGCGTCGATGTCGTCGCGGGTCGGAAGGGCGTCGGCCCGGCCGCCGTCGAAGAGCGGGGCGAGCGCGCGGGCGCGGGCGAGGTCGTGCGGATCGTCGACCTCCAGGACGCGCGCGGGGTCGGTCCGTACGAGCTCGGTGCGCCCGAAGAAGCGGTGCTTGTGCTCGCGGAAGCCGGAGACCTCCATCGCGTAGACCGCGCCGGTCTCCAGGAGGTCCTGGGGGCGGTCCTGGCGGCGCGGGCGGAAGGACTTGTCGTGGTTGACGCCGTAACCGCCGTCGGTGGCGGTCGAGTTGGCGACCTTCGTGGTGCCGCCCACCTCGCCGGTGCGCCGCGCGTCGAGGGCGGCGGGCTCGTCGTCGGCGTCGCGCCACACGAAGCCGTGGAAGGGCGCCACGGTCAGTGCCGTGTCCGCGCCGCCGTCCAGGATCGAGCCGACCACGCCGTCCACGTCCTCGCGGACGATGAAGGGGCTGGTGCACTGCACGAGCAGGACGACGTCCACGGTGCTGCCGTGCAGCGACTCGTGCGCGTCCATCGCGTGCAGCACCGCCGCCTCGCTGGTCGCGGTGTCCCCCGCGATCGCCGCGGGCCGCAGGACCACCTCGGCGCCGGCCGAGCGCGCGGCCTCGGCGATCACGTGGTCGTCCGTGGAGACGACGACGTCCGTGACGAGCCGCGCGGCCAGGCACTCGCGGATGGCGCGCGCCACCAGGGGCACACCGCCGACCGGGGCGAGGTTCTTGGCGGGCACGCCCTTGGAGCCGCCGCGGGCCGGGATGACGGCGAGGACGCGGTGGGCCTGGGTTCCCGCTGGGTGGGGGTGGGACATGGGGGCTCCTTGAGGGCCAGGAAGGGGGCCTTGCGGGGGGATGCCTCGGGGCGGGATCACAGCTCGCCCATCCGCCGGATGACGGGGGCCACGCGCTGCACCCCGTGCCGGTAGGCGCCGCGCGCCGCGCTGCGGACGGCCTGGCGCACCGGCCCTGGCCCGCGGTCCGCCGCGGGCGCGCCGGGCAGCGGGGAGCCGTCCGGGCCCAGGTGGTGGCGGGCCAGGATGCCGGGGAGGTATCCGGGGGCGGTGGTGAGGCTGTAGTACGGGGCGATCGCGGGCAGCGCGGGCCGCGCGAGGAGGCTCGCGACGCGCTCACGTGCCGCGTCGAACGCCGTCGCGTACGTCCCGTCGGGGGCGACGCCCTGCCGTGCGACCCACTCCGGAGCGGCCTCGGGGCTGTACCCCGCGTCGATCTCGTCCCAGGACGCCAGGCATCCGGAGCCGATGAAGTGGTGGTTGCCGAGCGCCTCGCGCACCCCGAGGTCGGTGAGGACCGCGGTGGGGATGCGGCGGTGCAGGGATTCGAGCGCGGCGGTGGAGCTGACCGTGACGAGCAGGTCGGTGCGGTCGAGGACCTCGCCCATGTTCCCGTACACGAGACGGCAGTTGGGCGGCAGGTCCTCGCCCTTGGCGAGCTTCTGGTAGGGCAGTTCCTCGATGTGTGTGGTGTGTTCGCCGGGCTTGCTGCGCAGCTTGAGCAGGACCTCGCGGTCCGGGTGCAGCCGTGCGTGCTTGACCATGCGGCTGAGCAGGTACGTCCGGTGTGCGCGGCTGTCCGGGACGGAGGGCTGCGCGGCGAAGACGACCGTGTAGGGGTCGCGCTTCTGGTCCTTTTCGAGATAAGCGGCGCCGCCGAGGAAGGGCAGCGCGCTCTCCACGACACTCGACGCGTCGGCGCCCACTCCTTCGTACACGGCACGGAAACGCTCCGCGTCCTGACGGGAGTTGGCGAGGACGACGTCCGCGCCGTGCCGGAGCAGCAGGCCGTCGGCGAGCTTCTCGTAGACGACGCCGACATAGCCGGTGACGACGACGGGCCGCTTCTCGCCGGCGGCTTTCTCCGCCACGCGGGCGAGACCGTGCAGGACCGCCTGGACCGCGCCGCCCACGAGGGCGAGCACGATGACGTCGGGCGCTTCGCGCTCCACCTCGCGCAGGAACTCGACGGCGGTGACCTCGCGGAGCGAGTCCGCGCGCACCCCGACCTCTTCGAGCTGACGGACGGTGGGCGTGGCCCGGCCGCGGAGGAGGCGTCCGTCGAGGCGTGTGTCCGCTCCCTCACCCGCGAGGCGGCTCGCGGTGAGCGCACCCCATTTCCACCGGGTGTCGGAGTCGGCGAGCACGGTGATCCGTGTCGTCCCGCTGTTGCTTACTGGCACAGGAAGGACGCTAGGAAGGCATTGAGATTGGCGGCCCAACTCAGGTGCAACAAACGGTTAACAGCACGCCGACGAATGGCGAATCAGCCCGGGAAACCGCCGGTAAGCAGGCCGGTTAACCATTCCGCCATGCGTCGTTCACCTGACATCTCACCTTCGGCCAAGACGAATGCCGGGCCGACACCTAACGTCACCCACGTGGTTAAGCTCTCCGTCATCGTGCCGTTCTACAACGTGCAGCAATACGCGCCCGACACCTTGAGGAGTCTGCGAGCGAACGCACGCGAAGACTTCGAATTCATTCTCGTCGACGACTGTTCGAAGGATGAGACTCCAGAAATCCTGGAGCGTGCCGCGCGCGAGCTGCCCGGCGCCGTCCATCTCAGACATGAGACGAACGGCGGTCTGGCGACCGCCCGCAACACGGGCCTTGACGCGGCGCGCGGCGAGTACCTCACCTTCCTGGACGGTGACGACTGGCTCGCTCCCGGTTACTACGCGCAACTCGTCGCCGCCATCGAGCAGTTGGGCTGCGACTTCGTGCGGACCGACCATGTGCAGTGCACCGCTCGGGCCCGCTCCGTCCACCGGGTCCCGCACGGCAGGCGCGGCGTCGTCATGCCGCCGCGGGACGTCATCCTGCCCGCCGACCGGTCGACGTCCGTCGACTACGCCTACGCCTGGGCGGGCATCTACCACCGGCGCCTGGCCGACCAGGGCCTGCTCCACTTCACGGACGGTCTGCGCACCGCGGAGGACCGGCCGTGGATCTGGCGGCTGCACCGCGAGGCGGAATCCTTCGCCGCGGTGGGGCTGCTCGGCGTCTTCTACCGGCGCGGGGTCGCGTCGTCACTGACGCAGATCGGTGACGTACGCCAGCTCGATTTCATCCGGGCATTCGACCAGGTGGTCCGGGAAACGGCAGAGGACCGCGACGCGGACAAACTCCTGCCGAAGGCCGTCCGTACTTACTGCGCGATCATTTCCCACCATCTGGGATCCATCGAAAGGTTCGAGCCACAAGTGGCGCGGAAATTGAAGTCACTGAGTGCGGCCGCCCTGAAGCGGATGCCGCAGGGCGTTCTCGACGACGCCCTCGACTCCATGGACATACAGCGGGCGACCCGTCTTCGCCGGCTGCGCCGGCGCCCGGTGTCGGCGGAGGTGGCCGCGTAATGGCGACGACGCAGATCTTCCTGGCGTCCACGCTGTACGGCACCGCGACGCTGGCCGCCGCGATCGACGCCGACCGCTTCGGCCCGGCCGACCGGCGGCTGCTGCTCATCAGCAACAACGCGGCGACGCCGGAGACGACGGTCGCCGTGGACGAGATGCCGGGCTTCGAGCGCCTGCGGGACCGCTTCGACGACGTACGGTCCTGGAACGAGGCCATCTCCCCTTTCCATCCGGGCGGTTGGGCCCCCCGGATGGACGACGTCCCGCTGTGGGAGCGGTACATCCGGCTCCTGTGGGACCTCGGTGACGACGACATCGAGCTGGCCGTCGAGTCGATCCAGGTCAACCCGGCCCTGGCCCTGACGCAGATCTTCACGGGCGCGCCCGTGGACGTCTACGCGGACGGACTGATGAGTTACGGCCCGACCCGCAACAAGCTCGACCCGCTGGTCGGCACGCGGGTGCGCCGCCTCCTCCACCTGGACCTGGTGCCGGGTCTGACCCCGCTGCTCCTGACCGAGTTCGACGTCGAGCCGGAGATCGTGCCGACCGAGGCGTTCGTGAAGGTGCTCGGCCGCCTGGCCGACGGCGAGAACGACCTGCCGGACCTGCACGAACCCGCCCTGCTCCTGGGCCAGTACCTCTCCGCCCTCTCCATCCTGACCGCCGAGGAAGAGGAGGAGCTGCATGTGCGCATGGTGCGCGGCGCCGCCGAACTCGGCCATACCCGCGTGGTGTTCAAACCGCACCCGACGGCCCCGGCGCGCTGGTCGCGGATGTTGGAGAAGGAGGCGGAGGCGATCGGCGTGGAGCTGACCGTCCTCGACTCGCCGGTCCTGGCCGAGGTCCTCTACCAGCGGATGCGTCCCGCGCTCGTCATCGGCTGCTTCTCGACCGCGCTGCTCACGGCCTCCGCGCTCTACAACCTGCCGGTCGCCCGCACCGGCACGGAGACGCTCCTGGAGCGGCTCGCGCCCTACCAGAACAGCAACCGGGTCCCGGTCACCATCGTGGACGCGCTGATCCCCGACCTCGCCGACAAGAGCGCGGTCACCGGACGGCAGCCGGGCATGCCCGCCGCCGACCTGGGCGAGCTGCTCGTCGCCGTCGGCTTCGCCATGCAGCCGCAGATCTACCCGCGCCGGCGCGGGGCGGCCGAGCGGTACCTCTCGACGCATCTGACCCCGCACACCTGGCGCTACTTCAAGCGGCGCCGCCTGACGGCCCTGGCGCTGCCCGGAGCGGTGCCCTCGCAGCTCTCGTTCATCCCGCGCAACGCGGCCGTACGCCGGGTCGCGCGCCGCGCCCGCTCGGTCCAGCGCTCCATCAAGCGGACCGCACTCGGATGACCTCTCCCGGAACCACGCTCCCGCAGGCATCGCCGGGGCCGGACACCACCGACGCCCTCACGCGCACGATTCCGGCCGCCCCGGCCGCCAAGCGCGCGCGACCCCGCCTCAGAGCGCTCGACGGGCTGCGGCTCATCGCGGCCCTGATGGTCGCGGCCTACCACTACGGCGGCCGTGACGGCGAGATCACCGAGGCGTGGGGCAGCTCGCCGCGGCTCCAGTTCCCCACCGCGCACAGCTGGTTCGCGTACGGCTGCCTCGGCGTGCAGGTCTTCTTCGTGATCAGCGGCTTCGTGATCTGCATGAGCGGCTGGGGGCGTCCGCTGCGCGCGTTCTTCGCGTCCCGCGCCTCGCGTCTCTTCCCCTCGTACTGGGCCGCGATCATCCTGGTGACGGCGGTGTTCGCCCTGCCCGTGGTGGCGTACGAGGCGGTCTCACCGAGCGACGCCCTGGTGAACCTGACCATGCTCCAGCAGCCGCTGGGCGTGGACCGGGTGCTCGGGGTCTGCTGGACGCTCTGGGCCGAGCTGCGCTTCTACGCGCTGTTCGCCCTCTGCGTCGTCCTGCCGGGCGCGAACCGGGCCCGCGTGATCCTGTTCTGCGCGGTGTGGACCCTGGCCGCGGTCGTCGCGGAGGGCGCGAACGAGCCGCTGCTCGACCTCGTCCTCATGCCCGAGTACGCGCCCTTCTTCATCGGCGGCATCGGCATCTACCTCGTCCACCGCGACCGCAAGGACCTCACGGCCTGGGGCATCGTGGGCGTGAGCTGGCTGATCGGCCAGCACTACGCGGTCGATCGCCTGTGGCACGCCCCGAACCCGGACTTCTTCTCCTACCGCACGTCCTTCGGCATCATCGCGGTCGTGACGGCGGGCTTCGCCGCGGTGCTCCTGATCGCGCTCGGCGCCCTGCACCGGGTCGACTGGCAGTGGCTGACGGTGGCGGGAGCCCTGACGTACCCGTTCTACCTGGTGCACGAGCACCTGGGCTGGGTGACGGTGGGCGCGCTGCACCGGGGCCTCGGCCTCCCGTCGTACGCGACCTTCGGCCTGACCGTCGCGGCGATGCTGCTGCTCGCGTGGCTGCTGAACCGTTTCGTGGAGGAGCGGCTCACGCCGCTGATCCGGAACGGGCTCATGACCCGGAAGTGACCGTCGGCCCGGAAGTGACCGTCATCGTCGCCCCGATCCCGGCGACCACCGCGGCGAGGCCCTTCTCGAACCCCGCGTCGAAGTCACGGAACATCTCGTCGCCCGCGGCCGCCGCGAGCGGAAACGCGGAAAGGCGCTCCGCGCGGGCCGCCAGGTCGTAGCCGCCCTCCTCCTTGACGGGGTCGGGGCCCATGGACTGCTCCTCGATCACGTAGCCGATCGTGTAGCTGTACACCGTGAACCAGGCGCGGGCCGCGCCGCCGGGGGTGAAGCCCCCGTCGGTGAGTCTGCGCAGGTGGGCCTCCATGGGGGCGGCGTACGACAGGTCGGTGAAGTGCGTGCCGCTGTAGACCTTCGCGCCGTCGCGGTACATCAGCAGGTGCCGCCGCAGGCCCCGCATCGCGGCGGCCAGGGTCTGGGACCAGTCGGCGCCCGGCATCTCGTCCGCCGCGAAATCCTCGTTCATGCGCCGCAGCATGACCGTCGCCATCTCGTCGAGCAGCGCCTGCTTGTCCTTGAAGTGCCAGTACAAAGCGGGCGCCTTGACGTCCAGCTCCTTGGCGATGGCGCGCAGCGAGAGCCCGTCGAGGCCCGTCTCGTTCAGGAGCCTCAGGGCGGTGCTCGCGACGCGGGTGCGGTCCAGGGGTGTCGTAGCCACCTTGACAATTTAACACCGTTAAGCGCAGGCTCTGACCCATGGAACTTAACAGCGTTAAGGACAGCCCTGCCGTGGCTGTCACGACCGACGTACTCGTCGTGGGCGCCGGGCCCACCGGGCTGACCCTCGCCTGCGACCTCGCACGGCGCGGTGTCGGCGCCCTCGTCGTCGAGCGGGCCGACACCCTCTTCCCCGGCTCCCGCGGCAAGGGCATCCAGCCCCGCACCCAGGAGGTCTTCGACGACCTCGGCATCATCGGGGCGGCCGAGGCCGCGGGCGGCCCCTACCCGGTCGGCATGGTCTGGCAGGACGGCGAGCGGCAGGGCGAGCACCGGATGTTCGAGGAGATCCAGCCGACACTGGACGCCCCCTACGACCGGCCGCTCATGCTCCCCCAGTGGCGCACGCAGGAGATCCTGCACGCCCGCCTGCGTGAACTCGGCGGCGCCGAGGTCGAGTTCGGCGCCGCGCTGACCGGCCTCGCCCAGGACGAGGGCGGCGTCACCGCACGCCTCGCGGACGGCAGGACCGTCCGCGCGGCCTACGCCGTGGCGGCCGACGGCGGCCGTTCGACCGTGCGCGCGGCGCTCGGCATCGGCATGACGGGCGAGAGCGTCGACCCGAACCCGATCCTGGTCGCCGACGTCCGCATCCCCACCCTGGACCGCGACAACTGGCACATGTTCCCGCCCACCGCCGAGGGCGCGGGCTTCCTGGCGCTCTGCCCGCTGTCGGGCACGCCGGACTTCCAGCTGACGGCCCAGTTCCCGGCCGGGACCGCCCCCGACACCTCGCTCGACGGCGTACGCGAGGTCGTCGCCGCGCGGACGCATCTGACCGCCGACGAGGTGACCGAGGTGCGCTGGGCCTCCGACTTCCGGCCGCGCGCGGCGCTCGCCGACCGGTTCCGCGAGGGACGCGTGTTCCTGGCCGGGGACGCGGCGCACGTGCATTCACCGGCGGGCGGGCAGGGCCTGAACACCAGCGTGCAGGACGCGTACAACCTGGGCTGGAAGCTGGGCGCGGTCCTGCGGGGCGGCGCACCCGCGGCCCTCCTCGACACGTACGAGGCCGAGCGGCTGCCCAACGCCGCGCGGATGCTGGGCCTGTCCACCCGCATCCACCGGGGCGAGGAGCGGCGCGGGGCGGCCACGCGCCAGCTGGGTCTTGGCTACCGGGACAGCTCCCTGTCGGTGGAGACCCGGACCGGCCTCCCGGAGGAGGCGCTGCGGGCGGGCGACCGGGCGCCGGACGGGCCGTGCGGCGCGGGGCGGCTGTTCGACGCGTTCAGGGGCCCGCACTGCACGCTCCTCGCGGTCGGCACGGACGCGGAACTCCCGCCGCTGGACGAGGAGTTGGTGCACGTCCGGCGCATCGACGCCTACGCGCCCTACGGCAAGGGCCTCTTCCTGGTGCGCCCCGACGGGTACGTCGGCTGGGCGGGCGAGGACGCGACGGGCCTGACGGAGTACTTCAGACTGATCCACGAAGGCAGTTGACCTCAAGCAAACTTGAGGTTCTACCTTCTGGGCATGGACACTTTCACGTACTCCCACAGCGACGAAGACCTCATCACCCAGCCCATCGGCTACTGGGCATCGGCCGCCGGTGAGGCCGTCGTCCACCACATCCGCACCATGCTCGCCGAGTTCGGGCTCACGCAGCCCGAGTGGTGGATCCTGAACCAGATCGTCGCCGACGACGGACGCGACAAGGCGGCCGTCGTGGCCACCCTGCGCGGCTACCTGAACGTGGGCGACGGTTCCCTGGAGCACGACATCCGCGCACTGAGCGAGCGCGGCCTGCTCACCGAGAGCGCCGACGGGCGCCTTCGCATCACCGACGAGGGCCGCGCGCTCCGGGACGACGCCGCCGCGCGCCAGGAGAAGACCCGCGCGCAGATCCACGCGGGCATCCCGGACGAGGAGTACGTCCGCACCCTCAAGGTGCTCCAGCGGATGATCCACAACGTGGGCGGATCAGCCTGGCACCACTGAGCCCGGCCCCTGAGCTCACCCGCCGGCGAGCGACAGCTTCGCCGCGAAACCGAGGAACAGCGCGCCCGCCGCCGAGGTGGCTCCCGCCGAGAGCCGCCTGCGGCGGCGGAACGCGGCCGACAGCCTGGTGCCGCTGAATATCAGGGCGGTGAGGTAGAGGACGCTCGCCACCTGGGCGAAGGCGCCGAGCACGAGGAAGGAGAGCGCGGGGTAGGCGTACCCCGGATCGACGAACTGCACGAAGAAGGCGATGAAGAAGAGGATCGCCTTCGGGTTGAGCAGGCTGATCACCAACGCCCTGCGGAACGGCCGCTCCGCGGCGGCTCCCGCCTCCGCGCCCTCCTGCTCGGCGACCGGCTCGCGCCGCGTCCGCCACATGGCCACCGCGGCCCGCAGCATCCCGAACGCGAGCCAGGTCAGATACCCCGCACCGGCGTACTTCACGATCCCGAAGAGCACGGCATTGGCCTGTAGCAAGGAAGCCACACCTGCCGCCGACAGCGTCATCAGGACCGCGTCGCCGCACCACACGCCCGCCGCGGCCGTATAGCCGGTGCGTACGCCCTTGCGCGCGGCCACGGAGAGCACGTACAGCGAGTTCGGCCCCGGCAGCAGAATGATCAGGGCGAGGCCCGCGAGATAGGTCGGAAGATCGGTGACACCCAGCATGGGGCGGAGTCTCGCACGCGCGTACGACATAGCGGATGCGGTGTCCGCACATCGGACACCGCATCTCCCCTCAGGACCTCAGGACCTCAAGATCTCAAGACCTCAGGCCGGAATGTCGGGGCCTCAGAACGCGTCCGTCGGCACGTACGCCCCCCACACCTCCCGCAGCGCGTCGCACACCTCGCCCACCGTCGCCCGCGCCCGCAGCGCGTCCTTCATCGGGTAGAGGACATTGGCGTCCCCCTTCGCCGCCTTCCGGAGCTCCGAGAGCGCCGCGTCCACCGCCGCCTGGTCGCGCTCCGCCCGCAGACTCGCGAGGCGGGCCGCCTGCCGGGCCTCGATGGCGGGGTCCACGCGGAGGGGTTCGTAGGGCTCCTCCTCGTCCAGCTGGAAGCGGTTGACGCCGACCACGACGCGTTCGCCGGAGTCGGTCTCCTGGGCGATGCGGTAGGCGCTGCGCTCGATCTCGTTCTTCTGGAAGCCGTTCTCGATGGCGGCCACCGCGCCGCCCATGTCCTCGACGCGCTCCATGAGTTCGAGGGCCGCGGCCTCGACGTCGTCCGTCATCCTCTCGACGACGTACGACCCGGCGAACGGGTCGACCGTGGCCGTCACGTCCGTCTCGTACGCCAGGACCTGCTGGGTGCGCAGGGCCAGGCGCGCGCTCTTGTCGGTCGGCAGCGCGATCGCCTCGTCGAAGGAGTTCGTGTGCAGCGACTGGGTGCCGCCGAGCACCGCGCCGAGGCCCTGGACCGCGACCCGCACGAGGTTCACCTCGGGCTGCTGGGCGGTGAGCTGGACGCCGGCCGTCTGCGTGTGGAAGCGCAGCATCAGGGACTTCGGGTTCTTCGCGCCGAACTCGTCGCGCATCACGCGGGCCCAGATCCTGCGTGCGGCACGGAACTTGGCGACCTCCTCCAGGAGCGTCGTACGCGCCACGAAGAAGAAGGACAGGCGCGGCGCGAAGTCGTCCACGTCCATGCCCGCGGCGACCGCCGTGCGGACGTACTCGATGCCGTCGGCGAGGGTGAAGGCGATCTCCTGCGCGGGCGTCGCGCCCGCCTCGGCCATGTGATAGCCGGAGATGGAGATGGTGTTCCACTTCGGGATCTCGGCCCGGCAGTACTTGAAGATGTCCGCGACCAGGCGCAGCGACGGCTTGGGCGGGAAGATGTACGTGCCGCGCGCGATGTACTCCTTCAGGATGTCGTTCTGGATCGTGCCCGTCAGCTCGCCCGCGTCGACGCCCTGTTCCTCGGCGACCAGTTGGTACATCAGGAGCAGCAGGGCGGCCGGGGCGTTGATCGTCATCGAGGTCGACACCTTGTCCAGCGGGATGCCGCCGAACAGGACCCGCATGTCGTCGATCGAGTCGATCGCGACCCCCACCTTGCCGACCTCGCCGCTCGCGATCGGCGCGTCGCTGTCGTGGCCCATCTGCGTGGGCAGGTCGAAGGCGACGGACAGCCCCGCCGTGCCGTTCGCGATCAGCTGCTTGTAGCGGGCGTTCGACTCGACGGCCGTGCCGAAGCCCGCGTACTGGCGCATCGTCCAGGGGCGGCCGGTGTACATCGACGGGTACACGCCGCGCGTGTACGGATACGCGCCGGGAGCGCCCAGCTTCGTCGCGGGATCCCAGCCGTCGAGATCCTCCGGGCCGTACACGGGCTCGACGGGCAGCCCGGACTCCGACTCACGCGCCATCGCTCTGTGCCTCCTGCCGGAGATGCTTCTCCGTTACCTGTCCGGTATGGCGGTCCCACTCCAGCATGGGGCAACGTTCAGGGGTGGTCACTCGCGGGGAACACTCCCGGCGAGTCCGGTGAGCGGTCGAGCGATGGCGGGGGTCATTGTGCGCAAAGGTGCGATAGCCGTGGGGGCAGTATTCGCGGTCGCCCTGGTCGGCGGGTGCAAGGCGCAGGCCGACGGTGCGAACGGGCAGGATCAGCCGATCCGGATCTCCCCCACGAAGACGAAGCAGGGCGACCCTGATACGGCGTCCGGGAAGCCGGAGGGGACATCGGAGGGAACCTCGGAGGGGACATCGGACGGGAAACCGGCACAGGAACCGGCCCCCAAGCCGGCCCCCAAGACCTTGCTCGCCCCCGGCCAGCGCGGCGACCAGGTGCGGGAACTCCAGGCCCGGCTCCGGCAGATCCAGTGGATCTACGCGGACCCCACGGCCACGTACGACGACTCCACGGCCGCCGCGGTCAGGGGTTTCCAGGAGAAGCGCGGTCTGCCGGGCACGGGCACGACGGACACGGTGACCTGGCAGCGGCTGCTCGGCATGACGCGCGAGCCGACGAAGTACGAGCTCTACTCCGGGGGCGGCATCCCGCCGTCCAAGCCCGCCAAGGCCTGCCTGACCGGCCGCGCCCTGTGCATCAGCAAGGAGAGCCGCACGCTGACCTGGATGATCGACGGCAAGGTCGTGTCGACGATGGACGTGCGCTTCGGCTCGCAGTACACGCCCACGCGCGACGGCACGTTCACCGTCTACTGGAAGTCCCGCCACCACGTCTCGACGCTGTACGACAGCTCCATGCCGTACGCGCTGTTCTTCAGCGGCGGCCAGGCCGTGCACTACTCGACGGACTTCGCGGCGACCGGCTACAACGGCGCTTCGCACGGCTGCGTGAACGTACGGGACGAGAAGAAGATCGCGAGTCTGTTCGCGCAGGTCAAGAACGGCGACAAGGTCGTCGTCTACAAGTAGTCCGCCACCAGTGGTCCGCCACCTGCGGTGAGCCACGAGCGGTCCGCGCTCGGGCGGTGGGGAGATTAATCAGCGTGGGCGGGATCGGGGGAACGTCTCCCGCCCACGCTGGTGGCACTGAGCCAAAGGTACGGGGGGAACCCCTGGCTCGTGCGCGGGCCGATGACCAGTCGGCTCACTTCTTACTGCGCCGCTGCCTCAAAAAACGTCACACCCGCGGCAAACGGGGTTTCCGAGCAGGTCAGGACCTCGACGGCACGGGCCGCGCACTGTACGAGGCGGTCGGGGTCGGCGCCGGGTGCGACACCGAGGGGACCACGATCGGCGGGACGGGGCTGCTGCCGCCGTTGCCCCAGTGGTCGTTGCCGCCGCCGGACGATCCGTCGCCCTTGTCGGAGTCGCCGCCCTTGCCGCCGTCGTCGTCACTGCCGCCGCTGCCGCTGTTGCCGCTGTTGCCGCCACCGCCGCTGTTCTCGCGGTCGCCGCCCGATCCGTCCAGGACGCGGCCGCAGAACTCGGTCACCCGGCGCGGTCCCTTGGCTGCCTCCTCCAGGCGGCGCCTCTTCTCGCCCTGGAGTTCACCGCTGCGGTAGTCGCGGCAGGCGGAGACGACCTTGCGGTACCAGTCGCCGGCCTCGTCCTCGCGCTGCGGATCGCCGGAGCCGGGCTGCGCGGTGCCCGTGCCGCCCTTGGACGCGTCCTCGGTCTCCTCGGCGTCCTTCGGCGGCGCGCTGCTGCTGCCGGGGGTGCGCGCGGGGTCATCCGGGGTGGTCGTCGCGTCGTCGGGCTCCACGTCCGGAGTGCCGCTCTTCCCGCCCGAGGGGGAGGTGAGCGGCTCGGGGGACGCGACGGACGACGCGGAGGCCGCGGGGCCCGGCGGTTCCCGGTCACCGAACGGCGAGGGGAGCACGCCCGTACCGGCCGCGACGGCGACTCCGCCGATCATGCAGCCGGCGAACACGGCGGCGAGACCGTAGCGCAGGGGGCGGGCCCAGCGTGCGGGGCGCCGGGGCGCGGCCGAGCGCCCGATATGCACCGTCTCGCCCGCTCCCACGCGCGTAGAAGCGGTTCGTGCCTTAGGGCCGCGAGCCTCCCGGAACGCCGCGAGCGCAGCTGCTTCACCAGGGAGTTCGGAGGAAACGTCGGCGGGTACGACGGAGCCCGCGCGGTCGTCCGCTGCCAGTGCAGCCAAGGCTTTGGCCAGTTGTGCGGCTTGCTCCTGCGCGTGATCGTCGGTGCCGTCGATGGACTCACCGCTCAGCAAACGCTCCGCCGCGTCGCGGTCCAGCCACCTGTAGTCCTCGTCGGCCATCACATGTCCTTCTGCGCCCGGGAACGCGAATGCGTCACACCGGCGGACGTCACCGTGCGCCCGCGCGGCTCCCTCTGCGGCGGTACGGCGTCCAGCGCGCCCTCGCTCGGCGGGCCGTCCGCGCCGAGCAGTTCCGCGAGCCGCTTCAGGCCGCGGTGCGCGGCGGTGCGGACCGCGCCGGGGCGCTTGCCCAGCGTCTGGGCCGCGCTCTTGGCGTCGAGGCCGACGACCACCCTGAGCACGACGGCTTCCGCCTGGTCCTGCGGGAGCTGGGCTATCAGGGCGAGGGCGTCGCCGGTGGCGAGGGACTCCATCGCCTCGTCCGCGGTGTCCGCCTCGCCCGGCTTCCCGGTGAGCTCGGTCTCGTCGCCGCCTATCGCCGGGCGGCGGCCCCGCATACGTATGTGATCGAGCGCGCGGTTGCGCGCTATGCGTGCGGCCCAGCCGCGGAACCGGTCCGCGTCGCCGCTGAAGCGGTCGAGGTCCCGGGCTATCTGCAGCCAGGCCTCGGACGCGACGTCCTCCGCGTCCGGGTCTCCGACCAGCGTGCGTACGTAGCCGAGCAGCCGCGGGTGCACGGCGCGGTACACAGTCCGGAACGCGGTCTCGTCCCCGTCCTGCGCCGCAAGCACCGCGGCGGTCAGTTCCGCGTCGTCCCCCAGCACAACTACTCCCTATGCGCCTACACCGGTCGCGGTCCTGCCCCCGCAGCCTGGCGCGAAGCAGCACGCTACGGGCTGAAGTGGGCCCGCGTCCATGTTTGGTACAACGTGCAACTAGCGCGTGACAGAACGCGGTGTGACAGAAAACGCACGCGCGGCGCTGAAGGGAGTACGGGCCGCGTGCGGTCCGTCCGCGTGACGGCCGGGGTCTCTCCTGTGGGGGGTGGCGACCCCGGCCGCTCACCTTGGCAGGGGCCTACCGGAAGTTCCCCCCGAGGCTCCGCCCCCACCGGGGTTGGTCCCCGACCCCCTCAACTATTGGCACCGCCCATTCCGTCTGCGGGTCGACTGTGGCTGCTCGCGCAGTTCCCCGCGCCCCTAACGGGACGCCCCGTCAGGGGCGCGGGGAACGGCGCGGCCAACCCCCACACACGCGCACCCAAGAGCGGACCGAAAGCGGGCAAGGGGCGCGGGGAACGGCGCGAGCAACCCCCGCACACCCGCACCCAAGAACGGACCGAAAGCCGGTAAAGGGGCGCGGGGAACTGCGCGGCCAACCCTCACCCACCCGCACCCGAGAACCAACCGAAAGCCGGTGAAGGGGCGCGAGGAACTGCGCGAGCAACCCCCACACACCCGCAGCCGGAATCAACGCCAGTCGTCCCGAGGGCGCGGAGCCCCCGCCGAAGTCCCCGCCCGGCGGGCCAGACGGAACGCCGCGACAGCCCTCCGCTGCGCCTCAGCGTCAACCCCCTCGGCCCGCATCGCCTCCGCGAGAAGCGCAGCAAGGGGCTCACCGGAATCCACCCACGGCTCCCGCGGCTCCCCCGCCCCCCGCGGCCCCCGCGGCCCCCTCACCCCGACTCCCCCAACCGCTCCGCAAGCCGCTTGAGCCCCCGGTAAGAAGCAGTCCGCACCGCCCCGGGGCGCTTGCCAAGCACCCGTGCCGCCGCCGACGCGTCCAGGCCAACGACGACCCGCAACAGCACCGCCTCCGCCTGGTCCCGCGGCAGCCCGGCGATCAGCGCGAGGGCCTGGTCCGTGGAGATCGACTCCAGCGCCTGCTCCGACGTGCTGTGCGGCCCGGGAATCTCCAGCATGTCCTGTTCGAGGGCGGACGGCCGCGGCCGGACCTTCTGGCGCCGCAGGTGGTCCAGAGCCCGGTGGCGCGCGATGGTCGCCGTCCAGCCGCGGAACCCCGCCCCGTCGCCGCGGAACCGCCCCAGATCGCGGGCTATCTCCAGCCAGGCCTCGGCCGCGATGTCCTCCGCGGTCTCGCCGTCGCGGCCGACCAGACCCCGCAGATAGCCGATGAGCCCCGGCTGCACCAGGCGGTACGCGGCAGCGAAAGCCGCCTCGTCGCCCTCCTGTGCCCGCGCGACCGCGGCGCCCAGCTCCTCGTCCCGCGCCCGTGCGCGACGGGGTTCCCCTCCTCGGCCCACGCTTTCCCATCCGTACCGATACGACACAGCTCACCGTGTCCATGCCCCCACGCTGAGCTGCGCCAGGCCGCACAGAAATGTCACAGGCGCGGACGGCAGAGGCCTCAGCCCCGAACCCTCAGACCTCGAACAGCGAGCCCCCGCCGACACCCATGCCGAGCGCCCCGGGGTCCAGGACCAGGGACGGGTCGGGGACGTGCGCGGCGACCGGCTTGTCGTAGTCGGACATGCGCATCTCCATCTGCTCGTCGCCCCGCGTCTGCGTCATGCCGACGATGTACGGCTTGTCGCCCGCCGCCAGATAGGCCGTCATGTCGTGCCCGTTGTCCGTCGTGGCGAGCGGGGTGACCTTCTCCCCGTGCCACCGCCGGTCCGGCAGGGCCCGCGCGTCCTCCATGTCGGAGGGCGAGCCGCCGCCCAGCTGCCCCAGCACCTTGTCGAGATCGCACATGTTCGCCGGTGAGGCGACCCCCGAACCCCCTGATCCTCCCGCGCCCCCTGAGCCTCCCGAGCCTCCCGAGCCCGAACTCCCGCCGCTCTTCGGCAGCTTCAGGTACTTGCCGCGCGCCAGCGCCGTCCGCTCCCTGGCCTGCGCCGCGATCTGCGGCCCGCGCGACACGGCGGCGTCCCGGATCGCGTCGAGCGACTCGTCCGAGAACCGGATGTACGCGTCCCCGCCCCCGACCATGACCAACTCGCCCTGCTGCATGGGCCCCGAGTCGAAGGTGCCCGTGCAGTTGCTCGCGCGGTCCAGGTGCACGGAGACCTCCCGGTGCCCCTTGGGGGAGTTCATCTCGACCCCGATGCGCAGCGAATCGGCTTCCCTGAGCAGCCCCATGGCCTCCGCGGCGAGCCGCCCGCCCCGCACCTCGTCGGCGGGCTTCGCCGGTGCCTTCGGCGTCCGCTCGACCAGCCCCTCGTAGACCTTCCCCCCGCCACCACCGCAGGACGCGAGCGCTCCCATCACGAGACAGCAGGCGACTCCCCGCGCCCACCGGCGTCTCTTCCCCACCACAGAAACCACGTCCCCCACCCGCACTCGTCCGCACTCCTCGTTCACAGCTGTCACGTGGTCCAGCGCAATGCTCAGTGCATATGTCACACCCCGGGAGTGCGGGATACGTCACGTCACATTTCGCCCACCGCCGTACAACCGTTTTCGCCGGCAGGCAGTCGTACGGACTCGCTTTGGTCAACCCGGTTGAACCGGCAATTCCGCTAAGGGGTGGGGCATTTGAGCCCGCGCAAACCGCGCGAAGCAGCGCGAACCACGCACGCGTACCGGCCGCTGAGTCTCAAGCGCAGGGCGTGGCTGACCATCGGGGCCGTCGTCCTTGGCGGCGCGGGGGCCGTCACGTACGCGATGGCGGACTCCTCGACCGGCGATCAGCCGGGCGACGTCGCACGCGGCAAGCGGCCGGTGAGCGTGCACGACATCGCGCTCAAGGCCGACGGCGCCAAGGAGAGGGAGCTGCCGCGCACGTCGACGGAGCAGTTCTCGCTGCTCGGCGTCTCGTGGACCGGCGTGACGAAGGAGCTCGAGGGCACGGCCCAGGTCCGTACGCGTTCCGTCGAGAGCGCCAAGTGGACGGGCTGGCAGCACCTGGACCTGGAGCTGCACCTGCCCGAGAAGGCCGAGGCGGGCATGCGGGCCGCGTCCGAGCCGCTGTGGGTCGGCCCGTCGGACGGCGTGGAGGTCCGCGTGGTCGCGGCGGACGGCACCACAAGTGCCGCACTGCCCAAGGGACTTGAGGTCAATCTCGTGGACCCGGGCGTGACCGCCAAGGAGGCGAAGAACCCGGCGCTCGACGGTTCGGCGATGGCGCCCGTGGCGTACGCCGACGAGACCGTGCCGCCGAACTCGCCCGAGCCGAGCGAGCCGGCGTCGCCCGTACCGTCGGAGGCCCCTTCGGAGGCGCCCACGTCGCCGGAGCCCACCGACCCGGGCACCGAGCCGCCCGCGTCCCCCACCCCGTCGGACCCCGCGTCCCCTGACCCGGAGCCCACGGTTCCGCCGGCGCCGGAGTCCACCGTCACCAAGCCGCCGATGATCAGCAGGGCGGCGTGGGGCGCGGACGAGTCGCAGGTCGAGGACCCGCCGGAGTACATAGACAAGGTCAAGGCGGTCTTCGTCCACCACACGGTCGGCACGAACGACTACAGCTGCGCCCAGTCGGCGGCCCTGGTCCGCGGCGTCATGACGTACCACGTGGAGACCGAGGGCTGGAACGACCTCGGCTACAACTTCCTCGTGGACAAGTGCGGCCAGGTCTTCGAGGGCCGCGGCGGTGGCACCGACCTGCCGGTGCGCGGCGCGCACACGTACGGCTTCAACGGCGAGTCCGCGGGCATCGCGGTCCTCGGCGACTTCGAGGGCAACGAGAACCCGGCCCCGGGCGAGACGTACAAGAAGGCGGGCAAGCCGACGCGCGCCGCCCTGGAATCGGTCTCCCGGGTCGCGGCCTGGAAGCTGGGCCAGTACGGGGGCGACCCGCAGGGCAAGGCCACGCTGACGGCGGCCGACGACACGGGCGTGTGGAAGAAGGGCGACACCCCGTCGCTCAACACGATCTCGGGCCACCGGGACGGCTTCGCGACCCTCTGCCCCGGCAAGAACCTGTACTCCAAGCTCGGCGAGATCCGCCGCTACGCGGCAAGCGCGGGCCGCAACTCGGCGATCCCCACCACCGACTTCAACAGGGACGGCATCACGGACCTGGTGGCGGGCACGCCGAAGGCCTCGGGCGGCGTCGGCACCCTGACGATCGTCCCCGGCGGCCTGGACGGCCCGGTGGCCGGTTCCAAGAAGACCCTCACCCAGTCGAGCCCCGGAGTCCCCGGCGCCTCAGAGGCGGGCGACAACTGGGCGGCGGCCACGGCCTGGGGCGACATCAACGGCGACGGCCACGCGGACCTGGCGATCGGCGCCCCCGGCGAGGACGACGCCACGAACAAGGACCGCGGCGCGGTCACGATCCTCTACGGTCCGGCCTTCGACTCCGGCACGGACATGCAGCTGGGGGACGACTTCCACTACCCGGGCGCCAAGTTCGGCTCGGCCGTGACGGTCGGCGACTTCAACGCGGACGGCAAGGCGGACGTCTTCGCGGCGGCCACCGGCACCGGCGGCAGCTGGGCGGCGCGCTTCAAGGCGGGCATCGAGGTGGGCGGCGACCTCACGTCGGGCGACGGAGCCATCTCGTACGCCGATGCGGCGTCCGGCGACTTCAACCGTGACGGCTACGCGGACGTGGCCCTGAACTACCGCGACCAGTCGGGCGTCGGCCGCGTCCAGTGGTTCAAGGGCACCAAGACGGGCCTGAGCAGGGTCGGTTCGCTGACGGTCAAGGGCGGCCGCTCGCTGGCCGTGGGCGACGTGAACGGCAACGGCTACGACGACCTGGTCATCGGCCAGCCGTACACGGCGGAGTCGGGCGCGTTCGCGGGCGGCCAGGTGACGGTGGTCCCGGGCACGTCGACGGGCTTCACGACGACCGGCATGAAGACGGTCCACCAGGACACGTCCGGAGTCCCGGGCGCCGCCGAGTCGGGCGACGCGATGGGCTGGTCGGTCTCGGCGGGCGACTTCAACCTGGACGGTTACGCGGACGTCCTGGCGGGCGCCCCGAACGAGGACATCACGCGTTCCGGTGCGGCAAGGAAGGACGCGGGCACGTCGCTCCTCCTGAAGGGCTCGTCATCGGGCCTGACGGGCACGGGCGCGCAGGCCTTCTCGCAGGACACGGAGGGCATCACGGGCTCCACGGAGTCGGCGGACCGCTTGGGCTCCTCGGTGCTCCTGACGGACCTGTCGGGCTACGGCCGCGCGGATCTGGCGATCGGCGTGGACGGAGAGGACGAGGGCAACGGCACGATCCTCCAACTGGACAGCGGAGCATCGGGCGTCTCGACGACGGGCGCCGTGTACTACGGCCGTACGCAGCTGGGAACTCCGGCGGCGGCTCACTTGGGCCAACTGCTGACGCCGTAACGGCGGACGGTCCCCGAAACGGTCCTATGCGCCGTGCTGCTCCCCTCAGGTCTGGGGAGCGGCACGGCGCTCGCCGTATGCCGCCCCAGGCCCGCCGCCCCGCCGCAGGGCAGCGCGCACCGCGTCCGCGCCTCGTGCGGCGGTGGCCTCGGGCGGCCCGGCAGTGGTCTCCGCCCGCGCCTGACGGCAGTCGGCGCAGAGGATCTCATCGGCGAGGGGACGGAAGAGACGCGGCTGGACGTGAGCCCCCGCGCACTCCACCATCTGGGAGACGCCCGCGCCTGGAGCGGGCGGTACGTCCAGGGGTGGGACGGTCCGCAACACGTACCGGACGAGTCCGCCGGGGCGGTGAACGGGAGCACCCCGGCTGGGCAGTTGGCGACGGATCTCGTCCTGTACGCCGTCCACGGTGTGCCCGGCGGCCAGCCACTCCTCGGCGAGGGCCGCCAGTTCGGGCAGTATGCCGCGCGGGACGCGAAGGCGGGGGTCCAGCCGGTGCAGGGCGTCGACGGTTCGGTGGGCGTCCGGGGACGGTTGGAGGGTGTTCCCCACGGGGGTTTGATCTGGAAGACGGCCGACGTCCCGACCGGTCGGGGCGCCGACGGCCGGTACGACGTCCACCGGCGCGACCTGCGGCGATCCCTCGCTGACGCGGGCCGCCTCGTCGCGGCCGAGCGGCACGTTCGACACGAGCTGCCGGGTCCGCCACCGCCCACGCTCGACCTGCTCGCGCCACTCGTGGACGTACCCCTCCTCCTTCAACTGCCGCTTGGCGCGCAGGAAGGCGACCTTGCCGATGCCCGCGCTCTGGGCCGTCTTGGACAGCGAATCGGCGGCGTCGGCGGGGAGGGAGAGCTGCCAGGTCAACAGCCGGACGGCGTCGGAGGAGAGCCGGGGATGGCGGATGATTTCGTTGGGCACCTGAGAGAAGAATCGGGCAGGCGCGATAACATGACGAAGCATTTCGGGTGCTCCATTTCGGGTGTTGCACTCGGGGTGAAGGCCCTCGCCACCGGTTGCAGCCGGGGACGGGGGCCGCCTCGTACGCCATGAAGCGCCGTACGAGGCAGCGGTCGAGGTAACGCTACATGAACTCCCGCACACGCAGGGTCACTTCACCCTCCCGCACCTCGGACCCGGCGATCGTCTTCGGCGGACTCACCACCACCCCCTGTTGATCGCGACAGCGAACCGTCCGCCCCGCGAAAAGCTAGACCCTGCTCCCCCGCTCCCGTCGCGAGACCACCGCCCGCAGGACGCGCCGGCCCTCGATCGACACCTCCAGCGCCTGGCGCAACGCCCCTGCGCCCGCGCCCTGGTTGGCCAGCAGTTCCAGGATGCGCACCTGGCGCCGCAGCTCCGCGGCGACCAGCGGTGACATTCCGTCCGTACGGCCCTCGCGCCGCGCGCTCAGGGACGGCGGGCCCGCGCCTGCGTCCGGCGCGGTGTCGAGCAGCCGGTGGATCTGCAGCGCGGCGACCGAGCAGGCGTCGGCCCACTCCCGCAGCTCGGCGGCGGAACGCGTGGAGGGCACGGCGCCGAGCATGCGGTAGGCGAGGGTGATGGCCTCGTCGGCGGTGGAGTCCTCCAGGACGTCGGCACCGCCGAGCCGCGCCCGGACCTCGGCGAGCGCCACGTCCCAGGAACCGCCCTCCGCGAGGCTGCCCCACAGCGGGCGCAGCACCTCGTCACCGCCGCCGAGAAGCGGCACACACCGGTCGAGGCAGGCGAGACCGCTCGCCGCCAAGCCCCTGGTGTCGGCTTCGGCGATCAGCTCGACCAGACTCAGACTCGGGCCGCCCATGTCGTACGCCTCCCGTTGCGGACAATGCACGTCCCCTACTGCGTGCGGGCCTCCAGGAACGTCACTGCGGCACCACGCCGAGGCGGTCGAGGAAGCGGAAGAAGAGCTCCTCCGCCGAGGGTTCCGCCGCGGCGTTCAGTACGTCGAGGAGCGGCCCCGCCGTCACCGTCCTGCCCGACTCCGCCGCCCACGTCACCGCCCGGTCGGCCGCGTCGCGCGGTTCGAGGAAGTAGTCGTCCAGGCTCAGGCCGTCGTCGCCGATGTACCCGGCCATCGCCTCGCGGGCCAGGCACGTCGTCCACACGCCGCTCGCGGGGGCCGCCGCCTCGACGACCACGCAGTCGCTGTCCATGACGTAGCCGAAGAGGGCGGGCGAACCCGTCTCCAGGGCCAGGGTGTTCATGTTGCCGACGTCGCGCGTGCCGTCGCCGCCCGGCACCTCCCACACCTGCCAGCCGTCGTCCCGCCGCACGAGAAGGCTGAGCTCGTCCCGCACCCCCGCCACCGCCGCGAGCTCCACGAGCGGCCGTTCGCTCCTGCCCACGACGTAATAACCCCAGTAGCCCATGCTCTCGTCCCCCCGTGGGTCGACTCTGCTCAACTGCGCTCGACGGCTGCGATCGGCTTTGGCCGAATACACCACAGACGTAGGCAAGTTCGCCACCAAAAAGCAGAAAACGGATCTCGCGGACCTCTCCGGCGCGGGACCCGCCCCACGGCCTGCCTCATGGCCTGCCTCCCGGCCCGCCCCACGACCCCCGCCCCACGGCCTACCCCACCTGATCGGCCAGCTTCACGAACTCGTCCCAGGACAGGCCCGGCTTCCGCGCGTCCCACAGCTTCTGGACCGTCGCCCGCAGCGGCATCCGGATTCCCCGCGCCACCTGCTCCTGCGTCTGCGAACCCGCCAGGTCGCACCAGACGGCGAAGGAGCCGCCGAGGATCTGGTCGTCGTACTCGGCGCTCACCGGCTTCGTCCCGCGGATCACCAGCGGCGTCCACTGCTCGTAGATCCGCTGCCCGGTGGGATAGCGGAAGGTGTTGGGCTGGCCGAGGACGTAGTAGAGGTACTCGTCGTTGTAGTTGACGACCTTCCGCCCGTCCTTCAAATACTCGACCGGCTCCCTCGCCCCGATCTCCTTGCCCGTCCAGTACGCGACTTCGAGGTCCTCGTCCGCCTTCTCCACCCCGCCGCGGAAGAAGCCGTCGTTCCAGGCCCTGAGCCCGCGCTCGTAGGGGCGCATGGTCTCGGCCCGGTCGTTGAGCCAGCCGGTCGCGAGGTCCTGGACGCGGGCGCCGGAGCCGTACTTCTCGCGGGCGGCGGACGCCAGCTGCGGATAGCTGGCCTCGGGGTCGCTGACCGTGAGGGCGCGGTACTCGTCGGCGCCGAGGTGCCAGAAGCGCCCCGGGAAGAGATCCGCGTACTCCTCCAGGAGATCGTCGACGATCTCCGCCGCCTGCGGCTTGGAGATGTCGACCGCGCCGCGCGCGGCGACGCCACGGGTGTCGCGGAGCTGGAGCGAGGGGTGCGCGGCGATGACCGCGCCGAGGTGGCCCGGCGAGTCGATCTCGGGCACGACGGTGATGTGGCGGCCGGCCGCGAGCTTGAGGATGCGGCGGACCTGCGCCTTGCTGAGGTGGTCGCGCGAGACGATCTCGGGGTGCGACTTCGACTCGATGCGGAAGGCCTGGTCGTCGGAGAAGTGCAGGCCCATCTCGTTGTACTTGAGGTCGCCGAGCTCGCGGATGCGGTCCTCGATCCACTTGGCGTCGAAGTGCTTGCGCGCGATGTCGATCATGAAGCCGCGCCGGGGCTTGGCGGGCCGGTCGCGCACGACGCCTTCGGGCGCGGCCTTGCCGCCGCGCACCTCCTGCTTCAGGGTGCGGGTCCCGTAGAAGACGCCGGACTCCTCGGGGGCGGTGATCTTCACCCGCTGCCCCTTCACGGAGAGGGAGTACGACTCGTCCCTGCCGTCGGACGTGCCGGACGCCTTGGACTCCTCCGGGGTGAGCGCGAGCTGCACGTCGCCCTCGCGGGGGTCGGCGTCACCGGCGTACTTGAGCTTCAGCTCCCCGGCGAGCAGCTTGCCCTCGTCGGCGAGGTCGCCGTCGGAGACGACCACGCGCCCGCCGTCCTTCGGCTTCCATCCCGGGCCGCGGGCCGCCTTGTGCTCGCGTACGGCGGGGATGGTGGAGGGGGCCTTGGAGAGGGGGTACGACTTCGTGGGCGAGGGGGTCGGGGAGACCGCGGACTTGTTGTCGGAGGGGGGATCGGCGGGCGCGCCGCCGTTCCCGCCGTCGGGCCAGACGGCCACGGTGAGGGCGACGGCTCCGGCGGCGACTGCTGCGGCGGCGATGGCGACGGGGCGGGGGATCATCCAGGGTCTCCTGCCGGGTAGACGGGTGGGTGGGCAGGAGAAATCCGCCGCGCGGCGGCGGCACGAAGAACCCCCCACCGGGCGGCACAGGCGGCAGTCATCCGCCCACGGTAGAGCGGGGCCCGAGGCCACCCCGTCCACCACGCGAAGCGAAACTCTCCCATCCGGGTGAAATTCACGCATCCGTCAGACAGTCCCCACCAAGCCTCGCTAGCGTTACGACAAATCCCCCCACGCGTCCCTCGTCGATGCCCCCTGCCCAGGAGCCCCCGCTGCCCCCGCACAGTTCACCGAGACCCCCGGCGGAGCCGAACCGCACCCCGGAGCAACTGAACACCGCAGAGCCCGGCGCGGCCGAAGCCGCCTTTCTCACCTGCTGCGGCAGCCACCTCTGGGCCCGCAGGCTCGTCGCCCACCGGCCGTATCCCGACCTGGACGCCCTGCTCGCCGCGTCCGACGAAGCGGCGTACGACCTGCCGCTCGCGGACCTCGCCGAGGCTCTGGCCTGCGAACCTCTGCGTCCGGTCATCCCCCGGCAGGGGACCTACAGCGCCGCGGACACCGCCCTGCAGGCCGCGCACGCCGCGTACGAGAGCCGCTTCGGTCACGTCTTCGTGATCTGCCTGGACGACGTCCCGCCGAGTCAGGCGCTGAACCATCTGCTCGCCGGAATCCGGGCCCGTCTGGCCAACGACCCGGAGGAAGAGCGGGTCCTTGCGGCCGAGGAACTGAGGAAGCTCGCACGCGGGCGACTCACCCGACTCGTGCACGACCTGAATAGCCCGTACGTGCCTGTTTGATTGCCTGTTTGATCACACCTGGCTACCCCGCGCGAGCGAACCGACAACTCGTCGATACGATGACGAGCGGCCGGTGGACCGTACCCGGCCGGGCCCGTCCGACCACCCAAGCCGGCTGGCCCCAATCCCCGCTCCCGGAGGGTTCTGCCGTGCCGGCTGGAACGCTGTACCGCGGCCGGGAAGGAATGTGGTCCTGGGTGGCTCACCGAGTCACCGGCGTCCTCATCTTCTTCTTCCTGTTCGTGCATGTGCTGGACACCGCTCTCGTCCGCGTCTCCCCGGAGGCGTACGACGATGTCGTCAGCACCTACAAGACCCCCCTCGTCGCACTCCTTGAGTACGGCCTGGTCGCCGCCATCCTCTTCCACGCCCTGAACGGCCTGCGTGTCATCGCCGTCGACTTCTGGTCCAAGGGCCCGCGCTTCCAGAAGCAGATGCTCTGGACCGTCATGGGTATCTGGGTCGTCCTGATGGTGGGGGCGCTCTACCCGGTCCTCGGCCACGCCGTCCGCGAAGTCTTCGGGAGCTGACGCCAGACATGTCCGACACCACGCTCGACAAAGCCGGAGTGGGTCCCGTCGAAGGCGCCTCGCTCTACGACGTCGACAACCCGGCTCCCCTCATCGAGGCGCCGCGCAAGCGCACCTCCAAGACCCCGCGCTCGACCCGCGGCAACTTCGAGATGGCCGCATGGCTCTTCATGCGCCTCTCCGGCGTCGTCCTGGTCGTCCTGGTCCTCGGCCACCTGCTGATCCAGCTGGTGCTCGACGGCGGCGTGAGCAAGATCGGCTTCGCCTTCGTCGCCGGTCGCTGGGCCTCGCCGTTCTGGCAGGTCTGGGATCTGCTGATGCTGTGGCTCGCGATGCTGCACGGGGCCAACGGCCTGCGCACGGTCATCAACGACTACGCGGAGCGCGCCAACACGCGCCTGTGGCTCAAGGGCCTGCTGTACACCGCCACGGTGTTCACCATCCTTCTGGGCACGCTGGTGATCTTCACCTTCGACCCGAACATCCGCTAAAGCCGAGGCGAACCCAGTGAAGATTCACAAGTACGACACTGTCATCGTCGGCGCCGGTGGCGCGGGCATGCGCGCGGCCATCGAGGCGACGAAGCGCAGCCGCACCGCGGTCCTGACGAAGCTCTACCCCACCCGCTCCCACACGGGCGCGGCGCAGGGCGGCATGGCCGCCGCGCTCGCCAACGTGGAGGAGGACAACTGGGAGTGGCACACCTTCGACACGATCAAGGGCGGCGACTACCTGGTCGACCAGGACGCCGCCGAGATCCTGGCGAAGGAGGCCATCGACGCGGTCCTCGACCTGGAGAAGATGGGCCTGCCCTTCGGCCGTACGCCCGCCGGTGAGATCGACCAGCGCCGTTTCGGCGGTCACTCCCGCAACCACGGCGAGGCTCCTGTCCGCCGTGCCTGCTACTCGGGCGACCGCACCGGCCACATGATCCTCCAGACGCTCTACCAGAACTGCATCAAGGAGGGCGTGGAGTTCTTCAACGAGTTCTACGTCCTCGACCAGCTCCTGGTGGAGGTCGACGGCGTCAAGAAGAGCGCGGGCGTCGTCGCCTACGAACTGGCGACCGGCGAGATCCACCTCTTCCAGGCGAAGTCCGTGGTCTACGCGTCGGGCGGCACCGGCAAGTTCTTCAAGGTGACGTCGAACGCGCACACGCTGACGGGTGACGGCCAGGCGGCCTGCTACCGCCGCGGTCTGCCGCTGGAGGACATGGAGTTCTTCCAGTTCCACCCGACCGGCATCTGGCGCATGGGCATCCTTCTCACGGAAGGCGCCCGTGGTGAGGGCGGCATCCTCCGTAACAAGGACGGCGAGCGCTTCATGGAGAAGTACGCGCCGGTCATGAAGGACCTCGCGTCCCGTGACGTCGTCTCGCGCTCCATCTACACGGAGATCCGTGAGGGCCGCGGCTGCGGTCCCGAGGGCGACCACGTCTACCTCGACCTCACGCACCTCCCGCCGGAGCAGCTGGACGCCAAGCTGCCCGACATCACGGAGTTCGCGCGTACGTACCTCGGCATCGAGCCCTACACGGACCCGATCCCGATCCAGCCGACCGCGCACTACGCCATGGGCGGCATCCCGACGAACGTCCAGGGTGAGGTCCTCGCGGACAACACCACGGTCGTCCCGGGCCTGTACGCGGCGGGCGAGGTGGCCTGCGTGTCGGTGCACGGCGCCAACCGTCTGGGCACCAACTCGCTCCTGGACATCAACGTCTTCGGACGTCGTGCGGGCATCGCGGCGGCGGAGTACTCGGCGAAGAACGACTTCATCGAGCTGCCGGAGAACGCCGAGGAGCTCGTCGTCTCCCAGGTCGAGCGCCTGCGCGACGCCACGGGCAACGAGCGGGTCGCCGAGCTCCGCAAGGAGCTGCAGGAGACCATGGACGCCAACGTCATGGTGTTCCGCACGGAGCAGACGATCAAGACGGCGGTGGAGAAGATCGCGGAGCTCCGCGAGCGCTACCTCAACGTCTCGATCCAGGACAAGGGCCGGCGCTTCAACACCGACCTCCTGGAGGCCATCGAGCTGGGCAACCTGCTCGACCTGGCCGAGGTCATGGCGCAGTCGGCCCTGGCCCGCAAGGAGTCCCGCGGCGGTCACTACCGCGAGGACTTCCCGAACCGCGACGACGTCAACTTCATGCGCCACACCATGGCGTACCGCGAGGTAGGCGACGACGGCGCCGAGTCGATCCGGCTCGACTACAAGCCGGTCGTGCAGACCCGCTACCAGCCGATGGAGCGTAAGTACTGATGGCAACCCCGACCCTCGACAAGGAAGACGCCAAGCCCGAGGCCGGCTTCGCCGACTCCCCGTACATCACGGCCACCTTCCGCATCCGCCGCTTCAACCCCGAGGTCTCGGCGGACGCGACGTGGGAAGACTTCCAGGTGGAGATCGACCCCAAGGAGCGTGTCCTCGACGCCCTCCACAAGATCAAGTGGGAGCTTGACGGGTCGCTGACCTTCCGCCGCTCCTGCGCCCACGGCATCTGCGGCTCGGATGCCATGCGCATCAACGGCCGCAACCGCCTGGCCTGCAAGACCCTGATCAAGGACCTCAACCCGTCCAAGCCGATCACGGTCGAGGCGATCAAGGGTCTGACGGTCCTGAAGGACCTGGTCGTCGACATGGACCCGTTCTTCCAGGCGTACCGCGACGTCATGCCGTTCCTGGTCACCACCGGCAACGAGCCGACGCGCGAGCGCCTGCAGTCGCCGGAGGACCGCGAGCGGTTCGACGACACGACGAAGTGCATCCTGTGCGCGGCGTGCACGTCGTCGTGCCCGGTCTTCTGGAACGACGGCCAGTACTTCGGCCCCGCGGCGATCGTGAACGCCCACCGCTTCATCTTCGACTCGCGTGACGAGGCGGGCGAGCAGCGCCTGGAGATCCTGAACGACAAGGACGGCGTGTGGCGTTGCCGCACGACGTTCAACTGCACGGACGCGTGCCCGCGTGGCATCGAGGTCACGAAGGCGATCCAGGAAGTGAAGCGCGCGCTGATCACGCGTCGCTTCTGATTTCTTCTCTGCCCGTACGTTGACGTGGGCCCCGTTCCTTCGAGGAGCGGGGCCCACGTGCGTCCTCAGCGGCCCCACAGATAGCGTGTATTCGCTTGTGCCACCCCACACACACCACCACCACGTACACGCATCACCCATCAACAACTCCACCCCACGGGAGAGTCCAGAGTGAACCGCTCCATCCGTCTCATGACGGCCGCGCTGACCGCGTCCGCGGCCCTGCTGTTGACCGCGTGTGGATCGGGGGGCGGTGACAAGGACTCCTCGGACAAGATCGAGGGCGCGGGTGACGGCGGCTCGAAGGCATCCGCGAGCGCGTCGGCGAAGCCGGGCGGGGCGAAGCGGCCGGAGGTGGAGCTGCCGGGTTCGTTCAAGGCCGACTTCGCCGGGTGGCGGAACAGCGACCCGAAGAAGCAGGCGATCCTGGACGACGGCAAGGAGCGCCTGAAGGCGGAGTACCTGGCCATCATCGACTCGGACCCGAAGTCCGAGGCGGTGAGCTTCTACAACTCGGAGCAGGCTCTGACGTCGTCAAGGACGTACATCAAGGGTTACGTGGACAACAACCACAACCTGATCGGCAAGGCCAGGGTCTTCAATCCGCAGGTGAGCATCTCCGACACCGGTGGGGGCGTGCTCTTCTACTGCGTGGACGAGAGCAAGGGCTACACCCTGGACCGCAAGACCAAGGAGAAGACGGGCACTCCTGACGACGTGAACCCCGTCCTCCAGTACCGCACGACCCTGAGGAAGACGTCCGAGGGCGTCTGGAGCACCGTTTCGCTCGAGACGGTGCGCGGGGGTTGCGACAAGTGACGAGGGCGCTGAAGAGGTCCTTGCCCGTTCTCACCACTCTGGTGCTCGCCCTCGGCGCCTGGCCGACGGCGGCGCACGCGTTCGGCGAGGACAACGACCATCCGCCCGCAGGCCCCTCCGGCGGCGCCTCCGGGAACTCGCTCACCGCCGGAGCCACGGCCACGAACGTCACGGTCGCGCAGGTCTCGGGCGGGAAGTCGGGCTCGGCCGCCAAGCCGCTCGCCCCCGTGGATCCGAACTGGAAGCCCCCGGCCTGCTGGTACGAGCCCGTGGCGACGTCCGAGGAAGTGAAGGCCGCGACGGACCAGCTCAAGAAGACGCCCAACGAGAACCTGGTACCGGTCACGCCCTCGCTCAGCTGGGGCGAGCAGTTGATGGTGGACACCTTCGAGAAGGGCAAGTCCCCGAGCGACGGCATCAAGGCCTACAAGAACTTCAACCTCGACAAGGACGGCAAGTTCTGGCGCGGTGTCGTCAACCCTGACATGAAGGACGATCCGGAGGCGTACAACTGCCAGGAGATCCTCTTCTGGCAGGACGCCGGAACCCTCCCGAAGATCGCCAACGCGCCCACGCCCAAGGTCCTCGCCTCCTACGCGTACGACAAGATCAAGGTCCCCGACACCAAGGTCGAGCTGAAGCCCGAAGCCAGGTCGACGGTCAATCTGCCCACCTGGGTCTGGCTGGACAAGGGCACCTTCGAGGACGTCAAGGTCCGGGCCGAGCTGCCCGGTACGGGCCTGTGGGCGGAGACCACGGCGAAGCCGGTCGGGCTCCACCTGGAGCCCGGCACGGCGGACGCGCGGACCTTCCCCGCGTCCGGCGACTGCGAGGTCGACGACGACGGCAGCATCGGCACCCCGTACACGAAGGGCTCCTCCAAGGAGGACCCGCCGTGCGGCATCGCGTACCAGCGAGCCACCGGCGGCAAGCCGTTCCAGCTGAAGGCCTCCATCACCTGGGAGATCACCTGGGAGGGCTCCGGCGGCACCGGCGGCGACCTCCCCAACGGAACCTTCGACGGCACGCAGGACGTCGAGGTCCAGGAGATCCAGTCCATCAACCGATAGCACGACTTCGCCGACGACGCGTCGAAAGTAATGAGCGGGCAGAGTCTCGGCTGACCGGCCGGGATGGCACGAGCCCCCGAGAACGTGGCACGTGCCGGGGGGCGACACGACCCGGCCCGAACGGATCTGTCTGGGCCGTTTGGGCGACGATTGGTCCGAGCGCCCCGCCAGCCACCCACGATGCGGCCGAATCATCACCTGCCGACCTACTCTGACGGAATGTCAGACAACCAGTCGGTCGGCCTGTCCGTTGACCAGTCCGTTCGTCAATCCGGTGAGCAGTCGGCCGAGCTGCTCGGGTTCGACAACGTCCTCTTCCCCGTCGGCGACCTCGAAGAGGCCGTCACCTTCTACGAGCGCGCCGGGTTCCCCGTGGCGCACCGGATCGACGAGATCGGGCTCGCGATCCTGAAGGTGGGCAAGGAGACGCCCGGCATCCTGCTGCGGGTCGAGGAGGGCGTCGAGCACCGGCCATCGGCCTGGGCCACGCCCCGGGTGTGGCTGGAGGTGGGCGACGCCCGGGCCGCCGGGCGGGCACTGGAGGCCGCCGGGATCAAGGCGCTCGCGCCGCCCTTCTCCGTGGCCACCGGGTGGACCGTCGAAGTCTCCGACCCGTGGGGCAACGTCGTCGGATTCACCGACTACCGCAAGCGGCCGGAGCTGGCGCGGAGTTAGCCGGCGGGGCTGATCCTCGGCGGCACCGGGCGTTCGAAGAACGTCTCCAGCGACACCGTCGCCTGCGTGCCGCTCACCCCCTCGATCGCGTACAGCCGCCGCAGCACGTCCTGGAGCTGCTCCGTGGTCGCCGTGCGGACCTTGACCAGGACGCTCGCCGTACCCGCGATGACGTGCGCCTCCTGCAGCTCGGGGATCGCGGCGAAGTCCGCCGCCCGGTCCCCCATCCAGGCCGTCGAGTCGACCATGACGAAGGCCAGCACGCCCTGGCCCACGGCCGCCGGGTCCACATCGACCGTCGTGCGCCGAATCACCCCGCGCTCGCGCAGTTTGCGCACCCGCTCGTGGGTCGCGCCCGCCGAAAGACCCACCGCCTTGCCCAGGGTCGCGTACGACTGTGCCGCGTCCTGTTGCAGCAGTGCCAGCAGTTCTCGGTCGGTGTCGTCCATCGCCTGCGCTCCCGCTCTCCGTTCATCCATCCTTGACGTACACCATATCTCGTACTGCAATATCCTCCTGTCACCGAATATCATTCATGCATGCGTCAGACAGGGGTCGCCATGTCTTCCCAGAAAGTGCCTACGTCGTACGAGGTTCTGGACGAGCGCTTCCGCACAGGACGGTGCGCCAACGGGGACGCCAAGCTGGAGGTCCTGTACGACGACTGCCGCTGGGCCGAAGGGCCGCTCTACCTGCCCGCCTGGCGGCAGCTCGTCTGGAGCGACATCCCCAACGACCGGCTGCTGCGCTGGGACGAGACGACCGGCACCGTCGGCGTCTTCCGTACACCCGCCGGGTACGTGAACGGCAACACCCTGGACCGCGAGGGCCGGTTGATCTGCTGCGAGCAGGGCAACCGGCGCGTCTCCCGCACCGAGCACGACGGCCGTGTCACGGTCCTCGCCGACCGCTTCGAGGGCAAGCGGTTCAACAGCCCGAACGACGCCGTGGTCCGCTCGGACGGGTCAGTTTGGTTTTCCGACCCTGACTTCGGGATCACCAGCGACTACGAAGGACATCGCGCGACCCCCGAGATCGGCGCCTGCAACGTCTATCGGATCGACCCCGTGACCGGTGACGTGCGGATCGTCGCCGAAGGCTTCGACGGGCCGAACGGCCTCGTCTTCTCGCCCGACGAGCGGCAGTTGTACGTCTCGGACTCCCGCGCTGCCGCGATCCGCGCCTTCGACGTGCGCGACGACGGGACCCTCTCGGACGGCGTCGTCTTCGCCGAGTCGAAGACCGGCTTCGACAACATCCGCTTCGACGACGGAGGCCGGCTGTGGGCGGCCGCCTTCCACGACGGGGTGCACTGCTACGACCCCGACGGCACCCTGATCGGCCGGCTCACGGTCCCCGAGCCCGTCGCCAACATCGCCTTCGGCGGGCCGAGGAACAACCGGCTCTTCATCGCGGCGACGACCTCGCTCTACTCGCTGGTGATGTCGGTGACCGGGCTGCCCCGGGTCAGGACGACGTCCCCCTGACCCGGAGCCCGCACCCGAGCCCTCCGGTGCGGGGCGCTCAGTTCACCGTGTCCATCTCGCCCACCGCCAGCTCCACGTCGTACACCAGCGCTTCGTCCGCGACCGCGATGTGCCGCGCGCGGGCCGCGTAGCCGGGGGCCGTGACGGCCAGCATGTAGGCGCCCGCCGACGGGGCCGCGACGATGTACGAACCGTCGGCGAGGGAGGTGACGCGGTCCAGCTGGCGGCCTCCCTTGGACAGGAGGGTCAGGATCGCGCCCTCCACCGGTTCGCCCTCCGCGGTGCGGATGAAACCGTGCACCACGGAGGCGGCGCCTTCGCCGTCGGACTCCCCCACGCGCGCGTGGGGCACGGTCGCCGTCTCCTCCGGTGCCTCCCGCGGCTCCACCGCCAGGTGCGGGAGGCGCTTCTCCAGGCCAGCGGGCAGCCACCAGTTGGAGCGGCCGAGCAGATGCATGGCGGCCGGGACCAGGGCCGTGCGCAGGATGAACGCGTCCAGGGCGACCGCCGCCGCCAGGCCGATGCCCGCCATCGCGCCCTCCATGTCGCCGCTCAGGACGAACGCGGAGAAGACGCAGATCATGATCAGGGCCGCGCAGTTGATGACCCTGCTGGTCTCGGCGAGGCCCACCCGCACCGCGCGGGCGTTGTCCTTCGTGTGCACCCATTCCTCGTGCATGCGGCTCACCAGGAACACCTGGTAGTCCATCGAGAGCCCGAAGAGCAGCGACAGCATGATGACGGGCAGGAAGGCGGTGATCGGGCCCTCCTTGCCGACGCCGAGAAACTCCGTGCCCCAGCCCCACTGGAAGACGGCCACCAGGACACCGAAGGACGCCGCCGCCGCGATCAGGTTCATCAGGGCGGCCGTCAGCGGCACCACGATCGAGCGGAACGCGATCAGCAGCAGGAGGAAGCCGAGCGCGATGATCGCTCCTACGAAGTAGGGCAGTCGGTCGCCCGTCACCGCGGCGAAGTCCTTGAAGACGGCGGTGACGCCGCCGACGTGGGCCTCGACTCCGGCCTGCGGGATCACGTCTTCCCGTAGCCGGTCGATGAGTTGGTCCGTCTCCTCGGACTGGGGGGACGTGGACGGGACGACGTTGATGACCGAGATGCCCTCCGCGGGCGGGGCCGCCGCCACCCGCGCGACGCCCTCCGTCTCGCGGATGGTCGTCACCAGGGCGGTGGTGTCGGTCTCTTCGGCCACTACTTGGAGCGGGCCGTTGAAGCCCGGACCGAATCCCTCGGCCAGCATGTCGTACGCCTGCCGGGTCGTCGTCGACTCCTGGTGGTTGCCCTGGTCGGTCGCGCCGAGCCGCAAGGAGAGCAGCGGCAGCGCGAGGAAGGCCATCACCACGAAGGCGAGCGCCGCGATCGAGCGAGGACGCTTCTGGACGTACGAGGACCAGCGCGCCGCGAGACCGCTCGCCTCGGCCGGCTCCGGCCCCGTCGCGGCGAGGCGCCGCCGCTGCTTGCGGCTGAGCACCTTGGGGCCGAGCAGCCCGAGGAGCGAGGGCAGCAGGGTGATGGCCGCGAGGACGCTCAGGACCACCGTCAGGGAGGCCGCGATGACCACGCCGTCCAGGAAGCGCATGTTCATCACCAGCATCCCGGCGAGCGCGATGCACACCGTGCCGCCCGCGAAGAGCACCGCGCGGCCCGAGGTGTTCAGGGCCTGCACCGCGGACTCCTCGGGCTCCATGCCGCGCAGGATGCCGCGCCGGTGCCGGGTGACGATGAAGAGCGCGTAGTCGATGCCGACGCCCAGGCCGATCAGCGAGCCGAGCAGCGGGGCCACTTCGGGGATGTCCGTGACGTGGCTGAGCAGCATCGTCGAGAGCATGCCGAGGCCCACTCCGAAGACGGCGATGACGATCGGCAGGGCCATCGCGAAGAGCGAGCCGAAGGCCAGGAAGAGGACGACTGCCGCGGCGGCGATGCCCACCATCTCGGCGATGCCCGTGGGCGGCTCCTGGATGCGGGTGATGGCCTGGCCGCCCAGCTCGACCTGGAGTCCCGCGCGTTCGGCGTCCTGAGCCGTGTCCACGACGTCCTGGACGAGCTCCTTGGGGACCGAGTTCGCCTCCTCGGCGAAGGTCACCTGGGCGTAGGCGATGCGTCCGTCCTCGCTGGTCTGGGCCGCGCCCGCCTCCTTGGAGGCGTAGGGGCTCGCGACCTCGCCGACGCCCTTCATGCCGGCGATCTCCTTGAGCGCGGGCTCGATCCGGGAACGTACGTCCTGGTCACGGGCCGAGGCCCCCGCGTCGACGCGCCAGACCACCGTGTCGGTGTCTCCGGAGCTCTCCGGGAACGCCTTCGTCATCAGGTCGTACGCGCGCTTGGAGTCCGTGTCCGGCAGGGAGAACACATTCGAGTAGTCGGTCCCCGCCGAGGTCCCCGCCGCCCCCAGACCGAACAGGGCTCCCACCCACAGCACGAGAACCACCAGACGGTGCCGATAGCACCACCGCGCCAATGCCGCCACGTTCCACTCCTCCTCCGCGTCGCCAGGTCCCCCGGGTCCGTTCCTTCAGGAGCCTCAGCATCGGCGGCGGCGCGCTGCTACGGCTCGGCGCGGCCATGATTCTCAAGGAACTCCAAGGCACGGACCGGGACTTCGTACAACGCCCGAACCGATACTGAGGGCATGAGCCACGCCGAAGGCCAGCAGGGAACAGATGTCGGAGTGCCAGCGGGACCGGGCGCCGGGGCCACCGTCCTGGTCGTGGAGGACGAGCCGAGCATCGCCGACGTGCTCGCCATCGCCCTGCGCTACCACCGCTTCGACGTGATGGTGGCGGGCACCGTGCGCGAGGCCCTCGCGCTCACCGAGAGCACCCGGCCCGACGTGGCGCTCCTGGACGTGATGCTGCCGGACGGCGACGGTCGCGCCCTGGCCAGGGAACTGCGCGCCCGGCGGCCCGAGATGGCCCTGCTCTTCCTGACCGCGCGGGACGCGCCCGCCGAGGTCGTGGGCGCGCTCGGCTTCGGTGACGACTACATCACCAAGCCGTTCAACATCGACGAGGTCATCGCCCGGATCGGCGCGGTCCTGCGCCGCACCAGGGCGGGCGACGTCCTGCCCCAGCGCCCGCCGCTGCGCTACGGAGACCTGGAGCTGGACGAGACGACGTACGTGGTGCGCCGCGCGGGCCGCACGGCGCAGCTCACACCCACCGAGTACGCCCTGCTGCGCTTCCTGGTGCGCAACGGCGGCCGCGTGGTGCCCAAGGAGCAGCTCCTGCGCCATGTGTGGCAGTACGACCACCAGGCCGAGTCGACCGTCGTGGAGACCTACATCAGCTATCTGCGGCGCAAGCTGGACGCGCTGGGCCCGCCGGTGATCACGACTCGGCGGGGCGTCGGATACGGCCTCGCATGAGGCGTGCGCACCGCGGCATGAGCTCGCTGCGCGCCAAGCTCACGTGGGTGAACGTGGCTCTCCTTGCCCTCGGCGTCATCGTGGCGACCGGCGTGAGCGTGATGGGCATGCGCCACTATCTGCTCGACAGCGTGGACGCCGAACTGACACAGTCGCGCAGCTCGCTGCTGGACACCGGGCTCACCATGAAGGACATCGAGAGGCTCAGGGAGCTGGGCATCGTGCTCGACAAGCTCTCGCCCGGCGGCAAGGAGCGCGCGAGCGCGCTCCCGCGCGGGGACACGGTGTTCGTGGCGGTGGACGAGCGCGGCGAACCCGTCTCCATCGGCTCGCTCGCCCCGACCCCGCGCCAGCGCGCCCTGGCCGCCGCCGTGGACGACCCCGCGGCGGTCGCCGACGAGTCCGAGCCGCAGGACGTCGACCTGGGCGGCGACGCCCACCGCATGGTGGGCGCGGAGCTCGCCGACGGCACGACGGTCCTGATGGCTGCGGACACGGAGGACGTCGAGTCGGGCATCAAGAAGGCGCTCAAGCTGGACGCCGCCTTCGGAGTGGTCCTGTTGGGGCTGCTCGCCGTCCTGACGATGATCTCCGCGCACCACCGGCTGCGCCCCCTGGAGGACATGGTCGAGACCGCGTCGGCCATCGCCGAGGGCGATCTGACCCGGCGCGTTCCCTCCAGCCGCGCCCCGGCGACGGAGACCGAGCAGTTGCGTCTGGCCCTCAACTCCATGCTCCACCAGGTCGAGACCGCCTTCGAGACCCGCGAGCGCAGCTCGGCGCAGCTGCGCCGCTTCGTCGCCGACGCCTCGCACGAGCTGCGTACGCCCTTGTCGGCGATCCGCGGCTACCTCCAGCTGTACGACAAGGGGATGCTCCGCGATCCGGTGGAGCGCACGCGCGCGTGGAGCCGCGTCATCGCAGAGACCGACCGGATGGGACACCTCGTGGACGAGCTGCTCACCCTGGCCCGCCTGGACCAGCAGCCGGAATTGCGCTTCAGGAACGTCGACTTGAGCCGCCTGGTGCGCGACGCCGCCGACGACCTGCGGGTGCAGGAGCCGGAGCGCCCGCTGACGGTCCGTGCCGACGGGGCGGTGCTGGTGCGCGCTGACGAGTCGGGGCTGCGCCAGGTGCTCGGCAATCTGCTGGGCAACGTACGGGTCCACACGCCCGCCGACGCGGCGGTCACGCTGGGCGTGGAGCGGCAGGACGGGGTGGTGCGGCTGCGTGTCGCGGACGAGGGGCCGGGTCTCGCGGCGGCGGACGCGGCGCGTGTGTTCGACCGGTTCTTCCGTGCGGGCGGGGGCGCGGGCAGCGGGCTCGGGATGGCGATCGTGCAGGGGGTCGTCGTGGCGCACGGCGGCGAGGTGGGGGTGGAGACGGCGCCGGGGGCGGGGCTCACGGTGACGGTCACGTTGCCCGCGCGAAGGGCTGATTGAGGGTGCCGCGCGTGTGCCAGGGGGAGGCTGCGCGTGGGCCACGGCAGAGCTGCCGGCTGTCACGGCAAGGCTGCCTGCCGGGCGTCTCGGCCCCGCACCAGCGCCCAGACCGTCTTCCCGTGCCGTCCCCGCTGCCAGACGCCCCACGCCTCGGCGAGGCCGTCCAGGAGGCGCAGGCCGCGGCCGTTCTCCTCCCAGGGGCCCACTTCCCGCAGCTCGGGCCTGGTCGGGTTCTCGTCGGAGACCTCGATGAAGCAGTCGCCGTCGGCGAGCACCGTGACCGCGACCTCGAACTCCCGCTCCTGGACGTGTCCGTGACAGACGGCGTTCGTCGCCAGTTCCGACACGAGGAGCACGGTGTCCTGGAGCGCCCCGCTCTCCTCCTTGTGCCCCCAGGCGGCGAGATGATCATGAACGCGGAGTCGGGCGAGCGAGACGGATGCCGGGTGCGGCGGCAGCGAGAAAGCCTGACGTCGTAACAACGTTCCCCCTATGGCACACCAAAGCGCCAAGAACCGCACACACTTCCAACACTTAATGCTGCGCAGAGGTAGTGCCCGGTGTCACACCGTCACCTTGTGGCCCGGTTGTATCCAGCCAGGTTCCTACCGCATCGAACCGACACTCGATCAAGCCTGGCGGGAGGCCAGCTCGACGACCGTGATGTCCGACGGCGCCCCGACCCGCACCGGCGGGCCCCACGCACCGGCGCCGCGCGTCACGTACAGCTGCGTGTCGCCGTACCGCTCGAGTCCGGCGAGCGTCGGGTTGGCCAGGTCGGCGATGAAATTGCCTGGCCACAGCTGTCCGCCGTGGGTGTGCCCGGAGAGCTGGAGGTCCACGCCGTGCTTGACGGCGTCGTGGATGACGACCGGCTGATGGGCCAGGAGCACGGAGGCCCGCGAGCGGTCCCGGTCACCCAGCGCCTTGGCGAAGTCGGGCCCGCGCCCCTCGCGCTCGCCCGCCACGTCGTCGACGCCCGCGAGGTCGAAGCCGGGCAGTTCGGTGCGGGCGTTCTCCAGGGGGCGCAGGCCGAGTTCGCGTACGTGATCAACCCACTGCTCGGCTCCGGAGAAGTACTCGTGGTTGCCGGTCACGAAGTACGTGCCGTGCCGCGCGCGGAGCTGCGCGAGCGGGGCGGCGGCCGGCGCGAGGTCCTCGACGCTGCCGTCGACCAGGTCGCCGACGACCGCGATGAGGTCGGGCTGTGTGCCGTTGATCGTGTCGACCACCCGCTGGGTGAAGCCGCGTCCGAGAATCGGCCCCAGGTGGACGTCGCTGACCACGGCGATCCGGAACCCGTGCGCCCCGCGCGGCAGCTTGGCGAGCGGCACGGTGACGCGCTTGACCCGGGGGCCGCGCAGGACGCCGTACGTTCCCTGGCCGACCGTTCCGACGGCGACGGCCGCCGCGGTCCCGCCGACGATCCGGGAGACGAAGAGGCGGCGCGAGGGGGTGGCTCGCTCGGTGCGGACTTCTGCGGGGGCGGGGGCGGGGGCGGGGGCTGGGGCTTGCGGGGCGGGGCTCTCCGTGGAGAGGGCCTCCGGAGCGGGGCTCTCCGTAGAGGAGCGCTCCGTAGCGGGGTCCTCCGTAGGGGAGCCCTCCGTAGCGGGGTCCTCCGTAGGGGAGCCCTCCGTAGCGGAGTCCTCCGTAGGGGTGGGATTCGTGCGACGCCTCAAGAAGAAGGGCCGTACGAGCTCCGCCACAAGAAGCGCGAGCACGAGATAGATCGACAGCGCCATCCACATGAAGCCCGGCCAGGCAAGCACCTGCTGGAGCCAGAACGGCGCCCCGGTCCGCTCACTGGCGACCGCCGCGAACATCAGCAGCGGTCCCGCCACGAAGACCACGGTGCCCGCGCGCCGGGCGAACCCCGGCCCGGCGGTGGTGTCCCGCACCAGGCGTCGCCACGCGTACCACTGCATGCCGGCGAGGGCCGCGAGCGCGGCGATACCGGCCAGCACGAACAGGATGACCACGGAGCGCGCCCCTCAGGAGTGACTGATCAGCTATGACGTACGGCGCAAGGCACGGACTCCGCGCAACCCGATGGCCCCTACCACCGTCCCCAAGACAAAGGAGGCGACGGCGAGCGTCAGGTGGACCCAGAAGTACGCGGTCGGGTCGCCTGCGTCATCGAAGGCGAGCCCGCTGCCGTCCTTCCACAGGTTCTTGACGAAAGTGATCCAGATGAACCAGCTCCACACGCCGAAGGCGAGCAGGAACCAGGAGACCGGGCGGCTGAGCTTCATGCGTTCAGTATCGCGAGCCTCCTTTCCGGACCGCCGCCGGGGTGGGGAGCCCGCGCCGTCCGAGGCGCCCACGACACTGTCCACCTCGGCGGCGACTTCCACAGCGGCGCCCTGTACGTTCTCGTCCGTGCCTGCCGTAAAAAAGACCGCCTTGTTGGTCGCTTCCGCCGCATTGCTGACCATGTCGACCACAGCTCCCGCATGGGCGGACGGCAAGCCGGGGGGCGAGAAGAAGCCCAAGCCGCCCGCGTCGATGTCGACCGTCGGCGGCGCCAGGCTCGGCGAGCCGGGCACCCAGGTCAGCCTGAAGTCGGGCGCGCCCGTGCTCCCCAAGGATCTTTCCGCGCGCTCCTGGATGGTCTCCGACGCCGAGACGGGCGAGGTACTCGCCTCGCACAACTCGCACTGGCGGCTGCCCCCGGCGAGCACCCTGAAGATGCTCTTCGCGGACACGGTCCTGCCGAAGTTCCCCAAGACGCAGGAGCACAAGGTCGAGCTCTCCGACCTGGCGGGCATCGGCGCGGGCAGCAGCATGGTCGGCGTCAAGGAGAACGAGACGTACTCGGTCCACGACCTGTGGCTCGGCGTCTTCCTGCGCTCGGGCAACGACGCGGTGCACGTCCTTTCGGCGATGAACGGCGGCGTCCCGCAGACCGTCAAGGACATGCAGTCGCACGCCGAGGAGCTCCAGGCGCTGGACACACACGTGGTCAGCCCGGACGGCTACGACGAGAAGGGGCAGGTCTCCTCCGCGTACGACCTGACGCTGTTCGCCCGCTCCGGGCTTCAGAAGAAGGACTTCCGCGAGTACTGCTCGACGGCCACCGCCAAGTTCCCCGGCGAGACCAAGAAGGTCACGAAGGGCAAGGACAAGGGCAAGAAGAAGCGCGAGTCCTTCGAGATCCAGAACACCAACCGACTCCTTACGGGGGACGTAGGTCTCGATGCCTACAAGGGCATCGCGGGCGTCAAGAACGGCAGCACCACGAACGCGGGCAACACCTTCACCGGTGTCGCCGAGCGCGACGGCAAGGTGCTGCTCGTCACCGTCATGAACCCCGACTCCGGGGAGCAGCACGCGGTCTACAAGGAGACCGAACGCCTCCTGGACTGGGGCTTCAAGGCCTCGGGCAAGGTCGAGCCGGTGGGTGAACTGGTCGCCCCGAAGGGTGCCGGTACGGGCAGCGGCAAGGGCGCTCCCGGCGCCGGCAAGAGCGGGTCGGACTCGGCCAAGAACGTGGCGCACGCCTCCGACAAGGAGTCGGGCGGCATCGGGGTGGCGCTCGGGGTCGCGGGCGGCGTCCTGGCGCTCATCGCCGCCGGCTGGTTCGTGATCAGCCGCCGGATGCCGCTGCCGGACCTGGCGCGGCGGAAGAACCGCCGCTGACGTCTCCGGGCGCAGTCCTCGGTTGCACCTCTGCCCCTCCCCGTGCCCCTTCCCGTGCTTCTTCCTGTTCTTCTTCCGTACGTCGCTGCTTCCGCGTCGCCGTCCAGGCGGCGCAGAACAGCAGGAGCTTCGCGGTGAAGTTGATCCACAGGAGGAGCGCGACGGGCACTCCGAAGGCGCCGTACATGTTCTTCGCGGCGACGCCCTTCATGTAGCCGCCGAGCAGCAGCTTGAGCAGCTCGAAGCCTGCCGCGCCGATCAGGCCGGCGGTGATCAGGTGGCGGCGGGGCGGCTGGACGCCCGGCAGCAGTGTCAGGACGTAGAGCAGCAGCAGGAAGTCCGCGAGGACGGCGATGGCGAACGCGATCGCCTGCAGCAGCACCCCGCCCCAGCCGTCCTTGGAGACCCCGAGGAGGTCGGCGCTCCAGCCGACGGCGGTCGAGGCGAGGGTCGAGGCGACGACGGACGCGAGCCCCGCGCCACCGAGCCCGATGAGCACCCCGGCGTCCTTGATCTTGCGCATGACGGGGTTCTCGTCGGTGTCCTCCAGCTCCCAGACGGCCCGCAGGCACTCCCTTATCGAGCCGACCCAGCCGATGCCGGTGAAGAGCAGCAGGGCGCCCGCGACGAGGCCGATGGTGCCCGCGTTGGCGACCAGGGCGTCCAGGTTCAGCTGGTCGGAGATGCCGGGGACCTGCTTCGAGAGGGTGTCCTCGAGCTTGTCCTGCTGGCTCTTGGAGAGCGTCGCCGCGGCGACCGCGGCGGCCACGGTGATCAGTGGGAAGAGCGCCAGGAAGCTGATGAACGTCATCGCGGCCGCGAGACGGGTCCAGTGCACACTGTCGAGCCGCTCGTACGCGCTCCACGCGTGCGTGCGCATCAGACGCTCCACCAGGGGCCCGATGCCGGGGAGCTTTTTCAGCCAGTCCATGATGCCTCCCTGCCCGTTGTGCGGAAGACCAAGGTCCGAGTACCCCAGAAACGCAGAACAGTGGCGAGTGCCATACCGACTCCCGCCCCGGAGACGGTGTCCGCGCGCTGCGAGGTCAGGCCGAGGCCGTAGTGGGACACCGCGATGCAGAGCAACTGCACCAGGGCGCCCGCGATGTTGACGGCGAAGAAGATCCCGTACTGGCGAAGGCGCGAGACCTCGGACGACGCCGCGCGTCGCCGGTAGGTGCCGAGCGCGTTGCCCGCGTAGGCGACCGTGCAGCCGGCCACGAAGGACAGCGCCTTGGCGGTCAGCGGGTCGAGACCGACGGGGCCGCGCAGCCAGATGAAGAGGCCGAGGTCGACGGCGTAGGCACAGATCCCGGCGGCGGCGAAGCCGAGCAGTTCGGGGCCCATGGCCCGCAGCCGCGCCCTGAGGGGGCTCACCAGTCGGCGACCGCGAGGCCGTACATCGCGATCCACACCAGGCCGATGACGGCGAGCGCCCGGTCGCGCAGGACGACGTCCTCGGGCTCGCCCGCGGTGCCCCGGTCGGCGAAGACGGCGTACCGCAGGACCGCGAGGACGAAGGCGGCCATCGACAGCTGCCGCCAGGGCAGCAGGCCGTTGCCGGTGCCGCCGCTCTCCATGGCCCACAGGCAGTACGCGAGGACGGCGACGCCCGCGGCAAGCTGCCAGACGAAGCGGAGATAGCCGGTGGTGTATTCGGTGAGCAACGCGCGCGTGGCGCCCGCTTTCCCGGACATCTGGACGGCTTCGGAGTAGCGCTTGGCGGAGACCATGAAGAGCGCGCCGAAGCCCGTGGTGATCAGGAACCAGCGGGAGAGCGGGATGTCCAGGGCCACTCCCCCGATCATCGCCCGCATCAGGAAGCCGGTGGTGACGACGGCGAGATCGACGACGAGGACGTGCTTGAGGCTGACGCAGTAGGCCAGTTGCATCACTACGTAGGCGGCGAGCAGCCCGGCCGTCAGGGGCGTGCAGAGCGCGGCGGCGGCCAGCGGCGCGAGCACGGCGAGCAGCCCGCCCACCGAGTACGCGACCGGCACCGGCACCTGCCCCGCGGCGACCGGTCTGCGGCACTTGGTGGGGTGCGCGCGGTCGGCGTCGGCGTCGCGCGCGTCGTTGATGAGGTAGACGGCGGACGCGGCGGCCGTGAACAGCGCGAACACCAACGCGAGTTGGATCAGCGAGTGGCGCGCGAAGAGTTCACCGGCGGCGGCGGGGGCCGCGACGACCAGGACGTTCTTCACCCACTGGCGGGGACGCGCGGTCTTCAGGAGGCCGAGCGGCAGGGTGAGGGCGCTCGGTCCCGACGGGCGGGGCGGCTGGGGGCGTTCGAGCAGGGCGGTGCGGTCAGCCATGCTTGCGGCCTCCGTTCATCCAGGCGGAGCCCACGCGCGCGGCGAGGGCGCCGAGGGCCGCGCCTGCCGCCACGTCGCTCGGGTAGTGGACGCCGACGACCATCCGCGAGACACACATCGCGGCGGCGAGCGGCGGGACGACGCGGGCTCCCAGGGGGCTCAGCGCGCCGTACGCGACGGTGGCCGCGGCGGCCGAAGTGGCGTGCGAACTGGGGAATGAGTGCCGTCCCGCGGTCCTGACGAGGGGCTCCACGCCCGTGTCGCCGCCGGGGCGTGGACGCCGTACGACCCGTTTGACGCCCATGCTGACCACGTGGGCCGCCGCGGTCAGCGCCGTGCCGCGCAGCCAGGCGCCGCGCCGCTCGCGGTCGACCGCGGCGCCCGCGAGCCCCACGACGAGCCAGAGGGCGCCGTGCTCGCCGGTCCAGGACAGCGCCCGTGCGGCGGTGGCCACGCGCGCGTCGGAGCCGCAGTCGCGCAGGGCCGACAGCAGCCGGTGGTCCATGTCGTGCATGTGGCCTCCTTCTCCGGGGACTTCAGGACCTGACCTCTGGACTCTTCTAGGCAACCTCTCAATATTTACGGCAATATAGGACGACACTCCATCAATCACCCATTTCGGTGAGAGCTCGTACTAATTAGGGCAAACTGCCCTTGACCGGACGATACGGTCACACCCATGCCTGCCGACTCCGCTCCGCCCGCCGCCCCCGCGCCCGCGACGACGTCCGAGGCCGTGTCCGTGTCGGGCTGGGGGCGCACCGCACCCTCCACCGCCCGCCTGATCCGCCCCCGTTCGCCCGAGGAGGCCGTGGCCGCCCTCCAGGCCTGCGGGGAGCGTGGAGGCATCGCCAGGGGCCTTGGAAGGGCCTATGGGGACGCCGCGCAGAACGCGGGCGGCTCGGTCCTCGACATGACCGGCATGGACCGCGTGCACGCCATCGACGCGGACGCGGGCACCGTCCTGTGCGATGCCGGGGTCTCCCTGCACCGCCTGATGGAAGTCCTGCTCCCGCTCGGCTGGTTCGTGCCGGTCACCCCCGGGACCCGCTACGTGACCGTCGGCGGGGCGATCGGCGCGGACATCCACGGCAAGAACCACCACGGGTCCGGCTCGTTCTCGCGCCACGTGATGGCGGTGGAACTGCTCACCGCCGACGGCGAGGTGCGCGCGGTCGAGCGCGGCAGCGCCCTGTTCGACGCGACGGCCGGCGGCATGGGCCTGACCGGCGTGATCCTCGCCGCGACCCTGCAACTGCAACCGGTCGAGACGTCGTTGATGACGGTGGACACCGAGCGCGCCACCGACCTGGACGACCTGATGGCCCGCCTCACCGCCACCGACCACCGCTACCGCTACTCGGTGGCCTGGATCGACCTCCTGGCGCGCGGTGCGTCGATGGGGCGCTCGGTCCTCACCCGCGGCGACCACGCTCCCCTGGACGCCCTCCCGGCACGCGCGCGCAGAACCCCGTTGGCGTTCCGCCCCGGCCAGCTGCCGTCCGCCCCGCGCTTCCTGCCCGAAGGGCTGCTGGGCCGGAAGTCGGTGGGCCTCTTCAATGAGCTCTGGTACCGAAAGGCGCCCCGCTCCCGCGTGGGCGAGCTCCAGAAGATGTCGACGTTCTTCCACCCTCTGGACGGCGTCCCGCACTGGAACCGCGTGTACGGCCGCGGCGGGTTCGTGCAGTACCAATTCGTCGTCGGGTACGGCCAGGAGGAGTCCCTGCGGCGCATCGTGCGGCGCATCTCGGACCGCGGCTGCCCGTCCTTCCTCGCCGTACTGAAGCGCTTCGGAGAGGGCGATCCGGGCTGGCTCTCCTTCCCGATGCCCGGCTGGACCCTCGCCCTGGACATCCCGGCGAACCTGCCGGGCCTGGGCGCCTTCCTCGACGAGCTCGACGAGGAGGTCGCCGCGTCCGACGGCCGCGTCTACCTGGCCAAGGACTCCCGCCTGCGGCCCGAGATGCTCGCCGCGATGTATCCGCGGCTCGACGATTTCCGCGCGCTGCGGGCGGAAATCGACCCGCGCGGCCTGTTCCGCTCGGACCTCTCGCGCCGCCTCGCCCTCTAGCACCTCCAGGAGTTGGTCCCATGAAGGACGCCTTCGGCACCCCCCAGTCCCTGCTCGTACTCGGCGGCACCTCCGAGATCGGCCTGGCCACGGCCCGCCGTCTGGTCGCGCGGCGCACCCGTACGGTGTGGCTCGCCGGGCGGCCGTCCCCGGACCTGGAGAAGGCCGCCGCGGGCCTGCGCGACGTGGGTGCGGACGTGCGCACCGTCGCCTTCGACGCGCTCGACTCCGAGTCCCACGAGGCCACGCTCGGCAAGATCTTCGCCGAGGGCGACATCGACATGGTGCTGCTGGCCTTCGGCATCCTCGGCGACCAGGCACGCGACGAGGACGAGCCGCTGTCGGCGGTGCGGGTCGCGCAGACGAACTACACCGGCGCGGTCTCGGCGGGCCTGGTGTGCGCGCGCTCGCTGCAGGCCCAGGGGCACGGTTCCCTGGTGGTGCTCTCGTCGGTCGCGGGCGAGCGTGCCCGCCGCTCGAACTTCATCTACGGGTCCAGCAAGGCCGGCCTCGACGCCTTCGCCCAGGGCCTGGGCGACGCGCTGCACGGCACGGGCGTGCACGTGATGGTCGTGCGCCCCGGCTTCGTACGCTCCAAGATGACGGCGGGCCTGGAGGAGGCCCCGATGGCGACCACTCCGGAGGCGGTGGCGCTGGCCATCGAGACGGGCCTTCGGCGGCGCTCGGAGACCGTGTGGGTGCCCGGCGCGCTACGGGTGGTCATGTCGGCGCTGCGTCACGTGCCCCGGACGGTCTTCCGTCGGCTTCCGGTGTGAGGCCGCCCCTTCGGGGACGGCGGCTTCCGGTGTGAGGCTTCGGGGGCGGCGCTCAGGTCAGCGGGCGGGCAGCGTGCCGTGCGTGGCCGGGGCCGCCGCCTGCGGAGGGACCAAAGGGCCGCCCCCGCCGAAGGCGAACTCACGCAGCTTGCGCCACACCCCGTCGGCGCCCTGCTCGTAGAGCGCGAAGCCGGTGCAGGGCCACTCGGCCTCGTACTCCGAAAGCTCCGCGTAGGCCCGGTCCATGGCCTCTTCGGAGATGCCGTGCGCCACCGTGACGTGCGGGTGGTACGGGAACTGCAGCTCGCGCGCCATGGGCCCCGAGGCGTCCCGCACCCGCTCCTGCAACCAGCCGCAGGCCGAGCCGCCCGCCACCACCTGGACGAAGACCACGGGCGACAGCGGACGGAACGTACCCGTACCGGAGAGCCGCATCGGGAAGGGGCGCCCGGCGGCCGCGACGGCCCCCAGGTGCGCCTCGACCGCGGGCAGCGCCGAGGCGTCCACCTCGGTCGGCGGCAGCAGCGTGACGTGGGTGGGGATGCCGTGCGCCGCGGGGTCCCCGAAGCCCGCGCGCCGCTCCTGGAGCAGGCTGCCGTGAGGCTCCGGGACCGCGATCGACACACCGATCGTTACGGTCCCCACGTCGTACTCCTGTCGGTCGGGTGGCGGGCAGAGGGCGCTGTTGTACCTGGCGTGGTGCAGGGGGCTGTGTGGCTCAGTGCTTGGCGGGCAGCAGGCCCACCTTGTCGTACGCCTGGGCGAGGGTCTCCGCGGCGACGGCGCGCGCCTTCTCCGCACCCTTGGCCAGGATCGAGTCGAGCGTCTCCGGGTCGTCCAGGTAGGCCTGGGTGCGGTCCCGGAAGGGAGTCACGAAGTCGACCATGACCTCGGCGAGGTCGGTCTTCAGCGCACCGTAGCCCTTGCCGGAGTACTTCTGCTCCAGTTCCGGGATACCGATACCGGTGAGCGTCGAGTAGATGCTGAGCAGGTTGCTGACACCCGGCTTTTCCGCGGTGTCGTAACGCACGACCGTGTCGGTGTCGGTGACCGCGCTCTTGACCTTCTTGGCGGTGGCCTTGGGCTCGTCGAGGAGGTTGATCAGGCCCTTCGGCGTGGACGCCGACTTGCTCATCTTGATCGACGGGTCCTGGAGATCGAAGATCTTCGCCGTCTCTTTGAGGATGTACGCCGCCGGGACGGTGAACGTCTCGCCGAAGCGCCCGTTGAAGCGCTCCGCGAGGTCGCGGGTCAGCTCGATGTGCTGGCGCTGGTCCTCGCCGACCGGGACCTGATGGGCCTGGTAGAGCAGGATGTCCGCGACCTGCAGGACCGGGTACGTGAAGAGGCCCACGGAGGCGCGGTCGGCACCCTGCTTGGCCGCCTTGTCCTTGAACTGCGTCATGCGCGAGGCCTCGCCGAAGCCGGTGAGGCAGTTCATGACCCAGCCGAGCTGTGCGTGCTCGGGGACGTGGCTCTGGACGAAGAGCGTGCAGCGCTCCGGGTCGAGCCCGGCGGCAAGGAGCTGGGCGGCGGCGAGCCGGGTGTTGGCGCGCAGCTCGGCCGGGTCCTGCGGGATCGTGATCGCGTGCAGGTCCACCACCATGTAGAAGGCGTCGTGGGACTCCTGCAGCGCCACCCACTGGCGGACCGCGCCGAGGTAGTTGCCGAGGTGGAACGAGCCCGCGGTGGGCTGGATTCCGGAGAGCACGCGAGGACGATCAGAGGCCATGAGGCTCATTCTCTCAGGTGTCTCTCATTGCTCGGAAACAGACGTGTGACGGGTGTGCCGCGATCTTGTCCTGGCGCGGGTCGATCCGGTCGTCGCACATGCGGAACCGATCGCGTCCGGCCGGTGTATCAAGAGTGTGAGGGCACAGGGGGAGGTCCTGGAGGGGGGCCGCGTCGTCGACGAGGGTGCGGTGATCGCGCGTGTGCGCGCCGGGGAGCCGGAGGCGTACGCGGAGTTGGTGCGCGCTTTCACCGGGATCGCACTCAGGGCGGCCGTGGCACTCGGGGCGGGATCGGACGCGGAAGACGTGGTGCAGCAGGCCTTCTTCAAGGCGTACTGCTCCTTGGGGCGGTTCAGGGACGGCTCGGCGTTCAAGCCGTGGCTGCTGTCGATCGTCGCCAATGAGACGAGGAACACAGTCCGTTCGGCGGTGCGGCAGAGGTCGCTCGTCGGGCGCGAGGCGGCGCTCACGGAGGCGGAGCCACTGATACCGGAATCGGCGGACCCGGCGGTGGCGGCGCTTCAGGACGAGCGCCGGACGGCCCTGCTCGCCGCGCTCGACCGGCTGAGCGAGGAGCACCGCCTGGTCGTCACGTACCGCTATCTCCTGGAGATGGAGGAGGCGGAGACGGCCGAGGCGCTGGGCTGGCCGCGGGGCACGGTCAAGTCCCGGCTGAACCGCGCGCTGCGGAAGCTGGGGCGGCTGCTGCCGGAAGGACCGGAAGGACCGGGGGGAGGTGACGGGCGTGAGTGAGCGGGGCGACGGCCAGGACAGGCGGGACGGGGACGGCGCCGAGCAGGCCGGACGCGGCGGCGCCCGTCCGCTTCCCGAGGAGCTGCGGGCGCTCGGCCGGTCCCTGGACCCGCCCGGGGCCGGCGGCGCGTCGATGGCCGAGCGGGTCATCGCGCAGATCATCGCGGAGTCGGTCCCGGTGCCGGTCCCGGTGGACGAGCCGCCGGGGCGCCTGTCCCGGCTGCGGTCGTGGCTGCGGGCGCGGTGGCGGGTCCTGACGGCGGCACTGTGCGGGCTCCTGACGGCCGCGGTGCTCACGCCGCCGGTGCGGGCCGCGGTCTTCGAGTGGTTCGACTTCGGCGGGGTCGAGGTGCGGTACGACCCTTCGGCGCCCTCGCCGAGCGAGGCCGGGGTGCCCGGGTGCGGCGGCGGGGTGAGCCTGTCCGAGGCCGAGCGGCGGGCCGGCTTCGTGCCCGCGGTGCCGGACGCGCTCGGCGCGCCGGATGCCGTGTCGGTGACGCGGGAGCCGGGGGCGCGCGTCCTGGTCACCCTGTGCTGGCACGACGAGGGCCGGACGATACGGCTCGACGAGTTCGACGCCCGCCTCGACCTCGGCTTCGGCAAGACGGTGACGGAGCGTCCCGACTGGGTGCAGGTCGGCCGGGAGACGGGGCTGTGGTTCCCGCGCCCGCATCGGCTCACGTTCTGGATGGTGGAGGGCGACGGCGACCGGTGGACGCGCTCCGAGCGGACGGCCGGGCCGACGCTGCTGTGGACACACGGGCGGGAGCTGACGCTGCGGCTGGAGGGCGTGGCGTCCAAGGAGCGGGCGCTGGAGATCGGGAAGTCGCTTCCGGCTCGTTCCGGCGAAGAGGGAACCTGAACGGCTCGGGCGGTGTACCAGAAGTGAGGCGGTGCGGACGGGTCGTGCCGGGGAGCGGCTGGGGGATCGGACATGCGGATGCGTACGGCAAGGGGAATGTGCGGGTCGGCGGCGGGGCTCGCGGCCGGGCTTGCGCTGGTCGTGATGGGGGCGCCGCAGGCGGTGGCGGGCGGACCGACGAGCGTCCTCGTGGTCTCGCCGGAGAGCGGGCAGAGCACGGCGCTCTATGTGAGCGACAAGGAGTACGGCGAGCTGGAGCGCTGTCTCGGCGACATCGGCGAGGGCCGGCGCGAGCAGCCACCAGGTCTCGACATGAGTGCCGGAAGCCGTCAGATCAATGTGACGTGGATGGCCCACGACGTGAGTCCGTGGCGGGTGGACCGGGCCTATCCGATGGCGTCCGGCTCCAAGGAGGGCAAGGACGCCACGGGTGCCAAGAGCGCCAAGGACGCCGAGACCGTGTGGATCCACACGACGACGGACGTGGAGTCCATGACCGGCTCGTGGCACAAGGCGAAGGACCCGGCCCGCCTGACGGCACTGTTCAAGAAGCTGGGGGTCATGGGCGCTCCGGCAGCCGGGGGCAATCAGGCGACAGCCCCCGAGACGGATGCGGCCCCACCGCCGACGACCGCCTCGGCACGGGCGGATGGCATACCGGGCGACGGCGGCACGGGCTGGTGGTGGGCGATACCGGGCGCCGCGGCGGGAGCCGCGGGAGCGCTGCTGCTGCGGGGGCCCTTCCTCGCCTCTCTGCGCGGGCGGCGGCTCCATGAGGACGGCCCGCGGCAGGAGTTGCGGGACGTGTGAGGGGGCGCAGGGACGCTGCCGCCCCCGGCCGGTGAGGTGGCCGACCTGGGGCGGCTGTGCGGACCAGCGATCAGAACGGTCAGGCCGGTCAGGCCGGTCAGGCCGGTCAGGCCGGTCAGGCCGGTCAGGCAAGTCAGTGCGCCGGCAGGCCCGGGGCCGGGTGGGCGGCCATCAGGTCGGCGACCTCGGACCGGATCTTCGTCAGGGCGTCCTCGTCACCGGCACGGGCCGCGGCGACGCCTCGGTCGATCCAGTCGGCGACGGTCGGCATGTGCTGCGTTCCGAGACCGCGGGAGGTGAGCGAGGGGGTGCCGATGCGGACGCCGGAGGGGTCGAACGGCTTCCTCGGGTCGTACGGCACGGTGTTGTAGTTCACGACGATCCCGGCCCGGTCCAGGGCCTTGGCGGCGACCTTGCCCGGGACGTCCTTGGGGGTGAGGTCCATCAGGATCAGGTGGTTGTCGGTGCCGCCGGAGACCAGGTCGAAGCCGCGGGCGAGCAGTGCTTCGGCGAGGGCCTGGGCGTTGGCGACGACCGCGCGGGCGTAGTCGCGGAAGGAGGGCTGCGACGCCTCGTGCAGGGCGACGGCGATGGCCGCGGTGGTCTGGTTGTGCGGGCCGCCCTGCAGTCCGGGGAAGACCGCCTTGTCGATGGCCTTGGCGTGCTCCTCGCGGGACATCAGCATCGCGCCGCGCGGGCCGCGCAGGGTCTTGTGGGTGGTCGTGGAGATCACGTCGGCGTGCGGCACCGGTGAGGGGTGGGCGCCGCCCGCGATCAGGCCGGCGATGTGCGCGATGTCGGCGACGAGGACGGCCCCCGCCTCGTGGGCGATCTCGGCGAAGGCGGCGAAGTCGATGGTGCGAGGGAGGGCGGTGCCACCGCAGAAGATCAGCTTGGGGCGTTCCTTGAGGGCGAGGTCGCGCACCTCGTCGAAGTCGATGCGGCCCGTGTCGTGGCGGACGCCGTACTGGACGCCGCGGAACCACTTGCCCGTGGCGGAGACGCCCCAGCCGTGGGTGAGGTGGCCGCCCATGGGGAGGGCCATGCCCATCACGGTGTCACCGGGCTCGGCGAAGGCGAGGTAGACGGCGAGGTTGGCCGGGGAGCCGGAGTACGGCTGGACGTTGGCGTGCTCGACGCCGAAGACGGACTTGGCGCGGGCGACGGCCAGGCGTTCGACGGGGTCGATGTTCTGCTGACCCTCGTAGTAGCGGCGGCCCGGGTAGCCCTCGCTGTACTTGTTCTGGAGGACCGTGCCGGAGGCTTCGAGGACGGCGGTGGAGACGTAGTTCTCGCTGGGGATCAGCCGCAGGGTGTCGGCCTGGAGCTGCTCCTCGGCGCCGACGAGAGCCGAGAGCTCGGGGTCCTGCGCGGCGAGCGCGGGGTGGCTGAGGGTGTTCGGAAGCTGCGCGGAATCCGCGGAAGCGGAACGTGAGGAAGCGGAATCCGCGGCGAGGTTCGAGGAAGGGGAGTGAGTCATGGCGTCCTCCGGGGCGAGCGGTGAGTTTCCGGTCGTGGTCCCGGGGTGCCCAGGCGGGCGGCACCTCGAAGGTTCTGCCTCGCACGGCTTCCTCGGGGTCCGTTCCCCGTGCGCCAGTCGCCGTGCTGTAGAGAGCAGCCTAGCGGGCACGCCGGGTCGGCAGGTTTCCTCGTCCACGATCCGAGCGACGATAGAACTTGGGCGCCACACCCGCCCCATGCCGCAGGACGAACGGAGACCCCGTGTCGACTACCGAAAAGTTCATCACCTCGGCCGAAGCGCACAGCGCGCACAACTACCACCCGCTGCCCATCGTGGTCGCGTCGGCGGAGGGTGCCTGGATGACGGACGTCGAGGGGCGCCGCTACCTCGACATGCTCGCCGGCTACTCGGCGCTGAACTTCGGGCACGGCAACCGCCGCCTGATCGACGCCGCCAAGGAGCAGCTGGAGCGGGTGACGCTCACCTCGCGGGCCTTCCACCACGACCGGTTCGCCGACTTCTGTACGCGGCTCGCGGAGCTGTGCGGCAAGGAGATGGTGCTGCCGATGAACACCGGCGCGGAGGCGGTGGAGACGGCCGTGAAGACCGCCAGGAAGTGGGGGTATCAAGTCAAGGGCGTGCCCGACGGGCGGGCGAAGATCGTCGTCGCGCGCGACAACTTCCATGGGCGGACCACAACCATCGTCAGCTTCTCGACGGACCCCGAGGCCCGCGCGGACTACGGCCCGTACACCCCGGGCTTCGAGATCGTGCCGTACGGCGATCTGACCGCGATGCGGGAAGCGGTCACGGAGAACACCGTGGCCGTGCTCCTCGAGCCGATCCAGGGCGAGGCCGGGGTCCTGGTGCCGCCGGCCGGATATCTCGCGGGCGTCCGGGAGTTGACGCGGGAGCGGAACGTCCTCTTCATGGCGGACGAGATCCAGTCGGGGCTCGGCAGGACGGGCAGGACGTTCGCGTGCGAGCACGAGGGCGTGGTGCCGGACGTGTACATCCTGGGCAAGGCGCTAGGCGGGGGTGTCGTGCCGGTGTCCGCGGTGGTGGCGGACGCGGATGTGCTGGGGGTGTTCAAGCCGGGTGAGCACGGCTCGACGTTCGGCGGCAATCCGCTGGCGTGCGCGGTGGCGCTGGAGGTCGTGGCCATGCTGAGCTCGGGCGAGTTCCAGCAGCGGGCCACCGAGCTGGGCGAGCATCTGCACTCCGAGCTGGGGCTGCTCGCCGGCACGGGCGCGGTGACGCAGGTGCGGGGCCGCGGGCTGTGGGCGGGCGTCGACATCGAGCCGTCGCACGGCACGGGCCGCGAGATCTCCGAGAAGCTGATGGACCGGGGGGTGCTGGTCAAGGACACCCATGGGTCGACGATCCGGATCGCCCCGCCGCTGGTGATCAGCAAGGAGGACCTGGACTGGGGGCTTGATCAACTGCGGGCCGTGCTGGCCTAGTTCCGGGGAGGCGGGCCCCGTACCGCCTCCGCGGCCCGTGCCTCAGCGGCCCGTGCCTCAGCGGCCCGTGCCTCCGCGGCCCCTGCCTCAGCGGCTCCGGTCTCAGCAGCCCCGGTCTCAGCAGCCCGGACTCAACGCTTGAGGCCCACTCCGCCGAACATGGCCACGTCCTCGACGCCGACCGTCGACTCCGCACGCCAGCGGTTGCACGACACCACACCGGGGTCGAGGAGCTCCAGGCCCTCGAAGAACTCGGCGACGCGCTCGGGTGTGCGCTGCGTGAGCTTGGGCGTGCCGTTCTCGTTCCAGAACGCCACCGCCTCGTCCACGTCGGGCATCGCCGGGCTGGTGATCGTGTGCGAGAGGACCAGGTGGCTGCCGGCCGGCAGCGCGTCGAGCAGACGGCGCACGATGCCGTACGCCTCGGAGTCGTCCTCGATGAAGATGACGACTCCGAGCAGGATCAGCGCGACCGGCTGGTCGAAGTCCAGGGTCTTGGCGGCGTGTTCGAGGATCGCGTCGACGTTGCGCAGGTCCTCGTCGAGGTAGTCGGTCTTGCCCTCGGGGGTGCTGGTCAGCAGGGCGCGCGCGTGGGTGAGGACGAGCGGGTCGTTGTCCACGTAGACGACGCGGGACTCGGGGGCGAGCCGCTGGGCGACCTCGTGGGTGTTGTCGGCGGTCGGCAGACCGGTGCCGATGTCGAGGAACTGCCGGATGCCGCACTCGGTGACGAGGTGGCGCACGGCCCGCCCGAGGAACTGCCGGTCGGCGAGCGCGTACGCGCCGATGCCGGGGTGCAGGGTGCGGATCTGGTCCCCGGCGGCCTGGTCGACGGGGTAGTTGTCCTTGCCGCCGAGCCAGTAGTTCCAGATCCGGGCCGTGTGAGGCTGCGTGGTGTTGATCCTGCTGTCGGCCATGTTCGGTTCGCCTCCGGGTGCGTCATCGCGATCAACCGGCAGCGTACTCGGGGAAATTGGCGGAGCCCGCGGGTCCGGCCTCAGAGAATCACGTGCGGCAGGAACCTCGCGTACTCGTCCGTGATCAGACCCGCCGACTCCCGGATGCCGAGCCCCGCCGCCTCGTCCTCGACGACCCACGCACCGAGCACCACACGGTTGCCGTCGAAGTCGGGCAGGGGTGCCAACTCCTGGTAGCAGCACGCCTCCGCACGCACGGAGGAGGAGGACTGGGCGTCGCCCGGCGGGTGGATCGTGACTCCGGCGCCTTCGCGGCCGAGGAGCGGCTTGGCGACGTAGCCGGGACCGGAGGCGAGGGCCAGCTCACGGGGGCCGTCCAGGTAGGCGGGGAGCAGGTTCGGGTGGCCGGGATACAGCTCCCACAACACCGCAAGCAGCGCCTTGTTGGAGAGGAGCATCTTCCAGGCCGGCTCGATCCACAGGGTGGAGCCGGTACCGCCGCCGTTGTCGAGAGTCTCCAGGACGTGCGGGGCGAAGCGGTCGGTGGTCAGCCACTCCCACGGATAGAGCTTGAAGCAGCTGCGGATGAAGCCGAGCTTCTTGTCGACGAAGCGCCGCGAGAGACGGTCCCAGCCGATATCCTCCATGGAGATCGCCTCGGTGTCCAGACCCGCCTGCTGCGCGGTCTCGCGCAGATACGCGACCGTCATCAGATCCTCGCCGAGCTCGTCGCCCGCGGAGTGCGCGAAGTACAGCGGGCCGCCGGGCGGGAGCAGTGGGGCCTGCTTCTTCCAGGCGTCGACGAGGCGTTCGTGCAGGGAGTTCCACTGGTCGGCGCCGGGGAAGCACTCCTCCATCCAGAACCACTGGGGGCTCGCGGCCTCGACCAGGGAGGTGGGGGTGTCCGCGTTGTACTCCAGCATCTTGGCCGGGCGCCCGTCCGTGCCGTCGTAGTGGAGGTCGAACCGCCCGTAGAGGGAGGGGAGTTCGGAGCGTCGGCGCCAGGCCTCGGTGACCGCTTCGGCCACTCGGGGGTCCGTGATGCCGAGGTCGGCGAGGCGGTCGTGCTTGACGATGTGCCCGGCTGCCGCGAGGCACATCGCGTGCAGCTCCTCGACGACCTCTTCGAGGGCTTCGACCTCGGGCAGGGAGAAGACGTAGCAGGCGGACTCGTCCCAGTAGGGGCGCAGCGAGTCGTCGGGGTAGCGGGTGAGGGGGTAGATGAGCCCCTGGTCCTCGACGGTCTGCTGCCAGCCGGGGCGCGGGGTGAGGGTGCGGCGTTCCATGATGCGGGTCTCGGTCTCGGTCTCGGCTCTCGTGGCTCGCTCGTATCCGGCTCAGCCGCCGCCGCTGCCCGAGCAGCCGAAGCCGTCGCGGTCGACGGCCTCGCTGCGACTGAAGGTGCCGTAGTCGGCGTAGCGGCCGTCGACGTCGGCGTCGTAGTACCAGTCGGGGTCCATGCGACGACCGGACTTGCCGGTGCCCGTACCCGTACCCGTACCCGTACCCGTCCCGTAGGAACTGCCGCCGGTCTTGCCCCCCTTGCCGTACGAGGAGGAGGAACCGGAGGACGAACCGCTCTTGCAGTTCTTGTCGGCGACGATCTTGTAGCCGCTGAAGGCGTCGTAGCTGTCGCGGTCCACGCACCGCTTGTCCGGCTCCGAGCCGCACGAGGTCAGGGCCGCCGCGAGGACGCCCATCCCGCCGAGCACGACCGTGCTGGACCGCAGCTTCCGCCGCGGGGTGCCCTTTTCCTTCTCCGCTGCCATCGGCTGCGCCACTCCCCCGTTGTCGTACATGTGTCAAGACGCGATCGGCGGCCAGCCTAGGTAAGCGTCCCTGCGCCATGCCAATCGGCTCAGCCGAATCCCTTTCCTCTACAGTCACTTCGTGTCTCTTGGGATGATTTGCGCACTCGGTTCAGCGGTCTGCTTCGGCACGGCCTCCGTCTTCCAGGCCGTCGCCGCGCGCGCCACGGCGCCGGGTACGGGGTCCGGCGTCGACCCCGCGCTGCTGCTGCGCGCGGTGAAGCAGTGGCGGTACGTCGTGGGGCTCGCACTCGACGGGCTCGGCTTCCTGCTGCAGATCGTGGCGCTGCGCTCCATCCCGATCTACGCCGTCGGGGCGGCGCTCGCCGCGAGCCTCGCCGTCACGGCGGTGGTGGCCTCGCGGTTGCTGCGGGTGCGGCTGAGCGGGGTGGAGTGGGCGGCCGTGGGCGTGGTGTGCGCGGGGCTCGCGATGCTGGGGCTCGCTTCGGGGGACGAGGGAGAGGGCGCGGGGTCGACGACCCTGCGGTACGTGATGCTGGGCGTGGCGGTGGGGGTGTTGGTGCTGGGGGCCTTGGCCGGGCGGTTGCCGGGGCGGGGACGGGCGTTGGCGCTGGGGCTCGGGGCGGGGTTCGGCTTCGGGGTGGTGGAGGTGGCCGTGCGGCTGATCGACGATGTCTCGCCGGGGGCGTTGGTGCGGAACCCGGCTTGTTACGCGTTGCTGGTGGGTGGGGGTGCGGCGTTTCTGCTGCTGACGTCGGCGTTGCAGCGGGGGTCGGTGACGACTGCTACCGCGGGGATGGTGATCGGGGAGACGATCGGCCCTGCGGTGGTGGGGGTGGTGTGGCTGGGGGATCGGACTCGGGACGGGCTGGAGTGGCTGGCCGTTCTGGGGTTCGTGGTGGCTGTGGTGGGGGCGTTGGCTTTGGCGCGGTTCGGCGAGGCGCCGGCTCCTTCGGAGGGGGTTCCTGTGGAGGGGGCGGTGTAGGGGGTGGCTTGAGGGTGGGTGGACCCTGCGAGGCTCTGTCCCCAACCCCGCCCCTTCCCGGAAACCTGCTGGCGCAGGGGCCTTGGGCACCGTCAATCACCGGCTCCGCCGAGTTCGTCCTCAAACGCCGGACGTGGACGGGCTAAGAGCTCACGGCAGCACCCGGCACAGCGCCTCCAACGCCCCTGCCCACGCATGATCCGCCGGTGTTCCGTACCCCACCACCAGCGCGTCCCGGCCCGGGACCCGCGCGTCGGGATGACGAAAGCTCGCCAGGCCCTGGACCGCGAGGCGTTGCCAGCTCGCCGCCTGGACCACCGAACGTTCCGTGCCCGGCGGCAGTTCGAGGACCGCGTGCAGGCCCGCTGCGATCCCCGTGACCCGTACCTCCGGTGCCCGCGCCGCGAGCGCGGCGACCAATTCGTCCCGTCGGCGGCGGTAGCGCAGGCGCGCGCCCCGCACATGGCGGTCGTACGCACCCGACGTGATGAACTCCGCGAGCGTCAGCTGGTCGAGCGCCCCGCAGGCCCATTCCGCGCCCCCCTTCGCCTCGACGACCTCGGCGGCGATCGGTGCCGGAAGGACCATCCAGCCGAGCCGAAGGCCGGGGGCGAGGGACTTGCTCGCCGTGCCGAGGTAGACCACGCGGTCGGGGTCGAGGCCCTGGAGCGCGCCCACCGGCTGCCGGTCGTAGCGGAACTCCCCGTCGTAGTCGTCCTCCAGGATCAGCCCGCCCTCGCGCCGCGCCCAGTCGACGGCCGCCGCGCGCCGGTCGGGGTGCAGCGGGTCCCCCATCGGGAACTGATGCGCGGGCGTGAGCAGCGCCGCCTTGGCCGGGCCAGATCCAGCTCCCGGCCCCTGTCCCGGCCCCGGCCCCGTCCCCCGCTTCGACCCCAACTCGGCCGTCGACGTGCCCCGTTCGTCGAAAGGCAGTGGCCTCGTCCGCAACCCCGCCCGCTTCAGCAGGTCCCAGTGCACGTCGAGGCCGTACGACTCGACCCTCATCTCCCGCAGACCCCGCGCCCGCAGCACACCGCCCAGCAGGCTCAGCCCCTGTGCGAAACCGGCGCAGACGACGATGCGGTCCGGGTCCGCGTGCACGCCGCGGGCGCGGGAGAGGTAGTCGGCCAGGGCGGTGCGCAGTTCGATGCGGCCGCGCGGGTCGCCGTAGCCCAGCGCGTCGTTCGGGGCCGACGCCATGGCCCGGCGCGCTGCCTTGAGCCAGGCGGCGCGCGGGAAGGAGCCGAGGTCGGGGGTGCCCGGCATCAGGTCGTACGTCGGACCGCCGGCGGCCCTGCGGCGCGGTTCGGGGTCGGCGGGGCGCGGCACGGCGCGTTCGGCGACGCAGGTGCCCGAGCCCTGGCGTGCGGTGAGCCAGCCCTCGGCCACGAGGTCGGCGTACGCGTCGGCGACCGTGTTGCGGGCGATGCCCAGGTCGACGGCGAGGGAGCGGGACGAGGGGAGGCGGGTGCCGGGGGCGAGCCTGCCGCCGCGCACCGCTTCACGCAGGGCGTCGGTGAGGCCCTTGCGTACGCCGGAGTGCGTGCCGGAGGTGGCCTCGCCGGTCGTCTCCAGGTGGAGGTCCACGCCCAAAGTGGCCCAGGATTCTTCCATGGGAATGGACCATACCCGTGGGCTATTCCGGTCGTACGGTCGATGACATGACGACGAACGACAGCACCGACGACGGCACCAGGGAATACGTCCACGAGCACGCGCCCCGGCTCGACTGGCACCAGCACGCACCCGAGGTCTTCAAGGCGATGATCCGGCTCGACGCGGCGGCCCGTAAGGGCGTCGACCCGGTGATCCTGGAGCTGGTCAAGATCCGCGCCTCGCAGCTCAACCACTGCGCGCTCTGCATCGACATGCACAGCAAGGACGCCCTCGCGGCGGGCGAGAGCGTGGAGCGGATCATCCAGCTCAGCGCGTGGGAGGAGTCGCAGCACTTCTACACCGCGAAGGAGGTCGCCGCTCTGGAGCTGGCCGAGGCGATCACCGTCCTGACGGACGGCTTCGTGCCGGACGCCGTGTACGAGAAGGCCGCGGCCCTCTTCGAGGAGCAGGAGCTGACCCAGCTGATCGCCGCGATCACGGTGATCAACGCGTGGAACCGCTTCGGCGTCTCGACGCGTCAGGTGCCGGGCCACTACAAGGCCGGTGACCACAAGTGAGCGCTCGGACCACGCACCTCGACAAGGGGGTCGGGACGGCGATGGCCGCGTTGAGCGCGGCCGCGAAGAAGGGGCTCGGCGACCCCGTGCTCGCCGAGCTCGTGATGATCCGGGCCTCGCAGATCAACGCGTGTGCGTTCTGTCTGGACATGCATGTGGACATCGCCGTGAAGAACGGCGAGACGGCGAAGCGGATCGCCCTCCTCAACGCCTGGGCGGAGGCGGGCGAGCTGTTCGGCGAGCGGGAGCGGGCGGCTCTCGCGCTGACCGAGGCGGTGACCGTCCTGACGGACGGGTTCGTGCCGGACGAGGTGTACGAGGCTGCGGCCAAGCACTTCGACGAGGCCGAACTCGCCCATCTCATCGGGGTGATCACCGTCATCAACAGCTGGAACCGGGTGATGGTCAGCCGCCGCATCGAGCCGGGAGGGTACGCGCCATGAGCCTCGTGGACGACTTCCGCGCACTGCACCACGGGCGGGCGCCCGGTGATCCGCTGGTCCTGCCCGGGCCCTGGGACGCGGCCAGCGCGCGGGTCTTCGTGGAGGCCGGTTTCCCCGCCGTCGCGACGCCGAGCGCGGGGGTCGCGGCGTCGCTCGGGTACGCGGACGGTGAGGTGCCGCCGGACGAGATGTTCGCGGCGGTGGCCCGCATCGTGCGGTCGGTCTCCGGGGCCGTGCCGGTGAGTGCGGACATCGAGGGCGGCTACGGGCTGGCGCCGAAGGAGCTGGTGGAGCGGCTCCTGGAGACGGGCGCGGTGGGCTGCAACCTGGAGGACTCGGAGTCTGCGGGCGGGGCGCTCAAGGATCCGCGCGAGCAGGCGGAGTGGTTGGCGGAGGTACGTTCCGTCGCGGGCGGGGGGCTGTTCATCAACGCCCGCGTCGACACCTTCATCCGGGGTGTCGCCGATCCCGGTCAGGCGATCGAGCGCGCCCGCCTCTATGTGGCGGCGGGGGCGGACTGCGTCTACCCGATCGGAGCACCGCCGGAGGCGCTGCCTGCCCTCCGGGGCGGTATCTCGGGCCCCATCAACGCGGGCGCCCGGCCGTCCCGTGCCTCCCTGCGGGAGCTGGGTGAGCTGGGGGCCACGCGGATCACGTTCGGGCCGGGGCTTCAGATCCGCGCGACGGAGGCGTTGCGCGAGATCACCGCGGAGCTGCGGTAGCCCCTGCCCGCTTGTCCGGGGCGCGCTTCGGCATGGCCCCTGGACGGCACCGCACCAGACCGCCGCTTCGCGGCGGATGTCTCCCGCCCACCACCCGATTGCCCTGCGGGGTGATCGAGTGGGCGGGCGGGAGAACTCGCCGCGGAGCGGCGGCCAGGACCCGCCGAGAACGAGTGGGCACCAGACCTTCGCCGCGCAGCGGCGGTCAGTCCGCCCGCCCCGCCCGAAGGGCTACTTCGGGAGCCAGCCCCGCCACTTCGACTCGTGGTCGGCGACCCACGCCTTCGCCGCGTCCTGCGGCGACATCTTCTTGTCGGCGATCATCAGCGAGACCTCGTTCTGGTCCTCCTCCGACCACTTGAAGTTCTTCAGGAACTCCGCCGCGTCGCCGCCCTTCTTGGCGAAGTCGGCGTTGAAGTACTTCTGCAGCGGCGTGTGCGGATAGGCACACTTGATCTTGACGGGGTCGGCGTCGCAGCCCTCCTTGTACTCGGGCAGCTTCACCTCCGTCATCGGCACCTTCTTGAACAGCCACTGCGGCTTGTACCAGTACGTCAAGAACGGCTTCCGCTGCTTGGCGAACTGCTCGATCTGCGTGATCTGCGCCGCCTCGGAGCCCGCGAAGACGACCTCGTAGTCCAGGCCGAGGTTCTTCACCAGCGCCTTGTCGTTCGTGACGTACGACGGGGAGCCGTCCATGAGCTGGCCCTTGCTGCCGCTCTCGGAGGTGCGGAAGTCCTTCGCGTACTTGTTGAGGTTCTTCCAGTTGGTGACGTCCGGGTGCTTCTTCGCGAAGTACGTGGGGACGTACCACCCGATGTGCCCGGTGACCCCGACGTCGCCGCCGGGGACGATCGTCTTCTTGTCCTTGATGTAGCGCTGCTCCTGGTCCGGGTGGCCCCAGTCCTCCATGATCGCGTCGACGCGGCCCTGGCTGAGCGCGTCCCAGGCCGGGACCTCGTCGATCTGGACCCTGTCGACCCGGTAGCCGAGCTCCTCCTTGAGCAGGTACTCGGCGACCGCCACGTCCGCCTGCGCGCCGACCCAGGACTGGACGGAGAGCGTCACGGTCTTGGCGCCCGCCGCATTGGCGTACGGAGAGGCCTGCTTGGTCATGTCGGCCGCACAGCCGGACAGCGCCAGGAGGGCGCAGCCCGCCGTGGCGGCACTCATCACACGCGTACGTACTCGCATGTCACGCACCCTTCTTCGCACGGCGTTCCGTCGGCTGCGTGACCCGGTCGAGCATCAAGCCGAGGCACACGATCGCCACACCGGCCACCAGGCCCGTGGCCAGGTCGCCCTGGGCGAGGCCGAACACCGCTTCGTAGCCGAGCGCGCCACCGCCCACGAGGCCGCCGATGACGACGACGGCGAGGATCAGGACGACCGCCTGGTTCACGGCGAGCAGGAGCGCCGGGCGGGCCAGCGGGAGCTGGACATTGCGCAGTTGCTGCCAGCTGGTGGCGCCGAGCGAGCGGGACGACTCCATCGCCGCGGCGTCGACCTGGCGCAGGCCCTGCGTGGTGATGCGGATGACGGCGGGCAGCGCGTACACGACGGCCGCGGCGACCGCGGGGGCGCGGCCGATGCCGAAGAGGGCCACGACCGGGATCAGGTACACGAACTGCGGCATCGTCTGGAAGACGTCAAGGACGGGCCTCAGCAGCTTCTCCAGACGCGTGCTGCGGGCCGCCGCGATGCCGGTCGCGAAGCCGAGGACCACCGTGACGGCGACCGCGGCGAGGACCTGCGCGAGGGTGTCGAGCGAGGGCTTCCAGACGCCGAGCACGCCGGTCGCCGCCATCGCGAGGACGGCGGTGAGCGCGGTCTGCCAGGTGCCGATCAGCCAGGCGAGGGTCGCGACGACCAGGAGGACCGACCACCAGGGCATGCCCTGGAGTCCGTCGCGGACCGGGTCGAGGACCCAGGTGGTGAAGTGGGCCGCCCAGTCGGCGGTGCCGCCGACGACGGGCACGCCGGTGTAGATGTGGTCGACCATCCACTCCTTGGCGGTGTTGACCGGCTCGACGATGTTCACGATCCAGCCCTCGGGCCACTCCAGGCGGTCCGCGAAGCGCGCGGCGAGCGCGGCGACGACGGTGACCGCTCCGGCCACGGCCCAGCCGCGCCGGCCGCGCAGCGGGGAGTTGTCCTCGGTGTTGGCGCCGAGTCGCTCCCCCGCCGCGCCGGTGACCCGGTCGAGGACCACGGCGAGCAGGACGATCGGGATACCGGCGGCCAGCGCGGCGCCGACGTCCACCGAGCCGAGGGCCTGGTAGACGCGGTCACCGAGACCGGCGCCGCCGATCATCGACGCGATGACGGCCATGCCCAGCGCCATCATGATCGTCTGGTTGAGGCCGAGCAGGAGTTCCTTGCGGGCCAGCGGGAGGCGCGCGGAGAGCAGGCGCTGGCGGGCGGTGGTGCCGAGCGACGTCACCGCCTCCATCACGCCGCCGTCGGCGCCGCGCAGGCCGAGCGCGGTGAGCCGGGCCATCGGCGGGGCCGCGTAGATGACGGTCGCGATGACCGCGGCGGGCACGCCGATGCCGAAGACCAGGGCGACGGGCAGCAGGTACGAGAAGGCCGGGAGCACCTGCATGGTGTCGAGGACCGGCCGCAGGATGCGGTAGATCCTGTCGCTCAGGCCCCCCGCGAGCCCGAGCAGCATGCCGAGCACGACGGAGGCGAGCACGGCCACGATCATCAGGGCCAGCGTCTGCATCGTCGGCACCCACATGCCGAGCAGTCCGCACAGGCCGAACGAGGCGGCGGCCAGGACCGCGAGCCGTACGCCCGCGACCCGCCAGGCGACGAGCGCGGCGCCGACGGTCACTCCGGCCCAGCCGGCCGCGAGGAGCACCAGGTAGACGCCGCGGATGGAGAGCACGATGCCGTTGGAGACGTGCCCGAGGAAGTAGACGAACAGCGGGTGGCTGTCTCGGTTGTCGATGATCCAGTCGGTGGTCTTGCCGAGCGGCTCGGTCAGGTCGACGGTGAGCGCGCCGGGCCAGGCGCCGGACGCCCACTTGGCGTTGACGATCGGCACGAGGATCGCCGCCGCGACGGCGAGCAGCAGGATCTTGCCGACGGCACGGTGGCGCAGGAGCGCGCCGATCCCCGTGTCACGTACGGGAGTCGAGGCGGTGGCGGTGGCCATCAGGCGACCACCTCGCCGGTATCGGAGCGGCCCTTGTCGGGCTTCTGCGCCGGGGCAACGCCCGCGACGACGCCGAGCAGCGCCTCGTGGTCGACGACGCCAAGGCAGCGCGGTCCGTCCATCACGCGGACGGGGAAGCCGGACTTGGCGACGGCCTCGATGGCCTCGGCGACCTTGGCGTCCGGCGCGAGGGCCGGGCCGCGGCCCTCCTCGTCGGTGTCGGCGGGGCGCATGGCGGTGCGCACGCTCATCACGTCGGCGCGCGCCACGTCCCGTACGAAGTCGCGTACGTAGTCGTCGGCCGGGGAGCCGACGATCTCCTCGGGCGTGCCGAGCTGCACGATGCGGCCGTCGCGCATCAGGGCGATGCGGTCGCCCAGGCGCAGTGCCTCGCTGAGGTCGTGGGTGATGAAGACCATCGTGCGGCCCTCTTCGCGGTGCAGGCGGACGACTTCTTCCTGCATGTCGCGGCGGATCAGCGGGTCGAGCGCGCTGAAGGGCTCGTCGAAGAGCAGGACCTCGGGGTCGACGGCGAGGGCGCGGGCCAGGCCCACGCGCTGCTGCTGGCCGCCGGAGAGCTGGCCGGGCTTGCGCTGTTCGAGGCCGTCGAGGCCGACCTTGGCGATGACTTCGAGGGCCTTGGCGCGGCGCTCGGCCTTGCCGACGCCCTGGATCTCCAGGCCGTACGCGACGTTGTCGAGGACGGTGCGGTGCGGGAGGAGGCCGAAGTGCTGGAAGACCATGGCGGCGCGGTGCCTGCGCAGTTCGCGCAGACGCGCCTTGTCCATGGCGAGGACGTCCTCGCCGTCGATCGCGATGGAGCCGGACGTCGGCTCGATGAGGCGGGTCAGGCAGCGTACGAGCGTCGACTTGCCGGAGCCCGAGAGCCCCATGACGACGAAGACCTCGCCCTTCTTGACCTCGAACGACACGTCGCGCACGGCGGCGGTGCAGCCGGTCCGCTCACGCAGTTCGGCGGGGGTGAGGTCGTGCAGGGAGGTGTCGCCCGGTATTCGGTCGGCCTTCGGGCCGAAGACCTTCCAGAGGTTCTCGACGGCGAAGACGGGCCCGTCCGTTGACTCCTGCGTCATGTCTTCCTTGTCCTTCACTGAGGCCTCGCTCATCGGCCGTCACCACCCAGCATCTCGGCACATTTCTCCCCGACCATGAGCACTCCGATCATCGGGTTCACGGCGGGCATCGTCGGGAAGACGGATGCGTCCGCGATACGGATTCCTTCGAGTCCCCGGATCTTCAACTCCGGGTCGACCACGGCGAGTTCGTCGTCCGTGGCACCCATGCGGCAGGTGCCGGCCGGGTGGTACACGGTGTGCGCGGCCTTGCGCACGAGCTCGCTGATCTCGGCGTCGTCGGTGACGTCCGGGCCCGGGAAGACCTCGCGCTTGAGCCACTTGGCGAAGGGCTCGGCCTGCGCGACCTTGCGGGCCAGCTTGATGCCGTCGACGAGGGTCTGCCCGTCGTAGTCCACCCCGTTCTCGTCGTACTCGAAGTACTTGAAGTCGAGGGCGGGCTTGACCTCCGGGTCGGCCGACGTCAGGTAGACACGGCCGCGCGAACGGGACTTGGGGATGTTCGGCGTCATCGACACGCCGTGCTCCGGGCGTTCGTAGCCCAGGCGCTCCGGGTTGTCCGTGAACGGGATCTGGTAGAAGTGGAACATCAGGTCCGGGCCCTTGTGGTCCGGGTCCCGCTTCACGAACAGGCCCGCGTCGGAGTCCATCGCGGAGTTGCCGGGCAGCGGCCCGTTGGTCTCCCAGACGATGACCGACTCGGGGTGGTCGAGGAGGTTCTCGCCGACACCCGGCAGGTCGTGCACGACGGGGATGCCGAGGGCCTGAAGGTCCTTGGCGGGGCCGATGCCGGAGTGCATGAGCAGCCGCGGCGTGTCGACGGCGCCCGCGCAGACGAGCACCTCGCGGCGGGCGGTGAGCAGTTGCTCCGCGCCCTCCTTCGTACGGATGTGGACGCCGCGCGCGGTCTTGCCCGCCAGCTCCAGCTTGGTGGCCCACGTCTCCAGGAAGAGGTGGAGGTTCGGGCGGTCACCGGCCTCCATGTGGGGGTGGAGGTAGGCGACGGACGCGGAGGAACGCTTGTTGTTCTCCGGGTGGTACGACAGGTCGAAGAAGCCGACGCCCTCGTCGAAGGGCTTGTCGTTGAAGCCGATGACCTCGGGGACACCGAGTGCGCTCTTCGTCGCCTCGACCCAGTCCGTGGCGATCTGGTTCTGGTCCTTCTTGGCGACGCGCACGATGTTGTTGCGCAGCTTGCCGAAGAAGGGGTCCATCGCCTTGGCGCCCCAGCCGGTGGCACCGGCCTCTTCCCACTCGTCCCAGTCGGACGGCAGCGGCTTGAAGGAGATCAGGGTGTTGTGCGACGAGCAGCCGCCGAGGACCTTGGCGCGGCTGTGCAGGATGTGCGAGTTGCCGCGCGGCTGCTCGGTGGTCGTGTAGCCGTAGTCGAGGTCGCCGCCCAGGAGGCCAAGCCAGCGGCGCAGCGTGAGGACGTCCTCACGGTCGATGTCGCTGGGGCCGCCCTCGATGACGGCGACGGTGACGTTTGGGTCCTCGGTGAGGCGGGATGCGATCACCGAACCGGCGGTGCCGCCGCCGACGATGACGTAGTCGTACTCGGTGGTCTCAGCCATGCGTGCTGCTCCTCTTCCTGCGAGGTGTGATGCAAGGTGCTCGCGCGTATTGAGCGGGGGGTGCGCGGGGGGGTGCTCGGAACTGCGGACATACGTGCGCGGGGGCGGGACTGCCGCCCCCGCGCACGCCTCTACGACTCGGGCCCGGGCCTCAGCCCGCGAACCAGCGGACCGGCCGCGGTGCCAGGTTCTGGTAGATGTGCTTGGACTCGCGGTACTCGGCGAGTCCGGCGGGGCCGAGCTCGCGCCCGACGCCGCTCTTGCCGAAGCCGCCCCACTCCGCCTGCGGCAGGTAGGGGTGGAAGTCGTTGATCCAGACCGTGCCGTGGCGCAGCCGCCGGGCCATGCGGCGGCCGAGGCCCGCGTCGTTGGTCCAGACGGCGCCCGCGAGGCCGTACTCGGTGTCGTTGGCGAGGGCGACGGCCTCGTCCTCGGTGCGGAAGGTCTCGACGGTCAGGACCGGGCCGAAGACCTCTTCGCGTACGACGCGCATCTCGCGGTGGCACTGGTCGAGCACGGTCGGCTCGTAGAAGTAGCCGGTCGCGGGGCGGACCTCGCTGGGCTCGGGGCGCTTGCCGCCGGTGCGCAGGACCGCGCCCTCCTCCAGCGCGGACGCGACGTACGACTCGGTCTTCTCGCGCTGCTGCTGCGAGACGAGCGGGCCGCACTCGACGCCGTCCTCGGTGCCGCGGCCGAGCCTGATGCGGCTCGCGCGGCGGGCGAGTTCGGCGACGAAGCGCTCGCGCACCGACTCCTCGATGATGAGGCGGCCACCGGCGGAGCAGACCTGCCCGCTGTGGATGAAGGCCGCGTTCAGCGCCTGGTCGACGGCGGTGTCGAAGCCCTCTTCGGTGGCGCAGGCGTCGGCGAAGACGACGTTCGGGTTCTTGCCGCCGAGCTCGAGTGCGACCTTCTTGACGCCGAGGGCCGCGGCCTGGGCGACCTTGGTGCCGGAGACGAGGCCGCCGGTGAAGGAGACCAGGTCGACGTCGGGGTGGTCGGAAAGGCGCGCGCCGACGGTGTGGCCGGGGCCCGTCACGATGTTCGCGACGCCGGCCGGCAGGCCCGCCTCGACGAGCAGCTCGATCAGCGCGACCGTCGTCAGCGGAGTGACCTCACTCGGCTTGATGACGAAGGTGTTGCCCGCGGCGAGCGCGGGGGCGATCTTCCAGCTGGCCTGGAGGAGCGGGTAGTTCCACGGCGTGATCATCGTGCAGACGCCGACCGGCTCGTGCACGACGACGCTGTGGATGTCGTCGGACCCCGCGTCGACCACACGGCCCGCGCCCTCGCCGATCACCAGGTCGGCGAAGTAGCGGAAGGCGTCGGCGACGCAGTCCACGTCGACGCGGCCCTCCTCGACGGTCTTGCCCGCGTCGCGGCTCTCCAGGAGCCCGATCTTCTCCCGGTCGCGCACGAGGAGGTCTGCCACGCGGCGCAGCAGCGCGGCCCGTTCGGCGACGGGCGTGGCCGGCCACGGTCCGTGGTCGAAGGCCTCACGTGCGGCGGCGATGGCCGCGTCGGTGTCCTCGGTGCCGCCCTCGGCGATCAGAGCGAACGGCTTGGCATCCGCCGGGTCGAGGATCTCGCGCGTGGCGCCGGAGAGGGCGGTGCGCCACTCCCCGCCCACATGGATGGTCTGTTGTGCGGACACGTCCCGTTTGCCTTCCGTTCCTGTCATACGCCCCGCCTGTCACTCGCGGTAGCCGGGTGCACATGCCCCCCGGCGAAGAAACCATGCGCATTACATAACTGAAAGTGCGCTGTGTCACTGCGCGTGCAGGCACCTGGGGCGAAACGTACGCTCGAAGAGGGGTTTGTCCCCGGAGGTGGCGCTATGCGTGGAATATCGAGGAAGCGCGCTTGGGGTTCCGCGGCCTGCACCGCGGCCTGTACGGCGGCCGCGCTCCTGGTCGCACCGGCGGTCGCGCTCGCCGGCACGGAGGACTTGAGCGCACAGGAGATCTCCGACAAGGCGGAGCGGGAACTGCTCGACGCGAAGTCGGTCCACCTGGAGCTGGAGCAGAAGGGCACGGACACGGACGGCGACGAGCCGGTGTCGATGGACCTCACCCTGGACCAGGACGACAACTGCGTCGGCTCGCTGCGCATGGCCGAGGACGGCGGCAGCCTGGAGCTGATCAAACAGGGCGAGAAGGTCTGGATGAAGCCGGACCTCGCCTTCTGGAAGGCCCAGCTCCCCGGCGGCCAGGGCGAGGCCGCGGCCGAGGTCATCGGGGACCGCTATCTGTACGGCACGACCGACGACGCCCTGCTCAAGGACATGGCCGGGGTCTGCGACCTCGACACGATCCAGGACGAGGTCAAGAACAAGTCGGACGACAGCACGGCCCTGCGGAAGGGCGAGCCGACCAAGGTCGACGGAACGTCCGTGATCCCCGTCTCCGGCAGGGAGGACGGCAGAACGACGACGCTGTACGTCGCGACCGAAGGCACTCCGTACCTGGTCAGGGCCACGGAGAAGGGGCCAGGGACCGACTCGACGCTGACGCTCGGCGACTACGACAAGCCGGTCCCGTCGAAGACTCCCTCCGAGGAGGACTCGGTGGACGTCTCCCAGTTGCAGGGTCAGGTGACGGACAAGCCGAACACCTACTGAAGACCACCTACTGAACGTCCGCGGGGTCGTCGTCGCCGTCCGCGGGGTCGTCCTGCGCGGCGAGCCCCGCCACCCACAGCGGCATCAGCCAGTGCACGACGAACGCGGTGAACAGCACGGGGAAGAGCAGCCCTTCGGTGTCCCACCCCTGGTACGCGGCGAACCCCGTGCCGACGGCGGCCGCGAGCAGCAGCCACTGCATCACCTGCCGGGCGCGCGCCGCCACCCGCACCCGCTCCGCGCGCTGCCGCTCGTCGAGGACGCGTTCGCGCAGTTCGAGCAGGCCGCGCGTGGCGCCGTTGATGACGCCGGTGGCGACGCACCACGGCAGCAGCAGGCCGAGCATCGTCCACATCGCCCAGCGCTGATCGCCGACGACCGTGAGCAGCCAGGCCGTCACGCTCGCCACGGTCAGCGCGATGTGGGCGCCGACCGCGATCCGCCTGCGCACGGCGGTGGCGTACATCGGCGCCCCCTCGCGCCGGTTCATGAGCGCGTACATCCGCCGGTCGTACCCGGTCATCCGCTGGGTCGGCCTCTCCCGCGTCTGCTGCACCTGCCGGCCAGTCATCCCTGACTCCTCCCGTAGACCTCGTCCGTGAGCGGGCGGAACGGCTCCAGGGAGAACAGCGCCTCCACCGGGAGGCCGAAGAACACCGCGATCTTCAGCGCCAGGTCGAGGCTCGGGTTGTACTGCCCGCGCTCGATGTAGCCGATGGTCTGGTAGTGGACCCCCACCGCCTCGGCCAGGCTCTGGCGCGACACCTTTCGCTCCGCGCGCACCATCGCCAACCTGTTGTGCACTTGCTCGCTCATGTATAAGAAGTACTACATTGGTGAGCAGGTACGCAACGGAGATCACGGAGCGGCTTGCGGCAGGCGGAGGGGCGGTCAGTGGGATTCCGGCTCGGGGCAGATCTCCTCCGGCGGGCAGAACCACGCCAGGGCGGTCGACATGAACTCCTCCTCGTCGTCCCTGCCGTCCGCGTCCGAGCCGTACACCGCGAGGGCGTACAACTTCCCGTCCACCGCCTCGAAGCGGTGGTCGATGACGTGCCACGCGCCGATGTCCGGTTCGCCCTTGAACTTGTCGGCCACGTATTCGAGCCGGGCCGCGGGGCGGCCTTCGTCGTCCGTGCGCTCCAGCGGGGCGAGCTGGTCGAAGCCGCCGGGCATCGGGGTCTCGTCCAGCCAGGTCCGCAGCGATACGTACGGGGACGCCTCCCCCACCTCGTACACCTGTAGCCGCCGATCCCCCTCCGGGCTGCGGTAGTTGACGACGTTGAAGCCCTCGGTCGGGGTGACCAGGTCGCGGACCCAGCCCCGCGGCACCGCGAGCCTGAAGCCCTCCGCGTCGAACACCTCCTCGTACGGGGCGGGCGGCACGCCTGCCGGGGACGGCGCCGCGGTGTCCCCCTCGGTGGCCGGGTCCCCGCTCCGCGCGGGCTTCTCAAGCACCGTCAGGTACCCCGTCGGCCCCGGTTCGTCCTTCCAGCCGAGCGCCCAGGTGCCGAAGGCCAGGCCGCACACCGCGAGCACCGTCACGGCGCCGCGCAGCGCCTTGCCCTGGCGCACCGCGTCGCGGTCGTGGAGCTCGGCGATCCGCCGCTCCTGCTCGTGGCCGACCCACTCCTGGCGGTCGGCGTCGAAGATCCGCACCGCTCGTCCTCAGCCCGTGATCTGGGCGATCGCCTGGAGGACCGCCGTCACGGACGCGGCCGTCGCGGCGGCGGCGCCGTACTGCTCCAGGCGGGTACGGAGTCTGCCGAGCAGGCCGCTGTCGCCGTGACCCGCGCGGCCGATCTCCCGCTCCACCTCGCCCAGTTCGGCGTCGAGCGCGTCGTCCTCCGCCGTGCGCCCGGTGGCCTCGCGCAGCTCGCCGCGCAGGGCCCTGACCTGGGTGAGCAGGTGCTGCTGCCGGGGGTCGGAGACCACCACCGTGTGGTTGGTGGACTCGGCCCTGCCGTGCGAGCCGAAGGCCTGTGAGCCACCGGTGATCGAACCGATCTGGACGTGCGCACCGCCGCCGTTGTCGCCGTCGCCGCTCATGCCGGACTCCTCTCGCTGGTGTGCGTGGCCTGGCCGTGGGAGCCGGTGGCGAGGGCGCCGCCGGACATCTCCGTGATGTAGACCCCGCTGTTGTTGATCTGCGTGATGTTCTGTTCCAGACGGTCCGTGCGGAAGCCGCCGGCCCGCAGCGCGTCGCGGACCCCTTCGCCGATGCGGTCCTGGAGGGTGCGGGTGTAGCGGGCCACGTCCATCTCCTGGAAGAGCGAGAGCTCGTCGGTGCTGGCCAGTTGGCGCAGCGAGACCAGCGGGGCGTCCGGCGGCGCCTGCACCGGGCGGCCGATCTCGAGCCAGGAGCACAGCGAGCGCAGGGCGCGCGCGGCGGGCGGCGAGGGCCTCTCACCCTCGGGCTGGGCGAGCCAGAGGCGGAACGAGGGGACGAGCGAGGGCAGGGCGCGCAGGGCGGCGGCGCCGATCGCCACGCCGACCGCGGGGCCGTCGACGCAGGCGCGCAGGGCGTCGCGGACCGGGCCCTCGGGGTCGCGGGCCACGATCGCGTCGACCTCGCGGAACTCGGGGACGATCGGCCCGAGCACGTGCGGCACCACTTCCAGGACCAGCATGCCGCCCTGGGTGTGCACCCTGACCAGGAGCGAGACGACGACCTGTTCGTTCCAGGCGCCGACCCGGATCCGCAGGAAGTGGCGCCGCGCCTCCCCGCCCTCACCGGACGCCCGTTCCAGATGCCGGGCGACCTGCTCGGCGTCGTAGGGCCCCGCCGTCTCGTATCCCTGCCCGGTGTAGAGCTGCTCGTCGCGGCCTGCGCCCGCGGGGAGATAGACGAACTCCTCGATCTCCAGGTCCCGCAGCCGGTCCACGCTGGTGGCCGCGGCAGACCGGCGCAGGTCCTTCAGGCGCGGCTCGATCATCTTGATGACCTCGCGCGCGGCCAGCGGTTCGTACGCCCGCTGGGCCGGGACCCCGCCGTCCGTCTCCTTGTCGGCGCGCTTGAGTTCGAGCACGACCGACCACGGCTTGCGGGGTTTTCCGGCGCCGACGAAGGGGCGGTTCGCGTCGTAGAGGGTGATCGGCGCGTTCTGCTCGCGGTGGATGCAGTCGGCGATGCGGGAGAACCGCCGGGGGATGCGCGGCTGTTCGGTCTCGGCGAAGGCCTGGCGGGCGAGCTGGGTGCGCAGGGTCCGCTTGCGCAGGAACTGGTGGCGCCAGACCACGGCCGCGACGAGCAGCGGGAAGATCACCGGGTACGGGGTGTCCCTGATCTCGGCGAGCGCGGAGAACGCGTACGCCGCGGCGCACCACCACACGAACGCGGTCACCAGCCAGCCGATCCGGCGCCGCAGCCAGGCCAGCGGCGCCGGAAGCTCCATCCGTCGCAGGATTGCCCCGTCCGTGCCCCGCCCGGAGACGACCCGCGCCAGCCACAGCAGCAGGACCACGACGGCGTACCCGATCGCCCAGCCGCCCGGCACGAAGGCGCCGAACGTGCCGTCGGGACCCGAGTCCACGAGGTCGTCCGGGTCGAAGGCGAGCAGCGCGAGGTCCATGCCGGTGACGCCCGAGTCACCGCCGCTGGAGTCTTCGAGGTCGTCCCAGATCATGACCGCGTCGGTGACGAGGAAACCGATCCACACGGCTGCCAGGAGCAGCGCGGTGACCAGCTCCTCGCGCCGGGCGCGCAGCGCGTGCGCGAGCACCGGGAGCACGTCGGCACCCAGCGGCGGCGCCACGGGGCGCTCCGCGTGGCCGACGAGTTCTGAGACGACCCTCCTGCGGAACACCGCGTCCAGGTGGACGCCGGCGCACAGCAGTCTGGTGGCCTCGGTGTTACCTGCCATGGCCAACTCCGTTGCGGTGAAGCGGAATTGGAGGGTAACGGAGCGTGCGTGCGGGGGCCACAGAAAGGTGACTATGCCCCTCGAATAAGTGAAGGCTCAGCCCTCGCTCGAGTGAAATCCACCGCCCTCCCGCAACAGGTCCCTCACGCACCCCCGCAGCCACGCGTGCGCCGGGTCCGCGTCGTGCCGGGGGTGCCAGGCCATGCCCAGCTCCAGCCGCGGCAGACCGAGAGGGATGTCGAAGGTGACCAGGCCGAGGGTGTCCGTCAGGGGCTTCGCCCAGGAGATGGCGAGGCCCACCAGGTCGGTGCTCAGGAGCATGAAGAACGACGCGGGGTAGGTCCCCACGCTGCCCACCACCCGGCGCGTGAGCCCCAGTTCGCCGAGCGCGGTGTCCAGCGGCCCCCGCAGCCTGCCCCGCCGGGAGACCGTGACGTGGTCGGCGCCGGCGAACCGCTCGGGGGTCAACTCGCCCCGCAGCAGCGGATGTCCGGGGCGTACGACCCCCAGCATCCGGTCGTCGCGCAGCCGCTCCACCCGCACCTCGGGCGCGACCGTGTCGATCACGCCGAGCTCCAGGTCGGCCGTGCCCTCGCGCAGCATCGGCGCGTCCCCCTGGCTCTCGCCGAGGAAGCGGATGCGCACGCCGGGCGCCTCGGCGGCGGCGCGGGCGAACAGCGCGGGGCCGTAGGCGGCGGCGATGGCGTCGTGCCCGAGGACGGCGAGGGTGCGCGAGACGGTGCGCAGATCGGTCGCGCCGGGCCCGGCGAACAGGCCCCGCGCCCGCTCCACCACGGCGCTCACCTCGGCCCGGACGGCGAGGGCGTGCGGGGTGGGCACCATCCGCCGCCCGGCCCGTACGAGGACGGGGTCGCCCAGGGCCTTGCGGATGCGGCCCAGGGTGCGGCTCATCGCGGGTTCGGACAGATGCAGGCGGCGGGCGGCGCCGGACACGCTCTCCTCGTCGAGGAGCACGTCGAGGGCGAGCAGGAGATTGAGGTCGAGACCCCTGCCCGGATCGGACCGCATCCCGGATTGCGTCACGCGCATACATCCCTTGCAAAGGTTGCACTGGAGATCAAGTGAGTGCCGAGCCTACGGTGACAGGGCCCGACGGGGCATCCCCACACACCACTCCACGACGCTCCTTGGAGGAGCCTTGCCTTCGCCTGCCCCGAACCAGCTCAAGCGCTCGGCGGAACTCACGCTCTGCGCCTGCGTGCTCGTCGCGCAGAGCATGGTCGCCGCCATCAACCTCCTCATCCCGCAGCTGAGTTCGTCCTCCGTCCACCCCTCGTCGAGCGAGCTGCTGTGGACGGTCGACGCGTACGTCATCGTCTTCGCTGGGCTGCTCATCCCCGCGGGCGCCCTCGGCGACCGGTACGGCCGCAAGGGCGCGCTGCTCTGCGGACTCGGCCTGTTCGCTCTGGGCGCCGCGGTCAGCGCACTGGCCACCGGGCCCGTCCAGCTGATCGCGGGCCGCGGTGTCTCCGGCGCCGGAGCGGCGCTGATCATGCCCGCGACCATGTCGATCCTGGTGCGCACCGCATCGCCCGAGCAGCGGCCCCGGGCCGTCGCGTCCTGGGCGCTCGCCGCCGGGCTCGGCGGTTTCGCGGGGAACGCCGTCGGCGGCCTGATCGGCCAGTACCTGCCGTGGCGCGCGCTGTTCTGGCTGATGGTGCCGCTCGCCGCGCTCCTCGTCCTCGCGGTGGCGCGCACGGCTCCCCTCACGGAGAAGTCGCCCGACGCCTCCACCGATCCGCTCGGCGCCGCCCTCATCACCGGCGGCCTTCTCGCGGTGCTCTTCGGCATCATCGAGAGCCCGATGTACGGCTGGACGTCGGCGCGCATCCTCGTCGCCTTCGCGCTGGGCGCCGCGCTCGTCGGCGCGTTCGTGGCGCACGCGCTGCGCTCGCGCTCACCGCTCCTTGACCCCCGGGTCTTCAGGTCGCGACGGCTGCGCGCGGCGACCCTGGGAACGGCCGCGTCCTTCTTCGGCCTCTTCTCGCTCTTCTACGTCAACTCGCAGTATCTGCAGTACGTGAAGGGGTACGGCGCCGCCCGCGCGGGCCTGGCCATCATCCCGCTCACGGTCGGCATGATCCTGGTCCCCAAGCTCGCCGCACGCTGGTCGGCCCGGCCAGGCCCGCTGGTGGGCGGCGGCCTGCTCCTGATCGGGCTCGGCCTGCTCGGCGCGTCCACGGCGGACGCGGGCACGCCCTACGCGGCGTACGCCTGCTGGCTGCTCGTCATCTCGGCGGGCACGGGCCTGTGCATGCCCGCGCTCACCCTCGGCGTCGTCTCGTCGCTGCCGCCGCACCAGGCGGGGCTCGGCTCGGGCCTCGGCACGTCGGCGCGTGAGGTCGGCGCGGCACTGGGGGTGGCCGTCACGGGGACGGTCGTGGCCGCGCACCCGGGGTTCACCTCCGGGATGGAGGCGGCGCTGCGGACCGTGGGGCTCGTGGTGGTGGCCGCCGCGGCGCTCGTCGCCCTCGGCCACCGGGCCGGACACACGTCGCCCCCGGCTGCCGATCGAGTGGCTGCCGGGGGCGAGGTGAAGACGCGCGCGTACGGCCGGAGCCGTACGTGAAGGGTCCTTAGATGAGGCCGAGACCGCGGACCGCCTCGCGCTCCTCGGTGAGCTCCTTGACGGACGCGTCGATGCGCGTGCGCGAGAAGTCGTTGATCTCCAGGCCCTGGACGATCTCGTACTTGCCGTCCTTGGTGGTGACGGGGAAGGACGAGATGAGGCCCTCGGGAACGCCGTACGAGCCGTCCGACGGGATGCCCATGGAGGTCCAGTCGCCGGCGGCCGTGCCGTTGACCCACGTGTGCACGTGGTCGATGGCGGCGTTGGCGGCGGAGGCGGCCGAGGACGCGCCACGGGCCTCGATGATCGCGGCGCCGCGCTTGGCGACGGTCGGGATGAAGTCGTCGGCGAGCCAGGTCTGGTCGCTCACGACGTCCGCGGCGTTCTTGCCGGCGATCTCCGCGTGGAAGATGTCGGGGTACTGGGTGGCCGAGTGGTTGCCCCAGATGGTGAGGCGCTTGATGTCGGAGACCGGGGCGCCGGTCTTCTTCGACAGCTGCGAGAGCGCGCGGTTGTGGTCCAGGCGGGTCATCGCGGTGAAGCGCTCGGCCGGTACGTCCGGGGCGGCGGCCTGCGCGATGAGCGCGTTCGTGTTGGCCGGGTTGCCCACGACGAGGACCTTGATGTCGTCCGCGGCGTTGTCGTTGATCGCCTTGCCCTGCGGCTTGAAGATGCCGCCGTTGGCGGAGAGCAGGTCGCCGCGCTCCATGCCCTTGGTGCGGGGGCGGGCGCCGACGAGGAGGGCGACGTTGGCGCCGTCGAAGGCGACGTTCGGGTCGTCGCTGATCTCGATCGAGTTCAGCAGCGGGAAGGCACAGTCGTCGAGCTCCATGGCGGTGCCCTCGGCGGCCTTCAGGGCCGGCGTGATCTCGAGCAGTCGCAGATTGACCGGCACGTCCGCGCCGAGCAGGTGGCCGGAGGCGATGCGGAAGAGCAGCGCGTAGCCGATCTGGCCGGCCGCGCCGGTGACGGTGACATTCACGGGAGTGCGGGTCATGGCGATCTCCGTAAGACAGCTGGCGGTGGGGGTCCCTGCCCCTTGTGCTGGATCCCCTGCCGACGCCCTCGTCGATCGCCTCTCGATGATCGATCTCTTGGCATCAAGAGAGATCCGCCGCCAGGCTATCGCGCCCCGCCCACCCCCGAACCCCGGGAGGGTGTGGCCCACCCCACAAAGATCCACCGTGGCTGGTCGTGGGCGGTCCGCGGGCCCCGATCAGGGCGCCGCAAAATTTCTGCGCAATCGACAGGCATGTTGTGCGAAAGCCCGGGCACACGGAGCAGTACCCCCACGGGAGTGGTCACACCCCCCGGGCGGCCGCCACGCTCCCCCCCCTGTGGCGGCCGCCACCTCCCGGGGGTGCCCCCCTCCCTCGCGTCCCTCGCGCTCCCTCGTGCGACTGCTTCGCGCGGCTACTTCGTGCAGCCGGTCTGCCCGGCCTTGAGCGTCGCGCACGCCTCCGCGGACGTGCCGTCCTTGACGGCCACCATCGGGGTGTACGCGTCGAGGTCCGCGTTCACCGTGCCGTTCTGCTTGGTGGCGCCCTCGCCGGTGATCGTGACCTTGTCGCCCGGCGCCGCCTGCGTGATCCGCGCCCAGGCCGCCCCGCACGTCTTGCTGTAGCGGACCTCGACCAGGGCCTTGCCGACCGTCGCGCGCGTGGTCGTGGTGGCCAACTCGCCGCCGCAGCCCATGGTCTCCGGGTCCTTGCCGGTGCAGCTCTTGCCGCTGCACTCGACGCCCGCGGGCAGGTCCTTGTCGCTCGTGCTCGGCGACGCCGACGGCTTGGCGCTCTCGTCGTCCTTGTCGCCCTTGCCGAAGTCCGTCAGGAAGATGGCGGCGGCGATGACGACGAGTGCTCCGACGACGCCCGCGAGGAACATCGTCAGCTTCCTGCGCCGCCGCTGCCGGTCGGGCGAGTCCCCGCCCCGGCCCGGCTGGACCGGACCGGGCGGCGCCGCGACGCCTCCCAGGTCGCCCCCGGCTCCGGCTCCACCACCGGGTCCGTACGACGGTGCCTGCGGCGGCACCGTGGGCGAGACGCCCGCGGGTCCCGCGACCCCGGTGACGCTGCCGCCGGGGCGGCCGGGACGGTCGGCGGAGTCGACCCCGGTGCCGGTTCCGGCACCCGCGCCCGACGCGCCGTTGCGCGCCGCGCCGCCGGTCCCCTTGGTCTTGGAGGGGCTGCCCTTGGGTGGATTCGGCCCCAGCTCCCCGAGCGCGGCCCGCGCCTGGGAGATCCGGATCGCCTGCATGGTCATGTCGTGCCGCATCTCGGAGCGGCTCCACGCGCGCTCGGCGAGTTCCCACATGGTGATGAGGTGGACCGGGTTGGTGCCCGTCACCTCGGCAAGCGCGACGATCGCACCCTTCGGGGCGAGCAGCCGCCCGTTCAGATAACGCTCCCACGACGTCTTGCTGTACCCGGTGCGGTCCGACACCGCGGCGATGCTCAGACCACTCCGGTCGACCAGCCTGCGCAGCTGGCTGGCGAACTCCCTGACCTGCGGATCGAGCTCATCCGGTAGTGCCTTCCAACGAGGCATTACTCCCCCTATTCCCCCCGTACGTGCCAACTTGCCCCCGCGCGTGGTACCCCCGCTCTGCCCATGAGGCAGCCCCCCGCTGCTCCTGTCATGGGCTACCCAGAGGGATGCCGAAAGGCAGGATGTCAGTTCCCGGACGGGGGGCGCACGGGAGCATTCGGGCCACTGGCGTGCACCGTCGCACTCCGTGCGGTCCAGCGTCCAGTGTCCCACCGCTGTCCGGGTCCACGATGCGGAACCCCGGGTAGCGGCCTGGGACGCCCCGAAGAATCCCGATTGCGCGATTTATTCCTTTTGCGAAACGCCCCGGGGCGCCACCTGTTGCGGGCCGGGAACTCCGTTGCGGAATGGTCACCTCCGTGCCACAGGGGCAAGGCAGCCCTTGTACGGAATTGGCGGGGGCATGACGCTGGATCCCGTTGGAACGGCCCCCAGACCGGCGGCGCCCGTCCTCCCACGGGGGAGAGGACGGGCGCCGTCTTCATTCCGCTCCTCGGCGAGGCGTGAGCCGTGTCAGCGACCGCCGCCGCCCGGCGTGACGAGGCCCGACTCGTACGCCACCACCACCGCCTGCGCCCTGCTGTCCAGGTCGAGTTTGGTCATCGTCCGGTTGAGATGGGTCTTGACGGTGGCCTCGCTGATGTAGAGGCGGTCGGCGATGTCCGCGTTGGACAGGCCTGTGGCGATCAGCTTCAGGACCTCGACCTCGCGCAGGGTCAACGCCCGCAGGTCGGGAGGCGGTTCGGCCGTTTCACCGGCCCCGGATCTTGCCTGCCGGGCAAACGCCTCGACGAGGCGGCAGGTGACACTGGGCGCGAAGAGCGCGTCGCCGCCGCCGACCGCGGCCACCGCGGCGAGCAGGCGCTCGGGCCCGGAGTCCTTGAGCAGAAAGCCCGAAGCTCCGGCGCGCAGCGCCCCGTACACGTACTCGTCGAGATCGAACGTGGTGAGCACCAGGACGCGCGGCGGCGGTTCGGGGGCCTCGGCGAGGATCTTCTCGGTGGCCACGATGCCGCTCATGCCGGGCATGCGGATGTCCATCAGGATCACGTCGGGCCTGGTCGCCGCGGCGAGCTCGACGGCTTCCGCGCCGTCACCCGCCTCACCGACGACCTCGACGCCGGGCGCGGCGCGCAGCAGCCCCACCAACCCGGCCCGGATGAGGAACTGGTCGTCGACCACGAGCACCCTGGTCATCTACGTCGCGCCGTCCCCCTGCGATGCGGCCCGCGCGGACGTCGGCAGGGTCAGGCGCACGGCGAACCCTCCCTCGCTCCGCGGGCCGATGCTGATCGTCCCGCCGTAGAGCTTGGCCCGCTCCCGCATCCCAATCAACCCATGACCGCTCCCCGTGGCCACTCTGTCTGTAATCACCCCCTCCCCGTCATCGGTGACCGAAACCGTCACGTGGTGCGGCTGATACCTCAGTTCGACCACCGCGCCGGCCCCGCGCGCATGCTTCAGTACGTTGGTCAGGGCCTCCTGCACCACGCGGTACGCGCAGAGCTCGACCCCGGGGGCGAGCTGCCGCGGGGTCCCCTCGACGCGCAGCTCGACGGCGACTCCCCCGGCCCGCACCCGCTCGACCATCTCGCCCAGCCGTGCGAGCCCCGGCATCGGCGCCTCGGGCGCGCTGTCGCCGTCCTCCCCCGCCCGCAGCACCCGCAGCATGCGGCGCAGCTCCTCCAGCGCCTCGCCGCTGGTGCCGGAGATGGTGGAGAGCGCGGCGTGGGCGGTGGATGGATCCGAGGTGAAGACGAACTTCGCGAGGCCCGCCTGCACGGAGATCACCGACATGTGGTGGGCGACGACATCGTGCAACTCCCGCGCTATGCGCCCGCGTTCCTCGGCCACCTCGCGCCGCGCACGCTCGTCCTGCTCGCGCTTGAGCTGCCGGGCCAGTTCGGCGGACCGGCGCGCGACGTTGCCGAACCGCCAGATCACCAGGGGGAAGCCGACGGCCTGCCCGACCACGGACGCCATCGCCGCCCCTTCGCTCACCAGGCCCGCGTAGATCCAGACGGCGCTCATCAGCACGGCGCACGGCACGGAGACGCGGGCGGGCCGCAGGGACGTGACCGTGTAGACGGTGAGCATGGGCGCGAAGGTGTTCACGACGGGCCAGTAGCCGAGGGTGACGTACCCGGCCCACACCAGGTGCACCAGGAGCAGCACCGCGAGCGGCGCCCTGGAGCGGAACACGACCGGCAGATTGGCCAGCGCCACCAACCACCAGCCCCGCGCGTCGAGTTCGGGCCACCCCTGCCGGACCGACTCCTGCCCGAGGAGTACGGCGACCGTGGTCAGGGCGACCGCGATCGACGTGTCGGCGACGAGGGGGCGGATCCGCATCGCCGCAGCGTAGCCCCGGTGCGGGCGGGGGTACGTCAAACCACCGCGGTACAGCGGAAGTTGCAGGAACCGGCGGCGTACGCCGTGGGGCGTGCCGCAACCTCAACCCGGCACGGGACGACTCCCCCGTCCCGCCGCCGTAACTTCTTCCTCCAGCACCACGGCACCGGCCGACCACCGGCGCCACACACGGATCGCGGGCCGTCGGGGGGACCCAACGGGGGGCCCGGCCCGCGGCCACGAAAGGGGAAGCATGAACACCCGAACGTCGACGGCAGCGTCGGCACGAACACCCGGCGGGCGCTGAAGAACCCCGGCCGCTGAGGCGGCCCCGCGCACGACGGCGGCCCGTCCTCTCCGGGGGAAGGACGGGCCGTCGGTCGTGCGTACCGCTAGGTGGTGATCGTGCGGTGCAGGGTCTCGCTCAGGAAGGGGATCTCCAGCCACGGCTCCGGCTGCGCCATCATCGCGAGCAGCACGATGGCCAGGCCGAGCGCGCCGTACGTGACCATGTCCGTGAAGCGCGAACGCACCGCCAGCATGCCGACGCCGGGCAGCGCCCAGCGCATGAAGGCGCCCGCGATCAGCGCGAGGCCGATCAGTATCGTGCCGACGCGGAACACGTCGAAGGCCGTGAGCAGCAGCCCGAGCCCCACCGTGGAGAGCACGCTGAGCAGCGGCCACTGCCGGGCGGGCGCGGGGGCGTCACCGCCCGCGGCCCGGCCGCCGCCCTCGGGGCGCGCGGTGTCCCGGGTCAGGAGCGGGAAGCGCCGCGTGGTCTTCCTCGGCCCGTCGGGACCGGGGGCGCTGACGGCGCCCTTGGCCTCGGAGTTCTCCAGGGCCTCGGCCTCCGTGACGTCGGATTCCGTCACGTCGGCCGGCGAAGCCCCTTGATCAGGTTCAGGTTCTGCGCTCATGGGCTCACCCTTTCCCGGTTCAGCTCGCGGCGGCGGACGCGGCGCGCTCTGCGGCCTCGACGACGTTGACGAGCAGCTGGGCGCGGGTCATCGGGCCGACGCCGCCGGGGTTCGGCGAGATCCACCCGGCGACCTCGCGGACACCCGGGTGCACATCGCCGACGATCTTGCCGGACTCGTCGCGCGAGACGCCGACGTCCAGGATCGCCGCGCCCGGCTTCACGTCCTCGGGCTTGATCAGGTGCGGCACACCCGCGGCGGCCACGATGATGTCGGCCTGCTTGAGGTGCGTGGACAGGTCGCGCGTACCGGTGTGGCACTGCGTCACCGTCGCGTTCTCCGAACGGCGGGTGAGCAGCAGCGGCATGGAGCGGCCGATCGTCACACCGCGGCCGACGACCACGACCTCGGCACCGTTGATCTCCACGCCGTACTGGCGCAGGAGCTGGATGATGCCGAAGGGCGTGCAGGGCAGCGGCGCGGGCTCGTTGAGGACGAGGCGGCCGAGGTTCATCGGGTGCAGGCCGTCGGCATCCTTGGCCGGGTCCATGAGTTCGAGGACGCGGTTCTCGTCGATGCCCTTGGGCAGCGGGAGCTGCACGATGTAACCGGTGCAGGCGGGGTCCTCGTTGAGCTCGCGGACGACGGCCTCGATCTCGTCCTGCGTCGCGGTCGCGGGCAGCTCGCGCTGGATGGAGGCGATGCCGACCTGCGCGCAGTCGCGGTGCTTTCCGGCGACGTACTTCTGGCTGCCCGGGTCGTCACCGACCAGAACAGTCCCGAGGCCGGGCGTGAAGCCCCTCTCCTTCAGGGCCGCCACGCGGGCGGTCAGTTCGGACTTGATCGCGGCTGCGGTGGCCTTGCCATCGAGAATCTGGGCGGTCATGACTCCATCTTCCCGGATGAGACCCGCCCGGTACCAATCAGGGCGCCGCCGCGGCCGAGCTGTGTCCCAGCTGTGTCCCGAGACCTGACCAGCTCTGTTGCACTTGCACAACACATAGGGAATGCGGCTGGACAAATAAGCCTGGCCTAAAGAACGATATGCGGCACAGTGCCGCGGGCAGTGTCGGGGGGACGGACCGCATCTGTAGAACTTTCCTCCGTGATGTGCCGCGTCGTCCCCGCATTACCCGACGGAGGAAGACCGCCATGAGTTACGGCGACCCCAACAACCCCTACGGTCCGCCGCAGGGTCAGCAGCCCGGCTACCCGCAGGCCCCGCAGGGCCAGCCCGGTTACGGCTATCCCCAGAACCCCCCGCCCGGCCAGCAGCCCGGTTACGGCTACCCGCAGCAGCCTGCCTATCCCGGCTACCCGGGCGGCAACCAGATGCCCATGACGATGCCCGGTCTGATGACCACCGCTCGCGTCCTCATCTACATCATCTCGGGCCTGCAGATCCTCGTCGCGATCATCGCGGGCATCGCGGTCGCCGCGGCTCAGGACGTGTCCAACGAGGTGGGCGTGGGCGACGAGACCGACGGTCTCGCCGGTCTCGGCTTCGCCCTGGTCGCGGTCCTGATCGCGCTCGCCGTCCTCGGCATCATCCTGGCGGTGAAGTTCAGCACGGGCGGCAGCGGCGTGCGGATCACCACCATCGTCTACGCGTCGCTGATCATTCTCGGCGGCATCGGCAACCTGGTCTCGGGCACGAGCACCGGCGTCTTCAGCGCGATCATAGGTCTCGCCATCGGCGGCATCATCCTGGCCTCCATGGTGAACGCGCAGGGAGCCGCCTGGTTCAACCGCCCCCGCTACTGAGGCGGGCAACCACCGCGCCGCGCAAGCCGTACACACCCACGGGCCGTGCTCACCCTGCCGAGGGAGGGCACGGCCCGTGGGTTTTCGCTTTCCTCAAGTGCGCTACACGCGCTGCGAGATGAGCTCGGTGAAGCAGCGGTGGCCGCGCCCTCCGGGAGAGGGCACGGCCACCGCTGGGCATGGGACTTGACGGGGCTTGCTCGGTGGGGCTCAGTGAGACCCGGTGGGGCTCAGTGGAAGAAGTGACGCGTACCCGTGAAGTACATCGTCACGCCCGCCTTCTTCGCCGCCTCGACGACCAGCTCGTCGCGGACCGAACCACCCGGCTGCACCACGGCCTTGACGCCCGCGGCGGTCAGGATCTCCAGGCCGTCGGGGAACGGGAAGAACGCGTCCGAAGCGGCGTACGCGCCGTGCGCCCGCTCCTCGCCCGCCCGCTCGACGGCGAGCTTCGCGGAGTCGACGCGGTTGACCTGGCCCATGCCGACGCCGACCGAGGCGCCGTCCTTGGCGAGCAGGATCGCGTTGGACTTCACCGCGCGCGACGCCTTCCACGCGAAGGCCAGCTCGGCGAGCTCGCCCGCGTTGAGCGCATCGCCCGTGGCGAGCGTCCAGTTGGCGGGGTTGTCGCCGTCGGCCTGGAGGCGGTCGGTGACCTGGAGGAGCGCGCCGCCGTCGATCTGCTTGACCTCGACCGTGTTCGACGGGGCCTGGTGGGCGCGCAGGACGCGGATGTTCTTCTTCTTGGTGAGGGCTTCGAGCGCGCCGTCCTCGTACTCGGGCGCGACGATGACCTCGGTGAAGATGTCGGCGACCTGCTCCGCCATCTCCTTGGAGACCGGGCGGTTGACCGCGATCACGCCGCCGAAAGCGGAGAGCGGGTCACAGGCGTGCGCCTTGCGGTGCGCCTCGGCGACGTTCGCGCCGATCGCGATGCCGCAGGGGTTGGCGTGCTTGATGATCGCGACGCAGGGGTCGTCGTGGTCGTACGCGGCACGGCGCGCGGCGTCGGTGTCCGTGTAGTTGTTGTACGACATCTCCTTGCCGTGCAGCTGCTCGGCCTCGGCGAGGCCGCCGTTGCCGTCGACGTAGAGGGCCGCGCCCTGGTGCGGGTTCTCGCCGTAGCGCAGGACGTTCTTGCGGGCGTACGCGCTGCCGATGAACTCGGGGAAGTCCGAGCCGTCCGCCGCGTAGTCGTCCGCGAACCAGGAGGCGACCGCGAGGTCGTACTCGGCGGTGTGGCGGAACGCCTCGGCGGCCAGGCGCTTGCGGGCGGTCAGGTCGAAGCCGCCGTCACGGACGGCGGCGAGCACGTCCGCGTACCGGGCGGGGCTCGTGATGACCGACACCGAGGGGTGGTTCTTGGCGGCGGCGCGGACCATCGAGGGACCGCCGATGTCGATCTGCTCGACGCACTCGTCGGGCGTCGCGCCGGAAGCGACGGTCGCCTTGAAGGGGTAGAGGTTCACGACGACCAGCTGGAACGGCTCGATGCCGAGGTCGGCGAGCTGGCGCTGGTGGTCCTCCAGGCGCAGGTCGGCGAGGATCCCGGCGTGCACACGGGGGTGCAGCGTCTTGACCCGGCCGTCCAGGCACTCGGGGAAGCCGGTGAGCTCCTCGACCTTGGTGACGGGCACCCCGGTGGCGGCGATCTTCGCGGCGGTCGAACCGGTCGAGACGAGCTCGACGCCGGCCTCGTGCAGCCCGCGCGCGAGCTCCTCGAGCCCGGTCTTGTCATAGACGCTGATGAGCGCGCGCTTGATGGGGCGCTGCGAACCGTGCGTACCTTCGGCGGTCACGGGATAAATACCTTTCGTCCCTCAATGCGGTAGCCGTTGCGGGCCAGACGCCCCACGACATCGACGAGCAGCCTTCGCTCGACTTCCTTGATGCGCTCGTGCAGAGCGCTCTCGTCGTCCTCATCCCCGACCGGGACCACGCCCTGGGCGATGATCGGGCCGGTGTCGACGCCGTCGTCGACGAAGTGGACGGTGCATCCCGTGACCTTCGCGCCGTACGCGAGCGCGTCGCGCACACCGTGGGCCCCCGGGAAGCTGGGCAGCAGGGCGGGGTGCGTATTGACGAACCGGCCGCCGAACCGTGCGAGGAATTCCTTCCCCACGATCTTCATGAACCCGGCCGACACGACCAGATCGGGCTCGTACGAGGCCGTCGCCTCGGCCAGAGCCGCGTCCCACTCGTCGCGCGTCGCGTGGTCCTTCACCCGGCAGACGAAGGTGGGAATCCCGGCGCTCTCGGCGCGCTCCAGCCCGACGATGCCGTCGCGGTCGGCGCCGACGGCGACGATCTCGGCGCCGTAGCCCGCCGTCCCGTCCGTCGAGATCTTGTCGAGCAGAGCCTGCAGATTCGTACCTGATCCGGAGACCAGCACGACGAGGCGCTTGGCCACAGGGCTCTTGGCCACAGCGGGGCCCTTTCTCGGGAGTGCGTCTTTGTGCGGTCGTACAAAAGCTTCGTGCCCTCCGATACGGGGAACTCTACGAAGCGGCCGACCGTCAGCAACGATACCGGCACACGGTGCGGCCCCTCACGGGACGGGGGCGCGGCCGGAAGGTAGCGTCTGCACCAAGACGTCACATCGTTCAGAAGCTCGCTCAACCAAGGGGAAGACGCACACCTGATGCCGGACCGTAGCCTCCGCCTCCCGCTGTCCTTCGCGTTCGGGTTGACGCACGCAGGGGAGCGCGGCTCGACGCTGCTGCGCGACGGCCGCCCGTCGTCCCCGCCGCAGGACTCCCAGGACTCGGGGAGCTCCGACTCCTCGGGCTCTTCCGGCGCCTCGGGCTCTTCGGGCTCGGGCGGCGCTTCCGGATCGGGCGGCGCTTCCGGCTCGGGCGGCGCTTCCGGCTCGGGCGGCTCCGGGAAGAAGGACGACAACCCCTTCGCACCGCCGCCGGAGGGGACCCCGGACCAGCCGTGGCGCCCGCGCCCCGGCAACGGCGGCGACGCCCCCGACGGCGACCAGGGCCACTCCCCCTGGGGCAGCCAGTGGAGCGACCGGCAGCCCGGACGCGCCCAGGGCGGCGGCTTCGGCGAGCGCCCCGGCCAGCAGGGCGGCGGCCAGGGCCCCGACGGCTCCTCCGGCTCCGGTTCCGGCTCGGGCATGCGCTGGGACCCGACCGACCCGGCCCAGCGCCGCGCGCGCTACGCCCTGCTCTCCGGCATGTGGGCCTTCTTCTTCGCGCTCTTCGGCTGGCGGTACGTGGCCCTGCTCCTGGGCGCGCTCGCGCTGAACTGGGGCATCAGCTCGCTGCGGGCGAAGCCGAAGCAGCCGGATCCGACGGCGCCGGTCGCCAAGCAGCCTTCGGCCGAGCCCGCGAGCACGAAGCCGCAGACCACGGCGGCGATCAGCGGTCTGGTGACGGCGTCGCTCGCCCTGGCGATGGTGGCGGCGACGTTCGCCGCGCAGCTGGTGTACCGCGACTACTACACGTGCGTGACCGACGCCCTCACCAGCCAGTCGAAGCAGGAGTGCGAAGACCTCCTGCCGAAGCAGCTGCGCCCCCTCCTGAGCGAACGCGACTAACCCTGGCCCCGGGGCCTTGACCGGGGCTCCCCTCCCCAGCCCCCTGGGGACGGCTCCGACAGCTGGGTGCCGGGGCCGACCGGGCGCCCCCTTCCTGCATTCGGAGGGCTCCGGCAGCTCACCGGGAGCCGACGGGCCTCTTCTCTCGCTCTGGGCGCGACTTCGACAGCTGAGAGGCCGCCCCTCCCCGCCCTCGGGACGGCTCCGGCAACTCGCCGGGAGCTGACGGGCCTTTTCTCCCGCTCTGGACACGACTTCGACAGCTGAGAGGCCGGGGCACGACCCGGCCCCTCCTGCCCGCCCTCGGGAACGGCCCCGGCAACTCGCCGGGAGCTGACGGGCCTTTCCTCCCGCCTTCGGGGCGGCCCCGGCAACTCGCCGAGAACTGACGGGCCTTTCCTCCCGCCCTCGGAACGGCTCCGGCAACTCGCCGAGAACTGACGGGCCTTTCCTCCCGCCTTCGGAACGGCTCCGGCAACTCGCCGGGAGCTGACGGGCCTTTCCTCCCGCCTTCGGGGCGGCTTCGGCGGGTTGCCGGGTTGGCGGATGGTCTTTCTCGCGTTGGGACGGTTGCGCCCGGTCGCCGCTTTGCGGCGGATTTTCCCCGCCCACCCACCCGTTTGCCCCGGGGTGATCGGGTGGGCGAGCGGGAGGGCCTGTTCGGAGCGGGCGGGGCTGCGGGGTGATCGGGTGGGTGGGTGGGGAGCATCCGGCGCGAAGCGGCGGGCTCGTGTGGCGGAGTGGGGGCGCTGCGGGGTGATCGGGTGGGTGGGTGGGGAGCATCCGGCGCGAAGCGGCGGGCTCGTGTGGCGGAGTGGGGGCGCTGCGGGGTGATCGGGTGGGTGGGTGGGGAGCATCCGGCGCGGAGCGGCGGTCATGGTGGTGCGGGCGGGGCGACCCCCCATTACCGTTTTCGTAGCCCCGCAACGGGGTTACCGGCCTTCGGAGTTGGCATGACTACCTCCCCTTGTCGAGGACATGGCCTGGGGGGT
>NZ_JBITWR010000024.1:0-134440 GCF_044544025.1 Streptomyces sp. NPDC055243
CGGGCCCCCCCCCGCCCCCGGGAGCCCACCCCCCCCACCCCCCCCCCCCCCCCCCCCAACCCCCCCCCCCCCCCCCCCCCCCCCCCCCCCGGGGGGCCCCCCCCCCCCGCCGTTCGGGCTTCTCATCTTTCTCTTATGCCGCCCTTATCCGTTCATCACGGCGCGTACTTAGCTTCACGCTCATGTTCTTCACCTACCTGAGGCGCGAGCTGCGCCGCCGCAGAAAAGCGGCCCTCGTCGTGGCCTCCGGACTCGCGCTCGGCATCGCGCTGGTCATCGTCGTCAGCTCCGTGTCGTCCGGCATGAAGCAGGCGCAGGGCAAGGTCCTGGAGTCGCTCTACGGGCTCGGCACCGACATGACCGTCACCAAGGCGGCCACTCCGCCCAAGGAGGGCGGCCAGAGTGGGCGCCCGCGCTTCAAGTTCGACGCCAAGGACGCCGACGAGGACGGCAAGGAGCAGAGCAGCGACCGCGTCATGGTGCAGGGCTTCCAGACGCTGTCCTCGTCCACCGTCGCCAAGGTCGACGGCCAGAGCGGTGTCGCCGACGCCGTCGGCGGTCTCAGCCTGCGGGTGATGAAGGTCAACGGCCAGTTCGAGCGGGGCGAGTTCGAGCAGGCGCCGGGCTCCACCGGCAAGGGCCGGCCGCCCGGCGGCGGCAGCGACCAGCAGGAGGGGCAGGTGCGCGGCGGCGGAGCCGACTTCGACGTCGACTCCTACAGCGTCTACGGCACGGACGTCGGCAAGCTCGACCTGGGCCCGCTGACCTCCTCCAAGATCAGCGAGGGGCGTACGTTCACGGGGTCGGAGTCCGACGCCAAGGTGGCCGTCGCCGACGCGTCGTACGCCAAGGAGAAGAAGCTCTCCGTGGGCGACACCGTCACGATCTCCGGCACCAAGATCAAGGTCGTCGGCATCGCGACGCCCGACAGCGGGGACGCCGCGGCCAACCTCTACCTGCCGCTCAAGCGCGCCCAGACCCTCGCCGACTCGAAGAACAAGATCACCACGGTGTACGTCAAGGCCGCGGACTCGCAGCGGATCGACGCGGTCAAGAGCGCCATCCAGAAGAACGTCTCCGGGACGACCGTGACCACGTCGGCCGACCTCGCCGACACCGTCTCGGGCTCGCTCTCCACCGCCTCCGACCTCGCGTCCAGCGTCGGCAAGTGGCTCTCCATAGCCGTGCTCGTCGCCGCCTTCCTGGTCGCGGGGCTGCTCACCTCGTCGGCGGTCAGCCGTCGCGTACGGGAGTTCGGCACCCTGAAGGCGCTCGGCTGGAAGAGCGGCCGTGTGACCCGGCAGGTCATCGGCGAGGCGGTGGTCAACGGCCTGGTGGGCGGCGTGCTCGGCATCGCCGTCGGCCTCGGCGGCGCGTACCTGGTGACGGCGATCAGCCCCACCCTGACGGCCCGGCTCGGCTCGGCCGGCGGGCAGTCGGGCGGCGGCATGGGCGGCGGACCCGGCGGCGGGGGCCCCGGCGCCGCGCTGAGCGAGTCGGCGTCCAAGGCCCTGGACATCTCGCTGACCGCACCGGTCAGCGCCACCACCATCGCGCTCGCCGTCGGCCTCGCCGTGGCCGGCGGTCTCATCGCGGGCGCCTTCGGCGGCTGGCGTGCCTCGCGGCTGCGGCCCGCGGACGCCCTGCGCCGCGTCGAGTAGGAGGCCAAGCGACCGCCGCTCACGCCGCCAACCCCCTTACGCATCGCAGGAGTCACACCATGTATCAGCTCAGAGGCGTCACCAAGCAGTACCGCAGGGGCAAGGAGACCGTCGACGCGCTCGCCGGAGTCGACCTGGCCATCGGCGACGGTGACCGGCTCGTCATCCAGGGTCCGACGGGCGGCGGCAAGTCCACGCTCCTGCAGATGCTCGGCGGGCTCGACCGGCCGACGTCCGGCAGCGTCGAGCTCGACGGGGTCGACCTGGCGGCGCTGCCCGAGGCGCGGCTCACCAAGGTCCGCGCCGAGTCGATCGGCTTCGTCTTCCAGTCCTTCAACCTGATCCCCACGCTCAGCGCCCAGGAGAACGTCGAGACGGCGCTCGTGCCGCTGGGCCTGCGCGCCGCCGACCGCCGTGAACGCGCCGCCGACGCCCTGGCGTCCGTGGGCCTCGGCGAACGCCGCAGTCACCTGCCCGCCGAGCTCTCCGGCGGCCAGCAGCAGCGCGTCGCCATCGCCCGCGCCCTGGTCAAGCGGCCGAAGGTGCTGCTCGCAGACGAGCCCACCGGCAACCTCGACGAGTCCATGCGCGACGAGATCATGGACCTGCTCGAAGGGCTCTGGAAGGAGCACGGCCTGACGTTCGTGATGGTCACGCACGACAGCGCCATCGCGCGCAAGGCACCGCGTCTCGCGACGATCCGGCGCGGGCGGATCGAGGTCACGGAGCAGGCCGCGCAGTGACCAACTCACCACTTCTGGCGCGCTATTGAACTTCTGACGCACTATTGAGCAGATGTTCGACTCTGGGCAATACTTCCTCGTCCAGGGGCGAGAGCCCCTTGACCTCCAGGGGGAGACTTGCGCAGACAAGTGAAGAGAGCCTACGGGGCCACGATCGCCACAGCGGCGGCCGTGGCCCTCGCCGCGGGCATGACCAGCCCGGCATCGGCGGCGAAGCAGGCGCCGGACGCGAACCCGGCGGCCGCGCATGCCGCGGGTCTCGACAGCGCCGAACGGACCACGCACCGCATCACCCTGATCACCGGCGACCGCGTCACCGCCGACTCCAAGGGGCGCGTCACCCGCTTCGAGCGGGCGAAGGGGCGGGAGCGGATCCCCGTCATGACCAAGCGGGTCGGCGGGCACACGCTCGTGATCCCGGCCGACGCGCAGCGCCTGATAGCCACCGGCAAGCTGGACCAGCGTCTGTTCGACATCACCGAGTTGAGCAAGAAGGACAACCGCAGGGCCCAGAAGAAGGGCCTCAAGCTGATCGTCGGCTACAAGGGGGCCGCCGCGGGGGCCAGGTCCGATGTGCGCGCCGCGGGCGACACCACGGTTCGCAGGACCCTGAAGTCCCTGAACGCCGACGCCATCACGACCCCGAAGCAGGACGCGGGCGACCTGTGGTCCGCGCTCGTGGCCGAGAAGGGCGCCGCCACCGCGTCCGGCGTCAGCCGCGTCTGGCTGGACGGCGTACGCAAGGCGAGGCTCGACAAGAGCGTGCCGCAGATCGGCGCCGACAAGGCGTGGGCGGCGGGCTTCGACGGCAAGGGCGTCAAGGTCGCCGTCCTGGACACCGGCGTCGACGCCACGCACGCCGACCTGAAGGACCAGGTCGTCGGCGAGAAGAACTTCACCACCGCGGCCGACGCCAAGGACCGCTTCGGCCACGGCACCCACGTCGCCTCCATCGCGGCCGGCACCGGCGCGAAGTCGGGCGGCAAGCTCAAGGGCGTGGCGCCCGGCGCCAAGCTCCTGAACGGCAAGGTCCTTGACGACAACGGCTACGGCGACGACTCCGGCATCATCGCGGGCATGGAGTGGGCGGCCGACCAGGGCGCCGACGTCGTGAACCTGAGCCTGGGCGGCGGCGACACCCCCGGTGTCGACCCGCTCGAAGCCGAGGTGGACAAGCTCTCCGCGGAGAAGGGCATCCTCTTCGCGATCGCCGCGGGCAACGACGGAGAGCCCGGCAGCGTCGGCTCCCCGGGCAGCGCGGACGCGGCCCTCACGGTCGGCGCGGTCGACGACAACGACAAGCTCGCCGACTTCTCCAGCCAGGGCCCGCGCGTCGGTGACGGCGCCATCAAGCCCGACGTCACCGCCCCCGGCGTGGACATCACCGCGGCCGCGGCCCCCGGCAGCGTCATCGAGCAGGAGGTCGGTCAGAAGCCCGAGGGCTATCTGACGATCTCCGGTACGTCGATGGCGACCCCGCACGTGGCGGGCGCCGCCGCCCTGCTCAAGCAGCAGCACCCGGAGTGGAAGTACGCCGAGCTCAAGGGCGCGCTGACCGCGTCCACGAAGGGCGGCAAGTACACGCCGTTCCAGCAGGGTTCGGGACGCATCGCGCTCGACAAGGCCATCAAGCAGTCGGTGGTCGCCGAGCCGGTGTCGCTCTCCTTCGAGGCGCAGCAGTGGCCGCACACCGACGACAAGCCGGCCACGAAGAAGGTGACGTACAAGAACCTCGGCAAGGAGGACGTCACCCTCGACCTCACGGCGACGGGCACGAACCCCAAGGGCGCCCCGGCCCCCGCGGGCTTCTTCAAGCTCGGCGCGAAGACGGTGAAGGTCCCCGCGGGCGGCACGGCGGCGGTCGACCTGACCATCGACACCAAGCTCGGCGGCACCGTCGACGGCGCGTACTCCGCGTATGTCGTGGCGACCGGCGGCGGCCAGACCGTGCGCACGGCGGCCGCGGTCGAGCGCGAGGTCGAGTCGTACGAGCTGACGCTGAAGCACATCGGGCGCGACGGACAGGCCCCGAAGTACTACGACAGCGACCTGGAGGGTGTCTCCGGGCTCGCCACCCGGAAGTCCTTCAACCCCCACGACGCCTCCGGCACGGTCAAGGTCCGTGTCCCCAAGGGCGGTTACCTGCTGAACACCAGCATGTTCGCCGACCCGGAGGACTTCACCAAGGGCGCCGACTGGATCGCCCAGCCGAAGCTCAGCGTCACCAAGGACACGACGGTGACGCTGGACGCCCGCAAGGGCAAGCCGGTCGACTTCACGGTCCCGGCCGCGGACGCCAAGCCGTCCTTCGCCCTGGCGGACTTCACGGTCGACACACCGCACACCAGCTACTCCTTCGGCTGGTTCCTCGACTCGTACACCGACTTCCGGACCTCGCACCTGGGTCCGCAGGTCACCGACGGGTCGCTCTACCAGCAGTGGAACGGACACTGGGTCAAGGGTGACGACGCCGAGTACGACACCGTGATCGGCGGCAAGGTCAAGCAGGTCGCCACGGGCTACACCAAGCACTTCAAGGCCTCCGAACTGGCCACGGTGAAGGCGAACCTGGGCGCTTCGGCCAAGGGCAAGAAGGGCACGATCGGAGCCCTGGGATACCTCCCGGGCAGCTCGGGCGGCTCCTCGATCAACGTTCCGCAGGCGCTGCCCGGCACCCGGACGCTGTACCTGTCCACGGCCGACGCCGTGAAGTGGGGCCTGTACTTCGAGCAGCAGGCAGGGGTCGACCCGGACGGCTGGCCGATCACGGACGCCGGTTACACGCTGGGCGCGGCGCAGAAGTTCGAGGCGGGCAAGAGCTACGAGAAGACGTTCAACACGGCCGTCTTCGGCCCGCGCATCGGCGGCGAGTACGGCGTCACGCGTCGGGGCAACGAGATCGGCGGCTCTCTGCCGCTGTTCGCCGACGGCAAGACGCACGTGGGCTCCTCGCTCTACACCTCGGTGAAGACCACCCTCCACAAGGGCTCCACCAAGATCGGCGAGAACGAGGACCCGCTGGCCGGCGGCTCCACGTTCAAGGTCCCCGCGGCCGAGGCCGAGTACAAGCTGTCGACGTCCGTGAAGCGCAGCGTCAAGGTGGCCGCCGCCTCCACGCGCATCGACGCCGCCTGGACGTTCCGCTCCAAGAAGGCCGACAACGCGAAGCTGCCGGTCTCCACGGCACGGTTCGCCCCGGCGGTCGACCTGAGCAGCAAGGCCAAGGCAGGCGAGACCCAGTCCGTGCCGGTGACGGTGCAGGGCGCGGCCGCGGGCGCGAACCTCAAGTCCCTCGCGGTGTACGTGTCGTACGACTACGGCCAGACCTGGAAGAAGGCCACCGTCAGCGGCGGCAAGATCAAGGTCAAGAACCCGGCCGCGGGCAAGGGGATCTCCTTCCACGCGAAGATCGCGGACAAGAAGGGCAACAAGTCGACGCTGTCGATCTACAACGCGTACTACGGCAAGTGAGGCAGGTGAGGCGAGTGAGGCGGGCAAGTTAGCCGCACCACGCGCTGACTAGGCAGGAACCGCGGCGCCGAAGGGGCTGTCGATCACGTATCGCCAGTACCCGTCGGCGCCGCGGCGTGCCACGTCTGTGGCCGTGGAGCTCACGACTCCCTCGATCTCCCAGTCGACGACCAGCAGCGCGATGTCGCCGGAGATGTGCACCTGGCGCGGGCGCACGGAGATCGGCAGGCCGGTCGCGAGGAACGGGCCGTTCGCCCGCGCGATGTCCGCGAGTCCGTGCACCGTGTCGCCCGACTGCGGCACGAAGGCGGCGTTCTCCTCGTAGAGCTCGTGCACCGCCTGCGGATCGCCGCTGTTGAACCGCTCGGCGAAGGCGGCGGGGACATCCTGGGGACGGGTGGGAAGAGCCGTGGCGGTCATGTGCAACCCTCCGGGAAGGGCCCTGGAGCGGGCCTGTGCCGGCAACAGTAGGAGGCGCTCCCGTGACTCACCGAACGGTAAGCCAGGGGGTGGGACAGGGGGTGGGGCAGGGCGCGGTGCAGGGGCTCCCGGACGACCCGATGGCCCGCGTCGGCGCACCCGCGCCCGGCTGCCCTGTGGAGATCGCCCTCGCCGCCCTGCGCGGCCGCTGGACCACCTTGATCGTCCGGGAGATGCTGCGGGTCGACTCCTACGCGTACAGCGAACTGGCCTCCACGCTGCCGGAGTTGTCGGACAAGGTGCTCACAGAGCGGCTCTCCCAGCTGGTCGCCGCGGGCGTCGTCCTGCGCACCAGAACGCCCGGCTGGCCCCCCACGGTCACCTACGAACTCACCCCCCACGGGAAAGAACTCGGCCCGGTCCTGCAGGCGCTGTGGGACTGGGGAGCACGCGTGCCGGCACCACCCACCGCACAGGAAGCCGACGTCACATGACCGTCCACACCGTCGAGTACATCCGCTACCGCATCCCGCCCGAGCTCTCCGCGGAGTTCCTCTCCGCGTACACCCGCGCCGCCGTCCCGCTGGCCGCGGCGCCGAGTTGCGTCGACTACGAACTGACGCGCTGCGAGGAGGACTTCGAGCACTTCGTCCTGCGCATCACCTGGACGTCGACCAAGGACCACATGGAGGGCTTCCGGCGCTCGGAGCTCTTCCGCGACTTCTTCGCGGAGATCCGTCCGTACGTCGAGAACATCGAGGAGATGCGCCACTACACGCCCACCGCCGTGCGCGGCAAGGGCGCGTCGACGCCGACCCTGTACGCGTGGGCGGGCGGCGAGGAGAACTTCGAGCGCCTGACGGAGATCTTCTACGCCAAGGTCCTCAAGGACGACCTCCTCGCACCGCTCTTCGAGGGCCTGCCCGCCGAGCACGCCCGGCACGTCGCCCAGTGGCTCGGCGAGGTCTTCGGCGGCCCCGCCGCCTACTCGCAGGAGCACGGCGGCCACTCCGAGATGGTCGGCAAGCACCTCGGCAAGGGCATCACCGAGCCGCAGCGCCGCCGCTGGGTCAACCTGATGCAGGACGCGGCGGACGACGCGGGCCTGCCGACGGACGCCGAGTTCCGGTCCGCCTTCCTCGCCTACATCGAGTGGGGCACCCGGCTCGCGGTCTACTTCTCGGGACCGGAGGCCAGCCGCCCGACCGACCAGCCGGTGCCGCTGTGGAACTGGGGCGCGGCGCCTCCCTACCAGCCGTGACGGCCGGGGGCGGGCGCCCGGGACGGCTACTTCCCGGCGCCCGCCGTGCCGGTGCGCGTCGCGTCCACGCCCCAGCTGGCGAGCAGCCGCAGGGCGTCGGCCGACGCCGAGTCCGGCTCCGCGTGGTACGTCACCAGTGACTGGTCGTGGTCGTCGGGCAGCCGCAGCGTCTCGAACGACAGGGTCATGTCGCCCACCAGGGAGTGGTGCAGGCGCTTGACGCCGTGGCCCTTCTCCCGCACGTCGTGCGTGGCCCACAGGCCCCGGAACTCCTCGCTCTTCACGGAGAGCTCGCCGACCAGCGCCGAGAGCAGCGGATCGTTCGGGAAGCAGCCCGCGTCCATCCGCAGGAAGCTCACGATGTCCGACGCCTTCTGCTCCCAGTCACGGAAGAGCACACGCGACTCGGGGTGCAGGAAACAGATCCGCGCCCAGTTGCGCTCCTCGGGCGGCATGGTGCCCCAGTCGCCGAAGAGCGCGGCGGCCATGCGGTTCCAGCCGAGGATGTCCGAGCGGCGGCCGACCACATAGGCGGGGACGCCGTCCATCGCGTCCATCAGCTGGAGCAGCGCGGGCCGCACGCGCTGGGGGCGGGCCGCCCGCTTCTTCTTGTGCTGCTTGGGCTTGGCCAGGTGCGTCAGGTGGGCGTGCTCGGCGTCCGTGAGGCGCAGGGCGCGGGCGATCGCGTCCAGGACCTCGCCCGAGACGTTGCGGCCGTTGCCCTGCTCAAGACGGGTGTAGTACGCCACGGAGACCCCCGCAAGCTGCGCCAGCTCCTCGCGGCGCAGGCCCGGCACCCGCCGGTGGCGCCCGAAGTTCGGCAGGCCGACGTCCTCCGGCTGCAACCGGGCCCTGCGGGTGCGCAGGAACTCGCTGAGCTCGGCGCGGCCGTCGAGGGGCTCGGGGGCGGGGGAGTGCTGGGCGTGGTCGTCCATGCTTCCCAGTATCAGGGCTCGCGGGGGTACGAGCCTGTCCCCACCAGTAGTAGGACCACTGGACGTAGGCAGAGCTGTGACCTGGGTAGATGTCCGCACGCCTGGCACGGTGGAGGACATGACCGCACAGACCAGCACCACCACCGTTACCGCCTACGCCGCCCCGTCCGCCAAGGCCCCCCTGGAGCGGACCACCATTCCGCGCCGCCCGGTGGGCGAGTCCGACGTGCTGATCGACATCAAGTACGCGGGCATCTGTCACTCGGACATCCACCAGGCCCGCGACGGCTGGGGCGAGGGCATCTTCCCGATGGTCCCGGGCCACGAGATCGCCGGTGTCGTCACCGAGGTCGGCTCCGCCGTCACCAAGTTCGCCGTCGGCGACCGCGTGGGCGTCGGCTGCATGGTCGACTCCTGCCGCGAGTGCGTGAACTGCAAGGCGGGTCTTGAGCAGTACTGCCTCAAGGGCAACGTCGGCACGTACAACGCCCTCGACAAGAACGGCGAGCCCACCTACGGCGGCTACTCCACGCACATCGTCGTGGACGAGGCCTTCACCGTCCGCATCCCCGACGGCCTCTCCCTGGACGTCGCCGCGCCGCTGCTGTGCGCGGGCATCACCACGTACTCCCCGCTCGCGCACTGGAACGCGGGCCCCGGCAAGAAGGTCGCCGTCGTCGGCCTCGGCGGTCTCGGCCACATGGCCGTCAAGATCGCGCACGCGATGGGCGCCGAGGTCACCGTCCTCTCGCAGACCCTGCGCAAGAAGGACGACGGCCTGAAGCTGGGCGCCGACCACTACTACGCGACCAGCGACGACGCGACCTTCGAGGAGCTCACCGCCTCCTTCGACCTGATCGTCTCGACGGTCTCCGCCCCGCTCCCGCTGGACAAGTACCTGAGCCTGCTGCGGACCGACGGCGCCATGGTGAACGTCGGCGCCCCCGAGGAGCCCGTCTCGCTCAACCTCTTCTCCGTCATCGCGGGCCGCAAGACCCTCGCGGGCTCCGGCATCGGCGGCATCCAGGAGACCCAGGAAATGCTGGACTTCTGCGCCGAGCACGGCCTGGGCGCGGAGATCGAGCTGATCGACGCCGACAAGATCAACGAGGCGTACGAGCGTGTCCTCGCCAGCGACGTGCGCTACCGCTTCGTGATCGACACGGCCACGATCTGACCGGTCTGATCGGCCGCCTTCAGCGAGGCGTGTGAACCAGGACGTGACCGCCGTCGCCCTGCTGCCCCGAAAGGGACAGCAGGGCGACGGCGTTTCCGCCCGGGGTGTGGGCGGGCGGCGGTGTGGCCGTGTGGCCGTGTGGCCGGAACTCGCCTCGGCCCGCGGCCCTAGGACACATTGCGCAGCAGGTGGGGGGCCGTGTGACCGATGTCGGGGGCGCGGCCCGTGCCTAGTGTGGTGGGCGTCAACACGGGCACTTCAGACGCAGAGGAAGAGGTCGCACGATGACCATCGCGCTCAACCACACCATCGTCGCCGCCAAGGACAAGAAGGCGTCCGCTCAGTTCCTGGCCGACATCCTGGGCCTCGAAGTGAGCCCCCAGTACGGCCCGTTCACCCCCGTGGAGATCCCCAACGGCGTCACGCTGGACTACTACGAGGGCGAGGGCGACGACGCGCCGATCACCCCCCAGCACTACGCCTTCCTGGTCTCCGATGAGGAGTTCGACGCCATCTTCGGGCGCATCAAGGAAGCGGGACTCACCTACTGGGCCGACCCGCAGCACAAGATCGTCAAAGAGATCAACACCAACGACGGCGGCCGGGGCGTGTACTGGGACGACCCGAACGGCCACGTCCTGGAGATCCTCACCAAGCCGTACGGCAGCGGGTCCTAGGCGCCTGCGGCTGTTGGCCCCTCCGCCAGGAAGTCGAGCACCAGGGGCGTCGCCTCCCGCGCGAACTCCTCGAAGTACGCGTGCCGCGCACCGGAGATGAGCCGCATCCGGGCCCCGGGAATGCGGTCCGCGAGCAGGGGCGCGTTGGCCGTCGGGTTGAACACGTCGTCCGTGCCGTGCACGACGAGCGTCGGCGCCGTGATCCGCGCCAGCGCGTCCCAGGAGTCGTGCCGGGCGCTGGCCCGCAGATGGCGGCGCCGGGCGTGCGGGGGCATCGCCGGATCGCCGAGCGTGTGGAACACCGGCTTCTGCGAGCCGCGTTCCCGCTCGGCGATCCAGCCGGGGGTGTACATCAGCTCCATGAGGGCGCGGCGCGCGGCCGAGGCGTCGGCCTGGCTGAGGGCGGCACGCACCTCGGGGCCGCGCTCGATGCCGTGCGGCGCCCCCGGTGACGTACATCCGAGGACGAGCCGGTCGACCCGCCCCGGGTGGTCGGCGGCGATCCACTGGGCGACACGGCCCCCCATCGACGTGCCGTACACATGCGCGCTGTCGATGCCCGCGTGGTCGAGCACGGCGACGACGTCGCGGGCGAAGCCCGGGGTGCTGTAACTGTCGGTCTCCGGGTGTCCGCTCTCGCCGGTGCCGCGCCAGTCGAGGACGACGGTGCGGTACGCGGCGGCGAAGTCGTCCCGCACCGGGTCCCACCAGCGGTGGCTGTTGGACTGCCCGCCGAGCAGGACGAGGGGGTGTCCGGAGCCGTGGACTTCGTAGTGCAGGGCGGTGCCGTCGGGGGCTTCAGCGAGGGGCATGGGTGAACGGTAACCATCCGCCGGCCGCGCCGCCCTCGCTAGGGTGCCGGGATGATCGGGACACCCATTCAGGTACCAGAGGGCTTCGCGCTCGGCACGGTCCAGCGGGAGGGCGATCGGGGCCGCGCGTGGCTCGCGACCCTGCCGGAGCTGGCCGGCGAACTGCTCACGCGCTGGGACTGCGAGCCGACACAAGCGGTCACGCACGGGCAGGTCGGCATCGTCGTCCCCGTGAGACGGCGGTACGACGGGACGCCCGCCGTCCTGAAGATCTCCTTCCCGCACCCCGGCAACGCGCACGAGCCGGACGCCTTCGCGGTGTGGGCGGGGCGGGGCGCGGTCCGGCTGTACGAGCGGGAGGACGCGCGGTTCGCGATGCTGCTGGAGCGGGCGGGTGCGGGAGCGGGCCCGGACTCGGGCTCGGGCCCGGGGGCAGGGTCTCTCGCCGACGTCGAGGACACCGACGAGGCGGTGACCGTCGCCGGGCGGCTCGCGCGCCGGCTCGCGGTGCCCGCGCCCGCGGGGCTGCCGCGGATGAGTTCGCTCGTGGCCGAGTGGGAGCGCGAACTGCGGGACGAGGACCGGGAGTTGGGGTCACCACTGCCCGCCCCCGTGGTCGCCGCGGCGATCGGGACGGTCCGTGAACTCGGCCGGGACCAGCCGGACACCCTCGTCCACGGCGACCTGCACTTCACCAACGTACTGAGGTCGGAACGCGAACCCTGGCTCGCCATCGACCCCAAGGGCTATGTCGGAGACCCGGCGTACGACTCGATCACGCTGCTGCGCACCCGCTTCGAGCCCCTGCTCACCGCGCCCGATCCGCGTGCGGCGGCCCTGCGCCGCCTCGCCGTCTTCGCCGACGCGGCGGAGGTCGACCGGGAGCGTGCCCGGAGGTGGGCGCAGGCGCGGGCGGTGACGGCGGCGCACTGGGGGCTGCGGCACGGGGACCCGGCGTGGGTGGTCAAGGCGACGGCGGCGTTGGCGGAGGCGCTGACGTGAGGCGCCGCGCGGCGGGGCGTTCGCCCGGGGCGGAACGCTGATCGCTGGCTGGCGGCCGGGGCGGCTCCTACCCTGAGAAGGTGAGCAGCCAAGAGCGGTACCACGAGCCGGAGCAGGCCTCGAAGACGGAGCGGCCCCCGAAGGTGGAGCAGCCCCCGACGGTGGAGCGGCAGGCCCGCGTCATCCCGCTGCGCCCCCGCACTGCGGGGGCGCCGCCGCACCGGCCCGCCGCCCCGGTGCGCACAACTCCCGTGTCACCGAAGGTGAAAGAGCCCCTGTGGCGGGACGTGGTGGGTGACGTGCTGCGCCGCGAGCGCCTCGCCCAGGAGCGGACGCTCAAGGACGTCGCCGACGCGGCCCGCATCTCGATGCCGTACCTCTCCGAGGTGGAGCGCGGCCGCAAGGAGGCTTCGTCCGAAGTCCTCGCGGCCGGCGCGCACGCCCTGGGTCTGAGCCTGGCGGACCTTCTCTCCCTGGCGCAGACCGAGTTGACCCGCCAGACGCAGTCGACGCGACCGCGCCAGGGAGACATCCGCCTGGCGGCGTAGGGGCTCTCCGGCACCTAGGCCGCGGCGAGCATCCGCCGGCTGAGCACCTCGTCCGCGAGTCCGTACGCCACCGCGTCCTCGGCGGTGAACACCTTGTCGCGGTCCATGTCCGCGCGCAGCGTGGCGACATCGTGCCCCGAGTGCCGGGACAGGACGTCCTCCACCTGCGAGCGGATCCGCACCATCTCCTTGGCCTGGAGGGTGAGATCGGAGACGGTGCCCTGCTGCCCGCCGCTCGCGGGCTGCCCGAGCAGTACGCGCGCGTGCTCCAGGACGAACCGCCGCCCGGGATCGCCACCGGCGAGGAGCACGGCGGCGGTGGACGCGGCCTGCCCGACGCAGAAGGTCGAGATGGGGGCGCGGACGAAGCTCATGGTGTCGTAGATGGCCATGAGCGAAGTGAAGGACCCGCCCGGCGAGTTGATGTAAATGGCCACCTCCCGCTCGGGGTTCGAGGACTCCAGGTGGAGCAGCTGCGCGATGACGACATTGGCCACGCCGTCGTCGATCTCGGTGCCGAGGAAGATGATCCGCTCCGAGAGCAGCCTGCTGAAGACGTCGTAGGCACGCTCTCCCTGCGGGGTGCGCTCGACGACGGTCGGAATCGTGTACTGGCTCATGTCAGACCCCCAGTCCCATCCGCGGCTTGGTGGCGGCGGGCCGCACATCGGCGAGCGAGTCGAGCACGCGGTCGACCATCCCGTACTCCTTGGCCTGCTCGGCGGTGAACCACCGGTCACGATCACCGTCACGCGAGATGGTCTCCTGCGACTGCCCGGTGTGCGCGGCGGTGATCCGCTCGACGGCCTTCTTCGTGAACTCCAGGTTCTCGGCCTGGATCGCGATGTCGGCGGTGGTGCCGCCGATGCCGGCGGAGGGCTGGTGCATCATGATCCGCGCGTTGGGCAGGGCGTACCGCTTGCCCGCGGTGCCCACGGCCAGCAGGAACTGCCCCATGCTGGCGGCGAACCCCATGGCAAGGGTCGACACGTCGTTGGGAATCAACTGCATGGTGTCGTAGATGGCGAGCCCGGCGGTGACGGAGCCGCCGGGGCTGTTGATGTAGAGACTGATGTCGGTCCGCGGGTCCTCGGCGGAGAGCAGCAGCATCTGCGCACAGACGCGATGCGCGGAGACCTCGTCGACCTGCGTCCCCAGAAAGACGATCCGCTGGGTCAGCAACTGCGCGGCCAGATGATCGTCGAACCGAGTCGAGGGCGTCTCGCCCTCGGAGGCTCGCGGGGCAGTGGCGTGGACGATGGGTGGCATCGTTGGTCCTCCTGACGGTGGGAGCGGCGGCTGACCTGTCGGCCGCGCTGTTCTGTCCCACCACCTTCGGCCGACCGTCCCTGCCGCGTAAGGCCTGTCGCCCCGCAGCAGATTCGCCGAGGGCAGAGCGGATGCCCGCCCGGCCGTCCGGACCGTCCGCCGATCTGCTGGTGCGCCGCCTCGGTGGGAAAATGAAAGCGGGTGATCCTCAGTTGAGGAGGCGGATCATGGGACAGGCACGTGACGTCATGGACCGGCTCACGGACGCGCTCACCACCCACCCGGATCTCAAGGCCATCGGCGAGCTGTATGCCGAGGACGCGGTCGCCCTCACCCCGGACGAGGGGGAGATCCGCGGCCGCGACAACATCGTGGAGTACTGGCGGCAGATGACGGAGGCGGTCCCCGAGGCCACGTTCGAGACACTGCACGCGTACGAGGCCGGTGACACGGCCATCGACGAGGGGATCTTCAGCGGCAGGAACATCGGGCCGCTGCGTCTGCCGTCCGGGGAGACCCTTCCCGCGACCCAGAAGGAGGTCAGGATCCGCGGGGTGGACATCGCCACCGTGGCGGACGGCCGGATCGTCGATTACCGGCTCTACTTCGACGAGATGGAGTTTCTCGGGCAGCTGGGAATGCTGCCCGACGAACCGTCCTGAGAGAGCTTGCCCGGCGCCGCCGCCCTGCCGCTACTCCGCCGTGGGAGCGGGAGCGGGGGCGATCCCTGTCGGGCAGGCCCGGCCCCAGTTCGTCTCCGAGGGGCTGTCCAGCTGCAGGCCCGTGCCGCCGATGCCGCAGTAGCCGTCGGGGTTCTTGTCGAGGTACTGCTGGTGGTACCTCTGCTTTTCGGGCAGTATTAGAACTGCCCGACAGGCAGGGGGAGTTCGACATGATCAAAGGCGATCAGTTAGTCCCGGTGGTGGCCTACGCGAGGATCTCGGCTGACCTGGAGAGGGACGGCCACGGGGTCGAGGACCAGCACAACGTCAACGACGAGACTGCGGCAGCGCTCGGCCTGAGGATCGTTCACTACTACACAGACAACGATCTCTCGGCAGCGAAGGCCAATGTCGTACGGCCGGACTTCGAAGGGATGTTGAAGGCCCTCAAGGCCGGACAGCTCCCGGACGGCCAAGAGGTACGTGGAGCGATCGTCGTCGCGGATGACCGACTGGTGAGGCGGGTCGGCGACTACGAACGATTCGTGGACGCGCTGACGTACGAGGACGGCCGGGTCTACGCGGACGCCAAGGGGCTCAAGGACCTCTACAACGAGGACGTCGAGTCCATGGGCCTGTTCGGAGTCGTCATCGCGAAGGCGGAAGTGCGCAAGATCAAGCGGCGCACGCGTCGCTCGCACCGTCGTCGCGCCGAGCAAGGCATTCCCGTTGGCGGTACGCGGCCGTTCGGTTGGAAGGCTGACAAGCGGACGCTTGAGCCGGAGGAAGCTGCTCTGTTGGCCAAGGCGGCGCGCGACGTGATCGGGGGAAGGTCGCTCCACTCCATCCTTGCCGAATGGAGTGATGAGGGTGTGAGGACCGTTCACGGAAACGTGTGGCGAAGCCGATCTCTGAAACTTTCCCTTTGGAATCCTCGATTGTGTGGATGGAGAAGGCACAACGGGGACCTGGTCAGAGATGCTGGCGGTGTCCCAGTGGTCGGGCAGTGGGAAGCCATCATCACGCCGAAAGAGTGGATGGCTATCGATGCCCTCTTTTCCGCTCGGCTTGGCCCCAACATCAAGGCCGACGGCACAATTACTGACTACCGGACTCCCTCACATCTTCTGACCGGGATTCTCCGATGCGGAAAGCCGAAGGCGGACGGGCAGATCTGCAACGCTCCCTTGAGGGCGAGCACCAGGGCAGATCTATCAGGTGGATACCTCTATCAGTGCCCGAGTCGGTCCATGGGTGGTTGCGGGGGTAGCGCCCGTAATGGAACCAAGGTGGACGAGTACATCACGGAGGCCGTACTCGCGAAGCTGGAGGAGCGTGCGGCCGTCAAGAGCGAGACGGACTCTGTGTGGGGTGGAGAGGACGAGCTCAACCGTTTGATGGCCAAGCAGCGGAAGATGTTGCAGGCGTGGCAGGAGGACCAGATCTCGGATGAGCTGTTCTTCCCTGAGAACCACAAGATGGAGTCCCGCATCAAGGAACTGCGCAAGGAGCGCACGCAGCATGCCTTGCGTGTTCAGCGGGCTTCGGTGGTGACTGAGGACGTTCGGGAGCAGTGGGAGTCAGGCAGGCTCGATATGGCGCAAAAGCGTGCGCTCATTCGCGAGGCGCTTCACGCTGTGATCGTTCGGCCTGTGGGCGGAGGGGGAAGGCGCCCGTTCAATCCTGACCTACTCGACCCCAAGTGGACCGAGGGATAGAGCAACATGCAGATGGAGGGAGCGCGACTATTAGCGCTCCCTCCATCTGTTGTTTAGCCGAGTCGGCGTGGCCGATGGCCCTTATGGTGGATTCGCTTTCCGTCACATTCATCGATTAGGTCGACGCCGAGAATCGTTGATATGCGGCGCCAACGCTCTTCGCTCCAAGCTGGTGCTTTCGCAGCCTGCGCCTTCCCCCATTCCCGAGGGTTCGGGTGAGTCATTCTCTCCACCCCGACCCCTCACATAGCTCGTCCTCCCGTGCTTCCCGAGCCAGTTGCCGGGACTGCGCGAGATCTTCGGCGATGCCTGCGGCGAAGAGGGCGGCGCCCGGGGTGTAGCCGGAGCCGAAGTAGCGCCAGGCAGATTCCTTGAACAGGTTCGGATCGTCGTCCGGTCTGGGGCCGCCACGCACGTAGTCGGCCCGTTCCTCGCGCAGTGCCGCGTATGTGGTCGAGTAACGGCGCGACTTGGTCAGGATGTGCCCCCGGTAGCCGAGCGTGTGAGCCCACGCACGCAGCCGCAGGGGTGCCAGCTCCACCAGGCCGCTCAGGCGCCAGCAGGTGCCCATCAGGGCCCGGATGTGAGGCGGGACGACCGCAGCGCGGATGTCCGTCAGACTCCGCACCGCGTAATCGAGTCCGGCCCCCGTGTCAGCGGCTCCCTTGGACACGTACTTGGCCACGTAGGCGGCCACCGCATCATCACTCAGGCCGTCGTCATCGCCGAACGCCTGGATCGGCCGGACATCCAGCTGAGCACCTAGCGAAAGGAGTTCAGTCCCGTACGCCTGTGATTCGGGCACCCGCACACTGGCCGACGAGGCAGCCGCCCGAATCGCGTCAGTCAGCAGTCCACCCGTGGCCCAGTCCGGGGGCGGGTCACCGGGGCCACTCGGACCGTCGAGGCGGACGACGGCATGGAAGTGCACCGCAGCCCGCTTCTGATACTCGGCGACCTTCGCGAACGACACCACCAGGTGCTCACCGAGCCGTGAGCGAGACACCCCGCCAACCGACGCCAGGAAGCGGCGCACACCAGTGGTGAACCGGTCCCAGAGCCGCCCCGCGTGCGCATGCCACAGCACGTGCCCCACGTAGTCGTAGCAGTCCGCGCACAGCGGCCGACCCACCAGCGGATCATCCTCACCGTGCAGACGGGAGCAACCGAGCCGCTGCCCGTGCTCGCACCGGGGATCATCCCGACGAGGACGACACCGCTCTCCCTCGCGATGGACCAGCCCGAAGGAGGGCGCGGTCAGGGTGACGAACAGGCGGGTCCTGCCTCTAACTTGATCGGGCACACCCTTGCCGCCGAGGAGGCCGGAGCGCACCAGGTGGAAGGTGTCCCCGCCATGCTGATACGAGCACGGCGCACAGACCGAGGAACGCCGGTTGCGGCAGCGCACGGCCAGCCGTTCGCCGGGCTCATCCGCTGTCGAGTAGGCGGCAACTGCCTCACCGGTCGTGGTGTCCCATGTGGTGGTGGAGCCGGACAGGTGCACCGGATGAGCGCAGCCGCCGATCGCTTCGATCTGCTCTAACCAGCGAGAGAACAGTGGATCACTGACGATTCTTATGACGTCACGGTCCACCTCTGAGGGGGCTTGCATTCGTTTCTCGTGTTCCAGCTCCGCCGAGCGTTCCTGCGGGGCGGACGTCGATGCGGACGGACGGGTATTGCGTGTGGTGCTGGCGTCGAATTCGGCAGACATGACGCGGCCTCCAAAGCCGGAAGTCGGGAAGTAGGTTGCGTGTATCCATGAGCGGTTCTCTCCTCTGCGCTAACAGGGCGCTTTGATCACAGGCGCCCAGTTCAGGCGCGTTCAACTTGCCCTTACATTCTATGAGTTGGAACTGGCAATGACCCCCGGATATATCCCCGGGCGAGTCTCAGGGAGGACACCACGGAGACGGGAATCCCGCGCCGAGGCCGGAGGGATCGCGCCTCATCAGCTCGTGCCGCACCCAGGCTGTGCGCTTCCCCAGACGCCCGCGATCGGACCTTGCGGGGCAGGGGTGGCGGAGACTGTCTTCACTTACTCAAGGGCGCGCCTGCGGCGCGCCGGGTGGCTTCGGCCGCACCGGCCGGGCGTGCGGCCTTCGGCCGGTCCCGTCCGCACGGCCACCACCCGGCGACCGCAGGCAACCCCGCGACGTGAACAGCAACCGCATCCCTGCCGCTGTCCCATCTCAGCGACCAGAAGCGGCAGCCACGGCGGACGGCTTCAGGCCTTGAGCCCCTCCCCGAGCGGAACCCCGCACCAGGCGACCCCAGAGCCCACCAGAGCAGTAACCGGGGCTTACCCAGGTCTCGGCTGGGGCCGACGGCCTTCGAGGCTTTAGGCAGCCGCCATGGGGCGAGCCTCGAAGAACAGGGGGCCGATCGGGCTATTGCGGGCAGGTCCCAAGGACTGCCCGATTCGCTGGCGAGCGTAAGGCCCCCTGTTCACTCGCCCCATGGCAGCTCCCGCCCAAAGCCTCTACGGCCGGCGGCGAGGTCACCGCACACCACAACCCCGGCTCAGGTCCACACCCTGATGAGGACCGCCCGCTGCGCACGGCACGGCCCGGTTCTCCCGCAGGGGCGGAAGAACCGGGGCCACAGCGGCAGGACGGGGGAACTAGCGCCTACCGCTCTCCCCACTCCATACCGGGGGAGCGGAACGGACGGGACTAAGTGTGAGGCCACGCCAGCCCCGCCCTGCTCTAGGTCGAGGTACGCTCCTCAACCGCCGGATCAGTGATCACGGCACTGAAGAACTGGAACGCCGTCAGCTCGAAGCCGGTATGGCGCGTCAGGCCCGCGTGCCTGAGACACCACAACTGCGCCTCACCCGGATCAGCCGAGTCCACCGAGCGCTCACTACAGGCAAGGCACGTGCCGACATGCCGCACGTCCGAGCCGGGCATGGCTGCCAGCGTCCATTCGAGCGGCACGAACCGGCCCCGCGGAACGCGTCTCCCTCTCATCCGGTCGCTCCCGGGGAAGGCTGCGGCCCTTCATCACCATCGTCCACGTCAGGATGATCCGATGCGGCCAGGCGATCACCCCGGCTCTCCGCGATCCGTTGAACCTCCCGAAGCGACTCGGTCAGCCGGGCCGCCACGAAGCGCAGTTCTTCGGGCGTGGCTTTGGAGTCGGCGATCACGTTCGCAGCGTGCCCAAGGAGATCACCGGCCATGCCCAGTTGCACACTTTCCGTGTTGTCGGCCAGCCGCGACACGAAGCCCGTGCCCGGGCCCACCAGGACGCAGGGATTTCCTTCCAGCGTCGACCACGGCAGCACCCGCGTTTGAATGGTCATGCCGTCACCTCGACCCCATGAATCAGGCGCGGACCGATATCCACGCCGTGCTCGGCCAGCCACAGTTCACGCCGCCGCGCCCTCTGCCGCCGCTCTTTCTGCCGCCGCTCGAAGGCGACGAGGTACGGGCGCACCAATCCGATGTCCTCACCGCGCAGCACAGGCACGCGCGGCAGCGGTCGGGGCGGCGCATCGACGCTCGGAACAGGCAGGGGCAGTTCAGGAGTCCGGTGGCGCCCCGCAGAGGGACGCAAGATCCGTAACAACGACTCGAAGATGCGAGCGATACAGTCCGGCATGTCGGCGCTCCAATCAGCGTTGACCACACCCCGGGGCCGGTCGCACGGTCGCCGGGGTCTGTCTCGCCATCCTTGTCGCGTGATGTGCGCTGCCGGGAGTTGACAGCCGTTGACAGCTACTCTGGAGAGAACGGTCAACACCAGGGGAAGCACATGAGCGCCGAATTCGGCCCACGGCTCCGCGCACTCCTCACGGAGAGAGGCATGACCCTGAGGGGCACTGCACGCGCCCTCAACTACAACGTGGCCTATATCTCCCGCGTCGCCAACGGCCACCAGCGCCCTTCAGCGCAACTTGCCGAGGCACTGGACAAACTCCTCCAGGCGGATGGGGAGTTGGTGCGAGATTCCGCACCCGTTGCACCGAATGAGCCGCCGGGCCCAGCTTCCGACATCGCACACATGAAAGCCAGTGCCGAACACATCCTTAAGCACGCTGACCACTATGGCGGAGATGCCGTAGCGCCCGTAGCAGTTCAGGTTTGGCAGTCCGCACAGCGCAAACTTGATGCCGGGGAGATCCCGGAACCGGCCCAGCGAGGCTATGTGGCCGCCCTAGCAGAAGCTGCTGAAGTCGCCGGATGGCTGCTCTTTGATTCCGGTGATTGGGTAGCGGCCCGTAATGCGTTCCTCGAATCACACATGCTGGCCCGGCATGCTGGAGAGCGGCCCATGGAGTGGTTCGCCCTGGACATGCTTGCCATGCTGGACACCGAATGCAGCCGTCCCGGAGGGGTGCGACGCATCACCGATGAGCTGTTGGCGCAGCCCCGGATCCCTCCGCGAGTAGCACTTCTGGCGCGCGTCAGGCGAGGCAGGGCACTCGCTCAGATAGGAGATCGTCAGCGAGCTCTGACCGACTTGGACGCAGCCCGAGGGGGAGCAGAAGAATCTCTGAGCCCACGTGATCCCAAATGGGCATGGTGGGTGAACCAGCAGGAAATTGGAGGGCATTCAGGGCATGCCCTCTTGAGTCTCGCGGAATTGAACGCGGCGATCTTCAAGTTCCAAAGCGCACTCGAACATGCAACACCGCGGGGCGTCATGCTGTACCGCATTGAGCTCTTGCACAGCTACGCAAGAGCCAAGGCGTGGAGGGAAGCTGAAGAGGAAATCCAAGAGATCTCACCTCTCCTCAGCACCATCACCTCGGGGAGGAACCGACTTCTCCTGAGAGACGCATTGCGGGTCGTCGAACGAACCTCGGGAGTGCCGGTAGGCCTGTCCGCTCTTGTCCGAGACACAGCCGCAACGATCACCCCCTGAGGGAGTCACCCGTTCTCGCCAAATGGCACCGGGTGCGGACACTGAGGCGAGCGCCCGGTACCTGGAGCACGTCACGCGGCGACGCCAGGTATCAGTGCCACTAGGCCGGACAGGAAACTTCCTGCCGCTGCCAACGTGACGAGGGTGGCCTTGCCATCTGAGAACAGGCCTGAGCAGAACTCACGTACTCGCCGTCGGAAGATCAGCATCTTGAGCTTTTGCCATCGATGCTGGTGGATATGGCAGCCCATGAGGATGCCGGTTGCGTTGTTGCGGCAGCCGTCCTTCCGCCCTCTGACGGGAGCTCCGCAAGTCACCGGGGCTTGGAAGAAGGACCAGAGGAGGACGACGCCGGACAGGGCGATGATCGCTGCCGGGCCTGCTGCCTCATTGATCCACGCTGCGATGAGTAGGGCGCCAGCCAAGACGCCCCACCATTGCCCTAGACCGCCAAGCAGACTGCCTCTTGCCCCCGAAGTCGCCATGCTTGTAATCGTGGCGAGGAGCTTGATGGTTCACGCATTAAGCGGGCGGTATGGCCGGATATGGCTTGAGGACGGCTAGCGCCTTGCGCAGTCACCAAGCTTGAACGATGCGTGGAGCGGCTGTGCCGCCGTACTGACTCACAGTCGGCGGCGCAGTCTGATTCGTCGAGGGGGAGCTGAACGCCTACTGCTCCGAGGCCTGAGGCGCCGGGGCGATCCCCGTCGGGCAAGCCCGTCCCCAGTTCGTCTCAGACGGGCTGTCCAGCTCAAGGCCAGTGCCGCCGATGCCGCAGTACCCGTCCGGGTTTTTGCTGCTCGAAAGATACTGCTGGTGGTAGGCCTCCGCCGGCCAGAACGGGCGGGAGGCTGCCGGGAGGATCGTCGTGGTGATCTCGCCGTGCCTCGCCGCCGTGAGGACCTGCTGGTACGCGTCTCGGGATGCCACCGCGCCCGCTTCCTGGTCGGCGGAGTGCGTGTAGATCGCCGAGCGGTACTGCGTGCCCACGTCGTTGCCCTGGCGGAAGCCCTGCGTGGGGTTGTGGGACTCCCAGAAGAGCTTCAGGAGCGCGGCGTACGAGACGCGGGTCGGGTCGAAGACCACGCGGACCACCTCGGCGTGGCCGGTCAGGCCCGAGCACACCTCCTCGTAGGAGGGGTTCTCGGTGTAACCGCCCTGGTAGCCGACGTACGTCGTCCAGACGCCCTCCGTCTGCCAGAACTTGCGCTCCGCCCCCCAGAAGCAGCCGAGCCCGAAGTCCGCGATCTCCAGGCCCTCGGGGTAGGGGCCCAGGAGGGGGTTGCCGAGGACCGTGTGGCGGGACGGGACCTCGAATTCGGGGGTCGCGCGGCCCTTCAGGGCCTGCTCGGGGGTGGGGAGCTCGGGCGTACGGCCGAAGAGCATGGAGCTGTCCTCCTGGGGCGGAACGGGGCGGAACGGGGTGAGGCGGGGTGAGGCGGTGTGGGGTGGGGCCGGGCGTTTTCTGTGCGGGGCTTTCGCTCCCGCGTCAACGCTCTCGGCACCAAACGCATTCCGTCTCAGTGCGACAGCGTCGCCGGGCTGCCGCCGTTCGCCTCGTACCCCGCGACCGCGAGCGCGCGGTACACCGCGTAGTCCGCGGCCGGGTCGGCGGAGACCGTCCAGGGCAGGGCGCCGACGTGGCCGTCCACGTGGATCAGCTGGTTCATCGCCTCCGCCCACCGCTCGCTGCGGACCAGGAAGAAGATCAGGAGGTGCCGGACGTGCGCCAGCATCGGGTCGTCCGGGCGGGCGGAGTGCACCGCGTAGAGCGCGCCCTCCATGGCCTTGCGTACGACCTCGCTCTCGTAGAAACCACTGACCATGTTGACCTCGGGCAGGTGCTCGTACACCGCGAAGAGCGGGAGTCCGGCCAGGAGCGAGCCCTTGGGGGCGCGGGCCGCCGCGGCCTCCGTGAAGTTGTTCGCCAGCTCACGCGAGCCGTGCCACTTCTCGCACCAGTAGTGCAGGGCCGCCAGGTGCGCCCCCATGTGCGCGGGCGCGCGGTCCAGGATCTTCAGCCACAGCTGCTCGAACTCCTCGCGCGGGTACGCGAGGCCGCGGGCGATGGAGAGCTCGATGATGTACGGCACGGGGTCCCCGGGGGAGAGCAGCGCCGCCTGCGCACAGGCCTCCTTCGCCTCCTCCAGGATGATCCGGAACTCGTCCGTCCCGGACGTGGACGACCTCCAGGCCTGCTGGACCAGGAACTCCGCGTGCACCGCCGCGCCGCCCGCGTCCTTGGGCGCCTCGGCCCGCCACACCCGCAGCCACTGCCCGCCGGGCTGGTCGCCGACCCCGCCGGGGCGCTGCTGGAGCTCCAGGGAGGCCGCTCCCGCGAACGCCTGCACGCGCTGCCAGCGCACCTCGCCGTGCACCTCCGTGCCCGCGAGCAGCTGCGAGGCCGCCTGCCAGCTCTGCGACCGCTGGACCACGTCGAGGACGTCCAGGAGGTCGCGGTCCGGTCCCGGCATGCGGATGTCCAGCTCCTCCTGCCGCGCGAAGCCGTAGTCGGCAGGGTCCGCGGCGTCCGGTGAACCGGGGGCGACCTGGCGGATTCCGCCGCGCCTGCGCAGCAGGACAGGGCCGAGCACCGCCCCGATCATGATCGCTGCCATCAGCACCCAGAGAATCTCCATGACTCAAGCGAACCAGACGGGTCTGACACTTGGCGAACCAGTCTCGAACTCGTCGGCCCGCTCCCCGTCCCGGACTAGGCTCTGGCCACATGAGTGACACGTTCAGCAGCCAGAGTTTCGAGACCGTCGCGATCCACGCGGGCAATACCGCCGACCCGCTGACCGGCGCCGTCGTCCCGCCGATCTACCAGGTGTCGACGTACAAGCAGGACGGCGTGGGCGGGCTGCGCGGCGGCTACGAGTACAGCCGCAGCGCCAACCCCACCCGTACCGCCCTGGAGGAGAACCTGGCCGCCCTGGAGGGCGGCAGGCGCGGGCTCGCCTTCGCTTCGGGCCTGGCCGCCGAGGACTGCCTGCTGCGTACGCTGCTCGCCCCCGGTGACCACGTGGTCATCCCCAACGACGCGTACGGCGGCACGTTCCGGCTCTTCGCGAAGGTCGTCTCGCGGTGGGGCGTCGAGTGGTCGGTCGCCGACACCTCCGACCCGGCGGCGGTACGGGCGGCCGTGACCGACCGTACGAAGGCGATCTGGGTGGAGACCCCCTCCAACCCCCTGCTCGGCATCACCGACATCGCCGCCGTCGCCCAGGTCGCCAAGGAGACGGGGGCCCGCCTCGTCGTCGACAACACCTTCGCGAGCCCCTACCTCCAGCAGCCCCTGGCGCTCGGCGCGGACGTCGTCGTGCACTCCCTGACGAAGTACATGGGCGGGCACTCGGACGTCGTCGGCGGCGCGCTGGTCGTCAACGACGCCGCGCTGGGCGAGGAGTTGGCGTACCACCAGAACGCGATGGGCGCGGTGGCCGGGCCCTTCGACGCGTGGCTGGTGCTGCGCGGCATCAAGACGCTGGCCGTCCGGATGGACCGGCACAGCGAGAACGCGACGAAGGTCGCCGAGATGCTGACGCGGCATGCGCGCGTGACGCGCGTTCTCTACCCGGGGCTTCCGGAGCACCCCGGTCACGAGACCGCCGCCAAGCAGATGAAGGCGTTCGGCGGGATGGTGTCCTTCCAGGTCGCCGGGGGCGAGGAGGCCGCGGTGGCCGTCTGCGACCGCGCGAAGCTGTTCACCCTGGGGGAGTCGCTGGGTGGCGTGGAGTCCTTGATCGAGCACCCGGGGCGGATGACGCACGCGTCCGTGGTGGGCTCGGCGCTCGAGGTCCCGGCGGACCTGGTGCGGCTCTCGGTGGGCATCGAGAACGTGGACGACCTGCTCGCCGACCTTCAGCAGGCGCTGGGCTAGTCGCCCTCGACCCCGCTCACCAGCGGGTGAGGGGTGGAGTCGTCTCCGAGGGCGGCTCCACCCAGGGCTGCTCGACCGACGCCCAGATCACGAAGGCGACCGCCGCCACGAGCAGCGTGAGCCACAGCAGCCGGCGCAGCGCCCTCCTGCGGCGCAGCATGCGGCCGCCGCGGCGGACCGCCTGCTCGTGGAGCTCGGGCGGGACCGAGGGGGGCGTGCCGTCGTCCAGGAGGTGGCGGACTGCGTTCGCCTTGCGGTCGAACTGGCTCATGACGGGGCCGCCTCCTCCAGGGGCCGCGTCGGTGCCGGGCCGCGCGGCGGGTGCAGGACCGTCTCCATCGCGCGGGCGCAGATCGCCCCCACCCGGTCGGCGGGCAGGCCGAGGAGGGCGGCCGTCTGCTCCTCGGCGACCCCCTCGTACAGCCGCAGTACGAGGATCAGCCGCTCCTGGGGCGTGAGCCGGGCCAGGACGCCGCCGTGGCCGCGGTGCCGCCGCCAGGCCCCGCGGGCGAAGCGGATGGCCAGCTGCTGGCGGGTGCGGTCGTACGGGTCCTCGCCGCGCATCCGGTCCCAGGCCGCGTACGAATGGGCGAGGGACGCGGTCAGCAGGGCACGCGCGCGTGGGTTGGCGTCCGGCGGCTCGGTGGTGAGCAGCGTGGCGGCATGCAGCAGCCGCCCTGCCGCGCCCGCGACGAACGCCTCGAACTCCCGGGCCCGGCGGGCGTCCGCAAACGCCTGCCGTCCGCGCACCGCGCCTCCCGCCTGGAGGGGGACGGGCCCCCGGTCTCATATGAGGCCAGGCACACGGCCGAGGTCAAGAGGCGGGAGCCCCCGGAGCGGTCGGGCTCGGGATGCGGACGCCCCGGGAGGCGTCGGGCTCAGGAAGCCGGCGCGTCCGGAGCCGACTGGGAGGTCTGGCGGGCGGAGAGCGCTGAATTGAAGCGCGTGAGGAGCGTGCAGAAGCTTTCGCGCTCCTCCGGGGACCAGTCACCGGTCAGTTCGGCCATGAGGTCACGCCTCGACGACCGCACTTCGTTGAGGCGGGCTTCGCCGCGCGGCGAGAGCTGGAGGACCACGGCGCGGCCGTCCTCGGGGTGCGACGTGCGCTTGACGAGCCCCGTGTCGACCAGCGGGGCGACCTGCCGGGTGACCGTCGAGGAGTCGATCCCCATGCTCGCCGCGAGCGCCTTCACGCCCATCGGCCCCTCCTTGTCGAGGCGGTTGAGCAGCAGATATGCGGCGCGGTCCATGGAGTTGCGGACCTGTCCTACGCCGCCGAGGCGGGTCTGCTCCGCACGGCGGGCGAACACGGCCACCTGGTGCTGCAGCGTGTCGAGGAGGCCGGGATCGCTGGCGGTCGTCATGTCCGGAGTTGTGGGCATGGCCGGGGGCTCACTTCATGCGAGGGCGATGGGTTGGGGGACAGGGTACGCGGCCGGGACGCGGGGCGTACCAGCGCTGCGCAAACCAGTCTCGGCACGTGGTCACCACAGGAGGACCCTGGTGTGAGCTGGGAGACTGGCCGTCATGAGCTACCGCACGCCTCACTCCTTGCCGACGGTCACCCTCGACGACGTGCGCGGCGCCCAGAAGATGCTCTCGGGTGTGTCCAGGGTGACGGCGATGGAGGGCAGCAGGCACCTCTCGCAGCTGGTGGGCGCGCCGGTCCACTTCAAGTGCGAGAACCTCCAGCGGACGGGCTCCTTCAAGCTGCGTGGCGCGTACGTACGGATCGCGGGCCTGCTCCCCGAGGAGCGCGCGGCCGGTGTGGTCGCCGCGAGCGCGGGCAACCACGCGCAGGGCGTGGCCCTCGCGTCCTCGCTGCTCGGCGTGCGGTCCACGGTCTTCATGCCGGTGGGCGCCCCGCTGCCCAAGGTCGCCGCGACCCGCGAGTACGGCGCGGAGGTGCGGATGCACGGCCAGGTGGTCGACGAGACGCTGGCCGCCGCGCAGGAGTACGCGCACGAGACGGGCGCCGTCTTCATCCACCCCTTCGACCACCCGGACATCATCGCGGGGCAGGGCACGGTGGGCCTGGAGATCCTGGAGCAGTGCCCCGAGCTGCGCACCCTGGTCCTGGGTGTCGGCGGCGGCGGGCTCGCGGCGGGCATCGCGGTGGCGGTCAAGACGCTGCGCCCGGACGTCAAGGTGATCGGCGTGCAGGCGGCGGGCTCCGCGGCGTACCCGCCCTCGCTCGCGGCCGGGCACCCGGTGTCGATCGAGAACCCGGCGACGATGGCCGACGGCATCAAGGTCGGGCGCCCCGGCGACGTGCCGTTCCGGATCATCGACGAGCTGCTGGACGACGTGGTCACCGTCTCCGAGGACGAGCTGTCCAGCGCGCTGCTGCTCTGCCTGGAGCGGGCCAAGATGGTCGTCGAGCCCGCGGGGGCGAGCCCCGTCGCGGCGCTCTTGAGCAGGCCGCAGGAGTTCGAGGGCCCGGTGGTCGCGCTCCTGTCGGGCGGCAACGTCGACCCGCTCCTGATGCAGCGGATCCTGCGCCACGGCATGGCGGCCGCGGGCCGCTATCTGTCGTTGCGCCTTCGCCTCACGGACCGGCCCGGGGCGCTGGCCACGCTTCTCGGGGTGTTGTCAGTGGTCGACGCCAACGTCCTCGACGTGGGCCATGTGCGGACCGATCCGCGCCTGGGACTCACGGAGGTGGAGGTGGAGTTGCACCTGGAGACCAAGGGTCCGGCGCACTGCGCCGAGGTCGGCGCGGCCCTGCGCGAGGCGGGCTACACCGTCATCGGTTGATCGGCCGGCCGCTGAGGCCGATGACGCCGTGCCCCGCCGCGAGTCCCTTACGTCCGACGCCGTTCCCCCCCCCCCCCGCCGCTCCGCGTTGTCCACAGGCTTCGCCCATCCCGTTGAAGAGACGCGATGTATCGCGTTATGGTGTGTCTCACGTCGCTGGTCGCCGGGCGCGCGATACCCGGCAAATCTAAGCTTTTCCGAAGGAAGTCACCCAAACCACGGGGAGAACCCTCATGCCAGGCGCCATCTACGCCGAAGGTCTCGTGAAGACCTTCGGCGACGTAAGGGCTCTGGACGGCGTTGATCTGGATGTCCCGGAAGGCACCGTGCTCGGTCTCCTGGGACCGAACGGCGCGGGCAAGACCACGGCGGTGCGCTGTCTGACGACGCTTCTGACGCCGGACAGCGGCCGGGCGGTCGTCGCGGGCATCGATGTACTGAAGCATCCGAACGAAGTGCGGCGCTCGATCGGCCTCTCGGGCCAGTTCGCCGCCGTCGACGAATATCTGACGGGCCGCGAGAACCTCCAGATGGTCGGCCAGCTCTACCAGATGAAGGCCAAGGAGGCGAAGGCCAGGGCCGGCGAGCTGCTCGACCGGTTCAACCTCGCCGACGCGGCCGACCGCCCCTCCAAGACGTATTCGGGAGGCATGCGCCGCCGCCTGGACCTGGCGGCCGCGCTCGTCGTCTCGCCCCCGGTGATGTTCATGGACGAGCCGACCACGGGCCTCGACCCGCGCAACCGCCAGCAGCTCTGGGAGGTCATCCAGGAGCTGGTGGCGGGCGGCACGACCCTGCTGCTCACCACCCAGTACCTCGAAGAGGCCGATCACCTGGCGCACGACATCTGTGTCATCGACCACGGCCGGGTCATCGCGCGCGGCACCTCCGACCAGCTCAAGGCGCAGACCGGCGGCGAGCGCGTCGAGGTCGTGGTGCACGAGCGCGAGGACATCACCCCGGCCACGGAGGTCCTGCGCGGCCTCGGCAAGGGCGAGGTCGCCGTCGAGAACCACACCCGCAAGCTCACGGTCCCGGTCACCGGCGGCGCCAAGCTGCTCGCCGAGGTCATCCGCGAGCTGGACGCCCGCGGGGTCGAGATCGACGACATCGGACTGCGCCGCCCGACCCTGGACGACGTGTTCATCTCACTGACCGGCCACGCGGCCGAGGTGACGAACGGCGAGAACGGCGAGATCGGCCAGATCGGCAAAGACACGGAGGGCGCGAAGTGAGCTCGACAACCGAAGCGGTCCGGACCGTGGCCCCCAGGCCGCGCGGCGGCGTCGTCCAGTCGGTCAACGACTCGCTCGTCGTCGCCAAGCGCAACCTCATCCGCATGACGCGCATCCCGGAGATGATCATCTTCGGCCTGATCCAGCCGATCATGTTCGTGGTGCTCTTCGCCTACGTCTTCGGCGGCTCGATGAACATCGGGGGCAGCACGGACCCCAGTGTCTACCGCGAGTTCCTGATGGCCGGCATCTTCGCCCAGACCGTCACCTTCGCCACCGCGGGCGCCGGCGCGGGCATCGCCGACGACATGCACAAGGGCCTCATCGACCGCTTCCGCTCGCTGCCCATGGCGCGCGGCGCCGTCCTCACCGGCCGCACCATCGCCGACCTCGTGCAGACCGCGCTCACCCTGGTCGTGCTCGCGATCGTGGCGCTCCTGGTCGGCTGGCGGGTCCACGAGGGCATCGGCAAGGCGATCGGCGCCTTCGGCCTGCTCCTCCTGCTCGGCTATGCCTTCACCTGGATCGGCGCGCTCATCGGCCTCTCGGTGCGCACCCCGGAGGCGGCCACCTCGGGCGGCCTGATCTGGCTCTTCCCGGTCACGTTCATCTCGAACGCCTTCGTCCCCACGGACAACATGGCCACCTGGATCCGGACCATCGCCGACTGGAACCCCTTCAGCGCCACCGTCCAGGCCTGCCGCGAGCTGTTCGGCAACCCAGGAGTGGTCGACTCGTCGGCCTGGCCCATGCAGCACCCCGTCTGGGCCTCGGTGATCTACTCGATCCTGATCGTCGTGCTCTTCCGGACCCTCGCGGTCCGCAAGTACCGCTCGGCCACGGCCTGACCGCGGACACGTGACCTGACCGCGGACACGCGAAAGGCCCCCCGCGCGGGGCGCGGGGGGCCTTTAACGTCAACCGATCATCAACCGAAGAGGCCTCAGGCCTGGTAGGGCTTGGCCTCGAGGATCTTCACCGATGCGAGCTTGCCGTTCGGCAGTTCGTACTGCGCGTCCTCGCCGATCTTCTTGCCGTTCACGCCGCTGCCCAGCGGGGACTGCGGCGAGTACGTCTCGATGTCGCTGCTCGCGTACTCGCGCGAGGCGAGCAGGAACGCCAGGGTGTCGTCCTCGTCGCCGTCAAAGGCGATCGTCACGACCATGCCGGGCGCCACCGCGCCGTCCGCGGCCGGCGCCTCGCCGACCTTCGCATGCTCCAGGAGCTGAGTCAGCTGGCGGACGCGGAGCTCCTGCTTGCCCTGCTCCTCCTTGGCCGCGTGGTACCCGCCGTTCTCGCGCAGGTCGCCCTCCTCACGTGCCGCCGCGATCTTCGTAGCGATCTCGGTGCGCGCAGGACCAGACAGGTACTCCAGCTCGGCCTTGAGCTGGTTGTACGCCTCCTGGGTCAGCCAGGTGACGTTTTCGCTGGTCTGGGTCACAGGTGCTCCTCGTAGGTACTGGGAATACAAAGCATCGCCCTACCCAGAAGGATGTTCCCTAACGGGTGGGCGAAACCACGAGCCTAACAATTCAGGCGCGTGAGGGGGAGGACATAAGCCATCAGAAATACGTCAACGCAGGTGAGAGCAGGTACGCCGGGGGCGTCGGACGACCGGTGTGGCGCGAGGGGCACCCCGACGGCACCCCGACGGCACTCCGACGGCACTCCGGCGGCGGCCGACGTCAGTCCGAGTGGCAGCCCAGCAGCTCCGCGCTCGTCCCGCGCGCCTTCGTGCGCAGCGTGACGACCTTGTCGATCCGGCCCGTGTCCTGATCGAAGCGGAAGTCGGCGCGGCCCACCTCTTCGCCGTCCTCGGCCTGCGAGCGCAGGGTGCAGTAGCCGTGCGCGTCCGCGTCCTTGCGCACCTCGAGGTGCACCTTGACCGCGCTGTCCGACGCGACCTCGAACTTGATCACTTCGCCGCTGACCTTGGTGCCGGAGACGTAGTCGTATCCGAACCAGCCGATCATCAGGAGGAAGAGCACGCCGAGGACGCCGCCGGTGATCTTCAGCTTCCGGTCCGCGCGCTCGTCGGCCGTGCGCGAGCGGCCGTATCGGCCCTCGGGGATCTTCTCGCCCACGGCGGTCATGATCGTCCTCCAGGAAAAGGGATGCCGGAATTTTCCGCCCCCCGGTTCCGTCACTATAGAAGCCGCCCATTGCGCCGAATGACCGAGGGCGCCGGATCACTGAGGATCAGAGTCTTGACTGAGCAGCTTCGACTGATGGCCGTCCACGCCCACCCCGACGACGAGTCTTCGAAGGGCGCGGCCACCATGGCCAAGTACGTGTCCGAGGGGGTGGACGTGCATGTCGTGACCTGCACGGGCGGGGAGCGCGGCGACATCCTCAACCCCAAGCTCCAGGGGGACACCTACATCCAGCAGAACATCCACGAGGTGCGCCGCAAGGAGATGGAGGAGGCGCGCGAGATCCTCGGCGTCAAGCAGGACTGGCTCGGTTTCGTCGACTCGGGGCTGCCCGAGGGCGACCCGCTGCCGCCGCTGCCCGAGGGCTGCTTCGCCCTGGAGGACGTCGACAAGGCGGCCGGTGAGCTGGTCCGGCAGATCCGCTCCTTCCGTCCGCAGGTCATCACGACGTACGACGAGAACGGCGGCTACCCCCACCCCGACCACATCATGACCCACAAGATCTCGATGGTGGCCTTCGACGGGGCGGCGGACGCCGAGAAGTACCCCGAGAGCGAGTTCGGCCCGGTCTACCAGCCGAAGAAGCTCTACTACAACCAGGGCTTCAACCGGCCGCGCACCGAGGCGCTGCACCAGGCGATGCTCGACAAGGGCCTGGAGTCGCCGTACGGGGACTGGCTCAAGCGCTGGGACGAGTTCGAGCGGGTCGAGCGCACGCTGACCACGCATGTTCCCTGCGCCGACTTCTACGAGGTGCGCGACCGGGCGCTGATCGCGCACGCCACGCAGATCGACCCCGAGGGCGGCTGGTTCCGGGTGCCGATGGAGCTCCAGAAGGAGGTCTGGCCCACGGAGGAGTACGAGCTCGCGAAGTCGCTCGTCGATACATCCCTCCCCGAGGACGACCTCTTTGCGGGCATCCGCGACAATGCCTAGCGTGAACGCACATCTGGCAATGACGCATCTCGTCCCTCTCGCCAAAGAGGTCGACGATGACAAGGTGACCCCGGGTGTTCTCGGCTTCATCGTCTTCGCGGTGATGGCTCTCGCCGTCTGGGGTCTGATGAAGTCGATGAGCAAGCACATGCGGAAGGTCGACTTCAAGGAGCCCGCGGAGGCCTCCGCCTCGGAGGCGAGGGCCTCCGAGGCCGAGCCCCGCAAGGGCTAGCCCGCTGCCGCCACCGTCACTCCCATCACCTCGCGGGAGTGACGGTTCGGCACCATGCCCAGGCGCCAGGCCTGCCAGCCGGCCTCCAGGTCGGCGCCGCGCTCCAGGAGGAGGCCGTACGCCTCCATGTAGTCGTCCAGCTTGCCGTCGCGCGTCGGGTGACCGGCGCGGGCCAGCTGGCTGAGCTCCTCCTGGGCGACCGCGGTGCCGATCTCCCAGCCGCCGGGCGATCCGTACGGCAGCAGGGTGCAGCGCAGGAAGCGGGCCCAGTCCTCGCCCCGCCGGTCGCCGTACGAGGCGAACAGCGCGGCCGCCTCGTCGCACAGGGCGAGCGCCTGCTGGGCGCGCGTGTTCCCCGCGTCCACCACCGCGAGCTCCAGGCACGTCCAGGCCTCGCCGTGCGCGACACCGATGCGCTGGAAGTCGGCGCGGGCGTCCACCAGGAGCTGGCGGGCGAAGCCGGAGTTGCGCAGCGAGCCCGTCTGGGCGGCGCGCTGGTCGCGGGTCACCCGGGCCGAGTGGTGCCGGGCGCAGGCCAGGCCGTACACGTCGCGCATCCGCGAGAACATCGTCCGCGAGCGCTCCAGCTCGCGCACCGCCTGGTCCAGGCTGCCCGCCTCCTCCAGGGCCTGGCCCAGGTAGTAGGCGGTCCACGCCTCGCCGCGCGCGTCCTCGTTGTCGCGGTGCCGGGACACCGCCTGGCGCAGCCCGTCGACCGCCGCCGACGCGTCGCCGTCCACCAGGCGGGCGCGCGCCAGCTGCGTCAGGGCCCAGGCCTCGCCGCGGCCGTCGCGCGTGCGCCCGTACAGGTCGAGGGCGCCCTTGAGCTGCTTCTCCGCGCGCGGTACGTCGCCCATGCGCAGGCAGAGCTGGCCGAGCTGGAAGTGCGCCCAGGCCTCGCCGTGCAGGGAGTCGTTCTCGCGGTGCAGGACGAGCGAGGCCTCCAGGAGACCCAGCGCCTCGTTGAGGTTGGCGCGGTCGCGCTCCACGGCGGCGAGGGCGTGCATCGTCCAGGCGCGGTCACCGGCGAGCTCGTCGGCGGCCTGGAGCTCCAGGGCCTCGTGCAGCCGCGCGGACGCCTCCGTCAGATTGCCCTGGTGGTGCAGGGTGATCCCCAGCGAGCACAGGGCCAGAGCGGCGCCCGCGTCCTGGTGGGCCTCCATGTACAGGTCCACGACCGACGTCAGGGTGGTGCGCGCCTGGTCGAGTTCGCCGAGCTGGCGGGACGCGATGCCGGTGCGCCACCGCACGCTGCGTGTGAGGAGCCCCTGGTCGACGGCTTGCGTCAGCTCGCTGATCTCGCCCAGGCGGTAGAGGTCGCCGCGCAGCAGGCAGTAGTCGCACAGCGCGCCCAGGAGGTTGAGCACCGCCTCCTGGTCCACGCCCTCCGCGTGCCGCAGCGTCGCCGTGATGAAGCTGGACTCGTCGTCCAGCCAGCGCAGGGCCGCTTCGAGCGAGGAGAAGCCGTGCCGGTCGAACTGGCCCGCCCGCGTCGACATCTTGCCGTCGACCAGACGGATCACCGATCCGGCGAGCTCGCTGTAGCTGACGATGAGCCGCTCCTGGGCGGCCGTGCGCTCGGCGGGCTCCTCCTCGTCGATGAGACGGGCGAGCGCGAAGGCGCGTACGAGATCGTGCAGGCGGTAGCGGCTGCCGCGCACGTGGTCGACGAGGCCCGCGCGCGCGAGCGCGGTCAGCTGGCGGGCCGCCTCCGTCTCGTCGGCGCCGAGCAGGGCAGCGGCGGCGGCCGCCCCCAGGGACGCGCGGCCGGCGAGCGCGAGCCTGCGCAGGAGGCGCCGCGCGGGCTCGGTCTGGTCGGTGTAGCGCAGCCACAGGACGCGCTCGACGGGCTCCACGGGGCCGTACGCCGCGAGGTCGGCGGCGAGCCGGCTCGGTGTGCGCGCGCCGATCGAGGACCCGGCGACGCGCAGGGCGAGCGGCAGGCCGCCGCACAACTCCCGCACCACGTCGGCGGATTCGGCGTCGTAGGGCCCCGACGCGTCCTCGGCCGCATCCCGCAGGAGCTCCTCCGCGCCCGCCGCGTCCAGCGGCTCCACCGGCAGCTGGTGCACCCAGGCCGGGAGGTCGGCGGGCAGTTCCAGGGGCTTGCGGGTGGTGACAAGGACGAGACTGTCGGAGCGCTCGGGCACCAGGGTGCGCACCTGCTCCGGGTCGCTCGCGTCGTCGAGCACGACGGTCACCGCGAGCCCGGTCAGATACTGGTGGTACAGCTCGCTGAGCCGCTTGAGCTGCTGTTCCTGCGAGGAGCGCTCCCGGATGAGGAGCTGCTCGCGCGGGGCGCCCAATCGATTCAGCAGATGCAGGAGCGCGTCCCGCGTGGACAGCGGCTTGGAGCTCTCGCCCCGCAGGTCGACCACGCAGGCGCCCCGGAACTGGTCCCGCAGATCGTGCGCGGCACGCACCGCGAGCGAGGACCGCCCGGAGCCCGGCGCGCCGTGCAGCACGACGACGGTGGGCCGGGTCTCGGTGCTGGCCCGCGCCGCGTGCACCCACTGGGCGACGCGGGCGAGCTCGGCGCGGCGGCCGGCGAACGGCCCGTCCGGCTCCGGCAGTTGGGTGAAGGACTGCTCCAGTACGGTGCGCCTGCGGGCCGCCGCGCTCTTGTCCGTGCCCCGCAGCTGGGGCGCGGCCTTCTTCTTGCCGGAGCCGGAGGACGCCTGGAGCACCCGCTGCTGGTCCAGGAAGGGCCGGATGCCCCGCACCTCCAGGGCCGTCAGCCACTGCAGCCGCAGCTGCTCGGGCCCGCCCGGCTGGCTGACCGCACCGGCGCGGCGGCTGGCCGCGGGCACGTGGGACGCGGTGACCTTCAGGACGGTGGTGGCCGCACCGGCGACGGCGACGGCGGCGCCCGCCCCCATGGCGGTCGAGACCCCGGTCCCGAGCACGAGGTCGGCCAGGCACGCGCCCACGGCGGCAACGGCCGCCACCAGCAGGGGAGTTCCGGCCCCCTCCTTGGCGTACCGCTGCCCGAAGGAGAGCTGCCCCGCCTCCGCCTCGTCCACGGCCTGCGTGTAGGCGGCGTACTCCTCGGCGGCACTCTGCCCCATGGCATCCAGCGCGCCCCGGGCCCGCGAGAGCAGCACGCCCCCGTCGATCCGCCCGCCGGAGCGGCGCACCTCTTCCTCCACCGCCCGCACCAACAGCCGCTCGGCTTCGGCCCGATGGCTGTCCCGCATATGGGTCCCCCTCCGAGAGCAATAGTCACCTGCGGGCACAAGTGTCCTGCGTACGGAGCTCCGGCGCGAGGGAGTCCGCGGATCACGTGGGGCAGTCCACGGATCGGAGGGCCGGGTGCGCGAGGATGGAAGGCATGCCGAACCGACTGGCCCATGAGACGTCCCCCTACCTTCTTCAGCACGCCGACAACCCCGTCGACTGGTGGCCCTGGTCGGCGCAGGCCTTCTCGGAGGCGCGGGAGCGCGGCGTTCCCGTGCTGCTCAGCGTCGGGTACAGCAGTTGCCACTGGTGCCACGTCATGGCGCACGAGTCCTTCGAGGACGCCGGCACGGCCGCCTTCCTGAACGAGCACTTCGTCAACGTCAAGGTCGACCGCGAGGAGCGGCCCGACATCGACGCCGTCTACATGGAGGCCGTGCAGGCCGCGACGGGTCAGGGCGGCTGGCCCATGACGGTCTTCCTGACGCCCGACGCCGAGCCCTTCTACTTCGGCACGTACTTCCCGCCCGAGCCCCGGCACGGCATGCCGTCCTTCCAGCAGGTGGCCGACGGGGTGCGGCGCGCCTGGACGGACCGGCGCGACGAGGTCGCCGAGGTCGCGGGCAAGGTTGTGCGCGACCTCTCCGAGCGCCAGCTGGCGTTCGGCGCCGACGAGCTGCCCGGCGAGGACGAGCTCGCGCAGGCGCTGCTCGGCCTGACGCGCGACTACGACGCATCGCGCGGCGGATTCGGGGGCGCGCCCAAGTTCCCGCCGTCCATGGTCGTCGAGTTCCTGCTGCGGCACTACGCCCGCACCGGCTCGGAGGGCGCCCTGCAGATGGCGGCCGACACCTGCGAGCGGATGGCGCGCGGCGGGATCTACGACCAGCTGGGCGGCGGGTTCGCCCGGTACTCCGTGGACCGGGAGTGGGTCGTGCCCCACTTCGAGAAGATGCTGTACGACAACGCCCTGCTCTGCCGGGTCTACGCCCACCTGTGGCGGGCCACGGGCTCGGACCTCGCGCGGCGCGTCGCCCTGGAGACCGCCGACTTCATGGTGCGCGAACTGCGCACGAACGAGGGCGGGTTCGCCTCCGCCCTCGACGCGGACAGCGAGGATGCCACCACCGGCAAGCACGTCGAGGGCGCCTACTACGTGTGGACGCCGGAGCAGCTGCGCGAGGTGCTCGGCGACGCGGACGCCGAGACCGCCGTCGCGTACTTCGGGGTGACGGAGGAAGGGACCTTCGAGGAAGGCGCTTCGGTGCTGCAGCTCCCCGAGGGCGGGAGCGGGGACGGGGGCGGTGGCGCGGTGGCGGATGCCGACCGGATCGCCTCGATCCGGGAGCGGCTGCTCGCGGCGCGCTCGGAGCGGCCCGCGCCCGGCCGCGACGACAAGATCGTCGCCGCCTGGAACGGGCTCGCCGTCGCCGCGCTCGCCGAGGTGGGCGCGTACTTCGACCGGCCCGACCTGGTGGCGGCTGCGGTGGGCGCCGGTGACCTGCTCGTACGGCTGCACATGGACGACCGCGCACGGCTCTCCCGGACGTCCAAGGACGGCCAAGTGGGCGCGAACGCGGGCGTGTTGGAGGACTACGCCGATGTCGCGGAGGGGTTCCTCGCGCTGGCGTCCGTGACGGGGGAGGGGGTCTGGCTGGAGTTCGCCGGGTTCCTCCTCGACCACGTGCTCGGCCAGTTCGTGGACGCGGAGTCCGGGTCTCTGTACGACACGGCCGCGGACGCCGAGCAGTTGATCCGGCGGCCGCAGGACCCCACGGACAACGCGGTGCCGTCCGGGTGGACGGCGGCCGCGGGGGCGCTGCTCTCGTACGCGGCGCAGACCGGGGCCGAGCCGCATCGTCTGGCGGCGGAGCGGGCGCTGGGCGTGGTGAAGGGGCTCGCGCCGCGGGCGCCGCGGTTCATCGGGCATGGCCTTGCGGTGGCGGAGGCGGCGCTGGACGGGCCGCGGGAGGTGGCCGTGATCGGCCCGGTGGGCGGCGAGTTGCACCGCACCGCGATGCTTGCGGGGGCGCCTGGGGCGGTGATCGCCGCCGGGCCTGCGGACGGCGAGCTTCCGCTGCTCGCGGGGCGGGGGCTGGTGGAGGGGCTTCCGGCGGCCTATGTCTGCCGGCGGTTCGTCTGCGACGCGCCTACCACTGACGTGGGGGAGCTGGCGGCGAAGCTGTCTGGCTGAGGGCTCTGGCGCGGGGGCCTTGGTGGCCGTCCATCACCGGCTCCGCCGAGTTCGTCCTCAAACGCCGGACGGGCTGGAGATCCAGCCCTCCGGGCGTTTGAGGAGCGGGGGTCCGGGGGCGGAGCCCCCCCGGGTCTGTGGCCGGCGGGTGCCCACCCAGGGTTTGGCCCCCGGGCTGTATTTCAGCCCCTCCGGCGTGTGAGGAGCGGGGTCTGGGGCGGAGCCCCAGCTAGGCCCCCGCGCCGAGCGGGTTTTCGGGAAGGGGCGGGGGCGGGGAGAATTCCGCCACCGCCCGCGCCACGATCCCCTCAAGGCGGTCATGATGCGCCCCCCGCCAGTACACCCGCCCGCACTCCCCGCACTCCGCGAACACCTCGTACGTCCCTCGCGTACCGCCCTCCAGACGCTCCGCGACCTCCTCCTTGCTCGCCGCCCGCAGCGAGCCGTTGCACGCCGTGCAGCGGGTCCACGGGTGCAGGGCGGGGGCGAAACGGCTCAGTACGTCCCGGAGTTGTTCGTCCGGCGCGTCGCTGTAGACGTACGCGCCGGCCCACAGCTCCCGCCGCCGCAGCAGGCCCCGGTCCCGGCTGAGCAGCACCCGCCGCTCAGCGGCCGAGCGCGTGGCCAGGGCGGGGTCGCCGATGTCCGTGCTCTCGTATGCCGCGTCCACGCCGAGCAGGCGCAAGCGCCGTGCCAGCGTGCCGAGGTGGACGTCCAGGAGGAAGCGCAGGGGCGCGTCGGGGAGGGGCTGGGGGCGGGGGACGGCGCGGACCTCGACCGACTCGTCCGCCGCCGGGACGTGCGAGACCGCGACCTCCGCGCCGTCCACCACCAGCGAGCCGACCTCCGTCAGCGGAACCCCGAGCGACTCGACGACGTGCCCGAGCGTGGACGCGCCGTCCGTAACGGCCTTGGTGGGGCCGCCCCTTCGGTCGTGCTGCACGAAGAGGCCCAGCTCGGGGGCGAAGCGGATGAGGATCTCCGGACCGTTCATGCGGTCAGGATGGCACGGGCCGAACGCGCACGGCCGGGGATTTCCCGCGGCCCGCGGGCGGGATCGCGCGGAGTGTCAGGCTTCCGGCGCACCCGTGCCGAAGCCGGAGGTCAGCATGTCCATCGTGCGGCCCACCAGCTCGCCCATGTCGTCCTGGTGGCCGTGTTCCGCCCAGTACGCCGCCGTCTCCGTGAGCGCGGCGATCAGGGCCATCGAGAACACCCGGACCTCCAGCTGCCCGGGGTCGCGGCCGCTGCGCTCCGCGATGACGCGGCAGAGCATCTGGCCGGTGACCGACATGCTCTCCAGGAGCCGGGACCGCACGGCGGGGACCTCGATCATCAGGCGCGTACGCAGGCGCGAGACCTCGGGCTCCTCCGTGAACCCGAGGCCCACCGCCCTGCACAGCACGATCCGCAGGGACTCCACGATCGGCTCGTCCGCGGGGCGCGCCCGCAACTCGTCCTCGAGCAGCGGGTCGTACTCGTCGGTGAGGACGATGTCCTCCTTGGTCGGGAAGTAGCGGAAGACCGTCGACGCCGACACCTCCGCCGCCTCCGCGATCTGCTCGACCGTCGTCGCCTCGTACCCCTGCTCCTCGATCAGCCGGTAGGTGGCCTCACGGATCGCGATGCGGGTCTTGAGCTTCTTCCGTTCGCGGAGCCCCGGCCGGGGGCCGTGCGCGGAAGCGGTGGTGCGTGCGGCGGTCATGGCGCTCATTGTCGGGCATCCTCCGGCCGCCGTGCCATGTCGGCGCCGTCCGGCGTCGTGCCGGCCGCCTTCGGCAGCAGCGCCGCGACCAGCAGCGCCGTCACCAGCGCCGCGATGCCGCTCACCAGGAGGACCGTCACCATGCCGTCGATGTACGCCGCGTCGGCGGAGTCCACGAGCCCGGGAGCCCCGAGCCGTTCGGCGACCGCGTGGGCGGCCACCACCGAATCGCCCGCGGTCTGCGCCGCCGCGTCCGGCAGCCGCGCGGTGTCGAGGCGGTCGACGTACACGCTGGAGAGCAGCGAACCGAGCAGCGCGATCCCGACGGCGCCGCCCACCTGCCGCACGGTCATCAGGAGACCCGTGCCCGACCCCGCCCGCTCGACGGGGAGCGCGCCGAGGGCCGAGTCCATGGACGGCACGACGGCGAAGCCGAAGCCGAGTCCGGCGACGGTGAGCCAGAGCGCGGTGAAGCCGTAGCCGGATTCGACCGTCGTACGGCTGCCGAGGATCGCCGCGAAGGCGAGGACGACGAGCCCGGCGCTGATCACCGCACGCGGGCCGAAGCGGCGTACGACGGGCTCCGCGCCCCTCGCCGCGACGAGGAGGCCGCCCATCATCGGCAGCATCCGCAGCCCGGTGCCGAAGGCGTCGTGGCCGAGCACCGCCTGGAGATACTGCGGAAGGACGAACATCAGACCCGACAGGACGAACATGACGAGGGTCGCCGCGAGCGTGTTGAGCAGGAAGCCGCGGTTTCGCAGCAGCGACATGTCGAGCATCGGGCGCGGCATGCGCCGTTCGCGCAGGACGAGCGCGGTGATCAGGACGGCCGCGCCGCCGAACATGCCGAGGATCAGCGGGTCGCCCCAGCCGCGTACGGGAGCCTCGATGATCCCGTAGATGAGCGCGCCAAGACCGGCCGCGGTGAGCGCGGTGGAGGCGACGTCGACCTTGGGGGAGGACGGGTCGGTCGTCTCCGGGAGCAGGAAGACGCAGGCCGTGATGCCGATCGCGACCATCGGGACGTTGATCAGGAAGATCGAGCCCCACCAGAAGTGGTCGAGCAGCCAGCCGCCGACGATCGGCCCGAGCGGCGCGCCGAGCGCGGAGGCCGCCGAGACGATGCCGATGGCCTTGGTCCGCTCGCCGGGAGCGAAGAGCGCGGGCAGCACGGCCAGGGCGAGCGGCATGACGAGCGCGCCGCCCATGCCCATGACCGCCCGCGCCACGACGACCAGCTCGACGGAGTGGACGAGGGCGCCGAGCAGCGAGCCCACCAGGAAGACGCCGAGCCCGGTGACCAGCATCTTGCGGCGCCCGAACCGGTCGCCGAGCAGCCCGGCCGGAAGCATCAGGGCCGCGAAGACGACGACGTACGCATCCGCCATCCACTGTTGCTCGCCCGTGCTCGCGTCCAGCTGCCCGGCCATCGTCGGCAGGGCGACGTTGAGGATCGTCATGTCGAAACCGAGCACGAGCATGCTCGCGACGAGGGCGGCGAGCGCCCACCAGCGGCGGGGGTCGCGCTGCTCCACGGCAGACGCATTCGTGACAGTGGCCATGAAATGAGAGTAGCTCTCAAAAGGTAGTCACCGTCAATACCTGCGTCGGCCCGCGCCCGCGCACGCGAATGGCCGCGGCTCGAAAGCCGCGGCCATAAGAAGGAGAAGGAGAGGGTGGGGCGTGGTGACTACCCGTGCTGGTAAGCCACCAGCGAGATCCCCACGTAGTGCACCGCGAACGCGGCCAGCGTCAGCGAGTGGAAGACCTCGTGGAAGCCGAAGAAGCGCGGGGAGGGGTTGGGGCGCTTGATGCCGTAGATCACGCCGCCCGCGCTGTAGAGCAGTCCGCCCACGATCACGAGGACCAGGACGGCGATGCCGCCCGCCCGCATGAAGTCGGGCAGGAAGAAGACCGCGGCCCAGCCCATCGCGATGTAGCAAGGGGTGTAGAGCCAGCGCGGCGCGCCGACCCAGAAGACGCGGAAGAGGATGCCGGCCACCGCCGCGCCCCAGACGCCCCACAGCAGCCACTGCCCCTTGGAGCCGGGCAGCAGCAGCATCGTCAGCGGGGTGTACGTGCCGGCGATGATCAGGAAGATGTTCGCGTGGTCGAGTCTGCGCAGCACGCCGTCCGCACGCGGGGTCCAGGTGCCCCGGTGGTAGATCGCGCTCACTCCGAAGAGCAGGCAGGCCGACAGGACGTAGATGCCGACGGCGATCCGGCCACGGGTGGAGTCCGTGAGTGCCGTGAGCACGATGCCGGACACGAGGACCAGGGGGAACATGCCCGCGTGCAGCCAGCCGCGCATCTTCGGCTTCACTTCGGCGAGGTCCGGGAGCGGCAGGGCATCGAGCGCGGACGAGTCGGCGCCCTTGGTCGGGGGGTCCGTGATCGCGTCGGGGACGGGAGCGGTCATGAGGGGAATCGTACCTACGCAACCGTAAGTTAGGCATCAGTCAGGGGAGAGCCGTGGCGTACAAGTGGCGATGCTCACGGTGATACCCGAGCGTACAAGTGACGGACTCGCGTACAGAAGGCCGCCCGAGCGAGTGGCGATGCTCACGCCGCTCACGTGTGAGGCCCTCTGGACATATGCGCGGAAGCGTCGGATGATCAAATGAGTGCGGTCGGCACCGGATGAGCGCCAGAGGGAACACCACGTGAAGCGTCCGGGTCGCAGCCCCCACGGGGCAACAAACCTATAAACCCCTCGTATAGGAGCAATCGTGGCGCGCGACATCGCGGCTCCCCTTCTCTCTGAGTCCCAGGGCACCGCCCCCACCAACCACCAGGACCTCGTCTCCTGGGTGAGCGAGATCGCCGAACTGACGCAGCCGGACAGCGTGGTCTGGTGTGACGGGTCCGAGGCCGAGTACGAGCGCCTGTGCGAGGAGCTCGTCGCCAAGGGCACCTTCAAGAAGCTCGACCCGATCAAGCGCCCGAACTCGTACTACGCGGCCTCCGACCCGACCGACGTCGCGCGCGTCGAGGACCGCACCTTCATCTGCTCCGCGAAGGAGGAGGACGCGGGCCCGACCAACCACTGGAAGGACCCCGCCGAGATGCGGGAGATCTTCACGGGTGAGAAGGGCGTCTTCCGCGGCTCGATGCGCGGCCGCACGATGTACGTCGTGCCCTTCTGCATGGGCCCGGTCGGCTCGCCGCTCTCCGCGATCGGCGTCGAGATCACCGACTCCGCGTACGTCGCGGTCTCCATGCGCACCATGACCCGCATGGGCCAGGCGGTCCTGGACGAGCTCGGCGACGACGGCTTCTTCGTCAAGGCCGTCCACACGCTCGGCGCCCCGCTCGAAGAGGGCGAGGCCGACGTGCCGTGGCCCTGCAACTCCACCAAGTACATCTCGCACTTCCCCGAGGACCGCGAGATCTGGTCGTACGGCTCGGGCTACGGCGGCAACGCCCTGCTCGGCAAGAAGTGCTACGCCCTGCGCATCGCCTCCGTCATGGCGCGCGACGAGGGCTGGCTGGCCGAGCACATGCTGATCCTGAAGCTGACGCCCCCGCAGGGCGAGAGCAAGTACGTCGCGGCGGCCTTCCCGTCCGCCTGTGGCAAGACGAACCTCGCCATGCTGGAGCCGACGGTCCGCGGCTGGACGGTCGAGACCATCGGCGACGACATCGCCTGGATGCGCTTCGGCGAGGACGGCCGGCTCTACGCGATCAACCCAGAGGCCGGTTTCTTCGGCGTCGCGCCCGGCACCGGCGAGCACACCAACGCCAACGCCATGAAGACCCTGTGGGGCAACTCGGTCTTCACGAACGTCGCGCTCACGGACGACAACGACGTCTGGTGGGAGGGCATGACGGAGGAGACTCCGGCCCACCTCACCGACTGGAAGGGCAACGACTGGACGCCCGAGTCGGGCGTCCCGGCCGCGCACCCGAACGCGCGCTTCACCACGCCCGCCTCGCAGTGCCCGATCATCGCGCCCGAGTGGGAGGACCCCAAGGGCGTGCCGATCTCGGCGATCCTCTTCGGCGGCCGTCGCGCCAGCGCGGTGCCGCTGGTGACGGAGTCCTTCAACTGGCAGCACGGCGTCTTCCTCGGCGCCAACGTGGCGAGCGAGAAGACCGCCGCGGCCGAGGGCAAGGTCGGCGAACTGCGCCGCGACCCGTTCGCGATGCTGCCGTTCTGCGGCTACAACATGGGCGACTACATGGCCCACTGGGTCAAGGTCGGCGCCGACAAGCCCGACCAGTCCAAGCTGCCGAAGATCTACTACGTGAACTGGTTCCGCAAGAACGCCGACGGCAAGTTCGTGTGGCCCGGCTTCGGTGAGAACAGCCGCGTCCTGAAGTGGATCGTCGACCGCCTCGACGGCAAGGCCGAGGGCGTCGAGACCCCCATCGGCATCCTGCCGACGGTGGACTCGCTGGACACCGAGGGGCTCGAACTGCCCACCGCTGACCTGGAGTTCCTGCTCACGGTCGACAAGGAGGTCTGGCGCGACGAGGCCTCGCTGGTCCCCGAGCACCTGAACACCTTCGGCGACCACACGCCCAAGGAGCTGTGGGACGAGTACCGCGCGCTGGTGCAGCGTCTCGGCTGAGATCCCGCGCATTCCGGATGGGCCCCGCACAACGGCGTGCGGGGCCCATCCGCGTATATCCGCATCTTGCATACGCCGCCTTCACATGCCCCTCACATGTTTCAATGACCCCACACGGCGGCCCTTCGATCATTTCGGGCCACCAAATGAGCCTGTGGGGGGACAAGTTGAAGCACTCTCAGCGGTTAAGGCGTGTGACGGGCGCCGCGCTCGCGGCGGTCCTGGGGTCGGCCGGTCTGGTCGCCGTCACCGCGCCCGCCGCGTACGCCGCCACTCCGTCGGACGAGGTGGCGAAGCTGCCGATCTCCTCGTTCGGGGCGATGGTGGTCGACGACGCGCAGGAGCGGGTCTACGTCACCGACGGACGCATGAGCGGCAGTGGCGCGAGCGCCGTCCTGGTCTACAACTTCCAGGGACAACGCGTCGGTTCGCTCGCCACGGATCAGCCGGCGTCCGGCATGGCGCTCAGCGCGGACGGCGCGACGCTGCACGTGTCGCAGTCCAACCGCATCCTGACGTTCGACACGGCGACGCAGGCCAGGACCGGCGCGGCGACCACGCCCTATGACGTCACCTGTGGCCGGGAGGTGGCCGTCGCGGGCGGCAAGACGTGGTTCACGGAGACGCCGTACACCGGCGGCTCGTACTGCGACCGCCCCGACAACATCGCGCTGCTGTACGGGGTCAACGGCACCTCCTCGACCAACACCGGCTGGAACAGCGAGGGGCGGCTGCGGCTCGACACCGGGCCCGGGGCGCCGGACCGGCTCGTGATGGGGCAGGCGGGCGCGGGCAACGCGGCCAACGCGTTCCTCGCCACCTTCGACGCCAGCGGCGAGAACCTGGTGCGGGGCCCCCAGCGGCGCTTCGCGGACGCCGAGGGCAAGGGCGCGCTCGACCTGAAGGACATCGCCCAGAGCGCCGACGGCAAGCGGATCGCCGTGGCGGACGCCGCGTACGGCACCCGGCTGCTCGACGCCGCCGACCTGGCGGACGCCCCGGTCGGCTACCAGCCGCTGCCGGAGGGCGCGAAGGCGTCGGCGGTGGCGTTCAGCGGCGACGGGAAGTACGTGGCGCGGGGCGCGGCCGCCTCCGGCAGCACGTCCGACCTGCTGATCCAGCCCGCCGACCCGGCGGACGGCGGCGCACCGCTGGAGTTCGCCTTCGAGGGGGAGCTCGACGGGGCGCGGGTCGTGCCGCAGGGTCTGAGCTGGGCCAAGGACGGCTCGCGGCTCTTCGCGGTGACCTCGGACGGCGGCGGCGGCCACTGGCTGCACGTCATCAAGCCCCCGGCCGCCCAGTACGACTCGCGCTTCACGGGCACCCTGAGCACCACGCCCACCAAGCCCGTGGTCGGTGAACCGCTCGGCATCCGCGGCAAGTTGGAGCTGGACGGGCCCGCGCCCGCGGAGCCGGTGAAGGTCGAGGCCGTCCGGAAGGACGCCGACGGCACGCAGGAGGTGGCGGCCGCCAAGGTCGCGGCCGACGGCAGCTTCACCGTCCTGGACGTGCCGGACCGGCTCGGCGAGGCGACGTACACGCTGCGGTTCCTCGGCGACGTCACGCATCGCCCCGCCGAGGACGTCACGGTCACCGTCGACGTGGCGAAGGCGGCGACGGCGATCGAGCTGACGGCGCCCGCCGAGGCGACCCGTACGGGTGGCGTGGAGATCACCGGCACGTTGACCGGGCAGGGGCGTGCGCTGCCGTCCGGGATCAGTCTGAAGGTGACGCGGACCGACCGGTTCGGCACGACGGGCGAGCTGACCTCGGCATCGGTCGCGGCCGACGGCACGTTCAGGATCAAGGACCTGCCGAACAAGCGCGGCAGGACGGTCTACGCCGTCAGCTACGAGGGCGACGCCCTGCACGCGGGCTCGTCGGCCGAGGCGACGGTACGGGTGATCGGCTAGCCGGGCAGATGGCACCCGGTCCGAAGACCTCAGGGCCTTCGGACCGGGGCCGTTCAGGGCCGCGCCCCGTAGGGGCGCGCGGAACTGCGCGACAAGCCGCGAATCACCCGCAGCCGCGCACGCGGCCTCAGTGGCAGCTCAGAGGGCGCCAACCAGCCGGGCGGCGCCCTCGTGCGCGTCCATGCGCCGGGCGGCGAGAATCGCCGCCGCGGTGTCGGCGCGGGACGCCGCCACCACCAGGGCGCGGCCCGCGAGGGCGTGGGCGCGCTGGTGCAGGGCGGTGAGGTGCGGTTCGTGGATCGCGGTCACCACGGCGGAGCGGACCGGCGGAAGACCGCCGCGCAGCCGGGCCACCTCGGACGCCAGCTGCTCGGCGGCGTCGTCCAGGTCGGTGGCGGGCGCGAGGGCGCGCAGCTCGTCCGTGACGGCGAGGAGCGCGGCCAGGTGCGCGGCGAGCTGGATGTCCAGCTCCTCCTCGCGCGAGCGGTGCGGGAAGTCGCCGGGGTCGGCCATGGCGTGGACCGACTTGGTGCGGATCGGCTCGTACATGGAATGGCCTCCTGGCGGGTAGCTTGAAAACCATCCTACATTAGATTCAGTCTAAAGTTGACTCCGGCGGCTCTCCGCGGATTAGGGCTGGGGCTGGGGCTAGGGCTGGGTGTAGCCGTCCAGGAAGGTGCCGATCCGGGTGACGGCCTCGGTCAGGTCCGTCACGGTGGGCAGCGTGACGACCCGGAAGTGATCGGGCTCGGGCCAGTTGAAGCCGGTGCCGTGCACGACCATGATCTTCTCGGCGCGGAGCAGGTCGAGCACCATCTGGCGGTCGTCCTTGATCTTGAAGACCTTCGGATCGAGCCGCGGGAAAAGATAGAGCGACCCCTTGGGCTTCACGCAGCTCACGCCGGGGATCTGCGTGAGCAGGTCGTACGCCGTGTCGCGCTGCTCCACGAGCCGGCCGCCCGGCAGTACGAGGTCGTTGATGGTCTGCCGCCCGCTGAGCGCGGCGACCACGCCGTGCTGGCCCGGCATGTTCGCGCACAGGCGCATGTTCGCGAGGATCGTCAGGCCCTCGATGTACGAGGACGCGTGGGCCTTCGGCCCCGAGATGGCCACCCAGCCCACGCGGTATCCGGCCACCCGGTAGGCCTTCGACATGCCGTTGAAGGTGAGGGTGAGCAGGTCCGGGGCGATGGCGGCGGTGGGGGTGTGGACGGCATCGTCGTAGAGGATCTTGTCGTAGATCTCGTCGGAGCAGACCAGGAGGTTGTGCCGACGCGCGATGTCGGTGAGGCCGCGCAGCATCTCCTCGCTGTACACGGCGCCGGTCGGGTTGTTCGGGTTGATGATCACGAGCGCCTTGGTGCGGTCGGTCACCTTGCGCTCGATGTCGGCGAGGTCCGGCATCCAGTCCGCCTGCTCGTCGCAGCGGTAGTGCACGGCCGTGCCGCCGGAGAGCGAGACCGCGGCCGTCCACAGCGGATAGTCCGGCGCCGGTACGAGGACCTCGTCGCCGTCGTCGAGCAGGCCCTGCATGGCCATGACGATGAGTTCGGAGACGCCGTTGCCGATGAAGACGTGCTCGACGTCCGTCTCGATGCCCAAGGTCTGGTTGTGCATGACCACCGCGCGGCGGGCGGCGAGCAGGCCCTTCGCGTCGCCGTAGCCGTGCGCGTCGCCGACGTTGCGGAGGACGTCCTCCAGGATCTCGGGCGGGCACTCGAACCCGAAGGCCGCCGGGTTGCCGGTGTTGAGCTTCAGGATGCGGTGGCCCGCCGCTTCCAGCCGCATCGCCTCCTCGAGCACCGGGCCCCGGATCTCGTAACAGACGTTGGCGAGCTTCGTCGACTGGATGACCTGCATGTCCGCGAGCTTACGGGCGCGTAAGGAGACCCGCCTCGTGTTTTGCGCCACGTAGGGGGGTGCGGGGGAGTGGGGCCGGGGTTTCCGAGTGTCCTGTCAGCGGTCAGTCGTGTCCGTATGCGGTCTTGTCCTCGCGGCCGAGTACCTCAACAATGCGCATGACAAAACCGAAGCAACTTCGGTCACACAGTCATCAGAGGGGACCCCCCACATGAACAAGCCTCTCGTCGTCGCGTGCTTTTCCGCCCTGCTCCTCGGAGCGACCGCGGTGCCCGCGACGGCCGTCAGCGACGAACGGCCCGTCAAGGCGAAGGCGGTTGACTTCGCGGGCACGGTCGCGCTGAGCAACTGTTCCGGCTCCGTCGTCCGCGTGCCGGACTCGAAGCCGGGCGACCCGGCGCTCGTGATGTCCAACGGCCACTGCCTGGAGGCCGGATTCCCGGCGCCCGGCGAAGTCGTCGTCGACAAGCCCTCGTCGCGCAGCTTCACGCTGTTGAACTCCAGCGGCGGCAACGCGGGCACGGTCAAGGCGAGCAAGATCGCCTACGGCACGATGACGGACACCGACCTCTCGCTCTACCAACTCACCAGCACCTACAGCGAGATCGAGAGCAAGTTCGGCATCAAGGCCCTTGAACTGAACGCGTCGCGACCGGAGCAGGGCAAGGCGATCACCGTCGCGTCCGGCTACTGGAAGAAGATGTACAAGTGCAGCATCGACGGGTTCGCCTACCGCCTCAAGGAGGGGAACTGGACCTGGAAGGACTCGGTCCGCTACACCCCCGACTGCCAGACGATCGGCGGCACTTCGGGCTCTCCGGTGATCGATGACGCCACCGGCAAGGTCGTCGCCGTCAACAACACCGGCAACGAGAGCGGCGAGGAGTGCACGGACAACAACCCGTGCGAGGTCGACGAGAACGGCAAGGTGACGGTCCGCAAGGGCATCAACTACGCCCAGCAGACGTACGGCGTCGTGCCGTGCGTGGCGCCCGGCAACAAGATCGACCTGAGCCGCGCGGGCTGCGAGCTCCCCAAGCCGTAAGGCTTCGGACCACGGCGGGTCGGCCCAGCCGGGCCGGCCCGCCGAATTGTCAAGAGTTCTCGCCCCTTGTCCCCCTCCACGGGCCCCCGAAGAATGCCCATGACAACCACACAGGGCACAGCTACAAGGGGGGCTCCACACATGAACAAGGCTCTCGCGGGCGGCTTACTCGCCCTCACCCTCGTAGGGTTCGGCTCCGCACCCTCGGTCGCGGCTCCGGACGGCACGTCGTCGACGCGAGCGGCGGGGGAGGCCGCGAAGAAGGGCGTCGACTTCGCGGGGACCGTCGCGCTCAGCAACTGTTCGGGCTCCGTCGTCCGCACGCCCCAGTCGAAGGCGGACGACCCCGCGCTCGTCCTCTCCAACGGCCACTGCCTGGAGAGCGGCTTCCCGGCGGCGGGCGAGGTCATCGTCGACCAGCCGTCCACCCGCACCTTCAAGCTCCTGGACGCCAAGGGCGCGGAGAAGGCGACACTCACGGCGAGCAAGATCTCGTACGCGACGATGACCGACACCGACATCTCGATCTACCAACTCACCACCAGCTACGCCGACATCCAGAAGAAGTACGGCATCAAGGCACTGGAGATCGAGGACGACCACCCGGTCAAGGGGCGAGCCATCACAGTCGTCTCCGGCTACTGGAAGCAGACGTACACCTGCAAGATCGACGGTTTCGCGTACCGCCTCAAGGAAGGCGAGTGGACCTGGAAGGACTCGGTCCGCTACACCCCCGAGTGCCAGACCATCGGCGGCACTTCGGGCTCGCCGGTGATCGACCACAAGACCGGCAAGGTCACGGCCGTCAACAACACGGGGAACGAGGACGGCGAGCGCTGCACCCTCAACAACCCGTGTGAGGTGGACCGGAAGGGCAACGTGACGGTCCGCAAGGGCATCAACTACGCCCAGCAGACGTACGGGATCGTGCCCTGCGTCGGCCACGACAGCAAGATCGACCTCGCCCGCAAGGGCTGCAAGCTGCCGCGCCCGGCAGCCGCGAGGCGGTAGCGGGCGGTGTACGTGGTCCCCATCCCCGTCGGTGACGGGGATGGGGACCGTTCTCAGTCGAGCAGGCTCTCGCCGAACCGCGAGCCGCTCGCGAGGCCGAAGTCGGCAGAGCTGAGCGACGTGGAACCGGAACCGGTGAGGCCGGACGACGTGCCCGGCAGGGTCCACAGGCCGCCGCTGCGGTTGTTCTCGAAGGAGGCTGTCACCGCCAGGTCGCCCTTGCCGTCCTTGTCGTAGTCGGCGATCCGGACCTGCGCGCCGAAGAGATCCCCGGCCTCGGCGGCGCCCGGAACCCCGGCGGTGTCCTGGGACACGCGCACGACCGAGGACTGCGAGACACCGGAGGCGGAACCGCGGAACACGGTCACGTCACCGGCGTTGTCCAGGTCGCCGAGCTGCTCGCCGTTGGCGCCGACCACCAGCTCGGCCTTGCCGTCGCCGGTGACGTCACCGATCGCCACCGAGGCTCCCCAGTTGTCGCCGTCCTCGTTGGCACCGGGCACGCCGGCGCTGTTCTGGTGCAGGGTCACCGGCTCGCCGAAGCCCGTCGGGCTGCCCAGACGGACCCTGACGTAGCCGGAGCCGTTGCTCGGGTCGTCGACGGAGAAGAACTCGGGCCAGGTCAGGGAGGTGGCCATGTCATCGAAGCCGTCACCGTTCACGTCACCGAGAGCGACGGCGGTGTTCCCGTCGTCCACACGCTGAATCCGGCTCGGGCGGCCCTCCTGACCCGTGAAGATGTCGGTGCCCGGCCGTCCGGTCCCGGCATCGCCGGTCACGGCCAGGTCGTCCTTGCCGTCCCCGTTGACGTCGCCCACGGCGGCCTCCGAGTACCGGAGCCCTCCACCAGGGACCGACAGGGTGTACGCGGGCACCGGCTTGCTCGCTCGGTCGAAGCCGCCCTTGTAGACGACGGCCGCGCGCGGCTCGATCACCGCGAGGTCCGCGCCGCTGTCGCCGGTGAAGTCCCCCACCGCGACGTCCCAGCCGTGGGACTGCCACTGTTCCGGGTTCTCCACGGTGGTCGTGGTGCTGCTGGTGAACGGCTTCACGCCGCCCCACAGGATGGTGACGCTGCCCTGGCCCTCGAAGTCCCCCACGTCCTCGCCGTCGGCGCCGACGACGAGGTCCGCGTATCCATCACCGTCGAGGTCGCCGCTGGCGATCGACATCCCGAAATGGTCACTGTCCTCGGGCGTGCCCGGCACGCCCGAGGAACTCTGAGTGAGCGAGGCCTTGCCGGTGGTGGCCGGACCGTCGGCCGTCCCGAAAGCCACGACCACCTCACCCGCGGCCTGCGCCCCGCCGACGGTCTTGTACGGCGCGCCGACCGCGATGTCCCGGTGCCCGTCACCGTTGAAGTCGTCGGCGAGCTTGGCGGGTGCGGCAGCCGCCGACGCCACTGGACCAGCGACGAACAAGCCGCCGGTCAGGGCGGTGACGGCCGCGGCGGCGACAACGGTGCGGAAGGGCATGGGCATGAAGGTTCTCTCCTTGGAGCAGTCCTGGACGGTGCCCAAGACAATCCAAGGAGTCGAATGGTTGTACCCCTACCCTGTCAGGCTCTTACAGCCCTTGACCGCCGCCACTCGCCGCCGTACCTCGTGAGGCGTGCACTCCACGAGGACCTGACGCCGTGCCGCGAGCTGCGGCGGCAGCTTGTCGCGCAGCCTGCGGCGGACGAAAGCGCCGGGGGAGTGCACCTGGTCCGGCAGCCCGGCGGTGAGCTGCCGTGCGTGAGGTATCCCGCGTACCCGAGTTGTTCCTCGTATGAGTGACCTGTACGGCTTCGAGATCGAGCCGAAGGTGCGAGCGTGGCTGGACGGTCTCAGTGAGGCGGGCCGAGGGCGGGACGGCCCCGACGCTGGAGCTGCTCAGGCTGCTTGCGGCGGCTCTCGACCCGGACGCGCACCTCACCCCTGGTCACCGACCTCGGTTCGCTCTGGTTCGAAGGTCACGCGGCCTAGCAGCGGTTCGTGGCGGCGGGCGGGACCGTCTTGAGGCAGCGGATCCAGCGGCGAGAACCGGACGGGCCGCCACCCGGTGACGGCGGTCCGCTCCGGTGAGACGTTGCCCGCGGCACTCGTCGCCGGACGGACCGGCGGGGAGGAAGGGAACACCATGACCAAGATGATCGGGCACGTGGAATACGCGAACGACGAGACGGAAGCGACCGACCTGCTCACCGAGTACAGCGAGTCGATCGGCCTTCCCTGGGGACTGATCCCGCAGCGCAAGCGGGAAGCCTCCGTCCGCATCGCGACCTACGAGGACAAGAACAACGGTCTGGCGGCGGCCAAGAAGACCCTCGACGACGACGTGGCCGAACAGCGGCGCGCGGCGCGGGTGGCGGAACGCACGGCGGAGATCAAGAAGCAGGCCGATTCCTTTGTGAACGCGGTCGGAGTGTCGAGCAGCGCCGGCTCGCTCCTCGATCTGTGCAGGCACCACTACGAGCAGGCCAACCACCCCAACTTCACGTTCGGCTCCGGCATGACGGAGACCGAATACGCCTCCTTCCAGGAGGAGTGGGCGGAAGCCGCCGACCTGGCATCGCAGCGCTACAACCAGTTCACGAACCTCCGCTCGACCGCGATCCAGGACAAGGCCGCCCTCGGCAAGGGGCAGGTCGGGGACACCCTGGACACACGCGGCCGGCAGGGCAACGTGTTCGTGACGATCCTGGGCGCGAAGTTCAACGCCCACATCGACATCAAGGGCAAGAAGAAGTAGGGGACCTGGGGGTCCAAGAGGGCGCATCCGGCAACGCGTGCGCCCCCCTGCTGCCAGAACACAACTTTCCCAAAGTAGGTGCGCCACCCCACGCGGATAGATCCGGTCCGCAGACGCTTGACGAGACCGGTTCCGATCCCGGAGCTCTCGCGGGCCCGGCGGTGATGAGGCCCGTGACGGTCATGCCGGAAGAACTGGTCGGCAGCCGACCGGAACACCGAACAGCATGCCGGGAGTGGTCGAGAGTCCCGCCCCTCGGGCCGTCCGGTCGTCTTCCGTCCCGTAACCGCCAACCTCGGGACAACCGGGCGGCCCCGGCATTCAGCAAGGCCGCAGGCACCGCGCCCCCCCCGGCCTAGGGAGCCCGGCGCACCGACCGCCCCGCGAGGACGTCCGTGCGTCGCCCGTCCTCCATCACGAACTTGCCGTCGATCAGGACGTGCGGGATGCCGGAGGGAAGCGTGCGGGGGGTGTCGAAGGTGGAGCCCGCCGCGACCGTCTCGGGGTCGAACAGGACCAGGTCGGCGCGGTAGCCCTCGCGGACGAAGCCCCGGTCGGGCAGCCGCAGCCGGGCGGCCGGGCGCGCGGTGAGGTGGGCGACGCACTCCTCCAGGGTGAGGACGCCGAGTTCGCGCACGTAGCGGCCGAGGTACTGGGGGAAGGTGCCGTACGCGCGCGGGTGCGGCTTGAAGCCCTGGAGAATGCCGTCGCTGCCGCCCGTGTGCACGGGGTGGCGCATGATCGCCTGCACGTTCTCCTCGTGGCCGACGTGCTGGAGGATCGTCGAGCCCAGCTTGTCGTTGATGAGCAGACGCCGGGCGGTGACCCAGGGCTCCTCGCCGCGCTGCTCGGCGGACTGGGCGACGGTCTTGCCCACGCAGGAGGCGAGCCCCGGGTCGGAGACGCCTGAGATCTCGATCTTGTCCCACTCGATCGGTACGCCATGACAGCCGTCGGCGCCGATGACCTCCATGTGGTGGCGGATCTTCTCGGCGGTCTCGTCGTCCTGCAGCCGGGCCAGGATCGCGTCGGGCCCGCCCTCGCTCGCCCAGCTCGGCAGCATGGCGACGAGCGTCGTGCAGCCGGGGGTGTAGGGGTAGGTGTCCAGGGTGATGTCCGCGCCGTTCGCCAGCGCGTCGTCCAGGAGGGCGAGCAGGTCGGGCGCCTTGCCCTTGTTCACGCCGAAGTTCATGGTGGCGTGCGCGAGGTGGAGGGGGCAGTTCGCGGTGCGTGTGAGGTCGACCATCTCCTCGTACGCCTGGAGGGCGCCGGCGCCGTAACTGCGGTGGTGGGGGCAGTAGTAGCCGTTGAACTGAGCCACGACCTTGCAGAGTTCGGTGAGCTCGGAGTCGTCGGCGTACATGCCGGGGGTGTACGTGAGCCCCGAGGACATGCCGACGGCGCCCTGCTCCATGCCCTCGGCGACGAGCTGCTTCATCCGCTCGACCTCGGCGGGGGTCGCCGGGCGGTCGTCCCAGCCGAGCGCGTACATGCGGACGGTGCCCTGCGGGATGAGGTAGGCCGCGTTCACGGCGATGCCCTGGCCGCCGTGGGAGCGGTCCAGGCGGTCCAGGTACTCGCCGACGGTGCGCCAGTCGAAGTCGATGTCGCTGCCGTCGCCGTTCCAGCCGGTGATGGCCTGGCGGACCTGGGCCAGGGTGCGGTCGTCGACCGGGGCGTAGCTCAGCCCGTCCTGGCCGATGACCTCCAGGGTGACGCCCTGGGCCGCCTTCGCGCTGTGGTCAGGGTCTCGGAGGAGGGCGAGGTCGCTGTGGGCGTGCATGTCGATGAAACCGGGGGCGAGGGCCAGGCCGTGGGCTTCGACCGTGCGGTCCCCCGTGGGGCGGGGGCCCGCGTCCCCTCCCTCCCGGTGGATCTCGGTGATCCTGCCCTCGTGTACGCCGACATCGGCTCGGTAGGAGGCACCTCCGGTGCCGTCTATGACGCGGGCGTCTCGGATGACGAGGTCCACGGGGTGCCTCTCACTTTGCTCGGCTACGGGGTAATCGGGTGGGTGGGTGGGAGACACCCGCCGCGGAGCGGCGGTTCAGGGAGCCCCCAGGACCCGGGGGTCAGAAATAGGTGCGGATGTAGTCCGTGACCGTTCCGTCCGCCTCGACCAGAGGGATCAGCTGCCACTTGTCGAAGGACGTGCACGGGTGCGACAGACCGAGGCCCACCCAGTCGCCCACGGCGAGGTCCGCCTCGGGAGTCGTACGGACCCACCCGTGCTGGTCGGAGAGGCCCGTCACCGTGACGCCCGTCGCGGGCCGCTCCACCCCGCCCCGGCGCACGACCTGCGCCTCGGGCAGGTCGATGTCGTACGCCGCGTCCCGCTTGCCCGCGTTCGTGAACGCCTGCTCCGGCGTCGGCCGGGACACCACCTGCGTCCAGAGGCGGAACGCCGGGTGCAGGGCGCCCTCGTCCGGGACACGGTTGAACGGGGTCAGGTGACGGTAGTGGCCGTCGTCATGGGAGACGTACGCGCCCGACCGGAGCAACTTCAGTACCGGCACCGACAGATCGGGGATCTCGGCGAACACGTCCGCCACCGCGTCGAACCACGCGCTGCCGCCCGCGCTGACGACGACCTCCTCCAGGTCCGCGAACCGGTTCGCCTTGTCGAACTCGACCGCGAGCGAGGTCAGACGCTCCAGCCAGGCCCGCACGCGCTCGGGCGTCGCGTCCGGCACCTCGCCCTCGTAACCGGCGACGCCCACCAGGCGCAGCGTGTCCGCCGCCGCGACCGCGTTGGCGATCTCGACGCACTCGGCCTCCGTGCGCACACCGGTCCGCGCGCCTTCACCCGCGCCGAGCTCCACCACGACGTCGACGGGACGCGTCGCGCCCGCCTCGCGCAGAGCGGCGTCCATCAGGGCGACGCCGGGCACGGAATCGACGTAACATATGAAGCGGAACGCGGGGTCGGCGTCCAGCTCGCCCGCGATCCAGCGCAGTGCGGACGCGTCCACCAGCTCATTGGCGAGGAAGATCCGCTCCACCCCGAAGGCGCGCGCCACCCGCACCTGGTGCGGCACGGCAAGGGTGATGCCCCACGCGCCGTGCTCCATCTGACGCTCGAAGAGCTCCGGGGCCATGGACGTCTTGCCGTGCGGCGCGAAGGCGAGGCCGTGCCGCTCGGAGTACGTCTCCATCAGCGCGAGGTTGTGCTCCAGGCGCTCGGCGGAGAGAGCGAGGACGGGGGTGGTGAAACCGTCCGTGAAGAGGTTGCGGCGCTGGGCCGCCAGCTCGCCGACCGTCAGTCCCTCCGCGTCCGGCGGGAGGCCCTTGAAGCGGTGGTCGATCCGCTCTTCCGCGAGCCGGTCGAGCTCCTGGGCCCTGCGTCGGGCGGAGCGGTCGACTGCGTTGTCGGCGGCCATGGCGCCTCCTCGAAAAGGTGCGTTGCATGATATGCAACGGTCATTGCGTATGTCGCTTACTGCTGTCTAACATCCGAGCCAACGCCGGGTCAACGGATCCGGACAGTCGGTTGAGGGGCAGGAAGATCGTGACCGCAGAGGCCGCAAACGCCGCGGAGCCCGCGCAGGCAGCAGAGGCCGCGCAGGCAGCAGTGGACGTCGTGGCGCTCGGCGAGTCCATGGTCACGTTCCTGCCCTCCCGCGCGGGCCGCCTCGCCGACGTGCCCTCCTTCGATCGCGGGATCGGCGGCGCCGAGTCGAACGTCGCCTGCGCGCTCGCCGCGGCCGGGCACCGCACCCGCTGGGTCAGCCGCGTCGGCGCCGACGGCTTCGGGGACCACCTCGTCGAGGCGATCGCCCGCTACGGCGTGGACACCCGCTGCGTCGGCCGCGACCCGCACCGCCCCACCGGCATCTACTTCCGCACCGCCGACGACCGCGACACCGACGCCCACGAGGTCCTCTACTACCGCGCGGGCTCCGCCGCGTCGGCGATGGCACCCCGCAGCGTGGACCGCGATGCCCTGGACGCCGGCCGCATCCTGCACCTCTCCGGCATCACGGCCGCCCTCTCCGCGGACTGCCTCGCCCTCCTGCGCGAGCTGACCGCCCCCCGGCCAGGACGCCCCCTGGTGTCGTTCGACGTCAACTACCGCCCCGGCCTGTGGAGCGGGGCTGCGGGCGAAGGCCCCCGCGTCCTGCTCGACCTGGCCCGAGGCGCCGACCTCGTCTTCGTCGGCGAGGACGAGGCCGCCGACGCGTGGGGCGTCACCGGCGGCCCCGACGCCATCCGCGCCGCGCTCCCCGAGCCCGCGACCCTGGTCGTCAAGCAGGGCAGCCGCGGCGCCACCATCCATACCCACGGGGAGCCCGCCGTCTTCCAGGCCGCGCTCAAGGTCGACGTCGTCGCCCCCGTCGGCGCCGGCGACGCCTTCGCCGCCGGATTCCTCTCCGCCACCCTGCGCGGCCTGACCGCCGAGCAGCGCCTGCGCCACGGGCACCTCATGGCCGCCGCCGCGCTCACCGTCCCCGGCGACCTCGCCACGCCGCCCGCCCGGGCGCACACCGATCGTCTTGCCGCACTGGACGCCGACGCCTGGGGGACACTTCGTCTCGGCCCCGGCTGGACGGACGGCGTCCCCAGGAACACTGAGGCCAAGGAGGAGGCACGTACATGAGCCAGACCGTCGACCGCGCCCTGTCCATCCTGCCGCTGCTCGCCGAAGGCCCCGCCGACCTCGGCCAGGTCGCCGAGCGCCTCGAAGTGCACAAGTCCACCGCCCTGCGGCTCCTGCGCACGCTCCACGAACACGGCCTGGTCTACCGCCAGTCCGACCAGCGCTACCGCCTGGGCGCCCGCCTCTTCGCGCTCGCCCAGGAAGCCGTCGAGAACCTCGACGTGCGCGAGATCGCGCACCCCCACCTCCTCGCGCTCAACGAGAAGTGCGGCCACACGGTCCACCTCGCGGTCTACGAGGAGCAGGAAGTCCTCTACATCGACAAGGTCGAGAGCCGCTACCCGGTGCGGATGTACTCGCGCATCGGCAAGCCGGTGGCGATCACGGTCGCCGCCGTCGCCAAGCTGCTGCTCTCCGACCTTCCCGAGGCCGAGCGCCGCGCCATCGCGGAGAAGCTCGACTACCCCACGTACACGTCCCGTTCGACGCCCAACGCCGCCGCGTTCCTCAAGGAGCTCGGCGCCGTGCGCGAACAGGGATGGGCCACCGACCTCGGTGGCCACGAGGAGTCCATCAACTGCATCGGGGCCCCCATCCGCGGTGCGGACGGCCGGGTCGTCGCCGCCATGTCGGTCTCAGCGCCGAATGTCGTCGTCACCGCCGACGAACTCCTCACGCTGCTCCCGCTGGTGCGCCGTACGGCGGACGCCATCAGCCGGGAGTACTCCGGCAAGTCACCCCTCAAGGAAGCCTGAACGACCGATGACCGAGAACACCGTAAAAACAGCGCTCACCCCGGCCACCCACACCACCCCGCCCGCGAAGTTCTCCCACGGCGTCAAGAAGGGCAACATCCTTCAGGTCGCCGGTCAGGTCGGCTTCCTGCCCGCCGAGGAGGGCAAGGCCCCCACCCCCGCGGGCCCCACCCTGCGCGAGCAGACCCTCCAGACCTTCGCCAACGTCAAGGCGATCCTCGAAGAGGGCGGCGCGACCTGGGACGACGTGATGATGATGCGCGTCTACCTCACGGACGTGGACCACTTCGCCGAGATGAACGAGATCTACAACGCCTACTTCGAGGAGCAGGGTCTCAAGGCCCCCGCCTCGGCCCGCACCACGGTCTACGTGGGCCTGCCCAAGGGGCTGCTCATCGAGATCGACGCGCTCGCCGTCCTGAGCTGACGCAGCCCGTCCCCTGAACCACCCCCCGCAAGCCGCAAGTCGTCACGGCGCGGTGCCCAACTCCCCCCTTCGGGCGCCGCGCCGTGATCCCCCCTGCCCCGAAAGCCCCATGCACTTACGAGGTCAAAGATGTCCCCGTCCCCCTTCGCCGCGCTCGCGGCCGCCGCCCCCGCCGAGGCACCACCTCACACGGGCGGAATCCTCACCCTGATCGACGGCACCGCCGGTCTGCTGACCGTCGCCGCGCTCGGCATCGTGCTTCTCCTCTTCCTGATCATCAAGATCAGGCTGCAGCCCTTCGTGGCGCTGCTCGCGGTCTCCATAGTCGTCGGCCTCTCGGCCGGCCTCTCCGTCACCGAACTCTTCGGCACGGTGCAGAAGTCCGACGCGGTCTCCGTCATCGAGTCCGGCATGGGCGGCATCCTCGGCCATGTGGCGATCATCATCGGCCTCGGCACGATGCTCGGCGCGATCCTCGAGGTCTCGGGCGGCGCGGAGGTGCTGGCATCGCGCCTCCTCGGTCTCTTCGGTGAGAAGCGGGCGCCCCTCGCGATGGGCCTCACGGGCCTGATCTTCGGCATCCCGGTCTTCTTCGACGTCGGCATCTTCGTGCTCGCGCCGATCGTGTACGCCGCCGCCAAGCGCAGCGGCAAGTCGATCCTCCTCTACTGCCTGCCCCTGCTCGCGGGCCTGTCGATGACCCATGCGTTCCTGCCCCCGCACCCGGGCCCGGTGGCCGCGGCCGGTCTGCTGAAGGTGGACCTCGGCTGGGTCATCCTGATGGGCATCGTCTGCGGCATCCCGGCCGTCATCGCCGCCTGGGTCTACTCGGCCTGGATCGGCAAGCGCATCTTCGTGCCCGTCCCGCAGGACATGGTCGAGGCCGCCGAAGAGGCGAAGGCGGCGGTCGTCGCCGAGCAGCGCGCGGCAGGCGTCGAGCCGCGCGAGAAGCCGGTGCCGCTTGGCATGGTGTTCGCGATCATCGGAACGCCGCTGTTCCTGATCCTCCTCGCGACCTTCTCGTCGATCGCCTTCGACCCCTCGACCCTCCGCTCGGTGATCGAGTTCTTCGGCAGCCCCTTCGTCGCCCTGACGATCGCCCTGCTGATGGCGTACTACCTGCTCGGCATCCGCCGCGGCTGGTCGCGCAAGTCCCTCGAAACGGTGTCGACCTCCTCCCTGAAGCCGGTCGGCAACATCCTCCTGGTGGTCGGCGCCGGCGGCATCTTCGGCGCGGTCCTCAAGGCGAGCGGCGTGGCCAAGGCCCTCTCGGACACCTTCCAGGACGTCGGCCTGCCGATCATCGTCCTCGCCTACCTGCTCTCCCTGGTCCTGCGCGTCGCCCAGGGCTCGGCGACGGTGGCGATCGTGACGACGGCGGGCATCGTGGCCCCCCTCCTCGCCGAGGGCGACCACTCGCAGGCGTTCGTCGCCCTGGTCATCATGGCGATCTCGGCTGGCTCGATCTTCGCCTCGCACGTCAACGACGGCGGCTTCTGGATGGTGGCGAAGTACTTCGGCATCTCGGAGCGGGACACGCTCAAGACGTGGACGGTCCTGGAGTCGGTGCTCTCCCTGGCCGGCTTCGCGGTCGCGGCCGTGGTGAGCCTGTTCGTCTAGCGGGCTTGTACGTTCATGGGGGCGCCCGGCGGATCGCCGGGCGCCCCTTGTCCGTCGTGCGGGCTCAACCCGTGCAGTACTGCTGCTCCTTGCCGATGGACCGGTACATGCAGTCCGAGTTCTCCATGAGCTGGAGCACCGCGTCCCTGTTGCGGTTCGTCTCCCGCTCGATCACCTCGTCGGGCGGGTAGAAGCCGCCGCCGCCCGCGGACGACGGGTACATCTCGAAGGTGTAGCTGAAGATCTTCTGGTTGCCCCACAGCCAGTCGTTGATCGACCCGTCCGTGATGTAGAGGTCACTGGACTGCTGCGGCGTGTAGCCGTTGCTCGCGGCCATCTTCCGGCCGATGGCGGCGTGCGCGTCGCGGTCGTCCTGGGTGAGGCCGGGGCCCGTGTCGCTGTACGTGTAGCCGTAGGGCCACAGGACCAGTTCGCTGTACGTGTGGAAGTCGATGGAGGCCTTGATCTGCTGCTTGCCGCCGACGATGCGGCTGCGCACGAAGTTGGAGACGACCTTCACCTCGGGCGCCGACTCGGCGCTCGGACCGCGGTAGGTCTCGGAGCCCGTGGAGCCGGACGAGCCGCCGCAGCAGCCCCACCGGTAGGCCCAGTTGCGGTTCATGTCGGTGCCGACGTTCGACGAACCGCTGTTGGGCTGGCGGTTCTTGCGCCAGCTGCGGTAGGAGCCGGTCGCGATGTCGTACTCGCCGCCGTCCGGGTTCAGGTCCGGCACGATCCAGATCTCGCGCTCGTCGACCATCTTCTTGATGCGCGCGTCCGTGCCGTAGTCGTCGCCGAGTTCGCGCAGCAGGTAGAGCGCCATCTCGACGGTCAAGTGCTCGCGGGCGTGCTGGTGGTGGGTGAAGAGGACCTCGGGCTCGGCCTCGTCGGTGCCCACGTTGTCGCTGATCTTGATGGCGACGATGTCCCGGCCCGAGTAGGACTTGCCGATGACCCTCTTGCTCATCAGGGTCGGATGGGCCGCGATGCGCTGGTCGATCTCCGCGTTCATCTCCGCGTAGTTGTGGTACCTCGCGTCGGCGGGCGGGAAGTCCTTGGCCTCCACCGGTTCGCCGTTCGTACGCTTCGGGGGTCCGGCCAGGGCCTTGAGCTCGTAGCCCGCCGCCCGGAGCTTCGCCGCCTCGCGGCCGTCGGCCGAGACGACCACCGCGCGGGCGTCGACCTCGTCGATGGCGACGCCGGTGCGGGCGAGCGCGGTGCGCGCCCCCTTGTCGTCGCCGAGGGGGATCTCGTACTGGCGCGTTTCCTCGTCGGCCGCGGCCGCGGCTGCGGCGCGCGCGGTCCGGTCGGTGCTGTCCGGTGAGGCATTGGCGGTGATGGGCGCCGCCACGGCGAGGGCGAGAAGGACCGCGAGGGCAGCGGATCTTCTGCCGCGTATGCGAAGTCGCATGAAGTCTCCTGGGGGTGGGGGGGTGGTTCAGTGCGACGCGTGCGGTGCGGGTTGCGCGGCCCCATCGTCGGGGCATGGCATGCTCCGGTCAACGCTGTCTTCGGCCAACCCCTTGTGCCACGAGCCGCCATGCGGTTTCTTGATCGGCATGGCTGAAACGACAGGCAGCGACGCTGCCACGGGAGATGCGGCTCCCCAGCCCCGCAAGTCCAGCTGGAAATACATCGGCCCCGGCATCGTCGTCGCCGCGACCGGCGTCGGCGCGGGTGACCTCGTCGCGACGCTCATCGCGGGCAGCAACTTCGGCTACACCCTGCTCTGGGCCGCCGTGATCGGCTGCGTCGTCAAGATCTCGCTCGCCGAGGCGGCCGGGCGCTGGCACCTGGCGACCGGACGCACCCTCTTCGACGGCTGGGCCAGCCTCGGCCGCTGGACGACGTGGTTCTTCGTCGTCTACGTGGTGATCTGGGGGTACGTCTACGGGGCCGCGGCCATGTCGTCGTCGGGACTCCCGCTCCAGGCCCTCTTCCCGGACGTCATGGAGCTCAAGTGGTGGGGGATGCTCACCGGCATCGTCGGCCTGGTCTTCGTCTGGTTCAACAAGTACGCCGTCTTCGAGAAGGTCATGACGGTGCTCGTCGGCATCATGTTCGTCGTCACCGTCTATCTCGCCATCCGCGTCACCCCGCACCTCGGCGACGCCTTCGCGGGCCTGCTGCCGGTGCTGCCCGACGAGAAGGACTCCATCCTCAACACGCTCGGCCTGATCGGCGGTGTCGGCGGCACCATCACCCTGGCCGCCTACGGCTACTGGGTCAACGCGAAGGGCTGGACGAACACGAGCTGGATGAAGGTGATGCGGCTCGACAACCGCGTCGCGTACATCACCACCGGCATCTTCGTCGTCTCCATGCTCTTCGTCGGCGCCGAGCTGCTGCACTCCGCGAACGTCGCGATCGCCAGCGGTGACCAGGGCCTGGTGCAGCTCTCCGGCATCCTGGAGAAGGAGTACGGCGACGCCACCGCCAAGCTGTTCCTGATCGGCTTCTTCGCCACGTCCTTCACCTCGCTGATCGGCGTCTGGCACGGCGTGAGCCTGATGTTCGCCGACTTCGTGGAGCGCTATCGCAAGCAGCGGGCGGGCGCCGACTCGAAGGCACTGACCGGCGAGGAGGTGGCCTCGGGGGCGCGCGAGAAGTCGGTGCCCTTCCGCGCGTACCTGCTGTGGCTGACCTTCCCGCCGATGATCCTGCTCTTCCAGGGGCAGCCGTTCCGCCTCATCATCCTCTACGGCGTGCTCGGCGCCGCCTTCATGCCGTTCCTGGCGCTGACCCTGGTCTGGCTGCTCAACTCCGCCCGTACGCCCAGTGAATGGCGCAACGGCTGGCTCAGCAACGGCATGCTGGCGATCGCCGGCCTGCTGTTCCTGGTCCTGTGCGTCAAGCAGATCACGGACCAGGACTGGAGCAGCTTCTTCTAGCGGACCGGACACGCAGGCCGCAGCGCCGCCGGGGGAGCGGCGGCGCTGCAGGTGTGAGGGGTGGCTACCCGGCCGGTGTGAGCCGGGTGCCGCCGGTTACGGCAGGCCGTGCACGTGCGCGCCCACCGCCTTGGACCAGGAACTGCCGTCCGCAGCGTCCCAGTTCGTCGACCAGGTCATCGCGCCCCGGATGTCGGGGTACGTCTTGGCCGGCTTGAAGGAGCCGCAGCCGGTGCCCTTCGCCAGGCAGTCCAGGGCCTGGTTCACGACGGACGGCGAGACGTAGCCGCCGCCCGCGGCCTTCGCCGACGCCGGGACGCCTATGCCGACCTGCGACGGGGCGAGGCCGCCCTCCAGCTGGATGCAGGCGAGCGCGGTGAGGAAGTCGACCGAGCCCTGGCTGTAGACCTTGCCGTCACAGCCCAGCATCGAACCGCTGTTGTAGTACTGCATGTTGACGACCGTGAGGATGTCCTTCACGGCGAGCGCCGTCTTGAAGTACTCGTTCGACGTTGACTGCATGTCGATCGTCTGCGGCGCCATGGTCAGCACGAACCCCGAACCGGCCTTCCCGGCAAGGGACTTCAACGCCTGGGACATATACGTCGAGTCGAGCCCGTTCTCCAGGTCGATGTCGACGCCGTCGAAGCCGTACTCCTGCATGAGCTTGTACGCCGAGTCCGCGAAGGCGGTCGCGGACGCGGAGTCGTTCACCGACACCGCGCCCTTCTCGCCGCCGACCGAGAGGATCACGGACTTCCCCGCCGTCTGCTTCGCCTTGATGTCGGCCTTGAACTGGTCGACGGTGTACCCGCCGAGCCCGGCCGAGTCGAGGTTGAACGCCAGCTCGCCCGGCGTGCCGGTCGCGTCCGCGAACGAGACCGCGATGATGTCGTACTCGTCCTGTACGTCGCCCAGCTTCTGGACCGTGGCGCCGTTGTCGAAGTTCTGCCAGTAGCCGGTGACCGCGTGCTCGGGCACCGCGCGGGTGTCGGCGTCGGCGCTGTCGGCGCCGCCGGTGAGCAGGCCGGTGAGCGCCAGGGCGAGTGCCGTTGTCAGACCGATGACGGGCCCTGCCTTCCTGCGTGTCCTGCCACGTGCGTGATCCACTTCTGCCTCCGGTGGGGGGAGTTGGGGCATGCGGAGAGCTCTCGCTTGGGGGGTGCGACCTGGTCCAGTGGTCGTACAAGTTGGTCCAGACCAATTCAGTTGTCAAGACCTCTGACATCCCCCGGACCCCGGCAGTCCGGCCAACCTCAATGTGAACAGTGGGAAGTTGGGTGTTGAGGTGGCGCTGACCTGGATATGGTGCTGAGGCAGAAGTGCACGAAGACCGGGGGGTGTACGCATGCCGACCGCCATAGCCGTCACCGGACCCGACCTGGTGCTGCCGTCGCCCGACCGGCACACCCCGTCGGCGGCCGTCCTCCAGAGCGCCGTCCAGTCACCGCGGACGTACTCCCTGGACCAGGCGCTCACCGAGATGCACACCCTCATCGAGCACCACGGCTATGTGATCGTCCTCTGCCCGGCGTCGGCGCCGCCCGCCGTCGTCCAGCGCATGTACGCGATCCGCTCCATCCTGGAGAGCGACCGCATCGCGATCCTCCGCCCCGACCTGCCGCCGCTCGGCCTCGCCGTCCTGGCGCTCCAGCTCCGCCAGCTGTCGATCTGCGACTTCAGCCCCGGCGTGCTCGCGTCGGCGGCCCGCCTCCTCTCCCACTACATCTACGCGGGCGCGCTGCTCGGCTCGGTGGCCAAGCTCGATCGGGTCCCTGTCACCCTCCAGTCGCACGCCAAGTCATGGGTGCCGGGCGCGCAGTTCGCCGTCCTCGCGACGCCGCGACCCGAGCTGATCAAGGTGACGGGGGAGGCGACGCTCCCCGGCCCTGGATTCGGCACGAAGCTGCTGTACGCCACCGGGCAGCTGACGTCCGACTGGGTCACCGAGACGCTCGCTCCCGCGTGGCGCACCCAGGGGGTGGCTCAGGCGCGCCTGCCGGGGGAGTCCGCGCGGTGGTGGGCGACGGGCAAGCTGGTCGAGTTCGCCGCGGCGATCCCCGACATCTCCGTGCTCTACCAACTGGTGGCGTCCGTCCGGCGGGACGACTGCCACTGGTGCGGCCTCGAACTCATCGGCGACCGCTGCGGCTTCTGCGCCGCGCCGCTGCCGCCGCCCCCCGATCGCCCGGCGCCGGCCTCCACCGGCCGTGCTCCCGCCGGTCGCGCCTCCGCCGTACGCGCGCTGCCGCGAGGCGCGACGTAGGACCGGGCCCCACCGCGTACGACCCGTATGACCCCGAACCGAACGCGCACGACACCGCTCACTGTCCGTAGCCATCCGCACTCGATCGAGGTACTCCGGTCCATGAACTCACGCCAGCGCCGCGGCGTCATCCTGCTGGTCCTGTCGGTCCTGGCCGCGTTCGGCGCGTTCGCGGGAGTGCTCTCGGTGATCCGGGACGTGAACTCGAAGGTGGGGCCCGAGGTGGCCGCGTACAAGCTCAAGGGGGACATCGCCCCCTACAAGGAGCTGAGCGCCGACCAGTTCGAGAAGGTGGAGATGCCGGAGCGGTGGCTCTCGAAGAACGCGGTCACCGATCTGCGCCAGGTCCGCGGGAAGATCGCGGTGACGGAGCTGCGGAAGGGCTCGCTGCTCCAGACGGACATGATCGTGAACCGGCCCGAACTGGAGCCGGGGCAGCAGGAGATCGCCATCATGATCGACGCGGCGACGGGCGTCGCGGGCAAGATCACGCCGGGCTCGACGGTGAACATCTACGCCACCTTCAAGGGCGAGACCGACAACGCCAAGGACCAGTCGAAGGTCATCGTCGAGTCCGCGAAGGTGATCGACGTCGGCAAGCTGACCGCCCTCGACCCGGACCAGGACGACCGCGCGGGCAGCAGCCGGCGTACGGCGACGGAGGCGGTGCCGATCACGTTCGCCCTGGACACGGCGGACGCGCAGCGCGTGGCGTACGCGGAGTCGTTCGCCACGCACGTCCGCCTGGCCCTGGTGGGCCAGGGCGGGGAGAGCGCCATCCCGCGGGGCGACCGGACGTACACACTCGACGAGGACAAGTAGGGGGCCTGCGGATGTGCTGCACGTCTGAACCGCCGCTTCTCGCTCCCGCTGCGGGCAGCTGTAGTAGGCCGCCGCTGCGCGGCGGATCGCTCGATCCGGTGGGTGCATGTTCTGAGCCGCCGCTGCGGGGCGGATCTCTCCCGCCCACCCACCCGTTCGCCCCGCGGTGCGGGGTGGGGCGGGAGGTGCTCTTGGGCTGGTCGCCGACGCGGGGCAATCGGGCGGGTGGGCGGGAATTGCCTGTTCGCCGACGCCCGCTGCGGGCTGCCGACGCACGGAACGCCCACTCCGCCGCAGGCGCGCCGCGCCCGCTGCGGGCTGCCGACGCATGGAACGTCCACTCCGCCGCAGGCGCGCCGCGCCCGCTGCGGGACGCCGACGCACGGAACGTCCACTCCGCCGCAGGCGCGCCGCGCCCCCTGCGGGCTGCCGATGCACGGAGCGCCCACTCCGCCGCAGGCGCGCCGCGCCCCCTGCGGGCTGCCGATGCACGGAACGCCCACCCCGCCGCCCGCGGCACCGCCCCCCTGCCGGGAGGCGATCGCGCATGACGACCCGCATCCTGCCCGCCGTAGGGGACATGGACGCAGCCCGCGCGCTCTCGACGCTCGTCGGGCAGTTGCCGGACGCCGAACCCGCCCTTCCCGTCGCCGACTCCACCGCGCTGCTCGACACCCTGGCGCGCCTCGCCGCCGAGTCCATCGACGAGCTGCCCGAAGTCGTCCTCATCCATGAGCGCATCGGGCCCGTCCCCGCCCTCGACCTGATCCGCGACCTCGTCCTGCGCTTCCCGGCGGTCGGCGTCGTCCTCATCACCGCCGACACCAGCCCCGCCCTCCTCACCGCCGCGATGGACTCCGGCGCGCGCGGCATCGTCGGCTTCCCGCTCGCCTACGACGCCCTCGCCGAGCGCGTGCACGCGGCGGCGGCATGGTCCGCCGGGATGCGCAGGCACCTGGGCAGCGCGGGCATCGAGCTCTACGCCGGGACGGGGGAGACCCCCGGCGGCGGGCACGTCGTCGCGGTGAGCGGGGCCAAGGGAGGCGTGGGGACCACCCTCGCCACCGTCCAACTCGCCCTCGCCGCCCGCGCCTCCGGCCGCAGCGTCGCCCTCCTCGACCTGGACCTGCAGTCCGGGGACGTCTCCTCCTACCTGGACGTCCAGTTCCGCCGCTCCATCGCCGACCTCGCGGCGATCACCGACATCACGCCCCGCGTACTCCAGGACGCCGTCTACACCCACGAGACCGGCATCGGCCTCCTCCTCGCCCCCGGCGAGGGCGAGCGCGGCGAGGAGATCACCGACCGGGTGGCCCGCCAGACGCTCGGCGCCCTGCGCAGCCGCTACGACATCGTGCTCGTCGACTGCGGGACGTACGTCACAGGGGCGAGCGCCGCAGCCATCGAACTCGCCGACCAGGCGCTCCTCCTCGTCACCCCGGACGTCGTCTCCGTACGCGCCGCCAAGCGCATGGTGCGCCTGTGGGACCGCCTCCAGATCCGCAAGGCCGAGGAGACGCTGACGGTCGTCAACCGCAACGGCAAGGGCGCGGAGATCCAGCCCTCCCTGGTGGAGAGGGTGACGGGGACCCGGGTGGCCCGCACCACCGTGCCCGCCAACTTCAAGGAGCTTCAGGGCGCCGTCGACGCGGGCCGCATGCAGGACCTGGACAGCAAGTCGACGGTGAAGCAGGCCCTGTGGGCGCTCGCGGGCGAGCTGGGCCTGGTCGACCCGGAGGCGGCCGGGGCGAGCAAGCGGGGCGGCGCGCTGACGCTCCGGAAGCGGGTCGGCGGCGACCGGGGCGCGGTCACCCTGGAGTTCGCCGGGATGTTCCCGCTGCTGCTCGCCGTGATGGGCCTCCTGTGGCAGTGCGCGCTGTACGGCTACACGTTCTCCCTCGCGGGAAACGCCGCCGACGAGGCGGCGCGGGCCGCGACGGCCGCGTACGCGGTGGGCGAGGGCGGCGCGGCGGCGTGCGAGGCCGCGGCCAAAGAGCATCTGCCATCGGCGTGGCAGGGCGCGGAGGTGTCCTGCACGGACGACGGGGCGGTGTGGAAGGCCCACGTGGACGCGGACGTCCCGCTCTTCTTCCCCGGGATCGACGCGGGGTGGAGCGTGAGCGGGGAGGCGGGCGCGGCGAAGGAGGGTGAGGACCAGTGACAGGGCTGACGGTCCAGCCCGCGACGGACGGCGCGCGTCGGTTCCGGCGAAGGAACCCTCGCCGGAGCGACCGCCGGAGCGACCGCTGGAGCGACCGCTGGAGCGTCCGCTGGAACCGCCGCCGGGACGACCGCGGCGTATCCATGCTCGAATTCGCCGGCTTCCTCCCCGTCCTGCTCCTCATCGGTCTCGCCGCCATCCAGCTCGGCCTCGTCGGCTACGCCGTCAACCAAGCCGGTTCCGGCGCCCGCGCGGCAGCGCGCGTCGCATCCCAGGGGGAGGGCGGCGAAGCCGCGGGCCTGGCGGCGATGGACGGCAGCCTCGACGCCCAGGTCGCCCTCAGCGGGGGCGGCGACACGACGACGGCGGAGGTCACCGTCCAAGTCCCCACGCTCCTGCCGTTCGTGGACGCCGGCTGGTCCGTCACGAAGTCGGCCACCATGCCCAACGACGAAGACGAAGACGGGAGCTGAGAGAGAAAAGATGAGCCTCCGCGACCGCATAGCGACCCCGCACGACCACGGCGAGGGCAGCGGACCCAGCCGCGACGACAGCCTCGTGGCCGTCTACCGCGCCAAGCTCCTGGAAGAGATCGACCTCGCCGAGATGTCGTCCCTCACGACGGCGGACCGCCGCGTGCGCCTCGAACGCGTCATGGGCCACATCATCAGCCGCGAGGGCCCCGTCCTGTCGACCTCGGAGCGCTCCCAGCTCATCCGCCGCGTGGTGGACGAGGCCCTGGGACTCGGCGTACTCGAACCGCTCCTCGCCGACGCCTCCATCACGGAGATCATGGTCAACGGCCCCGACTCGATCTTCGTCGAGCGCGCGGGCCGCGTCGAACAGCTCCCCCTGCGCTTCGCGTCGAACGACCAGCTCATGCAGACGATCGAGCGCATCGTCTCCACGGTCAACCGCCGCGTGGACGAGTCGAACCCGATGGTCGACGCGCGCCTGCCCACCGGCGAGCGCGTGAACGTGATCATTCCACCCCTGGCCCTCACCGGCGCGACCCTCACGATCCGCCGCTTCCCCCGCGCGTACACGCTGCACGAGCTCATCGGCCTGGGCTCGCTCGACGAGCACATGCTGCTCCTGCTCTCCGCCTTCGTGCGCGCCCGCTTCAACATCATCGTCTCCGGCGGCACGGGCTCCGGAAAGACGACCCTGCTCAACGCCCTCTCCGGCCTGCTCCCCTCCCACGAACGCATCATCACCATCGAGGACTCGGCCGAGCTCCAGCTCCAGCAGGACCACGTGATCCGCCTCGAATCCCGCCCCGCGAACGTCGAGGGCAAGGGACAGATCACCATCCGCGACCTGGTCCGCAACAGCCTCCGCATGCGCCCGGACCGCATCATCGTCGGTGAGGTCCGAGGCGGCGAGACGCTCGACATGCTCCAGGCGATGTCGACGGGCCACGACGGCTCCCTCGCCACGGTCCACGCGAACACGGCGGAGGACGCCCTGATGCGCCTGCAGACCCTGGGCTCGATGTCCGAGGTCCAGATCCCCTTCGAGGCGCTGAAGGACCAGATCAACTCGGCGGTGGACGTGGTCGTCCAGCTGGCCCGGCACGCGGACGGCTCCCGAAAGATCGCCGAGATCGTCCTGCTCGTCTCGCACGGCCGCGAACAGTTCCGCATCGCCCCGGTGACCCGCTTCGTCCCGCGCCAGCCGGGCGGCAACGGCCTGGACCGCCGCGTGCACGGCTACTTCGAGCACCTGCCGCTGCCGCGCTCCGTCGCCGAACGGCTGTACGTCGCGGGCGAGCCGGTGCCGCCCGGCTTCGGCGTGGCCCAGGCCATAGACGTACTGAACACACGAGAGGCGATCGGATGAGCACGAGGGCGCGTACGAGAGAGGCCACGGGCTGATGGAGAACCAGGCCGCGCTGCTGGCCCTCGGCGCCACCATCCTGACCGGCACGCTCGCCGTCGCCGGAGTCCACGCGTACGCGTCGGGGCGCGCCCAGCGCCAGGCACTGGTCGACCGCCTGTCGATCGGCCCCGGCACGGCCGACACCGGCGGCAGGGGCCGCCGCTTCTCGGCCGTGGACCGCCGCCTGCGCCGCACGCGCCTGGGCCGCTCCATCCACCTGCGCCTCTCGGCGACGGGCCTGGACCTGACGGCGGGCGAGTTCTTCGTCTACGTCGTGGCGGTCGTCGCCGCGCTCTGGCTGATGGCGGCGGCGACGCTGGCCCCGTTCTTCGGCCCGATCGCGGGCATCGTGGCGGTCTGGAGCGCGGTCGTCTTCCTCAACTGGCAACGCCAGAAGCGCATCGAGGCCTTCATCAACCAACTCCCGGACGTGGCACGCATCCTGGCGAACGCGACGGCAGCAGGCCTGGCCCTACGAACATCACTGGCAATGGCGGCGGAAGAACTGGAAGCCCCAGCTGGCGAGGAACTCTCCATGGTGGCGGACCAGTTGTCCCTGGGCCGCTCGATCGACGACACCCTGGGCGAGCTCGCGGAGCGCCTCCCGTCCCGAGAGCTGATAGTGCTGGTCACCACCCTGATCCTCTCCAACAAGGCGGGCGGCTCGGTGGTGAATTCGCTCCGGAACCTCACCCAGACCCTGGAGGACCGCAAGGAGACCCGCCGCGAGGTCCGCACGATGCTGTCGGAGGTCCACGCGACGGCGTTCACGGTCCCGCTCCTGGGCCTTGGCTCCCTGCTCCTCATCAACTCTTCCAATGAGGGAGCACTGGCGAGGGTGACGGGTTCACCGGTGGGCCAGACGCTGATCCTGATCGCCCTTGGCCTGTACGCGGTGGGCTTCTTCGTGATCAGACGTCTCGGCAAGATCGAAGTGTGAGGGGGGAGTTACGTTGCTGGCACTGGCTCTGGCAGTGGTGATGGGACTCGCCGTGGCGGGCGCCTGCCAAGGCGTGCGCATGTACCGCGCGGAGGCGAAGCTCCCCACGGACCTGGCGATCGCCCTGGAGATCGGCGCCACCCGCGTCTCGACGGCGGGCTCGGCGGTGGACCGCCTCGGCATGCGCTTCGCCCCCCTCGTCCTGCGCCTGATGGGCCCGAAGCGGGTGGACGCCAAGCGCCGCAAGATCGACATGGCGGGCAACCCCGGCGGCCTGACGATCGACCGCTACGCGGCCCGCCGGGCGGTCTACGGCGCATTCGGCCTGGTGATGGGCCTGGTCTTCCTCACCAACGGCTCATCGCTCTTCGGCCTCCTCACCTTCGCCTTCGGCGTGACGGCGGCGGACGCACTGATCTGGCAGGCGATACGGGAACGCCGCGAGGTCATCGACCGCACACTGCCGGACTTCCTGGACGTACTGGCGGTGGTGGTCTCGGCGGGCCTCGGCTTCCGCCAGGCGCTCGACCGCGTGGCGGAACGCTACGAGGGCCCCTGGGCGGACGAACTGCGCATAACGCTCCGCCAGATGGACATGGGCGTGAGCCGCCGCCAGGCGTTCGACGAACTGCGCCGCAGGAACGCCTCGGAGCAGGTCTCGCAGTTCGTCTCGGCGCTCCAGCAGGGCGAGGAACTGGGCTCGCCCATCGCGGACACGCTCATCCAGCTGGCCACGGACATGCGGCGCACGGACGCGCAGAACTCCCGCCGCAGGGCGGCCAAGACGATCCCCAAGGCAACGATGGTGACGCTGGTCTTCATGCTTCCGGCCACGATGATCCTGATCGCGGCGGGCATGTTCCTGGGCTCGGGTTCGGACTTCGGCTCGATTCTGGGGAAGTGAGGGTGACGATGAACGGTGCGGTGGGCTCCGCCCCGGAAGCCGGTATCAAGCCAGTAATCGAAACCTCTTCGCGGCTGCAACCAAATATGGGACAGTCGCCCCGAGAGCAGGAAGGGCACACAGCCCCCGGAGGCGCCCCCCGCCGGGGCCTGCCACCCCAACTGGCCTTTGCAAAAGACGTGTTCACGGTATTCGCGGGAGGGGAAGTCGTGGAACGCATCGAGTCGCCCACGGTCCGGTCACGAACCTCCGACGCACGCCCCCGGGGTGCGTGATGACCTCACCGCCGGGGAAGGGAACTCGCCAACTTGCGAGTCTCAAACGGCATTGGTTGCGGAGAGTGGCTGATGGGTCACATGATCTCGCGTACGTTGCCTATGACGACAGCGACGTCGGAATTGGCTGCGCCAGCGGTACGTGTACTGGGTGGGAGAGAAGGGGCCGTCGTGCTGAAAGATCACGTACTCAGAGTCTGGGTCGACTGGACCGTAACCGTGACTTCCCGGGTTCGGGGGAGGGAGCGGGATGCGGGGGCTGGGTTTGTGGAGTATGCGGGGCTGATGATTTTGATCGCGGGGATCTTCGTTCTCATCGACGGCTTGGGGCTCGACGGTCAGATCTCCGGTGCGATTCAAGACGCGGTGTCGGACGTAATCGGCGGCTGAGGCGCGGCCGCCTCCTCGATGACACAGGGCAGACTCTCCCCATCTACATCTGGATGACGGGGATTCTGCTCTTTGTTGCGTTCGCGTTCTTCGCGTTCGCTCAAGCTGCGTCCGCACGGAATGGCGCCCAGTCCGCTGCTGATGCTGCGGCGCTGGCGGCTGCCCAGGACGCCAGAGACGAACTCGTCGATGGGCTGGGGGCGTCCATCGGTGAGGGTGACGACTGGCTCGACTGGCTGGCCGGCGACAAATTCGAGGGTGTCGGCGCCGAAGCTGCGGCGGACGCGCTGGCTGCGGAAAATGACTCGGCCGTCGAGCAGGTCGGGACGACTGAAGTAAATGGCTACCCGGGCTTCAGGGTGAAGATCGAGACCAACTACACCGTCGGAGACTCGATCATTCCGGGCACGGAGAACCAGCACGCCACGGCTGAGGCCACCGCGATCATTAAGCCGCGCTGCGATGTTGCTCCCTCGGCCGACCCAGAGAAGGCCGTGGAATTCAATTGCGACGGCGGCGACTCTTTCGAGATCGATCCGGACGACTTCGAGCTGGATGATCTTCCGGATGCATCCGTTCTCTTCTCTGTCCACCTGGCTGACTGATGAGTGGCCGACGAAAGAAGGAAGCTGTACCGATGAACATTCGGCGCACCACAAAGACCCGCAGGGCAATGACCGCTGTGGCGATCACTACTGGGCTGGTCCTCACGGTCGCCGGCTGCGGTGGCGGGGGCGGCGACAGTGATGACAAGTCAGAGAAGGACGCTTCGACACCTGCGGCGACCAAGAACGATGGGGGTGACGAGAAGAAGGACGAAGAGCCCCAGGCCCCGGCAACAGACAAGGTGTTGGCGGAGGTGAAGGGGGAGGAGAACATCACGTTGACGGTCTCGTCCGCCGTCCGCGACGGGGGTGGCTTCGTTACGGTCTCGGGCAAGGTGACGAACAGCGGGGGCAAGTTCTGGGCTGCTGCCAACTGGCGTGGCGAGGAGCGGGAGCTGAACAAGAACGGTTCATCGGTGGCGGGGGCGAACCTGATCGACAACGCAGGGAAGAAGAAGTACCTCGTTCTGCGCGACACCGAGGGACGGTGCTTGTGCACCAAGTTCACGGGCGGTGTGAAGCCCGGCCAAACCGCCGACTGGTACGCCCAGTTCCCGGCGCCGCCGGAAGGCACCGCCAAGGTCGACTTCCAGGTGGGTGCCATGCCCCCCGCCTCCATCGAGATCTCCGAGGGTGAGTGACGCCATGTCCCACCCCCGACCACGCCCCCGAACCCTCGCCACGGCAACGGCCGCCACCCTCACGGCCCTGGTCCTCCTGACAGGCACCCCCGCCTTCGCGGACGACGAAGACCCCAGCGCACCCCCCGGCAGCACGACCACCACCCCGCCCCAGGAGGTCGACTCCAACAGCCCCGGACTGAAGCTGGCCGACGGAGCGACCCTGGCCCCGGCGAAGGTCCTGGACATCAAGTCCGTGGTCGAAGACCTCGGTGGCGAGGAGCGCCGTGAGGACACGAACACGGACGTGAAGTTCGCGCTGCAGGCGGAGGTGCTGTTCCCCAAGGACAGCCCCAAGCTGAACCCGGAGGCGAACGCGCGGATCAAGGCGATCGCCGAAGAGGCCAAGGCTCAAAAGGCCACGAACGTCCGGGTGTTCGGCTTCACGGACGACCTCGGCTCGTACAGCCACGGCAAGAAGCTGTCCCGCGAACGCGCCGAGGCCGTACACGACAAGATGGCCGCCTATCTGGGCCCCGAGGTCACCTACTCCGTACGCGGATACAGCGAGGACTACCCGATCGCGGACAACGGCTCCGAGGAGGGCCGCAAGAAGAACCGCCGAGTCGAGGTCTCCTTCCCCCGGGGCTCGGGCGGGGCGGACACGGGAACAGCGCCCTCCGGGAGCCAGGACTGACCGGTGTCTCCCAGACAGCCCACCCGACCCGAAGACTCAGCCTCTCCCTCAGCAGCATCGGCGCCACGGCACTGCTGATGACCGCATGCGGCAGCAGCACGCATGAGCCCTCCGCCGCGCCCACCGAGTTCCGGGGCGGGCAAGCGGGAACGATGTGCTTCTGGCCAGGCACCGCACCGCCGCCGAGCCGGACGTCCGCAGGCTGCCCGGAGCAGCCTTCGCCCAGCCCCCTGCCCACGGTGACCATGGCCCCGGAGAAGGACGCGAAGTGGGGTTGGCTCAACCCCAGTTGCTCGCCGGACAAGCGGGGCAGGACGGGCGTGACCCGCCACGGGCCGCGGCTGTGGTGCGAGGAGACCAAGGACCGGTGGCGCTGGACCTGGCACAGCCCTCCCGAGGCGAAGGAGCCCTGCGTGGACGAGGGCGCCTGGCGCCTCCAGGACACCATCCGCTCCTATCGTCTGCCGAGACGGAACCTGGCGAGCGGAGAGGCCGAAGGACTGGCGCACCCCGTCCCCGACAGACTGGCCCAGCCAGGGCCCCGGCAAGATCCCCAACCCAAGGGGACTCGCACCCGACGCGGTTCCCGGCCACTGACCGGACGCTGCCAGAGTCCCGGCACCTTCCTTCTCCCGAGAGGGCGCATGGCACAACACGCGCGCCCCCTCCCTGCCAGAACACAACTTTGCAGAGTAGGTGCGCCACCCGCCGGTCCGGTGGTCAGCCGCTTGACGAGACCGGCACCGATCCCCGGGGCGACCGCGCACCACACACCCTTGCGGCCACCCCAGAAGATCCGGTCCGCACCCGGCAGTGAGACCCCACGGCCCTGCGGGAGTGGTCGAGAGTCCCGCCCCTCGGGCCGTCCGGTCGTCTTCCCTCGCGCGGTGGAGGGACGGGTGTCAAGGGTGGAGCGCAGCGCAATCGGCGCAGCCGACGCGACGCAGGAGCGCCCTTGACTCCCGTCCCGTAACCGCCAACCTCGGGACAACCGGGCGGCCCCGGCACCCAGCAAGGCCGCAGGCCCCCCGAAGCTCCGCCGGCCGGGGGGGGGAGAGAGAGGGCCCAGCCCCCAGCCCCCGGCCGACAAGCTGCTACTTCCCGCACTCCCCCAAGTACCGATCGAAGACCCCATCCTTGGCCTTCCGCGCAACGGCATCCGTATACCCATCCGCCCGCAGCACACCGGCCGCCAGATGGGTGTCGTCCTCAAGGTTCTTCGTATCGGCGCACGCCACCACCACGATCCAATCGGCGTGCGTCCCCTTGTCCTTGGCGGTGCCGTACGTCGCCTCGGCGCCGGTGACCGGCTTGGACAGGTCGTACGACACCATCGACGAGGCGGCCGGCAGCCCTCCCTCAACCTGGGCCACGGTCTGCCCGACGAACGAGGAGACCGGCACATGACCGGTCTCGCCCGAGCCACCGCCGACACCGCCACCGCCGGCACCGCCGGCACCGCACCCGCTCAGCAGTACGGCGACGACCCCGGCGAAAAGCACGGCGACGCCCCGCGCGGCACGCGCATCAGCATCAGAAGAGCCACTCACTTGACCTTGCAACTCACCTTCGCGGGCGCCGGGTTGAAGGCATGCTTCCACCCGCTCGTGCCGGCCTTGTAGTCGAGAGGCGTCGTGATGTGCTTCTCGATCTTGTACTTGTACCGGGTGCCGATCGGGTAGGCGACGAGCGAGTGGCCCTTCTTCACCGGCGAGCTGCACGTCACGGCGACGGACTGGGTCTTGGCCTGGCTGATGTTCAGGCTGCCCGCGACGGCGCCGCGGCTGAGACCGAACCCCGCGTCGATGGTGCGCGTCGCCGACGCCGTCTTGTTGATCATGCAGGTCATGCCCTGGGTCTGGGCCGTGCAGCGGGCGATCTCGTCCTTGCTGTTCGTGTAGTTGCTCTGCTTCGACTTGTTGATGAGCTTGCTGTACTTGCCGACCGCACCCCTGGTCGAAACGCCGGACTTCGCGGTGGGCGAGGCCTCTTCGTTTGCGGGTGCGGCGTTCGCGTGGGCGGCGGTGGCCACCAGCGTGGCGGACAGGGCGAGTACGGCTCCGGCGATGCGAGTCGTCGAGCTAAGGCGCATGCGTTCCCCCATGTTCAATCTTGGTCGCCAAAGATCGTACTCGACGACTCAGCGACTCTGACCTGCGCATTCATGAGGGCGGCAACAGAGAGGGAACGGCTGCGGGAGCCCGCGCCGGCGCACCGCCGACGCGGGCGCGCGCGTCAGGGGAACGTGACGATGGTGTCGTACAGCCCCGGGTTCGCCGTCACCGGAGTCTCCTTCGAGTCCCGCGCGGCGTTCGCCCGGTTCGCGAACGCGGGGTCGGCCCCGGCCGCCTCCCACGCCTCCCGGCTCTCCCAGTGGGACACGTTCACGAGCTGGAAGCGCCCGTCGGCGGCCTGGGCCCGATGCAGCCGGGTGTCGATGAAGCCCGGCTTCTCGCTCATGATCGCGGCCCGCTGCTCCCACTTCTCGGCGAAGGCGTCGACGTCCTCGGGGGCGATCTCGAAGATGTTGATGAAGGTGACGTTCTCGGTAGCCATGATCGGACCCTAGGGGTGCCCTAATTAAGCCGAGATAAGCGGGAGTTGCCCAGATGCAAGGAGCCAGACGCAAGGAGTCAGACGCAAGGAGTCAGACGCAAGGAGACAGACGCAAGGAGTCAGACGCAAGGAAGCAGAGAGACCCCTCGCCGTGAAGCCCGCCTCTCCGCAGAAATGGGCGTGAGCCCCGGCCCACGCGATGCGAAGATCACTGCATGAGCAGTTTCGACGCACTTGTGGCGGAAGCGGAGTCGGCCCCGACCGAGGGCTGGGACTTCTCCTGGTTCGAGGGGAGGGCCACCGAGGAGCGGCCCTCCTGGCGGTACGCCCACGCCATGGGGGAGAGGTTGGGGCACGCCACCGCCTCCCTCGACATCCAGACCGGCGGCGGCGAAGTCCTCGCATCCGCGCCCGCGCTGCCCCCGCTCGCCGTCGCCACGGAGGGGTGGCCGCCGAACGTCGCCAAGGCCACCGCTCTGCTGCATCCGCGCGGCGCGGTGGTCGTGGCCTCGCCGGAGGACGCGCCGCTGCCGTTCGCGGCGGAGGCGTTCGACCTGGTCACCAGCCGGCATCCGGTGAAGGCACACTTCGACGAGATCGCCCGCGTGCTGCGCCCCGGCGGGACCTACTTCGCCCAGCATGTGGGCCCCGCCAGCGTCTTCGAGGTCGTCGAGTACTTCCTCGGGCGCCAGCCCGACGCGGTACGGAACGGCCGCCACCCCGACGGCGAGCGGGCCGAGGCGGAGGCGGCGGGCCTGGAGATCGTCGGCCTGCGGTCCGAACGGCTCCGGATCGAGTTCCACGACATCGGGGCAGTCGTCCACTTCCTGCGCAAGGTGGTGTGGATGGTGCCGGACTTCTCGGTGGAGAGGTATCGCCCACAGCTGCGGGAGCTGCACGAGCAGATCGAAGCGGAGGGCCCGTTCGTGGCGCACAGCACGCGGCATCTCTTCGACGCCCGTAAGCGCTGAGGCTGGCCTCGCCCCCTGACTCCCCCTGACTCCCCTCCTGACTCGCCCCCCTGACGAGACATCCCGGGGCCGGGCGGACCCAGTTCCCCCCTACGCGTGTCGCCCTACGTGTGTCCCCCTACGCGTGGGCGCCCACACTCACCGGCCCCACCACCAACTCCGCCTGCCCCTCCAACACTTCCCCCACCCGCTCGACCTGCCCCTCCAACTCCCGCCGCTGGCCCGCGGTCAAACGCCCCAGCGGTTCCACCGTGACCGTCACCCGGCGCCCCGAGCGCCGCTGGTGCCAGACCCCGGCCACGACCCCGTCGATCAGGAGCACGGGGAAGTTGCCGGCCTGGCCCCCGGCCAGCGCCCGCTCGTAGGCCCGACCGGGGAAGAGCCGCTCGCGCGGGTGCGAGGCAATCACGTACGCGTCGAAGTACGGCAGCAACCGCACACCGCGCAGGCCCTGCACATCCCCCACACCCTGCACATCCCGCACGCCCTGCAAGTCCCGTCCACCCCGCACGCCCCGCACATCCCGCCCACCCTGCGCGCCCCGCACACCCCCCGCCGCCTCCCGCGGAAACTCCGTGTCGCCCGCGACCACCCACACCGGAGACACCCCGTCCATCTCCACCGCCTCGATCTCCCCCTCGGAAGCCATCGACGCGAAGACATTCCCCGCCCAACCACCCGGCGCCGCCGCCCACTTGGCGAACTCGCGCGGCGTCGCGGGCCCGTACGCGTACAAGAAGCGCCGCACCAGAGCCGCCGTAGCCTCCTCCGCGGCCACCGGCGCCCCGAAGTCCGGCGGGCGCGTGTACGTCACCTTGCGTCCCCGGTTCGGTCCGAAGCACAGCACCCCCCGGTGGCCCGCCACATGCATGACCGCGCGCCAGCGCGGCCACATCCCCTGGAAGGCCGGCATCACCAGCTCGCCCGCCCAGGGCCCCGTACGCGCCACCACCTCCTCGCCGAGCTCGTCGACGGTCAGCCGGGCCCCGTCAAGGGCGTCGCCGATCGCGGCCACGATCTCGTCCGTCTGGGACGGAGTCAGGCGATCGCCCGCCTTGAAGGGGCTCGGGACACCCGGGATCGCGGATAACGCACCCGTCCAGAGGGGGAGTCGCGCCGTCGGCAGGAAGTGGATCGTGCCGCGCGGTCCGTACGTCTTGACCAGGCTCGGCTCATCGCCCCACAGCGCGTCGCGTACGTCCTGCCGGGTCGCCCCGTCCATCCGCAGCCCCACCGACAGCTCGGCGGCGGACAGCACCTGCGCCTGCGCGGCGAGCATCGCGTCGACCACCTCGCCGGGGCCAGCCTCGCCCGGCTTGGCCGGACTCAGCAGGAACTGCCGCTCCATGCGCCGGGCGTTGGCGGCGCTCCACGAAATAGCGGCGAGGGTCATCAGTGTTCCCCTTCAGTACTGTCGATCCAGTAAGTGGCTCTGCGAGTTCAGCGGATCAAGAGGAGTGGACCATGCCGAAGAGCGGCACGGAGGGCAATTCGGAGAGCGGCAAGGAGACCAAGACGCTGTACGCGTGCGGCCTCGACGCCGCCGTGGACGTCGTCGGCGGCAAGTGGAAGCCGATGATCCTCTGGGCGCTGTACGCGGGCACGACGCTGCGCTTCGGCGAGCTCCGGCGGCACATCACCGGCATCAGCGAGAAGGTGCTGATCCAGCAGCTGCGCGAGCTGGAGTCCGACGGCATCGTGCACCGCGAGGTGTACCGCGAGGTCCCGCCGAAGGTCGAGTACTCGCTGACCCCCCTCGGCCAGTCCCTGAACGAGGCGCTGATCCCGCTCGGCGTGTGGGGCGACGAGCACATGCAGCAGCTGGTGGCCAACCGGGACTGCGACAAGGTCGGCACGCGGGGCGGCGGCCGCCAGGATCGCCTGGACGAGAGCAAGGGCGAGGGCAAGGGCGACGGCAAGGACGAGAGCAAGGGCGACGGCAAAGCCGCCTGACGCGGAAACGGCACGGAAGGTTGCCTCGCACGCCGATCGTTAACCAAGTGATCCCGAAACAGGTGGCGTTGATTCCGCATCGTTATCGGGACCGGCTCGATCTGAGCCCCGGAATCACGTAAGTTCAGACCAAGGCGAATTCGCGTGAGCAAAGCCACGTGTGCGGTGCCGCGCGGCGGAGGGGGCTGCGCGGCTCCGCGCGCCCTCATCTCCCGGCGAACATCTCGCGGCGGACGTTCCCCGACGAACCTCCCGGCGGACGTTCCCCGACGAACCTTCCGGCGGACATTCCCCGGCGGACATCTCCCGGCGATCAGTCGCCGCCGGACCGCACCTCGACCCGCGTACCCCGGCGCACGCCCCACCGGGCCATCGCCCCGGCCTCCGCCTCCAGGACGTGCCGGGCCCGCAGCCGGGGCCGCCCGATCCGCCAGGGCCGCATCGTCCGCACGGACAGCACCCGCAGCTCCCGGTCCAGATACGCCACGTCCACGGCGAACCGCATCCGCACCGTGTGCACACTGCTCGCCGGGGTCAGCAGCAGCGCCCCGCTCACCCCGTCCCGCCCGAGCAGCCCGCGCCGCCGCGCACCGGCGGAGTCCGCGATCTCCAGGGGGAGTGGCTGTCCGGTCGGGAGCAGAAGCGTCGCCATGCGAGCCGAAGCTAGCGGCCCGCACGCCCGCCGCGTCAAGCGCGTGCCCCACCCCTGTCCCTCCTATGGGCTATCGCCAGGAGGGGCCTGAATCTGCCGACGGGGCCGAAATCCGGTGGGAGAACGGGGTCACGGAGTTGTCGGCCGATTTCGGAGAGTAGTTGTGGCACGCCGATGCGCGCGACTTCCCTCACGAAGGGTTATGGTGGAAACCCCCCCTCGGGCCGGTCCGTCTCCCCCCCACGGACCGGCCCGATTTTTTGTGCCCGGACGCCGGAGCCCGTACCGCCCGCGCCGCAGGCCGCCCGATCACGGAGTCAGAGCCTCCGACTATGGTCAGGGACATGTCGAACCAGTTCCCCCCGCCGTACGAGAACCCGCAGGCAGGCCTGCCCACTTACACGGGTCCCGCGCATGACCCTGCGTACGGGTACGGACCGGTCCCGCCGCAGACGATGCCGGGCGGCGTCCGCGCCGCACAGGTGATCATCTGGGTGCTCTCCGGGATGTGCCTGCTCGGCTCCGTCATCGCCGGCGCGATGTACGGGCCCCAGGCCGCGGGCGCGGTCCTCGGGGCCAACTTCCTCCTGATACCGCTGTGCGTCCTGGCCTTCCGCTTCGACCTGCCCGGTCACGGAAAGCGTGTGGCCTCGATCGTGCTCAGCAGCGTGCAGATCCTGGTCGGGCTCGGCGCCCTCGGCCGGAACGCGGGGCCGGGAGCCCTCCTCCTGGTCGGCTGCTCGATCGCGCTCGTGATCCTGCTCAGCCAGGGTGCCGCGGGCGCCTGGTTCAAGCGCCCGCGGACCTTCTAGACGTACCTCGACCGGACGTACCTCGACTGGACGTACCTCGACCAGGCGTACCCCGACTGGGTGTACCCGACTGGACGTACCCCGAGAAAGGGGAGCCGTCAGCCGCGACCGGCCCAGATGTTGGTGCCGGGCGTGGAGACCGCGTACGTGTCGATCTCGGTCAGCTCCGCGTCCGTGAGCTTCGGACCGGCCAGCGCCGCCACGTTCTCCTCCAGCTGCTTCACGCTGGAGGCGCCGATGAGCGCGGAGGTCATCCGCTCGTCGCGCAGGACCCAGTTGAGCGCCAGTTGCGCGAGCGACTGGTCGCGGCGGGCCGCGATGTCGTTCAGGCCGTTGAGCCGGCGCACGACCTCGTCGCTCAGGAGGTCGGGGTCGAGCGACTTGCCCTGCGTGGCACGCGAACCCTCCGGGATGCCCTTGAGGTACTTGTTCGTGAGCAGGCCCTGCGCCAGCGGCACGAAGGAGATGCAGCCCATCCCCGCGTCCTCGAGGGTGTCGAGCAGGCCGTCGTCCTCGGTCCAGCGGTTGATCATCGAGTACGAGGGCTGGTGGATGAGGGCGGGAACGCCCATCTCCCGCAGCAGCCGCGCCGCTTCGGCGGTCTGCTCGCTGTTGTAGGAGGAGACACCCACGTACAGCGCCTTGCCCTGCCGCACGGCGGACGCGAGCGCGCCCATCGTCTCCTCGAGCGGGGTCTCCGGGTCGAAGCGGTGCGAGTAGAAGATGTCGACGTAGTCGACGCCCATCCGCTTCAGCGACGCGTCCAGGGACGACATCAGGTACTTGCGCGAACCCCACTCGCCGTACGGGCCGGGGTGCATGAGGTAGCCCGCCTTGGTCGAAATAACCAATTCATCGCGGTACGGGGCGAAGTCCTGGGCGAAGAGCTTGCCGAAGTTGAGCTCGGCCGAACCGGCGGGCGGTCCGTAGTTGTTCGCCAGGTCGAAGTGCGTGACGCCCAGGTCGAAGGCGCGGCGCAGGATCGCGCGCTGGCTCTCGAGGGACTTGTCGTCACCGAAGTTGTGCCACAGGCCCAGCGAGACGGCGGGCAGCTTCAGGCCGCTGCGGCCCGTGCGCCGGTACTCCATGGTGCTGTAACGGTCCGTTGCCGCTCGGTACAGAGACGTGTCGTTCATGGGTACGAAGCTACTTCAGCCGGGGATCTTCCGGGGCCCGGCGCCGGATCACCCGAGGGCGGAGGCACGCCCTCACAGCGGTAGGCTTTCGCCTTCGGGGACTGCCGTCTGCACGGAGGGGCTGAAAGACCGTGAACCTGCGGGACAGGCTGCGCGGCCTGCTGGTCGGGCTGTACGCACGCCGGGTGGAAGGTCATCTGGACCATGACCAGGTGCCCAAGCACATCGGGGTCATCATGGATGGCAACCGCCGCTGGGCCAAGGCCGCCGGGTCCACCACCGTCCAGGGCCATCAGGCGGGGGCGGACAACATCGGGGAGTTCCTCGGCTGGTGCAGCGAGACGGACGTCAGGGTCGTCACGCTGTGGCTGCTCTCGACGGACAACTTCGACCGGCCCCAGGACGAACTGGGTCCGCTCCTCAGCATCATCGAGGACACCGTCCGCTCGCTGGGCCGCGACGGCCGCTGGCGCGTCCATCACGTCGGCGCCACCGACATCCTGCCCTCGGGCATGCGCAATGTCCTCAAGGAGGCGGAAGAGGCCACGGCCCACGTCGACGGGATAGTGGTCAACGTCGCCATCGGCTACGGCGGCCGCCAGGAGATCGCCGACGCCGTCCGCTCGATGCTGCTCGACGCCGCCGACAAGGGGCAGTCGCTCGAGGAGGTGGCCGACAAGGTCGACGTCGATCTCATCGGCAAGCACCTCTACACCAGGGCCCAGCCCGACCCGGACCTGGTGATCCGAACGAGTGGGGAGCAGCGCCTGTCCGGCTTCATGCTCTGGCAGACGGCCCACTCCGAGTACTACTTCTGTGAAGTCTTCTGGCCCGCGTTCCGCAAGGTGGACTTCCTGCGAGCGCTGCGCGATTACGCGGCCCGGCACCGGCGTTACGGGGGCTGACCCCGCGAGGTGCTCATGTCGGTGAGGTGTGAGTAACCCAGAGTTCACGGATGCGCCGTCATATGCCCTGGCATGGCGGCGCTTGTTCGAGGGAATAAGCCTTCCAGGTCGACATCCGATTCACGGATGTCGTATCTCAGCGGGCGGCATGGGGCCGTCCGCCCGGGAGGCCCTTTGCACCAGGACGACCGTGCGGTGAGTACGGGCGAAGTGGAGGGCCGGAGCTCGGCCCGCGCACTGCGGTCCCGAGACCGGTCCGGATTCTCCCGGCATCCTTCCCGTCGCTCCCCGACCTCATCCGAGGGGGTACGTCCTTCCGTGGTGACCAGCACAAAGCGCCGCATGCCCGACAGGCGCACCTATGTTCTCGACACCAGCGTTCTGCTCGCAGACCCGAACTCCATGTACCGCTTCGACGAGCACGAAGTCGTGCTGCCCGTCGTCGTGGTCACGGAGCTGGAGGCGAAGCGGCACCATCCCGAGCTCGGCTACTTCGCCCGGCAGGCCCTGCGCCTGCTGGACGACTGCCGGGTCCGGCACGGTCGCCTGGACGCGCCGATCCCGATCGGCGATCTGGGCGGCACGCTGCGCGTCGAGCTCAACCACTCCGATCCCGGCGTGCTTCCGGCCGGCTACCGGTTGGGGGACAACGACTCACGGATTCTCGCCGTAGCGCGCAACCTCCAGGCAGAGGGGTACGACGTCACCGTCGTCTCCAAGGATCTGCCTCTGAGGATCAAGGCGTCCTCGGTCGGCCTCCTCGCGGAGGAGTACCGCGCCGAGCTCGCCATCACGGACTCCGGCTGGACCGGAATGTCCGAACTGACCCTCTCCGGCGAACAGGTGGACCTCCTCTTTGAGGAAGACACCCTGTACGTACCCGAGGCGGCCGACCTGCCCGTCCACACGGGCCTCACCATCCAGTCCGAGAAGGGCAAGGCCCTGGGCCGCGTCACGGCCGAGGGCAACGTCCGTCTCGTACGCGGCGATCGTGAGGCCTTCGGCATCAAGGGGAGGAGTGCGGAGCAGCGCATCGCGCTGGACCTGCTGCTCGATCCGGACATCGGCATCGTGTCGATGGGCGGCCGGGCGGGCACCGGCAAGTCGGCTCTCGCGCTCTGCGCGGGTCTTGAGGCCGTCCTGGAGCGCCGCCAGCACCAGAAGGTGATGGTCTTCCGGCCGCTGTACGCGGTGGGCGGGCAGGAGCTCGGCTACCTGCCCGGCACCGAGGCCGAGAAGATGGGCCCCTGGGCCCAGGCGGTCTTCGACACGCTCGGCTCGGTGGCGGGCAAGGCGGTCATCGAGGAGGTGACGGCGCGCGGCATGCTCGAAGTGCTCCCGCTCACCCATATCCGCGGGCGCTCGCTGCACGACGCGTTCGTGATCGTCGACGAGGCCCAATCCCTGGAGAGGAACGTTCTTCTGACCGTTCTGTCCAGGATCGGGGCGAACTCCCGAGTCGTCCTCACGCACGACGTCGCCCAGCGCGACAACCTCCGAGTGGGGCGGTACGACGGTGTAGTTGCCGTGGTCGAGAAGCTGAAGGGCCATCCGCTCTTCGCCCACGTCACCCTCACCCGATCGGAGCGTTCGCAGATCGCGGCGCTGGTGACCGAAATGCTGGAGGACGGTCAGATCTGAACCAGTTCACCCTGGTTACGCAGCAGTTGGCGCCGCCCGGCGAAGCGAAGGAGCTTAGCCGGGCGGCGTCGTGGCGTTCGCCCTTTTCCGAAAAACTCCTGGGGCAAACGAGGTGTGAGCTTTCACACGGCACGGAGAATTGCCTTGCGGCGTCCGGCTGGGGCAGAGTCTGGGTCCTGTCAGGCCCCGCATGCGACACACCTGTACCCCCAGCGGTACCGCAACCCGGAAACACCAGAACTTCATAGTGGCCGTCGCATGCCGCCCGAAGCACCACGCGACGCTCCCGTCACGGGAGTTGTCCACCGGGTCCGTGCCTCCCGTGACCGAGAACCAAGCGGAGGCCAGTGCCAGGGGCACGATTGCGTCCGCGAGGTCACCTATGCGGGCGATGCTGGAAGGAAACCGTGTGAGCCGGATTTCGGTCCGGGGATTCGCCGTGGCATCCGCCACCGCGGTCACCACTGTTGGCGCTGTCGTCGGTGTCGCCTCGGGCAGCACCCCGGGCGCCTCGAATGACAACGACTTCGAGGCGGCGGCAAGCGACGCGACTCTCCTCGCAGACATTCCCGCGGGCCAGCAGGCCCAGGTGCAGACCGCGTCCCTGACGCAGCAGGCCGACGCACAGGCCATGGCTGCCGACACGGCCGCGAAGAAGTCGGCGGCGGAAGCAGCGCGCAAGCAGGCCGCCGAGTCGGCGATCGCGAAGCAGAAGGCCGCCGAGAAGGAGGCCGCAGCCGAGAAGGCCGAGAAGGCCGCGGCCAAGAAGGAGCGTGAGGCGGAGGCGGAGACCAAGGCCAGCCGTTCCTCCGCACGCGACGCCTCGGACTTCGCCCCGCAGTCCTCGTACTCCGTCTCGCAGGTCCAGGCGATGGCACGGCAGATGGTCCCCGGTGACCAGTTCCAGTGCTTCAGCAACATCGTCAACCACGAGTCCACCTGGAACTACAAGGCCAGCAACCCCTCTTCGGGTGCGTACGGCCTCGTCCAGGCGCTCCCTGGCTCCAAGATGTCCTCGGCCGGAGCCGACTGGCAGACGAACCCCGCCACGCAGATCAAGTGGGGCCTCGGCTACATGAACGACCGCTATGGAAGCCCCTGCGGAGCGTGGGACTTCTGGCAGGCGAACAACTGGTACTGAGCCGCGGTTCGCTCAACCTTTTGCAGACCCCTCACCGTCCTTCGGTGGGGGGTCTTGCCGTGTACGGTCAGTCCGACAACTTCCAGGGGGGAGTGGTGCGGAGAGACGGGGGAAGAGGACGGATCATGGCGCGAGTACCGGAGTGGATCGGCCGGCTGGGAGCCGGACTGTCTGAGATGGGCGAGCGGAGGAGCAGGCGGGCGGAGTCGGACGACGACTTCGGGGACGACGTCCGGTCTTCGCGGCAGTCGGCGGCGGATGAAGCCGACGGTTCGGACACCGTGGTGCCCGCGCCGCCCGCCTACGCGCCGGACATAGCGGCACGGCCCGACCCCGTCGACGCGGTGCCGTGGGGCATGCGCGTCGCGGCCGAGGCCGGCTGGCGTCTTCTCGTACTCGCGGGCACGCTCTGGGTGTTGATGAAGGTCATCAGCGCCGTGCAGCTGGTCATCTTCGCCTTCGTCGCGGCGCTGCTCATCACCGCGATGCTCCAGCCGACGGTGGCCCGGCTCCGGCGGCTCGGCCTGCCGAGGGGCCTTGCGACCGTCCTCACCGCCGTACTCGGCTTCGTCGTCATCGGGCTCGTCGGCTGGTTCGTCGTCTGGCAGGTCATGGAGAACGCGGACACGCTCTCCAGCCAGCTCCAGGACGGCATCGACGACTTGCGCAACTGGCTGCTCAACAGCCCGTTCCATGTGACCGAGGACCAGATCAACGACATCGCCAAGAGCCTGCGGGACGCGGTCGGGGCGAACACGGAGGAGCTGACGTCGGCGGGGCTCGAAGGGGTCACCGTGATCGTGGAGACCATGACCGGCATGCTGCTGGCGATGTTCTCGACGCTGTTCCTGCTGTACGACGGCAAGCGCATCTGGCAGTGGGTCCTCAAGCTCGTCCCGGCGCCCGCGCGGCCCGGCATCGCGGGCGCGGGGCCGCGTGCCTGGCGCACGCTGACGGCCTATGTGCGCGGCACGGTGATAGTGGCTCTGATCGACGCGATCTTCATCGGGCTCGGGATCTACTTCCTCGGGGTGCCGATGGCGGTGCCGCTGGCCGTCTTCATCTTCCTCTTCGCCTTCATCCCGCTGGTGGGCGCGGTGATCTCGGGCGCGCTCGCCGTGGTGGTGGGTCTGGTGACCCAGGGCGTCTTCACCGGTGTGATGACCCTGGTCGTGGTCCTGGCCGTGCAGCAGATCGAGGGGCACATCCTCCAGCCGTTCATCCTGGGACGGGCCGTGCGGGTGCATCCGCTGGCCGTCGTGCTGTCCGTGGCCGCGGGTGGGCTCGTCGCCGGGATCGGCGGCGCCGTGGTGGCCGTGCCGCTGGTCGCCGTGACGAACACGGTGGTGGGCTACCTGCGGGCGCACTCCCGGGAGGCCGCCCTGAAGCAGTCGCCGCAGCCGCGGGGCGCGACTGCGGCCGACATCGCTCCGGTGGATCCACCGCCTTCGGCCTGAATCGCGGAAAGGCCCCCGCTCAGCAGCTGCTGAGCGGGGGCCTTTCCGTTGTGCCGGGAGGCGTTACGCCAGGGACTCCTCGGAGTCCAGCGTGACGCCGACCGCCTGGATCACGGCGGCGATCTTGAAGGCTTCCTGGATCGTCTCGCGATCCACGCCGGCCTTCCGCAGCACCTGCTCGTGCGAGTCGAGGCACTGGCCACAGCCGTTGATCGCGGAAACCGCGAGCGACCACAGCTCGAAGTCGACCTTCTCCACGCCCGGGTTGCCGATGACGTTCATCCGCAGGCCGGCCCGCATCGTCCCGTACTCCGGGTCCGAGAGCAGGTGGCGCGTGCGGTAGAAGACGTTGTTCATCGCCATGACGGCCGCGGCCGACTTGGCGGCGGTGTACGCCTCGGGGGAGAGGTTCGCCTTCGCCTCGGGCTCCAGCTCGCGCAGCACCTTGGGGGAGCGGGAGGCGATCGCGCAGGCGAGCACCGTGCCCCACAGCTGCTGCTTCGGCAGGTCCGAGTTGCCGATGACCGAGCCGAGGTTCAGCTTCAGGTCCTTGGCGTAGTCCGGTACGGCGGACTTCAGTTCGTCGAGTGCCATGTCAGTAGGCTCCGTTCACTCGCCCGAGAGGAGCGCGACCGGGTCCAGGGTCTCGTCGCCCTTGCTCCAGTTGCACGGGCAGAGCTCGTCCGTCTGGAGCGCGTCGAGGACCCGGAGGACCTCCTTGGGGTTACGGCCGACGGAACCGGCGGTCACCATCGTGAACTGGATCTCGTTGTTCTGGTCGACGATGAAGACGGCGCGCTGGGCGAAGCCGTCCTCGCCCTCGATGCCGAGGTCACGCATGAGCTCGTGCTTCGAGTCGGCCAGCATCGGGAAGGGCAGGTCCGTCAGGTCCGGGTGGTCCTTGCGCCAGGCGTGGTGCACGAACTCGGAGTCACCGGAGAAGCCGAGGACCTGGGCGTCACGGTCGGCGAACTCGTCGTTCAGCTTGCCGAAAGCGGCGATCTCGGTCGGGCACACGAAGGTGAAGTCCTTGGGCCACGCGAAGACGATCTTCCACTTGCCCTCGTAGGTCTTGTGGTCGATCTGCTGGAACTCGGAACCCTGCTCCAGCGAGACACAGGCAGTCAGATCGAACTGGGGGAACTTGTCACCGACAGTGAGCACGCGCTCTCCTTGCTGCAAAGAAAATCCCTTTTGGGGAGTTTCCTGGGGGGTTGGACTGATGTTGATGGTGGCACAGGGTGCATTGATTAGGGAAATAGCTAGAGTGGGTCGTGTTGATCGGACCTGGCTATCAGTGCCTGTAGTAGAGGACACCGGAATCGACACCGGAATCAAGGAGGAGTGCCGTGGCCACCAGCGCCAAGCCCGCGGCCAAACGCGGCGCCCGCCAGCCCAGCCTCGCCCAGCTGCGTGCCTTCGCCGCCGTCGCCGAGCATCTGCACTTCCGGGATGCCGCCGCCGCGATCGGCATGAGCCAGCCCGCGCTCTCCGGCGCCGTCTCGGCCCTGGAGGAGACACTCGGTGTCACCCTGCTCGAGCGTACGACCCGCAAGGTGCTGCTCTCGTCGGCGGGCGAGCGCCTCGCGGTGCGGGCCAGGGCCGTCCTCGAGGAGGTCGGGGCGCTGATGGAGGAGGCCGACGCGGTGCGCGCGCCGTTCACCGGGGCGCTGCGGCTCGGCGTGATCCCGACGGTGGCGCCCTATCTGCTGCCCACGCTCATCGGGCTCGTCCACGAGAAGTACCCGGACCTCGATCTCCAGGTGCACGAGGAGCAGACCTCGTCGCTGATCGAGGGCCTGGGCGCGGGACGCCTCGACCTGCTGCTGCTCGCCGTGCCGCTCGGCGTGCCCGGCGTCACCGAACTACCCCTGTTCGACGAGGACTTCGTGCTCGTCACCCCGCTGGACCACTGGCTCGGCGGGCGCGAGGGCATCCCGCGCGACGCCCTGCGCGAGCTGAACCTGCTGCTGCTCGACGAGGGGCACTGCCTGCGCGACCAGGCCCTGGACATCTGCCGGGAGGCCGGGCGCGCGGACGCCCCGGTGACCACGACGGCCGCCGGGCTCTCCACCCTCGTACAGCTGGTGGCCGGCGGGCTCGGTGTGACGCTGCTTCCGCGCACCGCCGTCCGCGTCGAGACCAGCCGCAGCAACCAGCTGCTCACGGGGTACTTCGCGGACCCGGCGCCGACCCGGCGCATCGCCCTCGCGATGCGTACGGGGGCCGCGCGGGCCGCCGAGTACGAGGTGCTCGCCGCCGCCCTGAGGGGGGCCGTAAAGCCGTTGCCGGTGCGGGTGTTGTGACCCCGCACCGGCAACGATCCGCCCCCGCTGGGGCAGTTACTCCGTACGCAGGCCGTCCGGGCGCATCATGCGCCACAGCGGCGGCAGGCTGAGCAGCGTCACGACCGCGACGAGGGCGGCGCCGGCCGCCGTCAGGGGGACGAAGAGCCACCAGTCGGTGACCGACTTCTGGATCATGCGGACCATGACCCAGCCGAGGCCGAGGCCGCCCGCGACGGCGAGCACCAGGCCGATCACGACCGGAATCGCGGTCTGCCACAGGATCGACCACGCCATCGACGCGCGGCGCGTGCCGAACGCGGTGAGGGCCGCGAGCAGGCGCTTGCGCTCCCGCAGTTGCTCGGTCATCGAGACCAGCATGGACGCCGCGATCAGGCCCATCGTCGCCATAGCGCCGATCCGCAGGCCGTTCTGGATGGTGGCGTACTGCTTGTCGCGCTCGACCGCGCGCAGCGTCGTCACGTCGAGGAACGGGTCGACGTGGGCCGCGGTGTTGCGGATGTACTCCTCGGAGTCCCGGACGTCCGGGTCGACCTGGATCATCGCCGTCGTCGTGGCGTCGGCCATCTTGGACATGTCGATCGCGCCGGGTGTGGCGTAGATGCCGTCGTGCAGGTCGCCGCCCGGGTCGGGGCGCGCCGTGACCGTGCGCGAGTCGGCGGGCAGCGTCCACGGGACGTGCCGGTGGCCGGCCTCGTCCCAGCTGATGGCGTTCAGGTCGATGGGCTTGCCCGGCCTTGCCGACTGGTCGACCCAGTCGTTCATCTCGGTGTCGCCGGTGTGCACGACGAAGGTGTCGCCGTCCGTGCAGCTGCCGATGCGGGCGAGCTCGCGCAGGTTCGCGCAGGTGCCGACCGTCAGCTCCGTGGTGGGTCGCAGGGCGTCGGGGTCCTTCAGCTTGCCCGGCTTCACGACATACGTGGAGACCGTGCCGATGACGTTCTTGACGCCCTTGGTCGTGCGGAACTTGTCGATCATCCGGTCGGCGAGGCCGCCGTCGCCGACGTCCGCCCTGACCACCAGCTTGGCGCGGCCCGGGTCGCTGCCGGTCATCCGGTTGAAGTCGTCGTTCATCGCGACGAACAGCATCTGCAGGGCGATCGCGCCCGCCACCGCGACGGTGATGCCGCTGACCGCGCGGGCCGCCGTACCGCTGCTCAACTGGAGCCTGCGGGTGGCCAGCTGCCAGGGCACGGGGCCGCCGCCGCGCAGCCGGGCCACGCTCGCCTCGACGAGCCAGGGCAGCAGCGCGGCCAGGCCCACCAGGGTGAGCGTCGCGCCCACACCGATGGAGACGACCGGCGCCCCCACATCGCCCCCGACGTAGCCGTTGACCACGTCGCCCCCGACCTGGCCCGAGGCGAAGAGGATTCCGAGGCCCAGGAGCGGCATCACGACGCGCCACCAGACGCGGCGCTTGCGGGGCCTGGTGCTGCGCACGACGCCCAGCGGTTCGATGGAGACGGCCCGCAGCGAGATCAGCGTGACCACGACGGCGGTGACGGGCACGGCGAGCAGGATCAGCGCGGCGAGGCCGGGCACCGGCACCACGTCGGAGGGGAACGCGCTGATCTTCCACCCGTCGAGGGTGCCGATCACCTCGCGCACGCCCAGGAAGAACAGCCCGCCCAGGGCGAGGCCGAGCAGCGCGCCGCACAGGGCCTCGCCCGCCGCGATCCGCCGCACGCTGTGCGCGTCCGCGCCGACCAGGCGCAGCGCGGCGAGCCGCCGGTCGCGCCGGTCGCCGCCGAAGCGGACCGCCGTGCCGATGAAGATGATCACCGGGGTCAGCAGCACCACGCAGATCAGGACCACCAGGACGATCAGCAGCGGGTCCATGGGTTCCGCGGGCTCTTCGTACCCGAAGGCCGCCACGCGGTGGCCGCCCTTGGCCTGGGTCAGGGCGTCGGAACCGGCGTAGTAGTAGAGCTCCTTGGGGTTGGTCAGGCCCGCGTCGCCGATGGTGTCCGTGATCCGGTACTCGCCGAACCGCTCCTTCAGGAGGGCGCCGTCGGAGCTGTCCAGGAGCTCGCGCAGTGCGGGCGACACGGCCATCTCGCCGTCCGCCGGGAGCTTTTTCAGGCCCGGCGGCAGGGTCGGGTTGCTGCCCTCGGCGCGCAGCACGCGGCCGCTGACCGTCGCGTCGCGGAAGTCGGTGGGGACGTCGCGCTGGAGGACCGTGGAGTCGGAGCGCTCGACCTTCTCGGCGGTGAACTGGTCGTTGGCCGAGCGGGCCACCGAGCGGTCCTCGCGCTCCTTGAGCAGATTGGGCACGGACGAGGCGCCGAGCAGCAGCGCCACACCGAGGCCCACGCCGACCGCCGTGAGCAGGGTGCGGGTCCAGCCCTCACGGCCGCCGCCGACGGCGAAACGTATGCCCATCACGAGGTCGCGGGCGAAGGCGCGGGGTCCCCCCGTGGACACGGTCGCGGTGCCGTCGGCGAGCGGCGGCCGGGAGGCCGCACGGGCCCTGGAACGCGTGTCGAGACTCATATCGCCCGCTCCATGTCCCGTGACCTGCCGTCGCGCACGACGATCTCGCGGTCGGAGTAGGCCGCGACCCGCGTCTCGTGCGTGACCAGGACCACGGCGGCGTTCGTCGAGCGCGCGGCGTCGGTGAGCAGCTCCATCACGCGCTCGCCGTTGAGCGAGTCGAGCGCGCCGGTCGGTTCGTCGGCGAAGACCACACGCGGGCTCGAGGCGAGCGCGCGGGCCACGGCGACGCGCTGCCCCTGGCCGCCGGAGACCTCGCCGGGCCGCTTGGCGGCGACGTCCTCGACCTCCAGGCGCTCCATCCAGGTACGGGCGGTCGCCTCGGCCTCCTGGCGCTTCGCGCCGTTGAGCCGCAGCGGAAGCGCCACGTTCTCCACGCAGGTCAGCTCCGGGACCAGCTGGCCGAACTGGAAGACGAACCCGAACTCGCTGCGGCGCAGGGCGCTCAGCGCGGCGTCCGGCAGGCCCACGAGCTCGCGGCCGTTGTACGTGATGGAGCCCGAGTCGGGCTTGACGATCCCCGCGAGGCAGTGCAGGAGCGTGGACTTGCCGGAGCCGGACGGGCCCATGACGGCGACGACCTCTCCGGGGTGGATGGAGAAGCCCGCGTCGTCGAGCGCGGTCGTCGGACCGTACGTCTTGCGAAGACCGGAGGCGGTGAGAAGGGAACCGGCGGGGGTCATGCGGAGCGCACCTCCTGGGCGAGCCTGCCGAGGCGTGCGGCGGCCAGTTCGAGCCAGCGCAGATCGGCTTCGAGGTGGAAGAGCGCGTGGTCGCAGATCAGCTGGTCGGCGAGGTCACCCTTGCGCTTGCGGTCGGTGAGTATGCGCATCAGGCGCAGGTGCTCGGCCCGCTGGGCGTCGAGCATCTCCGAGGCGTCGCGCTCGGTGAGGAGCGCGAGGACGACCTTCGTGTAGAGGGTCGACTGGAGGTAGGGCTCGGGCTTCTCCGGGGTGGCGAGCCACCGCTCGACATCGGTGATGCCGGCTTCGGTGATCGCGTACCGCTTGCGCTCGGGTCCGCCGCCCGCCTCTATGCCGTCGACCTCCACGAGGCCGTTCTTCAGGAGGCGGGACATGGTCGAGTAGACCTGCCCGTAGTGCAGTGGCTTGTCGTGACCGAACTTCTCGTCGAAGGTGCGCTTGAGGTCGTAGCCGTGGCGCGGGCCCGACTCAAGAAGGCCGAGGAGGGTGTGACCGATGGACATGCGGAGCACTCTACACGGTGTGTATACGTGCCGTGTATACCCCTGGTGCAGAGCCGGCCGAGGGCTGATCGGGGGCTGATCGAGGTCTGACCAAGGGCTCACAGGTTCGAAATCCGGGCAACCTTCTGGGCCCCGAAACCGTCGATTTACTCGGGGCAATCACCGGTTCCGGTGGGGCGGGTGCTGATTGTCACGTCCGGAAAAGGCCGGATCGGCAGTCCTTTGTCCCTAGGTGCGGTGTTAGCTTCTTGAGCTGACTTGACGGTCATCTGTACGGACGACACCGCACGACGACGTACGGACAAGCGAACGAGACGGAAGCGGAGCACTCAGACTCATGGGCCGAGCGGAAGAGCGACAAGCGCGGCAGCGCGGCGCGCGCCGGGCGTCGCGCGGGCGCACCGCCGGTGGCGGCAAACCCAAGCGCACGGGCATACGCCGCTTCTTCACGCTGAAGAAGATCCTGGGTACGTTCTTCGGGCTCTGCCTGCTCGGCATGCTCTCCTTCGTCGTCCTCTACATGGTGGTCGACGTGCCCGAGGGCAACGCGGCGGCCAAGCTCCAGAGCAACGTCTACAAGTACAAGAACGGCGACGTCATCGCCAGGACCGGCGAGCTGAACCGCGAGGTCGTCGACCTGGACAAGGTGCCCAAGAAGGTGCAGCGCACCTTCGTGGCCGCCGAGAACAAGTCCTTCTACAAGGACAAGGGCGTCGACTTCAAGGGCACGGCCCGCGGCGTGATCAACACCGTCTCCGGCAAGGGCAAGCAGGGTGGCTCGACGATCACCCAGCAGTACGTCAAGAACTACTACTTGACGTCGGACCAGACGGTGACCCGCAAGCTCAAGGAACTGGTCATCTCGCTGAAGGTGGACCAGAACAAGAGCAAGGACTACATCCTCGCCGGGTACATCAACACCAGCTACTACGGCCGCGGCGCCTACGGCATCCAGGCCGCGGCCCAGGCCTACTACGGCGTCGACGCCGAGGAGCTGAACGTCTCGCAGGGCGCCTATCTCGCCGCCCTCCTCCAGGCCCCGAGCCAGTACGACTGGACCTCCGCCACGGACGCCAGCAGGAAGCTGGTCGAGGCGCGCTGGAACTACGTGCTCGACAACATGGTCGAGGAGAACTGGCTGCCCGCGAGCGAGCGCGAGCAACTGAAGTTCGACAAGCCGGACCCGCCCAAGGCCGCGCCCGGCCTGGAGGGCCAGGCCGGTTACCTCGTGAGGGAGGCCAAGGCCGAGGTCATGAAGGCCGGTCACCTCAGCGAGGAGCAGTTCGACGCGGGCGGCTACACGATCACGCTCAACATCGACAAGAAGAAGCAGAAGCAGCTCGAGAAGGCCGTCGACAAGAAGCTGAACGACCAGCTCGACCCCGACAAGCGCAAGGCCGACGCCCGGGTGCAGGCCGGTGCCGCGTCCGTCGACCCCAAGACCGGCAAGGTCCTGGCGATGTACGGCGGCGAGGACTACGTCAAGCACTACACGAACAACGCCACCCGGCGTGACTACCAGCCGGCGTCGACCTTCAAGCCGCTGATCCTGGCGGCCGCCCTGGAGAACGGCGCCAGGACGCAGTCCGGCCAGCCGATCACGGCGAACACCGTCTACGACGGCACCAGCAAGCGCCCGGTCAAGGGCAGCGACGTCGCCTTCGCGCCGCCGAACGAGGACGACAAGAGCTACGGCCCGGTCACCGTCCAGAAGGCGATGAACAAGTCCATCAACTCCGTCTTCGCGCAGATGGGCGTGGACGTCGGCATGGACGACGTCCTGGAGACCGCGGGCAAGCTCGGCATGGACGTCGACGACCTGCCCGCCGTGCCCGCGCAGACCCTGGGCACCATGGGCGCGAGCCCGCTGGAGATGGCGGGTGTCTACGCGACGCTCGACAACCACGGCAAGAAGGTCACCCCCACGATCGTGGCCTCCGTCGAGCACAAGGACCGCACGATCGAGCTGCCGGACGCGATCGGCGAGCGGGTGGTCGAGCGCGGCACCGCGGACTCGCTCACCTCGGTCCTGACCGGTGTGGTCGACGACGGCACGGGCCGCGCGGTGCGCAGCCCCGTCCAGGACGTGGCGGGCAAGACCGGTACGTCCGACGACAACAAGTCGGCCTGGTTCGTCGGCTACACGCCCAAGCTGGTCACCTCCGTGGGCCTGTTCGGCGAGGGCGCGGCCGGCACGGCCGAGCAGAGCAAGCAGGTCTCCATGAAGGGCGCCGGCGGTCTGCCGCGCGTGGACGGCGGCAGCTTCCCGGCGCAGATCTGGGCGGCGTACACCTTCGACGCGATGGGCTCGCCCAGCAAGTTCGACCTGGACACGTCCATGGGCGCGGCCATCGCGCCGCCCCCGGACCCGACGACGCAGGCTCCCGAGGAGCCGACGGAGGAGCCGTCGGAGACGGAGAAGCCGACGACGAAGCCGCCGACGGACGACCCGACGACGGAGAAGCCGACGGAGACCCCGACGACCGAGCCGCCGACGGACGACCCGACCACGGAGCCGCCGACGGGCGACCCGGAGGAGCCGGACCCGACGGACTCCATCGAGATCCCGGAGAACCCGAACGGGCGGCCGGGCAGGGACTGACGGCCACACGGCACATCGCACGGTACGGCGAAGGCGCCCGGAAGCAACTGCTTCCGGGCGCCTTCGCCGTACCGTGCCCCGCGATCAGGCCCGGTTCAGCTGTGGTTCAGCTCGAACCACACCACCTTGCCGGTGCTCAGGCGCGTCGCGCCCCACCGCCGGGCCAGCTTGTTGACCAGATAGAGGCCGCGCCCGCCCTCGTCCATGGCCCGCGCCTGCCGCAGCCGCGGCAGCTGCGGCACGTCGTCGCCGACCTCGCAGCGCAGCACGTCCGTACGCAGCAGACGCAGGGTCACCGGGCGCGACGCGTACCGCACGGCGTTCGTCACGACCTCGCTGACCAGGAGCTCCAGGGAGTCGGTCAGCTCCTGGAGGCCCCAGCGCTCCAGGGCGCTGCGGGCCAGGCGCCGGGCGCGGGCGGGCGTGGCGTCCTCCGGCTCCAGGTACCAGTACGCGACGTCGCTCGGCGCGATCCCGTCGAAGCGGGCGGCGAGCAGCGCGATGTCGTCGTCCCGGTCGCCGGGGCCGAGCATGTCGAGCACGTCGTCGCAGAGGGCTTCCAGGGGCGGCGGATGGTCGGGGCCCGTCAACTGCGCGGTGGCGGCGAGACGTTCGCGCAGCTGCTCTATCCCGGTCCACACGTCCCGCAGCCGGGACTCCACCAGGCCGTCCGTGTACAGGAGCAGCGTGGCGCCCGCGGGTGCGTCCAGCTCCACGGCCTCGAAGTCCACGCCGCCCACGCCGATGGGCGCGCCCGGCGGGACCCGCAGGACCTCGGCGCGGCCGCCCAGGTGCAGCAGGACGGGCGGCGGGTGACCGGCGTTGGCGATCGTGATGCGGTGCGCGACCGGGTCGTAGACCGCGTAGAGGCAGGTCGCCATGCGGTCCGAGCCGAGCCGCTGGGCCTGCTCGTCCAGGTGGTGCAGGACCTCCTGGGGCGGCAGGTCGAGCCCGGCCAGGGTCTGGGCCGTCGTACGCAGCTGGCCCATGATCGCGGCCGAGGTCATGGAGTGCCCCATGACGTCGCCCACCACGAGCGCGACCCGGCTGCCGGGCAGCGGGATCGCGTCGTACCAGTCACCGCCCACGCGGGCCGTCTCGGCGGCCGGGAGATACCGGGACGCCAGGCGGACGCCGGTGGGGCGCGGCAGGGTCTCGGGCAGCATCGTGCGCTGGAGCTCGTCGGCGATGTACGCCTCGCGGCCGTACAGCACGGCCTTGTCGATGCCGAGCGCGCTGTGCGTGGCCAGCTGGGCGGCGACCAGGAGGTCGTCGGCCTCGAACGCGGGCCGGTCGGGGCGGCGCAGGAACACCGCGGCGCCGATCACCCGGCGCCTGCCCCGCAGCGGGGCGAGGATCGTGCGCTGCCCCGAGGGCGCCGTGCGGCCGTCGCCGAGCAGTTCGGGCAGCGCGGCGCGGGCCGCCGGGGCGTCGGCGAAGACCGGGCGCACGCCGCGCAGGACCTCGGCGAGGGCGCCGCCGGGCTGCACCTCGCACAGCTCGGCGGTCGCCACGAGGTCGGTCTGCACCTGCAGGGCGGGCATGGCGCCGCCTTCGGTGTCGGGCTCCTCCGCCCCTTCCTCGATGGAGCGCAGCCGGTCGGTGCGGCGCAGGCGCAGTACGAGGGCGCCGCTGGGCCGCTCCTCGCCGACCGGCAGCGGGTCGCGCAGGTAGACGAGGATCGCGTCCGAGAAGGTCGGCACCGTGGCCCGGCACAGGCCCATCACGATCTCGTCCAGGTCGATGCCGCGGGCGATGCGCCGGGTGGCCGCGCCCACGAAGCGCAGCCGGTCGCCGTCGCGCCGCATCGCCGCCGGGCCGGAGCCCGGCGGCCGCGGCTGTCCCGTGCGCCGCTCCTCACCGTCCGGGGAGCCCGTGGGGGCGCCGTCGGGGAAGTCGGGGCCGCCGCCCTGCCCGGACCCCTGGGCGGGGTCGGGCCGCGGCGGCACGCCTTCGGGGGCGGGGCGCGGTCGGTGCGGGTCGGGCTGCTGGCCCGAGTGCCCCGACGACTGGGAGTGCTCGTCGCTGGGGCTCGCGGTGCAGTCGCCCGCCCTGGCCTGGGGCTGTGCGGGTAAAGCTGCCGCGCCCGGGTTGTTCCGTGCCTTCGGGGCACGCGCCTGCGCCCCGCGGGGATCCGCGGGGGCGGCGGGCCGGGCAGCTCGGGGCTGTCGGCCCTCGTCGGGGATGGAGTGCTCCGTCACGCGTTTCGAATCCGTCCGTCCGGGGCTGCGCCTTGGTGTCCGGTGGTGGCTACTTTGGTCAGCCGCGTCGGCAGTGCAGGAAGAGCTGGTGCTCGGGTGGTACGTCGGTACTCGCCGGGGCGTAGGAGTACGTGTCCTCGTCGACGATGTCGAAGCCCGCGTCCCGTACGACCTGGCGCAGTTCGTCTCGCAGGTAACCGGATACCCGGATTGTGTGCCCCAGGAACGGAATTCCCGCGTCATCCAGGTCGGCCTCGACCATGGCGAGCGCGAGCAGGCCGCCGGGGCGCAGCAGTCCGTGCAGCAGCCGCAGAGCGTACGGGATCTCGTCGCGCGGCAACATCAAGAGCGCGAAGAACGCCGCGATCCCGTCGAATTGCCCGACGCCGCCCGGCCCTTCGGCCCGCAGCGCCGCCAGGTCGAGCTGCCGGAACTCGGCGTTCTGCGCAGGCACGTTCTTCCTGGCGAGGTCGAGCATGCCGGCGGAGAGATCGACGCCGAGGACGAAGTGCCCGGCGTCCGCGAGCTGGCGGGCGGTCGGCAGGCCCGTGCCGCACCCCACGTCGAGCACCCTCGACCCGGGCGGCAGCGCGTCGGCGAGCCTGCGTCCGGCGGCCAGCTGGCCGTCCTTGTGCGGGAAGGCGTCGTCGTAGTGCTGTCCGATCGCGTCGAAGGCCTCGGCCTGTCCCGTCCGGTCGGGGAGCATGCCGGATGGCCCCCCGTACCTGTCGAACCCGCTCGCCTCGCTCACGTTCTGCCGCCCTTCGATGACACCCTGTCAGGCAACGCGCAAGCTCAGGGAGTTGCTGCTGAGTTGCTGCTGTGCGCCCTTGCGGAGGACGATCCTACGTTTGAACCATGGGGGCGCATCAAGGGTCTCATGACGTCACATGCGTGGGCGTGCGGTCCCAGTCATCCGGAAGGGGCGGAATCGTCCAGTCCGGATCGGGGCGCCAGTGCTGCCAGTTGTCCGAAAAGGGCAGTCCCCACGCGTGGATCACATCGATGACGGCATGCCCGGCGGCCCGCACCTCCCGCGCTTTTCCCGCCTCCATGAGGCCGGCGCGCTGAGCCTGGACGAATTCGTCCTCGTCGTGCCACTGCCACGTCCGGTCCGGCCGCACGGAGATGTCCAGAAAGTGATCCTCGGAATCGATGCCTCCGGCCCAACGGGCGCGCGGCTCCTCGAGATTCACGTACCAGTTCTTGAACTGCCATCCCGGGTCCCAGAACAGCCACACCGACCACGGCTCCCGGGGCCGGGCCAACTTCAGCACGCCGGTGCCGAACCAGTGGTCCTTGAGGAGGGCGCGCGGCTTGGTGTAGCGGGTGGCGAGTGGCTCGTGGTGCACCGGTGTCCCGTCCGCGAGCACGGGCTTCACGCATTCGGTCCCGGGGGCCATCCACACGGCGAGCAGCTCTTCGGTGTCCTGCACGACCGTGACGGGCCGGCAGATGTGGATCCGGTTCCCGGCGTTCTCCTTGTACCGCCACAGCACATGGGAGCCGGGGGCCCAGCGTGCTGTCTCGCTGCTCGTCGTTGGCGGCGTGGTGAGGTCTGTCATGCAGAGATATTAGTCGGCGCCCGGGCAAGCTCTTCGGAACGTGCCCGGGCGTCAAGGTGAACAGCCCTACGGGTGCGTCATCCGCAGGACGTCCAGCGCCTCGTCCAACTGCGTCAAGGAGAGCTCGCCCCGCTCGACGTATCCGCCTTCGAGCACGACCTCACGGATGGTCTTCCGTTCGGCCAGCGACTTCTTGGCGACCTTCGCCGCCTCCTCGTACCCGATGTACTTGTTCAGCGGAGTGACGACGGAGGGCGACGACTCGGCGTACTCACGGGCCCGTTCGGCGTTCGCGGTGATTCCGTCCACCGTCCGGTCGGCGAGCAGCCGCGACACATTGGCGAGGAGCCGCACGGACTCCAGGACGTTCTTCCCGATGACCGGCAGCATCACGTTCAGCTCGAAGTTCCCCGCGGCCCCCGCGGCGGCAACTGTCGCGTCATTGCCGGTGACTTGTGCGGCGACCATCAGGACCGCCTCCGGAATGACCGGGTTCACCTTTCCCGGCATGATCGACGAACCGGGCTGGAGGTCGGGCAGGTTGATCTCGGCGAGACCGGTCCGCGGGCCGGACGCCATCCAGCGCAGATCGTTGGCGATCTTCGTGAGGCCGACGCCGATCGTCCGCAGCTGGCCGCTGGTCTCGACGATCCCGTCCCGCGCGCCCTGGGCCTCGAAGTGGTTGCGGGCCTCGGTCAGCGGAAGCCCCGTGGACCGCGCCACCTCGTCGATGACGGCCGCCGAGAAGCCGGGCGGGGTGTTGATGCCGGTGCCCACCGCCGTGCCGCCCAGCGGCAGTTCGGCCAGGCGCGGCAGAGAGGCCGTGAGGCGCTCCACGCCGTGGCGCACCTGCGCCGCGTACCCGCCGAACTCCTGGCCCAGGGTCACCGGCGTCGCGTCCATCAGGTGCGTGCGGCCGGACTTCACCACGTCGGCGAACTCCGCCGACTTCCGCTCCAGGGCGGTCGCCAGGTGTTCGAGCGCCGGGATCAGGTCCTGCGTCACGGCGCCCGTGGCCGCGATGTGGATCGAGGACGGGAAGACGTCGTTCGAGGACTGGGAGGCGTTCACGTGGTCGTTCGGGTGGACGTCCTTGCCCAGGCGCTCCGTCGCGAGCGTCGCGATCACTTCGTTCGTGTTCATGTTGGACGACGTGCCGGAGCCGGTCTGGAAGACGTCCACGGGGAAGTGCTCGTCCCAGCGGCCCTCGGCCACCTCGCCCGCGGCGTCCGCGATCGCCTCCGCGATGTCCTTGTCGAGCACCCCGAGGTCCGCGTTCACCTTCGCCGCGGCCGCCTTGATCCGGGCAAGCGCGGCGATGTGCGCGCGCTCCAGGCGCTGTCCGGAGACGGGGAAGTTCTCCACCGCCCGCTGCGTCTGCGCCCGCCACTTGGCGTGCGCGGGGACTCGCACCTCGCCCATGGAGTCGTGTTCGATCCGGTACTCACCGCTGTCGCTCGCGCTGGCGTCGCTGGTCATGCCTCGAACCTACCTCTCCGTCAAACCTCGCTGAAAAGTTGAGCACTTGTCTTGTTCTAGGTATTCCCAAGGCTCTTACTCACCAGTAAAAACCGTGGGTAACACCAAACCGGGGAGGCGCAATGAAGCGCATCAGACGCGACCGCCAGAGCAGGCTGCGATGTACGTTCGCGGCGGCCGTGGCGATGGCCGCGGTGCTCGGCACGGCAGCCGCCGTGCCGGCCCAGGCCGCCGAGGGCGGGAACAGGGCGGCGTCGTCCACGCCCCTGCCGCCCGAGCTCGAGAAGATCCGGGCGGCCGAGGCCACCAAGCTCTACGGCGACCCGGCCGAGCGCCCGCTCGCCGACCGCAGGACCGGGCTCATCTCGCTCGGCGACAGCGAGATCTCGGGGGAGGGCGTCGGAACGTACGAACCCGGCACGGACGGCCCCGACAACTGGTGCCACCGCTCCCCGGACGCCGCGATCCACCGCACCGGCATCCCCGCCGACGTGACGTACAACGTCGCCTGCTCGGGGGCGCAGACCGTCAACATCAAGATCGGCGGGCAGAAGCAGTACCCCGACGAGCTGGTGCAGAGCGACAATCTCGCCGTCAAGGCGCGCAACACCAAGATCAAGGCCGTCATGCTCGTCATCGGGGCCAACGACGACCTCGAGTTCGCGCCGGTGATGACCGACTGCGTCACGCGCTTCCTGCTCAGCCAGGGCGCCTGCGCGGGCAAGTACACGGCGGGCTGGCAGGCGCGGGTCGACGCGCTGGTGCCCAAGGTCGAGCAGTCCATCCGCGACCTGAAGACCGTCATGAAGGACGCCGGTTACGCGGGCGGCGACTACAAGCTGGTCGTCATGGGCTACCCGAGCCCGATCGGCCCGGACTTCCGGGACAACCCCCAGTTCCCGGGCAAACTGGTCTGCGGCGGTCTCGGCTACGACTCCGACACCGAGTGGGGCCGCAACTACGCCGTCCCCACCTTCGAGACCGGCATGCGCAAGGCGGTCAGGGCCGCGGGCGCGACCTACCTCGACAACTCACGCCTCTTCCACGGCCATGAGGTCTGCATGGAGGACACCTGGGCGCGCGGTCTCTACGTGGACCTCTCCAACCCGTTCCCGCCGGACTCCAACTCGGTCCGCCAGTCCTTCCACCCCAACGCCCGCGGCCACGCGGCCTTCGCCTCCTGCCTGACGCAGCTCTACGACTCCGGCTGGAGCGAGGGCGGCTGCGCGGACCCGGCGAGCACCGGCAGCCCGAAGCTCTACCAGGGCGCCTGGGGCGACGCGTACAAGCCGCTCAAGAACGAGGGCACGGGTACGTGCGTGGACGTGGACGCATCGAAGAGCCGCAACGGCACCAAGGTCCAGGGCTGGGACTGCACCGGCAACCGCAACCAGACCTGGTGGTACGACGGTGGCCCCGACGGCCGGCGGTCCGTGCACACCGGCCTGACCCAGGACCGCTGCCTGGACGTCCCGGGCGCCGCGAAGGAAGGCACCGCCGTCACGCTGTGGAACTGCCACGGCGGCGCCAACCAGAAGTTCGCCCGCGAGGCCGGGACCCTGCGCCCGAGCGCCGACACCGGGCTCTGCCTGACCCTGGCGGGCGCCAAGGAGCCGCTGCGGCTCCAGAAGTGCACGGGGGCGGCGAACCAGCGGTTCGCCTGACCTGACCCCCGGGACACAGAAGGGCCCTCTCCGCATCCCGCGCGGAGAGGGCCCTCCTTCCTGTGCGTCGTTACGCCAGGCCGGGTCCGCGGACCGGGATGGACGTGAACGTCGGCTCCGGAGCCGGGTTCTGGAAGAAGTCGTTGCCCTTGTCGTCGACCACGACGAAGGCCGGGAAGTCCTCGACCTCGATCTTCCACACCGCTTCCATGCCGAGCTCCTCGTACTCGACGACCTCGACCTTCTTGATGCAGTCCTGGGCCAGCCGCGCGGCGGGGCCGCCGATCGAGCCCAGGTAGAAGCCGCCGTGCGCGTCGCAGGCGTCGGTGACCTGCTTGGAGCGGTTGCCCTTGGCGAGCATGACCTTGGAGCCGCCAGCCGCCTGGAACTGCTCCACGTAGGAGTCCATGCGGCCGGCCGTCGTCGGGCCGAAGGAGCCGGAGGCGTAGCCCTCGGGGGTCTTGGCGGGACCGGCGTAGTAGACCGGGTGGTCCTTCAGGTACTGCGGCATCTCCTCGCCCGCGTCGAGCCGCTCCTTGATCTTGGCGTGCGCGATGTCGCGGGCCACGACGAGGGGGCCGGTCAGCGAGAGGCGGGTCTTCACCGGGTGCTTGGTGAGCTCGGCGAGGATCTCGTCCATGGGCTGGTTCAGGTCGATCTTGACGACGTCCGCGGAGTCGTCGAGGTGCTCGTCCGTGGTGTCCGGCAGGAACCGCGCCGGGTCCGTCTCCAGCTGCTCCAGGAAGACGCCATCGGCGGTGATCTTCGCGGTGGCCTGGCGGTCGGCCGAGCAGGAGACGGCGATCGCGACGGGCAGCGAGGCGCCGTGGCGCGGCAGGCGCACCACACGGACGTCGTGGCAGAAGTACTTGCCGCCGAACTGCGCGCCGATGCCGATCTTCTGCGTCAGCTCGAAGACCTTCTCCTCCAGCTCCTTGTCCCGGAAGCCGTGGCCGGTCGGCGAACCTGAGGCGGGCAGCTCGTCCAGGTAGTGCGCGGAGGCGTACTTCGCGGTCTTCAGGGCGAACTCGGCGCTGGTGCCGCCGACGACGATCGCCAGGTGGTACGGCGGGCAGGCGGCCGTACCCAGCGAGCGGATCTTCTCCTCCAGGAACTTCATCATGGAGGCCTCGTTCAGGACGGCCTTCGTCTCCTGGTAGAGGAACGACTTGTTGGCCGAGCCGCCGCCCTTGGCCATGAAGAGGAACTTGTAGGCGCCGCCGTCGGTCGCGTACAGCTCGATCTGGGCCGGGAGGTTGGAGCCGGTGTTCTTCTCCTCCCACATGTTCAGCGGGGCCATCTGCGAGTAGCGCAGGTTCAGCTTCGTGTACGCGTCGTAGATGCCGTGCGAGAGCGCCTTCTCGTCCTCACCTTCGGTGAGGACGTTCTGACCGCGCTTGCCCATCACGATGGCCGTGCCGGTGTCCTGGCACATGGGGAGCACGCCCGCCGCCGCGATGTTCGCGTTCTTCAGCAGGTCGAGCGCCACGAACTTGTCGTTGCCCGACGCCTCCGGGTCGTCGACGATGCGCCGCAGCTGGGCCAGGTGCGCGGGCCGCAGGTAGTGCTGGATGTCGTGGATCGCCTCGGCGGCGAGCGTGCGCAGCGCCTCGGGATCGACCTTGAGGAACGTCCGCCCGTCGGCCTCGAAAGTGGAGACGCCCTCGGAGGTCACCAGCCGGTACGGCGTGGTGTCCTCTCCCAGGGGGAGCAGATCGGAGTACTCGAACTCTGGCATTACGGCCATTCCTCACTCGGCAGACAGCGGCGCGGCCTCCATTGGCGACGCGCCAACCAGCGTAGAGCGCGCGCGATGGGCCGAGCCTGTGAGGTAAGGCTCAGTAAGGCGGCTTCAGGCCCAGTAAGGCGGTTTCAGGGGTAGTCGCGATCTATCGCGTCTGGGTACGCTGAGTGGTGTGGACCTAGAGAAGCGCCCTCAGCAGACCCACCCGGAACCGCAGCCCGCAGCGCTGCGCGCGTCGGACGCCGACCGGGATCGCACGGCGGACATCCTCCGCGAGGCCCTCGCCGAGGGCAGGCTGACCGCCGAGGAGCACGGCGAGCGGATCGACGGGGTCTATCGCGCCAAGACCATGGGTGAACTGGAGCCGCTGGTCAGCGACTTGCCCGCGGCGGGCGGCGCGGCGTATCCGGCGGGGGCGCCCGAGCCCGCGCCCTCCCGCCCATCGGACGGCGTGGTGCCCCCGGTCGCCGACGAGAACCTGGTCGCGGTCTTCAGCAGCTCCGTCCGCAAGGGCCGCTGGCGCGTGGGCCGCCGCACGCACGCGTACGCGATCTTCGGCAACGTGGAGATCGACCTCAGCGAGGCGATCTTCGAGCAGCGGCAGGTCGTCATCAAGGCGGTCGCCATCTTCGGGAACGTGGAGATCCGCGTCCCGGAGAACGTCTCGCTGCGCGGCAGCGGCGCCGGCGTCCTCGGCAACTTCGAGGTGGACACGCTCGATTCGGTCGAGCAGGACGCCCCGGTCGTCTTCGTCGACGGGTACGCGGTCCTGGGCAACATCGAGGCGAAGCCCAAGCGGGGCAAGCTCGTCCGGGACCTGCACAAGCAGCTGCGCAAGCACCTCGGCCACTGATCGGCCACGGGGGCGCGGATCCGGCCACTGGCGGCGCGAACTTCCGTACATCGGAACTCAGTGCATAGGAGCATGCACAGCGGGTAGAGCTTGCTGCATCGTCTCTCGCTCGCGAAGCCGTCGTCAGGAGTAGACCCGTGCTGCAGCCGTCGCATCAGTCCCTGCAGGTCGCCGCTGTTCCGGCCCAGCGGGTGCCAGTGCGCGATCATCAAGACGCCCCATGGCACACCGAGGCGGTGTGCCGACGAGACGAGGCCGGGCTGTTCTTCGCCCCGTCCAAGGAGCCGACCGCCTCACGCCTGTCCCGGGAGGAGGCCGCCAAGCGCGTCTGCGGCCGCTGTCCCGTGATGGTCGAGTGCAGGGAACACGCCCTGCTCCAGCCCGAGCCGTACGGCGTCTGGGGCGGCCTCACGGCCGCGGAGCGCCGCGTGGTGCTCGCCAGGCGGCGCCGGCGCGAGGTGGAGCTCAAGAAGGCCGTGCACACGACCGCGGGCCCGATCGCCGCCGCCGGCTAGACCGGACGGCTCTTCCGTACGCCGAAGGGGGCGTCCCCCGCACGGGGCGCCCCCTCCGGTGTGCGCAACTCGCGCCCCGTAAAGCCTACTTGGCTCTGCCTGACGCTACTTGGCGCGGTCGAAGTCGATGGCGCTGTACGCGCGCAGCTTCGCGAGCCGGTGGTCCGAGTCGATCTTGCGGATCGTGCCCGACTTGGAGCGCATCACCAGGGACGAGGTCGAGGCCGTCTCCGCGGCGTACCGCACGCCCTGGAGCAGCTCGCCGTCCGTGATGCCGGTCGCGACGAAGAAGACGTTGTCCCCGCGGACCAGGTCGGTCGTCGACAGGGTGCGGTCCAGGTCGTGGCCCGCGTCCAGCGCGCGCTGGCGCTCCGCGTCGTCCTTCGGCCACAGCTTGCCCTGGATCACGCCGCCCAGGCACTTGATCGCGCAGGCCGAGATGATGCCTTCCGGGGTGCCGCCGATGCCCATGAGCATGTCGACGCCGGTGCCCTCGCGCACGGCCATGATCGAACCGGCGACGTCGCCGTCCGAGATGAACTTGATGCGCGCGCCGGTCTCGCGGATCTCCTTGACGATGCCCTGGTGGCGGGGGCGGTCGAGGATCATGACCGTGACGTCCTCGGGCGAACGGCCCTTGGCCTTGGCCACGCGGCGGATGTTCACGGAGGCGGGGGCGTTGATGTCGACGTAGTCCGCGGCCTCCGGGCCCGTGACCAGCTTGTCCATGTAGAAGACCGCGGACGGGTCGAACATGGCGCCGCGGTCGGCGGCGGCCAGCACGGCGATGGCGTTCGGCATCCCCTTCGCGCAGAGGGTCGTGCCGTCGATCGGGTCGACGGCGATGTCGACCTCGGCGCCGGTGCTGTCACCGATGCGCTCGCCGTTGAAGAGCATCGGGGCCTCGTCCTTCTCGCCCTCACCGATGACGACGACGCCGTTCATCGAGACGGTGGAGACGAGGGTCCGCATGGCCCTGACGGCGGCGCCGTCGGCGCCGATCTTGTCGCCGCGGCCGACCCAGCGGCCCGCGGCCATGGCGGCGGCCTCGGTGACCCGGACGAGCTCCAGGGCGAGGTTGCGGTCGGGAGCCTCGGGAGAGACTTCGAGCTCGGAGGGGAGATGATGCTCGGTCATCGGAGCGCACCTTTCTGCTGATACGACGACGGCCGGATGAGGGTGTGGCACGACTCTATCCGTAGGTCGACAAAATGAGCAGAGGGCCCCACGCATGAGCGGATCGGGCGCTTTGGGTGCACCGGGGGAAGAGCCTCGTCCGGGGCCTGAGAACATGGGCACGTGGCAGGCAGACAAGGCAAGCAGACCGTACGGAACATGCTGTGGTCGATGGCGGTGATCGCCCTCGTCGCCGGCTCGATCTACATCTTCATCCCGCACGACGACTCCAAGAGCCCCGTCAAGCGCGTCGACTACCGGGTGGAGCTGCTGACCGCGCGGCGGGCGGCGGCGTATCCGGTGGTGGCCCCCGAGGGCCTGGCCAAGACGTGGAAGCCGACGTCGGTGCGGTTCGACGCCTCCAAGGGCGACAGCTGGCACCTGGGCTACCTCGACCCGTCGGGTGAGTACGTCGCGGTGAAGCAGTCCACGGCGAAGCCGGTGAAGTTCATCGAGGAGGCCACGCAGCGGGCCGTGCGCACGAAGGCGACCGAGAAGATCGGCGGCCAGACGTGGCACCGCTACGAGGGGCAGACGTACGACGCCCTGGTGCGCGAGGACAAGGGCGCGACGACGGTGGTCGCGGGGACGGCGTCGTTCGGGCAGCTGACGGAGATGGCGCAGGCGCTGAAGGCGTCCTGACGCTCCTGGTGACGAAACGAGTCACCTGGTGACGAACGAGTGAGGGCCCCGGCGCTGCCGCCGGGGCCCTCACTCGTGCTTGTACTGCTTGGCTCGTGCCGCTTGGCTCGTGCCGCTTGGCTCAGGCTGTGTGGCTCAGCCTCAGACGGTCTCGATGACCTGGTCGAACTCAAGGCGCGGGGAGCGCGGGAACCAGGCGTTCTCGGCCGGCTTGCCGATGTTGACGACCATCAGCGGGGTGTGGTCGCCGTCCAGGAACTCCTTCTGGACGGCGGCGGCGTCGAAGCCGGTCATCGGGCCCGCGGCCAGGCCGGCGGCGCGCACGCCGATGATGAAGTAGGCGGCCTGCAGCGCGGCGTTGAGGTGCGCGGCACCTTCGCGGACCGGGCGCTCCGAGAAGAACACGTCCTTGGCCTGCGGGAAGTGCGGGAACAGCGCCGGCAGCTCCTGGTGGAACTCGTTGTCCGCGGAGAGGATCGCGACGAGCGGGGCGGACGAGGTCTTCGGCTGGTTGCCCTCGGCCATGTGCTGGACCAGGCGCTCGCGGGCCTCGGGGGAGCGGACCAGCGTGATGCGCAGCGACGACAGGTTGAAGGCGGTCGGGCCGAACTTGACCAGGTCGTAGATCGCCTGCACCTGCTCGTCGGTGACCGGCTCATCGGTGAAGGAGTTCGCGGTGCGGGCCTCGCGGAAGAGCAGGTCCTGTGCGGCGGGGTCAAGGACGAGAGACATGGATCAACCTTCTCGGTGCGTGCGTGGTGCGTACATGGTTCAGCTTGCGAGTCCGACCGTACGGCGTTGCGGTTTAAGTTTCAACCAAATCGGCCGCTTGGTGATCCGCTTCACAACGCACCAGGTCAGGGGCGCCTTCACCCGATCAGGGGTGGGCCCAGGCCGCGGGCCCCGTCTCGCCCCGCCTCAGGCGTCGTCGCCCGCCGCCGCATCGCCGTCCCCGTCGGGCCCCGCCAGGGCCGCGTCCAGGCGGGCGCGGGCGCCGTCCAGCCAGCGGCGGCACACCTTGGCCAGCTCCTCGCCGCGCTCCCACAGGGCGAGCGACTCCTCGAGTGTGGTGCCGCCCGTCTCCAGGCGGCGTACGACCTCGATGAGCTCGTCCCGTGCCTGCTCGTAGCCGAGTGCGTCCGCCGGGCCCGTGGCCTCGTCCGTCTTGCTGGTCATGTGCCCCACCCTAAATGTCGGTTCGTACAGTGAACTCGCCCTCGGCGACCCGGGCCCGCAGCTGCTCGCCCGCGGTGACCTCGTCGGGGGCCCGCACCACGGCGCCGTCCTCCTTCTGCAGCACCGCGTACCCCCGCTGGAGCGTCGCGGCGGGGGAGAGGCCCACCACGCGCGCGTGGGTGTGCGTGAGCTCCGACTCGGCGCGGTCCAGGAGGTGCCCGAGCGTGCGGCGGCTGCGGTCGACGAGTGCCGAGACCTGCTCCTCGCGCTCCTCGATCATGCGGTGCGGATTCTCCATGGAGGGACGGCCCAGGGCGTGCGCGAGGCCGCGGTCCTCTCGGTCGAGGAAGGCGTCCATGCAGCGCCGGGCCCGGTCGCGCAGCCAGCGCACGCGCTCGTACTCCTCGCCGACGTCCGGCACGACCTTCTTGGCGGCGTCGGTGGGGGTGGAGGCGCGCAGGTCCGCCACGTAGTCGAGGAGGGGGTTGTCCGGCTCGTGCCCGATCGCGGAGACCACCGGCGTACGGCAGGAGGCGACGGCGCGCACGAGCTGCTCGTCCGAGAACGGCAGCAGGTCCTCCACGCTGCCGCCGCCGCGCGCCACGATGATCACGTCCACGGCGTCGAGCGCGTCGAGCTCCTTCACGGCCTGTACGACCTGCGGCACGGCGTGCACGCCCTGGACGGGGACGTTGCGCACCTCGAAGCGGACGGCGGGCCAGCGGTGCCGGGCGTTCTCCAGGACGTCCCGCTCGGCGGCGGACGCGCGGCCGGTGACGAGCCCGATGAGCTGCGGCAGGAAGGGCAGCGCCTTCTTCCGGTCGGCCGCGAAGAGCCCCTCCCCGGCGAGGCTCTTCTTCAACTGTTCGATGCGCGCGAGCAGTTCTCCCACGCCGACGGGCCTTATCTCGACGGCCCGCAGGGACAGCTGGCCCCGCGGCGCGTACCACTCGGGCTTGGCGTGGACGACGACTCGGGCGCCCTCGGAGACGACGTCCGCGACGGCGTCGAACACCTGGCGGTAGCAGGTGACGCTGACGGAGATGTCGTGCGAGGGGTCGCGCAGCGTCATGAAGACCACGCCGGCACCGGGCCTGCGGGACAGCTGGGTGATCTGCCCCTCGACCCACACGGCACCGAGCCGGTCGATCCACCCACCGATGAGCCGCGACACCTCGCCGACGGGCAGCGGGGCATCAGCGGACGTGTTCAAAGCCATACCCCGAGCGTATCGGCAGGGTCCGACAGGACGGGGTTTCCCGTTTCGGGGCGGTGGGGTCGCCCACCGCATCACGGCCGAGTTTCCGTTTCGGGGTGTGGGTGTTGTCCTTCCCGCCTCGGCCGGGTTTCCGTTTCGGGGTGTGGGTGTTGTCCTTCCCGCCTCGGCCGGGTTTCCGTTTCGGGGTGTGGGTGTTGTCCTTCCCGCCTCGATCGGGTTTCCGTTTCGGGGTGTGGGTGTTGTCCTTCCCGCCTCGGCCGGGTTTCCGTTTCGGGGCGCGGGTGTCGCCCATCCCGCCTCGGCCGCGCTCCCGCTTCAGGGCGCGGGAGCCGCCCACCCCGCTCTGCTCCCGCGCTCCGGGCTTGCTGCCCGCGCCTGCGCTCCCTGCTCCCGCACCCCTCCGCCCCCGCCCGCCCCCACCCCGCTCCTACGTTCAGGATCGGACGCGGAGTTTCGGGTGGGCGGGCGGGAGACATCCGCCGCGAAGCGGCGGCCTAGGAGGCCCCCCGACGAGCCCGCTGGGCAAAGAGCACAACAAGCCCCACGGCCAACCAGACCGCACCCACCACCTGCGCGGACCCCGCGGCCTCGACAATCACGGCAACAGTGATCGCAGCCCCCAGCACGGGCACCACCAGATGCCGCCACCAACTGACCGCACCCTCTCGCCGCTGAACCACGAACCACCCCACCACGCTCGCGTGGAGCAGAACGAACGCCGTCAGGGCCCCGACATTCACCACCGAAACCAGGTGATCCATCCCGTCGTCCCGCCGAGCCGCCCACACCGCCGCCACCATCGTCACGACGGCCGCACACAGCAGCGCCAGCCGAGGCGTACCGGAGTCGGTCTTCGACAGGGCCCCCGGCAGCCGCCGGTCACGCCCCATGGCGAAAAGGAGCCGCCCCGCAGCGGCCTGCCCCGCCAGCGCGGCGAACGCCGCACCGATCGCCTTGCTGACGGCCACCAGGTCATGGAGCCAGTCCCCGACCGCCGAGTCGACCGCATCGTAGAAGGCGGACCCCTGCTTGGCCGGCTCGGCGGCCAGCTGCGCCGACGACACCGGTTCAAGAAGCGCGACCAGATACGTCTGGGCGATGAACAGCACACCGGCCAGCGCCAGACAGAAGAGCACCGCCCGCGCCACCTTCGCCGAGCCCCCCGTCACCTCCTCCGCGAACGAGGCGATCGCGTCGAAGCCCAGATACGAGAGCACCGCCACCGACACCGCCCCCACGACGGCACCCAGCGCGAACGCCCCCTGCGTACCGTCCCCGCTCAGCGGCGACAGCCAGTCCCGCTGCGCACCGTCCTGCACCAGGACGACGATCGCCGACACCATGAAGACGAGGAGGACCACGATCTCCATGGCGAGCACCAGGAACCCGACCCGCGCCGCCGTCCGTACGCCCCACAGGTTCAGCGCGGTCGTCACCAGGACCGCGATCGCCGTCCACACCCATCGGGAGACGGAGGGCACCAGGGCCTCCATCGCGATCCCGGAGAAGAGGTAGGCGACGGCGGGGATGAGGAGGTAGTCGAGCATCGCCATCCACCCGGCGATGAACCCGGGGCCGTTGCCGAGCCCCACGCGCGCGTAGGCGAAGACCGAGCCCGCCTGGGGGACCACCTTCACCATCTGGGCGTAGCTGAAGGCGGTGAACGCCATCGCGACGGTGGCGATGATGTAGACGAGGGCCACGGCGCCGTGCGACTTCGCGTCCAGCGTCCCGAAGACGCCGACCGGTGCCATCGGGGCGATGAAGAGCAACCCGTAGACGACAAGATCACGGAAGCCGAGACTTCGCCGCAGCCCGTCGCCCTCGGCAGCGGTGCCGGTGTGGGCACCGGACGTCGTGTCTGAGTTGCCGGAGTAACCGGACATCGAGCCTCCGTAAGTGAACGCAGGCCTCCAGTCTCCCCAAGAAGCCGATCTTTGACGCGCTGGGCTCGGCCTTACGATGGGGGGCATGACTGCTTCGACTCCTGCCCGCCGAGTCCTGCTCGCCGCCCCCCGCGGCTACTGCGCGGGTGTGGACCGTGCCGTGATCGCCGTCGAGAAGGCCCTTGAGCAGTACGGGGCCCCGATCTATGTCCGCCACGAGATCGTCCACAACAAGTACGTGGTGCAGACCCTGGAGAAGAAGGGCGCCATCTTCGTCGACCAGACGGCAGAGGTCCCCGAGGGCTCCATCGTCATGTTCTCCGCGCACGGAGTGGCCCCGACGGTCCACGCCGAGGCCGCCGAGCGGAAACTGGCGACGATCGACGCGACGTGCCCCCTGGTCACCAAGGTCCACAAGGAAGCCGTCCGGTTCGCCAAGGACGACTTCGACATCCTCCTGATCGGCCACGAGGGCCACGAGGAGGTCATCGGCACGTCCGGTGAGGCGCCCGACCACATCACGCTCGTCGACGGCCCCGATGACGTCGCGAACGTCGAGGTCCGCGACCCGGACAAGGTCGTCTGGCTCTCCCAGACCACGCTCTCGGTCGACGAGACCATGGAGACGGTCGACGCCCTCAAGACCAAGTTCCCGGGCCTGATCTCCCCGCCCAGCGACGACATCTGCTACGCGACGCAGAACCGCCAGATCGCGGTGAAGAAGCTGGCGGAGGACGCCGAGCTCGTCATCGTCGTCGGCTCCAAGAACTCCTCGAACTCGATCCGCATGGTCGAGGTCGCCCTGGACGCGGGCGCCCCCGCGTCGCACCTGGTCGACGGCGCAGATGAGATCGACGAGGCCTGGCTGGAGGGCGTGAGCACGGTCGGCCTCACCTCGGGCGCCTCCGTGCCGGACATCCTGGTGGACGGCGTCATCGAGTGGCTCGCCGAGCGGGGCTACGCAGACGTGGAGACGGTGAAGACGGCCGACGAGTCGATCACCTTCTCGCTGCCCAAGGAGCTCCGCCGCGACCTGCGCGCCGAGGCCGCGGAGCTGTCGAAGAAGTAACGCGGAGGCCAGGTGCTGGCCGTATCGTCGGTCTCATGCAGATCTTCGGTGTGGACATCGGCGGATCAGGGATCAAGGGCGCACCCGTTGACCTGGACCGCGGAGACCTGGCACAAGAACGGCACAAGGTACTGACCCCGCAGCCGGCCACGCCCGACGGCGTGGTCGACAAGGTAAGCGAGGTCGTCGAGCACTTCGGCTGGACGGGCCCCGTCGGCGCCACGTTCCCCGGCGTGATCACCGGCGGCACGGCGCGCACGGCGGCCAACGTGGACAAGAGCTGGATCGGCACGGACATCCAGAAGCTGGTCTCGGACCGGCTCGGCGGCGTCCCCGTCACCGTCCTGAACGACGCGGACGCGGCCGGCGTCGCCGAGATGCACTTCGGGGCGGGCCGCGGCCGCAAGGGCACGGTCATCCTGCTCACCCTCGGCACCGGCATCGGCAGCGCCCTGTTCACCGGCGGCCGCCTCGTCCCGAACACCGAGCTCGGCCACCTGGAGCTGCACGGGCACGACGCGGAGAAGCGTGCGTCGTCCAAGGCCAAGGAGGACGAGGACCTCACCTGGGAGCACTGGGCGCACCGCGTCCAGAAGTATCTGGCGCACGTGGAGATGCTGTTCTCGCCCGAGCTCGTCATCATCGGCGGCGGAGTGAGCCGCAAGTCGCACAAGTTCCTGCCGCTGATCAAGGGCATCAAGGCGGAGCTGGTCCCCGCGGAGCTCCAGAACAACGCGGGGATCGTGGGCGCGGCGATGGCGGCGGCGGAGAAGGACTAGCACCCCGGGGCCGCCTGACCGCTCCTAGGCGGTGGGCATCCGCCGCTTGGGCCCGCGAGGCCCGGCGGCGGAGGAGGGCGGGGCGACAGCCCGCGCCCGCCGCCGCTGCCCCATGAGCTTGATCCTGCGCACGGTCACGATCAGCCCGGCGGCCAGCGTCCCGGCGTACAGCCAGCCCGCGTGCAGCGCGAGCGAAGTGATCAGCCCCATGAAGTGCCCGCCGAAGCCGCCGGTGCCCCCGGAGATGGGCACGAGCCCGACGGCGAAGGCGATGGGCGCGGCCACCGGCGCGGTCACCAGGTCGGCGGGCCGCACCCAGAACGCGGTCAGCACGCTCACGGGCAGGAAGAGCACGCCGTACGCGACGACCGAGCTGCCGAAGAGCAGCCACAGCAGACAGGCGAGCAGGAACATCGCCGCGGTGCAGAAGAGCCCGCTGCCGAGCCCCGTGAGCCGCGGGTTCGGCATCGCGCGCAGTCTGCGGTAGATCGGCAGTGCCCGCAGGTTGCGTACGAAGGGCGGGACGGGGCGGCGGGGACGGGACGGGGCGCGGTAGACCGTCGCCGAATCGGCGGGCCTGCCCTGCGGGGGCAGGGGCGCGGTGCGTCGCGGCCGGGCCTGGGGCTGAGGGGGACGCGTCCTGTGTTGCTCCACCGGACCAACCTAGGTCGCGCCGTACCGATAATCCTGCCTGGGACACGCCCTTTGGCCGACCTTGGCCAAGCGTTCGACAGGAGAGCGGTACGCCGACGAGGGCGGGGCCCGCACGCCGTAGACTGGGGGATCGCCCTACGGTCGCTCCGGCCCCCCGGGCCGTCCACCCACAGACTCACGTACGGGAAGTCGCAACGTGTCGCTCACGATCGGAATCGTCGGTCTGCCCAATGTCGGCAAGTCGACCCTGTTCAACGCCCTGACCAAGAACGACGTCCTTGCGGCCAACTACCCGTTCGCGACGATCGAGCCGAATGTCGGCGTGGTCGGCGTCCCGGACCCCCGCCTCACGAAGTTGGCGGAAATCTTCAGCTCCCAGAAGATCCTCCCGGCGACGGTCGACTTCGTCGACATCGCGGGCATCGTGCGCGGCGCGAGCGAGGGCGAGGGCCTGGGCAACAAATTCCTCGCGAACATCCGCGAGTCGGACGCGATCTGCCAGGTCATCCGCGCCTTCAAGGACGAGAACGTCGTGCACGTGGACGGCAAGGTCTCGCCCAAGGACGACATCGAGACGATCAACACCGAGCTGATCCTCGCGGACCTCCAGACCATCGAGAAGGTCCTCCCGCGCCTCCAGAAGGAATCGCGGATCAAGAAGGACATCGCTCCGAAGGTGAAGGCGGTGGAGGAGGCCCAGGCGATCCTCGAGAAGGGCGACACGCTCTTCTCGGCGGGCATCGTCCAGGGCTCGGGCAGGGAAGAACTCCTCCACGACCTCCACCTCCTCACGACGAAGCCCTTCCTCTACGTCTTCAACGTGGACGAGGACGAGCTGACGGACGACGCGTTCAAGGCCGAGCAGAGCGCCCTGGTCGCCCCCGCGGAGGCGATCTTCCTCAACGCCAAGCTGGAGTCGGAGCTCGTGGAGCTGGAGGAGGACGAGGCCCTCGAACTCCTCCAGTCGGTGGGCCAGGAAGAGCCCGGCCTGGCCACCCTGGCCCACGTCGGCTTCCGCACCCTCGGCCTCCAGACCTACCTCACGGCAGGCCCCAAGGAATCCCGCGCCTGGACGATCCCGGCGGGCGCGACGGCCCCCGAGGCGGCCGGCGTGATCCACACGGACTTCCAGAAGGGCTTCATCAAGGCCGAGGTCATCTCCTTCGAGGACCTGGTCGAGACGGGCTCGGTCGCCGAGGCCCGCGCGAAGGGCAAGGCGCGCATGGAGGGCAAGGAGTACGTGATGCAGGACGGGGACGTGGTGGAGTTCCGCTTCAACGTCTAGCGCTTGCGCAGCTGAGATGAGGCCACGTCCGAAGGACGTGGCCTCATCTCTGTGTCGCGGCTATGCGGGCCTGAGGTGCTCGGCGAGCTGCTGGAGGATCGTCCAGGAGTTCGGGTCGGTGCCGTCGCCCAGGACGTAGTGGAGTGCGGGCCGTGCTGCGGGGCCGAGGCGGTCGGCGCGGAGGCCCCGGGGCGGGTGTTGGGCGTGGGGGAGGCCGATGTCGTTCACGGCGTCTGCGCCCAGGGTGAAGGAGAGAGGTATGGGCAGGGCTTCGAATCGGGGTGGGACGGTGAGGTCTCGGCGGGCGGTACGGAGCGACGTGAGCATGGAGGCTAGGCCGTGGTCCGTGGCGAGGATCTTGGCCAGCGGGGCGATGGCGTCCAGGGGCGGGGCTTCGGCGGGGGCGTAGCCGAGGGTGAGCGTGATGTGTTCCTCGATGCCTGCCGAGGTGTGGGTGATGTGAGTGGTGGCGATGGCCGGGTGGTCCGGGGAGCCGATGGCGGTCAGCCAGGTGGGGGTGTTCTTCTGGGCACGGGTGCGGGCCAGTTCGGTCAGCTGGCGTCGGGACCAGGGCAGGGCGATGGGTTCGGCGGTGGACCAGCCGGCCGGTGGGGTGCCGGTGAGAGCCTGCCAGGCCGCTTCCAAGGCGCCGCCGAGCAGGAGGTCTTCGTCGGCGGCGTGGGTGGTGTGGAGGGAGAGGAGCAGTTGGCGCTCGCCCGGAGCGTTGGAGACCGACTCGGGCTCCGGATCGGGCTTGAAAACTTCCGCGATCCGCGGGTTTCCGTCCGTGGATTTCACCGGCGTGAAGTGGTTCTCGTGCCAGTGGAGTTGCACCCCGGACAGGCCGTCGTAGTAGCCGCAGTCGGGGTCCTGGACGACCCAGCGGTTGGGCTGGCCTTGCACTGCGTTGCGGGTGGGGAGGGTGAGGCTGGTGTGGGGCGGGGTGACGATCTGCAGGGCGCGGTCACTGTCGGCCGCGGTGCGCAGGGCGTCGGCGAGCCAGTTGGTCATGGCGACGACGGGGCGGTCCTGGATGACGACAGCGGCCTTGTCCGTGAGGACGTCCACGGCGGGCGCTGTCGCTGAGGGCGCCGCTGCGGCGGTGGCGGTCTCGGGGGTGAGCGGGACGACATCGGTGTGGGCTACGTCCGGCGGCCAGACTGTGCCGCCCAGGACGGCTGCTAGGCGTCCGGCGAAGGATCCGGCGAGCCGTTCGCCCTCCTCGACGGCGGTGGAGGCGCGTGCTTCGGTCCACCAGAACGGCCCGTCGGGGGAAGCGACTTCGGCCCCGAGCAGGCGTTGCGCCTCGCCGGGGACCTGGATGAGCAGAGGTGCTTCGACGGAGACCAGCGGGCGGCCGTTCGGTGCGCAGAGCTGGACGACCGCACCCTCGGCCAGGGAGTCGATGCCCAGGTCGGGACCGCCGGCGAAGAGTCCGGCGAGCAGGGTGTTGATGTCGGGCATCTTGGGGGTGAGGGCGATGACGTCCTTGGTCACGGGTGTTTCTTCTCCGCGGTGTCGTCGGCCTCGGTGGCCAGGGCGGTCTGGATGAGCTGGTGGTGGCGGCCTCGGCGGACGAGAGTGCCGCGGCCGGGGGGCTGGGCGGAGGCGTAGAGGCCGGGGAAGAGCTGGCCTTCGGTGCGGTCGCCGGCCATGAGGAGGGCGGTGGTGCCGGTTTCGCGCAGGGTGGTGAGGAAGGGCTCGTACAGGGCGCGCGACGCCCCGGCGACGCGGCGGGTGACGATGAAGTGCAGGCCGATGTCCTGGGCGGAGGAGATGTAGGGCAGGAAGGGCGCCAGGGGCTGTTGGCCGGCGGTGGTGAGGATGTCGTAGTCGTCGACGAGTATGACGATCCGGGGACCGGTGAAGGCCGGCCCGTCGGTGATCGCGTCCGGGTCGGCGGTCCCCGGCATGCGCTTTTCCAGTTCGCCCGCTATACCGGTGGCCAGGGCGCCGGCGAGCTTGGCGTTGTGGGCGTAGCCGCCACGGTAGGGCTCGGGGACGACACCGCGCAGGCCGCGCCGCGGGTCGAAGACCCCGAAGACCAGGTCCTCGTCACTGTGGCGGTCGATGAGCTGCTGGGTGATCAGCTTGAGCAGGTTGGTCTTCCCGCATTCGTTGTCGCCGAGGATCAGCAGGTGCTGATCCTGCCCGACCAGGTCAAGGAGCGCCGGGGCGAGGGCGTCCTGGTCGACGCCGAGCGGGATGCGCGAGGGTTCGGCGGCCGGCGAGGGCAGCTTGGCGGCGGGCAGGACTGCGGGCAACACCCGCACAGGGGCAGCGAGTTCGCCGTGCCAGCTGGCGCGCAACGTACGTCCGGCGCGCTCCAGGGCGGGGCCCAGGTCGCCGGTGAACGGTTGGCCGTCGATGCGGGGCAGGGCGGTGTGGGCGAAGAGCTTGGCGTCGGTCAGGATCCGGCCGGGGGCGTCGGCGCTCAGCGTCTCGGAGAGCTTGCGGTCGACGCTGGAGTCAGAGGGGTCGTTCAGGCGCAGCTCGACGCGCGTGCCGAACATGGACTGGGTGGCGATGCGCACGTCGTTCCAGCGCAACATGCCCGCCACGATGTGGATGCCGTAACCGCTGCCACGCTTGAGGAGGTCGGCGACGGTGTCGTCGAGCTCGGCGAACTCGTCGCGCAGGGCACCGAATCCGTCGATGAGCAGCACGATGTCGGTGGAGCCGAGTTCGGTCAGCTTGCCGCTTGCGCGCAGGTGGCGCAGCTGGTCGACGGAGTCGATCCCGTACTCGCGGAACAGCTCCTCACGCAGAGCCAGTTGGGCACGGACCTCGGCGACGGTACGGGCGGCGCGTTCGTGGTCGGCGCGTCCCGCGATGCCGCCCACGTGCGGCAGTCCGGCCAGCGCCGTCAGGCCGCCGCCGACCAGGTCGAGGCCGTAGACGGCGGCCTGGTGCGGGGTGTGGGTCAGGGCCAGGGAGAGTGCGAGGGTACGTAGCAGGGTGGTCTTGCCGGACTGCGGGCCACCGATGACGGCAGCGTGCCCGCCGGCCACGGTCAGGTCCAGGATCCAGGGCTTTTGCCACTGCTTGGCCGGGTCGTCCAGGACGCCCAGAGGTAGCTGCATGGGGCCTGCGCTGGTGGCCAGGTGCAGGCCGCGCTCCGAGGCCTGGACGGGTCCGGCGGCGGCGTCGAGCGAGATCGCGTCGGGCAGCGGCGGCAGCCAGATGCGGCGGACCGGAGGGGCGGCGGTGCACAGCTGGTCGACCATGGCGGACAGGACGGTCGGGCCGGTCTCCCGCTCCCGCATCGCGGGTTCTTCGGGCGCGCCGGTGGTGGGGTTCTGGCTGGTGTTGAAGGTGGGGTAGGGCCAGGCGAGGGGTTCGGCGTCGGTCTGCTCGCGCAGGGCGGGGCCGCGGTGGGCGCCGGAGACGTAGCCCGCCTTGAAGCGTTCGTAGGTGGAGGTGTCGACTTTGAGGTAGCCGAAGCCGGGCAGCGGGGGCAGCTGGAAGGCGTCCACGGTGTCCAGGACGGTGCGTGACTCGTCGGCGGAGAAGGTGCGCAGGCCGAGGCGGTAGGAGAGGTAGGTCTCCAGGCCCTTGAGCTTGCCGGATTCGATGCGCTGGCTGGACAGCAGCAGGTGTACGCCGATCGAGCGGCCGATGCGGCCGATGGAGAGGAACAGGTCGATGAAGTCGGGCTTGGCGTTGAGGAGTTCGCCGAATTCGTCGATGACAACGAACAGGTGCGGCAGTGCCTCCAGCTCGAGCTCGGGCTGCTTGGCGCGCAGGGCGGCGTAGTGGCCGATGTCGGCGACGTTGCCTGCGTCCTTGAGGACCTGCTGGCGGCGTTTGACCTCGCCGGCCAGGCTGGTGTGGACGCGTTCGACGAGTCCGGCCTGGTTCTCCAGGTTGGTGATCACGCCTGCGACGTGCGGGAGCTGGGTGAAGGGGGCGAAGGTGGCGCCGCCCTTGTAGTCGACCAGGACCAGCGCGAGGTCTTCGGGGGAGTGGGTGGCGGCCAGGGCCAGGACCAGGGTGCGCAGGAGTTCGCTCTTGCCGGAGCCGGTGGCGCCGACGCACAGGCCGTGCGGGCCCATGCCCAGTTCGGAGGACTCCTTGAGGTCGAGCAGGACGGGTTCGTGGCGGTCGTTGAGGCCGATGGGTACGCGCAGGAAGTCGCGTTCGCCGCGTGGCGCCCACAGCTTGTCGAGGTCGAGGGCGGCCGGGTCGTCGATGCTCAGGAGGGTGGGGAAGTCGACGGGGCCGGAGATGGGGGTGCCCTCAGCGGCGGACTCGGCGGACAGGCGCAGCGGGGCGAGCATGCGGGCCAGTCCTTCGGCACCCCCCAGACTCATCTCATCCGGAGTGCCCTGTCCGGGCAGTGCGTCGGGGGCACGCAGGTCTTCGACACGGACGTGGTCGCCGTCGACGACGATCCGCACGCTGACCTGGTCGGGTTCGTGGACCTGCTGCTCAAGCAGGTGCAGCACGGTCACGCCCATGCCCGTCAGATCGACGGCGGTGTCAGGGCGGGGTAGTTCGATGGCCGTGCTGCCGTGGCAGTCGCTGACGACCAGGAGTCGGTCGTTCATGCGCAGCGCGTTGCGGTCGGAGAGGCCGCGACGTACTTCGGCGGCGTAGGAGGAGCGGCGGCGCAGGTCCGGGGCGCACTGCCGGGCGAGCTGCTCGATGCTGGGCGCGATGCGCAGGGCGGCGGCCGGGCCGTCGTGCTGCTGGGCATCGAGGACGTGGGGCAGCCACTTCGCCCACTCCCACTCGGCCAGACGTTCGCCGGGCACGCCAAGGGCGATGGCGACATCGTCGGGGGCGTGCGTCACGGCGGTCTGGATCAGCAGGGCGCGGGCGATACTTAGTACGTTGTCCCGCTCGCCGATGATGCTGACGTTGCCCGCCCTGTCCAGCGGCGCGGTCAGCGGGAAGTCGCTCGTGGTGGTGAACCGGTGCTGCAGGGCTCGTGCTTCGTTGAGCATGAACGGGTCAGGCGGGGTCAGCACCCCGCTGCCCTGGTTCTGGCCGATGGCAAGCCCCTGCACGGGCACATCGCCGGTGCCCAGCCGCACCCGCAGGAAGTCCGCGTCCAGACGACGCCGCTCCCACAGCCGGGCCGGATCGCGCACCAGGTCGTACAACGCCTCCGGGGGCGGATTGAGAACCCGCGCCTGCCGCCGCAGCTCCCGCTCGACCGCTCCGAGTTCGTCGCGCTGCTCCTCCACGTACTCCAGATACCGCTCGCGCTGCGTACGCCGGGTGCGCTGCGCCTTGCCGCGCTGGGACAGGAACAGGGCCACCGCGCCGAGCAGGGCGAAGACGAGGACGATCGCGCCGATGGCGGCGAACTGGCTGTTGCGGATGACGGTCATCATGACGACCGAGCCCATGACGCCAGCCATCGGAAGCAGCGCGGTCGCGGCGTTGCCCATCTTGCCCTCGGGCAGGTTCGGGGGCGGCTCGATGGTGCGTTCAGGAGCAGCGCCGAGAGGCCGGGTGGAGCGGGCCGGGCGGTGTATGAGGTGTTGGGTCATCGCACCCGCACCGCCCGCCCCATCGCCTCGGCGGCCAGCTGGACGGCGGCCTCGCGGGAGCTCTGGCCGAGCATGCCGGTGTGGATGGGGCCTCCTTGGGCCAGATGACGGTCGTAGGGGAGCGGCACCACGGCCGCTCCCGTCTCGCGCAGGTGCGCGGCGGCCGTCTTCAAGTCGAGCGTTGTATCAGGGGAGTTCGCGGACAGGGCTACGACGGTTGTGGCAAGCGCCGAGTGCGGCAGCTGGGCCAGCCAGTCCAGGACCAGGCGGGTGCCGTTGACGCCTTCGGCGGTCATCGGGGCGACCACGACGCGGGCGTGGGCGGTGTCCATCGCGGTCCGCGCCACTTCGCCGGGCAGCGTCTCGCAGTCGACCACCGACACGGCGAAGTAGCGGCGCAGCGCGAGGGTGACGGTGCGGTAGGTGGGCACGTCGAGCGGGGCTCCGACACGTCCCTGGCTTGCGGGCAGCAACCAGCCGCCGTCCGTGACCGGCACCAGGTAACCGGTGACATCGGTGAGCTGCATGGCTGGGCTGAGGATCTGGGCCAGATCCGCGCACGCCCAGCGCACGGACTCCGCTCCGAGCCGCACCGGCAGGGTGCCGAGCGCGGCATCGGCCTCCAGGGCGAGCACCGGATCGTGCCGGTAGTGATTGAACGTGCGTGCCAGCAGGGCGGAGACGGTGGACTTGCCTACGCCGCCGCGGATGGAGGTCACGGCGATGACCCGCCCGGTGGTGACCGGCTGCTGCACCTCGCGAGCGAGACGTGTCTGCTCGGCCACCTCCTGCCCGGCCGAGGCAGTGAGCTTACGTAGTGAGCGCCCGGTGCGCCGCGCGGCGGAGTCTCCGTGCTGCGGGCCGCCCAGGGCGCGGGCCAGGCGCGGATCGACGGTGGGGACGGACTCCGGGGTGGGCAGGGGAAGGCGAGGATCGCGCGGCGCGGGTTGGGTGGATGCCGACGGACGGGGTGCTGGGGTCGCGGTCCGCGGCTGCTCCGGAGCGGACTCCGAGGCCGCCAGATGCAGCACAGCAGTCGACTCCGCGGAAGCGGCCCCCAACTCCCGTAGCACGTCACGCTGCCAATCATTTCCCTGCTGAGCCATGCCGCGCCCCTACGCGAAGGTGTCGAGCAGTCGCCCGTACACGCCGAAAACCCCGATGACCAGAGGCAACAGGGAAATGACGCCCACTGACTCCAACACGTCGCCGACGCGGCGGAGCCGCACCCGCACATGCTCGGGGGGTTGCACCGCAAGGACCACCAGAGGAATCAGGGCGAGCGCGACCAGCAGAGCCATCGGCCCCCCGGCGGCCGACCGCTCCGTCCACACCATGACCAACCCCACAACGACGACGGCCGAGGCTGCGAACAACCCCACCACCTCCGCGACGAGTGGATAGGCACGAGCCCGCAGCGCAAGGACCACGGCGGTGACCGCAGCCACCGGGACTGTCCACACCGAGGGGGCACGCAACACCATTACTCCGGCCGCTGCGGCAGATACGGCCAACACGATGGTGGCCAGGGCCAGTCCACGATGCGTGGCACTGAGCGCCGTACCCACCTGATAGCGGCTCACTGACGCCCCGCTCGTACGCCGGTCATCGAGCCCCGACAACCCCGATGCCATCAAGGCAAGCCGAGGCAGCACACCAAGCACCACGACGGACACGACAGCGAGCAACGCCCCCATACGGGCCTGCTCGACCTCGGTCCGAGCACCGTCCTGCAGAGCGAAGGCCGCTTCCCACAGGACCAGACACCCCAGGGCGGCTGCGGCCCCGATCAAAGCCCCGCGGCCCAGCGGCGAAAACAACCCCAGAAGCAACAACACAAGTACGGCGTCGAGGGCGAGGCCCGCCAGAAGCACCGGGTTCCCCCAGGCGTACGCATCACCCAACGTCCGCACACCGAGCGAGCCCAAAGCTCCCGCAGACACGATCAACGTGGCGGCAAGTCCGGCCTGCTTCCGCCACCCCAACAGAGCCCCGGAACAGCTCAGCACGACGGCGACAGCCACCAAAGCCTGCCCCGCAGCGGCCAACTCGAACTCACCGGCGGCCAACACCCCGGCCACCACCACCCAGAACACAGTGGCCAGCCCCGCCACCACCCGCCGAGCAGCGGGCCGCCACCGCCAGGCCCGCACATCCAGATCATCGGCAGCTTCATCGGTGACGTCATGAACGACGGGCGCGGACGGCGCATCCTCGACGCGCACCAGCCGCAGCACGGCACCGTCCGGTATCCCGGCAGACTCCAGGGTGCTGTCGTGCGCCAGCGCCGAACCGTCCGCGGTGACGAGGTGCCGCAGCATGGGCCGGGCGGCAGCTCTGTCATCGAGCAGCCGCAGCACCTCGGGAAGCAGCAGCCCGACCGGCTCCTGCGAAGGAAGAACGAGGTCCACCCGCCGCTGCTCTCCCACCAGAGTGACCCGGCTCAAGGCCGTGCGACTTGTCCCGCTCGTGCGGCTCAACGGCCCCGCAGATATCACGCGTTCGAACCTATCATCGAGAGGAAGGGGTTACGGATGGGAAGGTGATGAGGAAGAAGCCGGGGAATTGGGAGAATCGGGCACCGACGACTCGTAGGGACTTTTCCCAATGATTCGGTGTGAGACGAACGACCATCCCACGCATCCGGCACACAAGATCGCCGCGACCACCAATCCGGCGACCACTTTCCCCAACCGCTCATCAACGGTCCTCCGCTGCCGCTGTGCTCCGAACAGGAGGGCATCGCGCAGCCGTCGGCGCCTAACCGACACCGACTCCAAGAGCTGGCTGTCGTAATCCTGAGCTGCCATCAGATGGGCTCACAGGCCTCTGTAAGCGGACAGGGAGATGACATGGTTCCTTCTAAATGTCTTGAGGCGCGGCCTGCTGGGCGTTGCCTCGACTGCATCAGCTGCCCAGAAGGTCGCGAAGTGGTCCGCGCGCCAGGGGGAGGGAGCGCCTGGTGCTGAGGATGCGCATTAACTACTGCGCTGAAATGCGAGTTGTTCCTACGCCCCGGTCTCTCTCTTCGCCACTTTGGAACGGCAGGCTCAACCGATGACACGAACCCCGAGCGCCTTGAGGAGCGCGGCACACGCGTTGCACGGCTGTGTGGGCCGCCTGTCCCCGCACGAGGCCTCGGGGGAAGTATCCAGCTCATGGCTGTTAAAGCTTGTCCGTCAGGTCCGGCCCCAGCCCACTCTCATCGGCGTCCGGCCTACTGATGCCGAAGCCGACGGCATGCCCGAAGTACGTCGGCTCACCTGTCTCGGCTTCCACGCCGAGTGCAGAGTTGAGTTCGCGCAGCGCGTCGGCAAGCCGAGGGGCATTCCTGCTCTGCACCTCCGGATGTGGACGGCCAGAGAAGCCGAACCAGCTCCAAATGTCGTGGTGAACTGAAAGGGTTGCGGTCGGACCGTATGAGGAAGTTGTGACAGACAAATCAACAATACGGGGCTCTTTTCGGGGGTGCCCCTCAGTGTCGTACCAGACTCCACTACCAATGACCTTGAAGTCTCGGACCTTCGCATCAGGGAAAGCTACAGGACGGCTTCCAGAGATTTTGTGAGGGATTTCTGGGTCTGTCAGGTTTCGAATGAAGACCGTGCTCATAACCCCTGTGAACCCTTTCCCCGGGGCGAGCCACATGTATTCCAGACTGCTCGGCGAAAGCAGCTCGAACTGATCGAGCACCTCGATCATTCTTGCTGCGACGCTCAATGCAGAGTTAAGACCGGATGGTACGGTCCCGTCCAGGTCCCAAAACCAGGATCCGCATTCCTTTTTTGCTCGCATGAGTGTCGACATGAAGTTCTCTCAGGGGTAAATGGGGCCGTCGGCCGGAATCTTGATCGCGCCGTCCTCGAAGCGCAGCAGTACGGTCGCGCCACCATCCATCGCTGCTTCCTCGATGGCTTTGAATGCTCCTGGGCGCAGGATCGACATAGGATGGTGCACGTCCAGGATAGCCACACCATGATTCATGTACTCGTACCGCAGCTGCTCGATCGCACTCTCGGCATTCTTGATCAGCTTCTTCTTGCTGGCTACGTTCTTCAGCTGGTAAGCGTAGTCGATCTCGCCATCAGCATTTCTCGTGTACACGTCGAGGTCCCATAGATCAGTGGGCTCCCCGAACTCGAACCCGAGGCGTGTGAACCCCCGACCTTGCAGTTCGGTGGCATGAACCAGTGCCATGTGGGCAGCAGGAACCATGCTGTCGGGGCTGCTGCGACTGGGCCCTTGCTTGCACATATCGAGAATCTTGCTGTAATTCTCTGTACCCCGAAGGTGCCCACGGCTAATGATTTCCGCAACACTGGCACCGTAGGGATCCTTGCGGAGGCTGTGGAGAACGGCTTCCTGATCGCGCAGTTTTATTTTCGCGTGACTGAGCTCAGCAAGGAGACGAGCCTCCTGCTCCGGCTTCAGCGGTCCGGTGGGCTCATGAGGCATCTCGTCATGCGGTCTGCTGTACCTGCTCGGATCGATCTCCGACAGACCATCGAGGGTGTCCGCCTGCCCTCTCGCGCCGAACCCATCGCCTCCGACCACACCATCACCATGACTACCGGCAGAACCTGCGCCGTGCCCGGTGGTGGTGTGCCCGCCGACGGAGACGCCGTCGTGGTTGACGGTGCCGCCCGGCGTGTGATCGCCACCACCTGGGCCTGTGGTGCGACCACCGGAGCCGGGGAGCTCATGGCTGGCTGAGGGGCCGTTGGTGAAACCGCCTGATGCGCCAGGGGGGAGGTGTGATGCGGTGCCCCCTGAGACATCGCGGCCCACTCCACCGATATCGTCCCCGGCCCGCCCGGCAGCTCCGCCCACACCGTCTCCGGTACGGGAAGCAGCTCCTGGCCCTTGAAGAGGCGAGCTACGCGGCGGAACGTCCCCGCCCCGGCCGAGGGCTGCTGCCGCATCATCACCAGCATGCGCGCCCACCAGGACTGGCCCTCCTCGCGGCAGCGCCTCCGCCCCCGCGTTTGCTCGTTCGGCGGCCGCGCCTCCCTTTGGCATCTCATCGGGTCTCTGAATGACGTTCTGGTGGTCCCGGGGCGCGGCGATGGAGGGGGTGCGCTCATCGGCGGAGAGTTCGACACGGGGCGGCGTGGTGTCCGGAACGCCGTTCTTTAGGATGGTGAGTTCGCCGTTCCCAACGTGGACTTGAGAGTGTGGGGCGAACCTCCACATGGTGCTGGCGGAGCCGGCACCAGGCGCGTTGCCGAATCCGGCGCGGACTCGGGCGGTGACGTCTGCGATCTTGGGTGCGGCTCGAGTGGTGGCGCCGATGGTCCTGGCTGCCGCGCTGAGGGGGTCGATGGCCTCGCCGACCTTGGCCAGGGTGCCAGCGGTTTTGGCGACAGCGCCGCCCTTGGCCAGTTTCGAGACGGCGGCCAGCGGTCCTGAGGCGAGGGTCAGGCCGTTGAAGAAGACAGTGCCTGTGGCCTTGCCTGGGTGATCTTCCCAGTCATCCCAGCCGACCAGGGCCTTGGCGAACGTCTTGGTGTACGGGCGGCCCTCGGCGACTGGCTTCTTCCAGGGCGAGTCTTGCTTGTTGAGCGGGTCGAAGAGGTAGGACTCCAGGCCGAGGACCGTCATGCCAAGACCCTTGCGGGCCGCATCGCCGTCAGCTCCGGGGCTGACGAGGTCCACGAGCCCGGTGACGGTGCCGACGACGTTGTCCTTGATGCTGCCGCTGGCCTCCCTCACATGGTGGGAGAGGTCGAACTTGTCGTAGGTGAGGGCCTCAGGGGTGCCCCAGGGCAGCTTGTCGGCGTGCTTGAGCGCTTCGGCGGTGTAGCCGTAGACCTGCATACCGCGTGGGACCAAGGTGCCCTTGTAGCCCTGCGGCACGTACTGGGTGCCGTCGACCAGAGCCGTGATCTTGTTGTTGGCGGCGGTCTCGGCTTTGGTGAAGTCGGCCTGAGCCTGGGCGACCTCGCCCCACAGAGCCGCGTGCTGGTCGATCTTGCCCTGGTCCTGGGTCCACTCGTCGTCGATCTCGCCGCTGTCGGTCTTCAGGCTCGCCCTGAAGTCGGCCACCTGAGTCCGGAGATGGTCCAGGCGGGCGATAATGGGCCGTACCGCGCCAGCGTAATCATCCAGCGCTCGGGCGACCGTTTCGATCTTCGAGGCGAACAGGTCCGCTCGATCCCGCACCGGCGCCGTGGAGGCGAAGAGCTCCTCCGCCTCGGGTGCCCGGTAGAAGGCCCCAAGGCCCTGGAACTTGCTGTGCACCGCACCCCCCGCCTGGCGCAGGGCGCCGGCATGGGCCCGCAGCCCGGAAGCGTGCTGCTCCAACTGCTCGAGGTCACCGCTGAAGTGGGGGACATCCTTCGCAGTGATCACAGCGAACCCCGCGTGAGGGGTGTGGGCCGCTCCAGGATCGGGTCGACCACACTGGCCGCGGAGCGCTGCAGCTCGGCCGCGATCTCCAGGTCACCCGCTTCGTAGGCAGCGGTGGCCAGCATCGCGCCGTTGACCGACTGCCCGGCCCGCACGCCGATGAACTCCAGATCCTCGGCGGTGCCTTCGGCGAACTCGACGAGCGCGGCGGCGACCAGACCTCCGACCGGACTCTGGCCTCCGCCGTCGGCTCCCCCCGACACCAGGGCACCGGACCACTTCGCAGCGCCCCCCAAGTCCTCGCCGTACTCGCCGACGTGCCGGTCCAAAGTGCCCAGTACATCGTTCACGTGCGACAGGACGAGCTTCACCCCGCCCGGCTCAATGTCCCATTTCGGCATGCCAACCCCCTACTTCAGCCCCGTGACCCGTATCCGCGCCGGCACACCCGCAACGGCGCTCCGTTCAGCCGATGTTGTCGACCGCTGCGCGCGCTCGCGCGAGCGTCGACTGCGCGGTGCCGTCGTTCTGCTCCAGCGTCGTACGCACGAGGCGGATGATTTCCCGTACCTCGTTGGCTGCCTTGTTCCAGCGGACTTCCTTACCGTGGTAGTCGTCTGACACGCCGTCGGCCTGGTAGTCGGCCATCGCGGCCTTCACTGCGCGGTCGCGGTCGCCGAGCACCCGCTCCAGCTGACCGATGATGATCTGCAGGCCGCCCTGCACGTCGGACGAAGCGCCGGTGTCGTAGGAGCGGCGGTCCTGGTTTCCAGCCATGGCGGAGTTCCCCCTGTGTGCGAAGTATTGGGTGCGCGAGCAGGCCGACTCGGCAGGATCAGCCGGAGAAGCGGGCGCTGTCGAAGTTGGCCGCGCCCATATTCTGGTGGGCGTTGTCCGACTGCTCCTGGTCGCCGGAGCCGAACGCGGTATCCATACCGGCCTGCCCGCCCAGGATCGAGGACAGTGCCCCGTTCAGATCCGAAGTGATTTCATCCGCGCGCAATTTGAACGAGTCGAAGGTCGCCTTGCCTGCCCCGTTGAACTTGCCCTCCAGCGGTTCGGCCGCCTGGACCAGCAAGCTGATCAGCGTCCCGAGGTCGTCGCTGGACCCCACGGTGTTCTTCCCCAGCACCGCGAGGGTCGTGTCTCCCATGTCGAACTTCATGAGTCCACCCCCGTTAACTCGTCAACTATGTTGCGCTCTGCGTCCGGTCGTCGATCACAGCAAGCGCATGTGCCACTCACGCCACGTAAGCGTATCGAACATACTCTCCCGTGGTGCATTGCAGACGCAACGGAATTCGGACTGATGTGGCGTGATCTGCCTCATGACTTCAGTGGCTCTCGCCGGTGTGACGGCCCAGCCCCTTACTCACCAGCGCAAAGACCCCGCACCTCCGCCCCGCCGGATGAGATCCGGCGGGGCGGAAACTGAACTGGGGGTCCGCGTGCGCGGTTTGTTGTGTTGCTCTGCAGGCCGACGGGGCGGTGTACTTACCGACCCAGCACCCCCGCCGAAACCGCCGCCGGAACCCCCGCATAACCCATCGGCCGCGTCGTGAACGTGCCGCGCCCCTGCGTGCGGCTGCGCAGGCGCGACGCGTAGCCGAACAGTTCGGCCAGGGGGACCGTTGCCGTGATCGTGGCGATGCCGGAGCGGGTCGTCGAGGCCGTGACCCGGCCGCGGCGGGCCGCCAGGTCGCCCAGTACGCCGCCCACCCCGTCGTCCGGGACCGTGGCCGTCAACTCCACCACCGGTTCCAGGAGTTCGAGTACCGCGGCGCGCAGCGCCTCGCGGAGTGCGAATCTGCCCGCCGTCCGGAACGCCATCTCCGAGGAGTCCTTGGAGTGGGTCGCTCCGTCGGTCAGCGTGACCCGCAGGCCCGTCACCGGATGACCGCCCAGGGGGCCGTCGGCGAGAGCGTCCCGGCAGCCAGCCTCCACCGCACGCACGTACTCCTGCGGCACCCGGCCACCCGTGACCGTGGAGTCGAAGACGAAGGTGTGGGCCGCTTCCGGCTGCGCCTCCAGGCGCTCGACGTCGAGCACCACGTGTGCGAACTGGCCCGCGCCACCGTCCTGTTTGACGTGCCGGTACACCAGACCCGACACCCCGCGCACGACCGTCTCGCGGTACGCCACCTGCGGGCGGCCCACGCCCACCTCGATGCCGTGGGCGCGGCGGATCTTCTCCACCGCCACCTCCAGATGCAGCTCGCCCATGCCGGACAGGACCGTCTGGCCGGTCTCACGGTCGACCCGTACCGCCAGCGAGGGGTCCTCCTCGACCAGGCGTGCCAGGGCCGAGGACAGGCGGCCGGTGTCCGTGCTCCTGTGGGACTCCACCGCCACCGAGACCACCGATGCCGCCACTGCGGGCGGTTCGAGGGTCAGGGGCGCGCCGGGCGAGCACAGCGTGGTGCCGGCGCGGGACGTCTTCAGGCCCACCACGGCCACGATGTCCCCTGCCGTCGCCCGGTCGAGTTCCGCGTGGCGGTCGGCCTGCACGCGCAGGATGCGGCCGATCCGTTCGGTGCGGCCCGTGCCCGCGTCCATCACCGTCTCTCCCTTCGTGATCGTTCCCGAGTACACGCGTACGTACGTCAGCCGCCCCGTCGCCGTCGCGTTCACTTTGAAGGCCAGGCCCGCGAGCGGCGCCTCGGGGTCGGCGGCGCGTTCCTGCACGGTGTCGCCATGGGTTCCGCGTACCGCCGGAACGTCCACCGGCGACGGCAGGTAGGACACCACCGCCTCCAGCAGCGGTTCGATGCCGCGGTTGCGGTAGGCGGAACCGCACAGCACCACCACGCCCTCACCGCTGAGGGTCAGATCGCGCAGTGCGGCGGTCAGGGTCGGGGTGCGGAGCGTCGACGTCGCGCAGTACTCCTCCATCGCCGCCGCGTGCAGCTCCGCCACCCTCTCCTCCAGCTCGTGCCTGCGCCGGTGCGCCTGCTCGCGCAGGGCCTCGGGGACCGGCTCCACTTCGTACGTGGGATGGTCCGGGCGCCAGACCAGGGCGCGCATCCGCAGCAGGTCCACCACACCGGTGAACTCGTCCTCCCGGCCGATCGGCAGCTGCACCACCAGCGGGACCGTGTGCAGTCGCTCCCTCATCGATGCCACCGCCGCGTCGAGGTCGGCGCCCGCCCGGTCCAGCTTGTTGACGAACGCGATCCGCGGCACGTCGTACCGGTCGGCCTGCCGCCACACCGACTCGCTCTGCGGCTCGACCCCCGCCACGGCGTCGAACACCGCGACAGCCCCGTCCAGGACCCGCAGCGAGCGCTCCACCTCGTCGGCGAAGTCGACGTGGCCCGGGGTGTCGATCAGGTTGATCCGGTGGCCGTCCCAGGCGCAGCTGACCGCCGCGGCGAAGATGGTGATCCCGCGGTCGCGTTCCTGCGTGTCGAAGTCGGTGACGGTCGTGCCGTCATGGACCTCACCTCTCTTGTGGGTGGCACCGGTCAGGAACAGGATCCGTTCGGTGACGGTGGTCTTGCCGGCGTCGACGTGGGCGAGGATGCCGAGATTCCGGACGTCGGCGGATGTGCGGGGGGAAAGGGTGGAACGGGTGGAACCGACGGACAGGTGTTGGGTGTTGGTGCGCATGGCCGAGGCCTTTCGCTCTGATGCAGAACAGGGCGGCGCTATTTCCGGGCGTGAGAACTCTGGGGGTATGACCTCGTCAGAGCATGTCCTGGCCGGAGCGCGACCTGGCCGGGGCATGACACGGCCGGTCGGTGGGTCAGGAGTTCGCCACGGACCTCAGTGACGGCCGCGCAGCCGTCACCGCATCCGCGAAGACACCAGGATCACGTCGAACCGCGACCGGGAAGCACGAACGACAGTGCGGTAACGCATGGCCCGGCCCCCTCACTTGGCTGACTGCTCACTGGATGCTGCATGCTGAATGCCGTGAGTTTAGGGAGCCTTGCCCTCGACAGTCACCGGAATTAAATCCGCGGGCCCCTGAATCGATCCGCGCCCGCACCCCTGCGCAACGCAAGAGGCGGGGCAGAGCCCCCATGGGCCCGGCCCCGCCTCTCCGCTTCTCGTGCGTCTTCCTCGCGGATTACCCCTCGATCGCGGGCAGTACGCCCACGACCGGCGCCGCCAGGTCGGTCAGCTGGTGCAGCTGCTGCAGCTCGTAGAGGCCGTTGACCCCATTCAGGTGGCTGGTGACCGACGGCACCTCGGCGCGGTACTCCTCGGGGATCGCGCTCGCGCCGAGCGAGTCGATCGTGCCGGTGGGGGAGATTTCGGCGGCGTTCGCGGCGGGGGCGGCCAGGGCGGCGGCACCGGCGGCGAGAGCGAGGGCGGCGGCCATGCGTCGTGTTGAGATCATGTGATGCGCAACGGCTCGCGCGGAGCGCTGGACACGGGCTCCCGGCCGATTTCACCAATGATGTACCGATCGGTGCCGTTACCTGGTGACCACGGCGCCGTTGAAGGGACAGTACGGCCGCGTGCATGCGGCGGTACTCGTCAATTCAAAGGAGAACGTGATGTCTCGCATCGCGAAGGCAGCCGCTGTTGCCCTCGGCACGGGCGCCGTGGTGCTCAGTGGCACCGGTATGGCCATGGCGGACGCGGGCGCCGAGGGTGCGGCCGTCGGCTCGCCCGGCGTCCTTTCCGGCAACCTCGTCCAGGTTCCGGTCCACGTCCCGGTCAACGTGTGTGGCAACACTGTGGACGTCATCGGGCTGCTGAACCCGGCGTTCGGCAACCAGTGCGCCAACGCCGACGGCGGCCACGGCGGCCACGGCAACCCCGGTGGCCCCGGCGGCTACGGCGGCTGATCGCCCCTGTGCGAAAGCCCCCGGCGGTCCTGGACCGCCGGGGGCTTTGTCATGCGTACAGCGGCGGCTGTCATGCGTAGCGGTAGATGCCGCGATGGCTGAGCAGGTCGTCCGGCTTCGCGCCCCAGGGCGGCATCGCCTCGTGGCGGGCGGCGATACTGCCGTGCAGCGGGCCGCGGCCCGGCCCCGGCGGCTTCTCGGGCAGGTAGGGGGCGGAGTCGGGGTGCCGCGCCATCCAGCGGTCCCACAGCAGGTCCACGAAGGCGTGGTTCAGCCAGAAGACGGGGTCGTTGACCGACGCGCCGCCGAGCATGTGCCCGCCGACCCAGCGGTGGACGCGGTTGTGGTTGCGCCACTTGTCGTTGCCGACGCCGGACGTCCACCCCTCGAGCTTGTTGCGGTAGCCCTCGGACGATGTGGAGTCCCAGGGCGGTGTGTCGTACACGGGGTCGCGCATGGCCCAGGCCAGTTGGTCCGCGGTGGGCAGCGCGATCGGGTCCTGCGGGCGGCCGAAGTCGCGCATGAGGAAGTCGCCGTCCGTCTCCCCCTCCTTGATGACCCAGATGCCGTTCGCGCGGGCGAACGGGCCGGTCATGACCTGCCGGTCGGCGCGCCGCCCGTTGCCGCCCATGAGCCCGCTGCCCCAGAGCGAGGCGCGGGGTGACCTGTCCACCGTCCAGTCCCAGTACGGGACGGAGACCGAGGAGTCCACCCGCTGCAGGGCCCGCTCGAACTCCAGGAGGAACCTGCGGTGCCAGGGCAGGAACGAGGGCGTCATGTGGGCCACCCGCAGTCCGCTGTCCCCGTCGGACACGTAGTGCTCGATGTGGGTCCGGACGAACGCGTCGTACTCGCCCTTGCGTTTGAGCTCGAGCAGCGCGTTCACGAAGCGCCGCTTCTCGGTGCTGGTGAGCCGGGCCTGGTTCTTGCGGGTGTAGACCACGTCGGTTCGCTCCTCCGGTCCGATGTGCGGGGCGGTGATCAGGCGCTTTCGCCGCGCAGCTGCTGGCCGCGGCCGAGTTCGTCCACTGCCCTGCGGGTGGCGATGAGGGGCGTCGGATACGACTGGTAGTGGTCGATCATGCTCAGATAGCCGCCGTCGGCCCGCCGCATGAGGTGGAGCGGGCGGCCGTCGACGGTGATGTCCCAGTCGGCGCCCGTGTGGTGATGACCCGGGACGGCCCTCGAACCGCGGATGTGGCGGCCCTCGTACATCTCGTCGAACGCGCCTTGGCCGAGGTCGTCGGACGGCAGGTTCCGGTCCGTGTGCCGTGTCGACCAGAGGAGCGCGGCCGGCGCCGCCACGGCCGCGAGGCCCGCTCCGATGAGGTTGCGCATCGTGGCCCGGCGCGTGAACCGTCCAGCGCTCGGCCCTTCGGCCGCTGCTCCCTTGACCATGGGTGATGTCTCCTTGCGCGAGCTGTCTTACGAGAGCTGCCTTACGAGAGATGCCTGTCGGAGCCGCCGCGTCAGCTGGTCCAGAACTCCCACCAGCGCGTGAGGATCAGCATGCCGATGATGCCGACGTGCAGCACCGGAAGCACCCAGGTGAACTCGCCGAAG